>DATIWC010000058.1:0-129570 GCA_035519515.1 Usitatibacter sp.
GTGACGGACTTGCGGCGGATCAGCGCCCGCGCGAGCTCCAGGGTCTCGTTCTTCAAGACGCCGTGCTGCCCGCGTGCACGCGGCGCGCGACCGTGGGCCCGACGCGCTCCTCGATGTAGCGTTGCAAGGCCGGGTGGGCGCCGAAGTAGAAGAACACCTCGGCGCAGACGAAGAGCGGCCCGACGGCAAGCCCCATCACGTCATCGAAGAACGCGGGCTTCATGCCCTCGTACTTGTGGCCGAGGAACTGCAGCGCCCAGCCCAGCACGAAGAAGAAGGCGGCGGTGCCGAGCGTGGCGCCGGTGCCCAGGCGCGGCTCGATCTCGCTGCCCGCGGCGCACATGAGGAAGAGCACGACCGCCATCGCGAGCCCCATCGCCCAATCCTGCTTCAGATAGTAGGCGGCGGCGAGGATCGAGACGACCGCCGCGGCGCTCACCGTCCAGCCGTTCACGATGATCGCGACCACCTCGAGGGCGAGCACCACCGAGAAGACGATCATCGGGATGCCGACGAAGTGCGTTGCGATGTTGCGCCGGTCGCGGTGGTAGGCGGCGTACCGGGTGAGGTTTTCCTCGACGGACTTCAGAAACGCTGCTCCTCGGACTCTTCGCTGATCTTGAATTCGCCGAACGAGGGCGCGCCGGGGCGCGGGGCGCCCGGGCCGGGCTGCTTCGCGCGCTCGGCGGCGGCGGGCATGATCCCCGAGTTGCCCAGCAGCAGGCCCAGGTTGGTCGCGGAGTCGGCGTTGGCGAGCGCCTCGTCGGTGGAGATCTTGCCCTGGCGCACGAGGCGGAAGAGGTCCTGCTCGAAGGTCTGCGAGCCGGGCGACATGGACTTCTCCATGGCTTCCTTGATCTCGCCGATCTCGCCCTTCTCGATCAGCTCCTGGATGTTGCGCGTGTTGAGCAGCACTTCCACCGCGGGCGTGCGCTTGCCGTCCACGGTCTTGATGAGGCGCTGGGACATCACGGCCTTGAGGGACACCGAGAGGTCCTGCAGCAGCATCGGGCGCACTTCCAGCGGGAAGAAGCTGATCACGCGGTTCATCGCCTGGTAGGCGTTGTTGGCGTGCAGCGTGGCGAGGCAGAGGTGCCCGGAGAGCGCGTAGGTGAGTGCCATGCGCATGGTCTCGAGGTCGCGGATCTCGCCGATCAGGATGATGTCGGGCGCCTGGCGCATGGCGTTGCGCAGCGCGTCGTGGAACGAGTGCGTGTCGTTGCCGACCTCGCGCTGGTTGACGATGCACTTCTTCGGCGTGAAGACGTACTCGACCGGGTCCTCCATCGTGAGGATGTGCCCGGGCCCCATGGAGTTGCGGTAGTCGATCATGGAGGCCAAGCTCGTCGACTTGCCCGAGCCCGTCGCGCCCACCACGAGGACGAGGCCGCGCTTTTCCATGATGAGGGAAGCCAGCACCTGCGGCAGGTTGAGATCCGCCATCTTCGGGATGTCCGCCGTGATGTAGCGGATCACGCACGAGACCGCGCCCTTCTGCCAGAACATGTTCACCCGGAAGTTGCCCAGGCCCGGCATCGGCTTCGAGAAGTTGAGCTCCTGGTCCCTCTCGAAGGTTTCCGTCTGCTTGGGCGTGAGCATCTCGAAGCAGATCTTCTTGGTCTGCTCGGCGTCCATCACCGCCGGGTTGACCGGCATGATGGTGCCCTGGATCTTGATGCTGATGGGCGAGCCCGCGGAGATGAAGATGTCCGAGGCCTTCTTCTCGGCCATCAGCTGCAGGAGCTTTTCGATGAACATTCGGTGCGCCTCTCGTTGAGGGGGACAGGTCACTTCTGGATCGGACTGTGATCTGTCCCCGAGTGACTCAATCACCTCGCAGCAAATCGTTGATTCCCGTCTTGGCGCGGGTCTTGGCATCCACCTGCTTGATGATCACAGCGCAATAGAGACTATACCGCCCGTCTCCCCCGGGCAAGTTGCCGGAAACTACGACGCTTCCCGGCGGAATCTTCCCGTAGGACACCTCGCCGGTGGCCCGGTTGTAGATCTTGGTGCTCTGGCCGATGTAGACGCCCATGGAAATGACCGAGCCCTCGCCCACGATCACGCCTTCGACCACCTCGCTGCGGGCGCCGATGAAGCAGTTGTCCTCGATGATGGTGGGGTTGGCCTGGAGGGGCTCGAGCACGCCGCCGATGCCCACGCCGCCGGAGAGGTGCACGTTCCTGCCGATCTGGGCGCAGGAGCCGACGGTGGCCCACGTGTCCACCATGGTGCCTTCGTCCACGTAGGCGCCGATGTTCACGTACGAGGGCATCAGCACCACGTTCTTCGCGATGAAGGCGCCGTGGCGCGCGGCGGCCGGCGGCACCACGCGGTAGCCGCCCGCGGCGAAGTCTTCCTGCGAATAGCGGGCGAACTTCGAGTCCACCTTGTCGAAGTAGTGGGTGAAGCCGCCCTGCATGATCTCGTTGTCGCGCAGGCGGAAGGAGAGCAGCACCGCCTTCTTGATCCATTGGTGCGTGATCCATTCGGCGCCGCGCTTCTCGGCGACCCGCAGCCGCCCCGCGTCCAGCTCGTCGATCACGTGCTCGACCGCTTCCTTCACGCCGGCCGGCGCGGCGGCGGGCGAGATCTCGCCGCGGCGCTCCCAGGCGGCGTCGATGGTGGCCTGCAGGCCCGTGGGCTGGTCCACCTAGACCACCTTGCGCGCGGGCTGCGCGGCGCGAGCGAGGAAACCATGGAGACGCTCGGCCGCCTCGATGCCCTCGGCGAGCGTGGAGACGAGCGCCATGCGCACGTAGCCGCGCCCCGGGTTCACGCCGTGCGCGTCGCGGGCGATGAAGCTGCCCGGGAGCACCGTGATGCCGGTGCCGGCGTAGAGCTCGCGCGTGAAGGCGGTGTCGTCCCCGCCCACCGCGGCCCAGAAGTAGAACGCCGCTTCGGGCATGTTCAGGGGCAGCACGGGATTCACGCGCTCGAAGAACGCCGCGAACTTCTCGCGATAGAGGCGCCGGTTCTCGATCACGTGCGATTCGTCCTGCCACGCGGCGATGGAGGCCGCCTGCACCGTGTTGCTCATGGCGCTGCCGTGGTAGGTGCGGTACTTGAGGAAGCGCGCGAGGACGTCGCGGTCGCCCGCGGCGTAGCCGGACCGTAGCCCCGGCGCGCTCGAGCGCTTCGACAGCGATCCCATTGAGATGAGGCGCGGGAAGCTCGCGCGGCCGAGCGCGGAGGCGGCGGTCAATGCGCCCAGTGGCGCCCGCGCCTCGTCGAAGTAGATCTCGCTGTAGCACTCGTCGGCGACGATCACGAAGCCGTGGCGGTCGGAAAGCTCGAACAGGCGCCTCCACTCGTCGCGCGTCATCACGCGGCCGTGCGGGTTGTTGGGCGAGCAGGCGATCACCACGCGGGTCTTCGCCCACACCTGCGCCGGCACGGCGTCCCAGTCGGGGGCGAGCTTGCGCGCGGGCAGCGAGTCGATGAACCAGGGCTTTGCTCCGGCGAGCAGCGTCGCGCCCTCGTAGATCTGGTAGAACGGGTTCGGGCAGATCACCCAGGCGTCGCGTTCCTCGGGATCGAGCGCCGCCTGCACGAACGAGAAGAGCGCTTCCTTGGTGCCGTTCACCGGGATCACCTGGGTGGCCGGGTCGAGGCCGGCGATGCCGAAGCGGCGCGTGATCCATGCGGCGATCGCCTCGCGCAGCGCCGGCTCGCCCGCGGTCGCGGGGTAGCGCGAGAGCCCGGCGAGGTTCGCGCGGATCGCTTCCTTGATGATTTCGGGCGTCGGGTGCTGCGGCTCGCCCAGGCCCAGGCTGATGGGCGCGACGCCGGCGGGCGGGGCGAGGCCGGCCAGCAGCGCGCGCAGCCTCTCGAAGGGGTAGGGCTGCAGCAGGTCGAGGCGGGGATTCATCCCCGGATTTTACTTGAGCAGCCCCAGCCGGACGAGCGGAAGCTTGAACCACCAGCGCCATCCGCCGCGGGCATCCACCTCGCGCTGCTTGGCCCCCAGCGCCGCCTCGCGGGCGGCCACTTCGGCCTGCAGCGCGGCGACCGTGGCGTGCCCGAGCACCACGCTCTGCTCGGCCTTGAGGTGCGCCGCGTGCGCGGCGCGCAACTGGCCGGAAAGCTCCGCCATCTCGGCCTGCTGCCTCGCCACCTGCGCCGCGAGCTCCTGCCCGGACGCCGCCGAGCGCTCCAGCATGCCCATCACCTTCACGTAGTCGTGGTGCACCCAGTCCCCGCGGTCGGAGAAGACCGAGACCGCGGGGGGCACCGCGGCGAGCGCGGCCCGGTCGCGGCTCGCGGCGACGATGAAGTAGAGCGCATTGGCGATGGTGCTTTCGGCGCGCGAGGGATCCGCCTCCTCGGTCTCGACCACTTCGCCCTGCGCGCCTTGCGGCTGCTCGGGCGCGATGAGCGAGAAGAACGAAGGGCGCTGCGCGAACCACTCCACGTGCGGGAAGCGGGAGCCGATGAGCTGCCCGAGCTCGGCGCGGTAGAGCTCCTTCACGTGGAACTCGTTCACGTAGGCGCGCTTGTCGGTGTACTCGAGCTTGTTGGGGCACGAGAGGAGCAGCACGCCGCCGGGTTTCAGCACGCGCGCAAGCTCGTCCACGAACTGCTGCTGCTCGGCGATGTGCTCGACGGTCTCGAAGGACACCGCGAGGTCGACGCTCGCGTCGGGCAGGCCCAGCGCCGTGCACGGCGCGCAACGCAATTCCAGGTTGGGGACGGCCGCATAGGCCTGCTTCGCGTGCGCGATCGCCGCCTCGGCGATGTCGATGCCCACTACGCTCGCCGCGACCTGCGCGAGCAGCGCCGAACCGTAGCCCTCGCCGCAGGCCACGTCGAGCACGCGCTTGCCCGCGGCCCAGCGCCGCGCGAAGTGGTAGCGGTGCCAGTGCTCGATCCAGATCTCCCCCTGCGTGCCGGGGATGAACCGCTCGCCGGTGAAGGGAAGCTCGTTCATCGCACCAGGCGCAGGCGCCGCAACACCTGCTTCGCGGGCTGGCGGTAGGCGGCGAGCCGCGCGAGCAAGCGGTTGGAGCCCATGAGGCGGCGCAGGTCCAGCCGCGTGACCATCATCACCGCCTGGCCGCGCACGTACGACTCGGCCATCTCGGAGATCGCGCGCGGGGAGAGCGTGAGCTGCAGCGCGCGCTGGCGCTCGAGGGCGTCGAGGTAGGCCTTGTCGAGGAGGGCCTGGCGGTCGGCGGCCACGCGCGCGTTGGCCGGCACGCGGTACTTCGAGGTCGTCTTCTCCACCAGCACGAAGTCGTCCTCGAGCGTGTAGCGCGTCCACAGGTTCCAGTCCTCGAGCTGGTCCATGTCCTCCGCGAATCCCCCGTAGCGCTCGTAGAGCCGCCGGTTGAAGAGCACCGCCTGGATCGGCAGGTAATTGTGGTGCCACAGCGTGAGGCGGTCAAAGCGCTGCCAATGGCGCGTGACGTGCATGATCTCCTCGTAGCGCGCGTGCTGCTTGTCGAGGAACTCGGTCTGGGTCTCCCACGCGAGCGCGTAGCCCCCGGCGGCGCCGGCGCGCTGGACGGCGTCCACCAGCACCTCGACGTGGTCGGCGAAGAAGAGGTCGTCGTCGTCGAGGAAGTTGAGCCATTCGCCGCGGGCCTCGGCGAGCGCGAGGTTGCCGGCGCGCGCGCGCCCCACGCGCTCGCCGGTGGCGCGGTAGCGGATGGCGAGCCGGTCCGAAAACTCGTCGATCACCGCGCGGGAGCTCTCGGGTCCGTCCTCGATCACCACCACCTCGAGGTTGGGATAGGTCTGGTTCGCGCAGCTCGCGAGCGCCTCGCGAAGCCAGGCGGGCCGGCCCACGGTGCGGATGAGGATGGAGGCGAGCGGGCGCGGCGGCTGCGCCTCGCGGCGCGAGTGCATCTCGACGAAGGCGCCGTCGCGGCGCAGCTCGTAGCCCCAGCCGGCGAAGTGCGGGTGGAACCTGTCGGTGGCGAGCACCGAGGTCCAGACGAAGTACGGCCAGCGCCAGAGGAACTTGAGGCCGGATTTCACGAGGCCCCAGCGCCGCCCGGGAAACGACTGCGGCGAGAGGATCTCGGCGGTGAGCATCATGAGGCCCTCGAGCGTGCGCAGGAAACCGCCGTAGCGCGCGCGCAGCGCGAGGTTGGTGAGCACGCCGCCGAAGACCTGCAGCGGCTTCACCTCGTTCGCCTCCTTGTAGGTGCGGTGCACGACCGCGAGCCGCGGCCGGTACACGACGCGCCAGCCGCGGGCGCGAAGGCGCCACGAGAGGTCCACGTCCTCGCCGTACATGAAGATGCGCGGCTCGAAGCCGCCCACCGCCTCGAAGCCGCTGCGGCGCGCCAGCAGCGCCGCGCCGCTCGCCCAGGGCGTGTCGAGCGTCACCGGGTCGTAGGACTTGGGGTGCTCGTAGGGGATCTGGCGCAGCTCCCAGATCGCGATGTCGCCCGGATCGCTCGCGGCCGATTCCACGAGGCGCCCGAGCACGCCGGGCTCGAGGACGCAATCCTGGTTCAGCACCAGCAGGAACGGTGCCTGCCCGCGCGCGGCGTTGGCGTTGTGCCCGCGGCCGAAGCCCAGGTTGGCGCCCGAAACCTTGAGGTCCACGCGCGCGAAGGGGCCGCCTGCCTGCAGCAACGGCAATGCGGCGAGCCTCACCGCCGTCTCGGGCTCGGGACTGTTGTCCTGGATGAAGAGGTTGCGCGCGAGCGGCTCGGTCGTGGGCTCCGCGAGGCTCGCCAGCAATTGCGTGAGCAGCGCGACATCGGGGCGGTACGTGACGATGCTGATGTCAACTTCGCGCATTGAGGATCTTCTTGAGCAGCATGCGCCGGATCACGTCGGGCAGCAGGTCGAATGCGGCCTTGTGGATGCCGAGCTGCACGTTCTCCTGTCCCAGGGCGCGGCGCTCCTCGACCTCGCGCGCGAGGTCCGACTGCACGCCGGCGATGTCCGCCTCGAGCTTGGCGATCCAGGCGCGCGCCTCGGCGGCGAACTTCGCGGCCTCGCCCCGCTCGTGCTCGAGGGCCGCGCGAACCTGCCCGATCTCGTCGGCAAGCCGCACCAGCTCCTGGCGGAAGAGGGCGCCGTCCAGGTTCCTGGCGAGCAGCGCCTTCACCTGCGGCGAATCCGGCGCCGGCGCGGCGGAGGGATCGATGCCGAAGCGCTCGTAGAGCGCGTCGAGGGAACGGGTCATGTCGGCGAGCGTGGGGACGCGCCCGGGATCGGGCACGGCGATCCCCGATCTTACCTTCGCGACGTCGGCCGCTCCTTCGGCGGAAAGGAGCCGGCGCAATTGCGCGGCGACCTCGCTCGCGCCGAATCCCGGCGGCAGGAACCATCCGCCCCCGTGGCGCTCGAGCCGCTCGCCCAGCGCGCCCTCGCGCGGCACGAGCACGGGCAGGCCCGCGGCCCAGGCGTCCGAGAGCGTGTAGCTGAAGCTCTCCGGCACCTGGTGGGGAAAGAGGGCGATCTCGGCGCCGTAAGCCGCGAGGAGCGGCCCCACCTCGTCGTCCTGGTAGGCGCCATGCACGAAGACATGGTCGCCGCGCCAGCCGGGCACCACCTGCATGTCGAGGTATCCCACCACGACCACGGCGATGTCCGACCCGGCAAGCGCGAACGAAAGCGCATCGAGGATCGCGCTGCCCTTGTGCGGCCCGATCGCGCCGATCACGGCGGCCACGTGGCGCGGGCGGCGCGCGAGGAATTCGGCTCGCGCCTGCGGGCTGGGCGGCAGCGACGACACGCTGGTCCCGTTCGGAACCACCGTCGCGTGAATGCCGGTGTGCTTGAGCACGAGGTCGCCGATGTACTGCGACGGCACCACGACGGCTGCGGCTTCGTGGAGGAATGCGGAGGTCCCGGCGAGCCAGCGCGGATCGGGCCCGGGCGGCGCGCCGGGCTCGAGACCGTCGGCGCGCAGGAAAAGCACGTCGTGCACGGTGACGACGAACGGCACGCCCAGCTCGTGCGCCGCCCACCGGGTGCGCGCCCGCGCGGCCTCGCTCACGGCGTGCGCATGGATGATGCCGATGCGGCGCGCGCGAAGCCATGCGGCGAGCGCGGCGGGCTCGCGCTCGCAGGCTTGCGGGTCGATCGGCAGGATTTCCTCGCGGCGGGGAACCTCGAGCACGTCGGCGCGCGCCGAAACGTGCCAGGCGACGTGCTCGCCCGCCGCGGCGCGCGTGATGTCGCGCACGTGGCGATCCACGCCGCCCCCGAGCAGCGAGGTGATGTGCAACACTGCGAACGAGCTCATCGCGACGGATGTTACCCTTGAAGGCCTCGCCCGCCGCGCCCACCTGGGCGCTCCTCGTTGGCGCCTCGACCTGGGGCGTGGTCTGGTACCCGTACCGGATCCTCGCGCACGGCGGCCTCGATGGCCTGTGGTCCACGCTCCTCACCTACGGCACCGCGCTCGTCGTGGGCGTCGCGTTGTTCCCGCGCGCCGCGGCGAGCCTCGCGCGCATGCCGCCGCTCGCGATCCTCATGGGGGCGGCGATCGGCTGGAGCAACCTGGCCTACGTGCTCGCCGTGCTGGACGGCGAGGTGATGCGCGTGCTGCTGCTCTTCTACCTCGCGCCGCTCTGGACGGTGCCGCTCGCGCGATTGCTGCTCGCCGAACGCCTCGACGGCACGGGCCTTGCCGTGATGGCGCTCGCCTTCACCGGCGCGATGGTGATGCTGTGGAAGCCGGAGATCGGCTTGCCGGTGCCGCGCGAGCGCGCCGAGTGGCTCGGGCTCGCCGCGGGATTCCTCTTCGCCCTCGGCAACGTGCTGGTGCGCAAGCTCGACGGCATGGGAGATGCCGCGAAGTCCATCGTGATCTGGGCCGGCGTCACCGTCGCGAGCCTCGTGCACCTGCCGGCGAGCACCCTGGGCGCCACGCAAGCGCTGCACAGCGCCTGGGGCCAGGCGCCGCTCGTGATCGCCATCGGCATGACGCTGCTCGCCATGAGCCTCGCGCTGCAGTACGGCCTTTCGAGGCTGCCCGCCAACCGCGCGATCGTGATCCTGCTCTTCGAGCTGGTGGTGGCCGCGGTCGCGGCCTACCTGCTCGCGGGCGAGGCGCTACGCCGCCGCGACTGGATCGGCGGCGCCCTCATCGTGGCCGCGAGCCTCGCGGCGGGGGGTCAGAGCCCTTTTCGCGCGGAAAAGGGCTCTGACCCCGGCTAGTGCCCGATGTACTTGTCGAGGAACTTCTCCATCGCGCCGTAGAACATCACCTGGTTGGCGGGGTCGCGGTATCCGTGGCCCTCGCCCTCGGCGATCATCCACTCGGGCTTCTGCCCCACCTTCTCCATCGCGGCCTTCATGCGGAAGCCGTGGTCGGGAACGACGCGGCGGTCGGCCGCGCCGTAGGCCATGAGGACGGGCGCCTTGATGCGGTCGGCGTGCAGGGCCGGGGAGGTCGCCTTGAGCTGCTCGGCGTCCTTGGACTCGTCGCCGAACATGCTCTTCATCTCGTTGTTGAGCCACGGCGAGTAGGCGAAATCGGACCACGTCGCGGAGACGAACAGCTCCAGGTCCGTCACGCCCACGTAGTTGATGCCGCACTTGTAGAGATCGGGATCCTTCACCAGGCCCATCATCGTGGCGTAGCCGCCGTAGCTCGCCCCGTAGATGCAGACGCGGGCCGGATCCGCGATGCCCTGCTCGACCGCCCACTTCACGCCGTCGGAGATGTCGTCCTGCATCGTGAGACCCCATTGCTTGAAGCTCGCGGTGAAGTACTTCCAGCCGTAGCGCGTGGTGCCGCGGTAGTTGGGCTGCAGGACGGCGTAGCCGCGCGAGGCGAGGAACTGCGCCTCGGGCTCGTAGCCCCATTCGTCGCCCGCGATCCACGGGCCGCCGTGGATCATCATCACCAGCGGCAGGTTCTTGCCCGCTTTGCCGCGCGGCAGCGTGAGGTAGGCCGGAACCTCGAAGCCGTCGCGCGACTTGTAGCGAACCGCCGTCATGTGCGACATCTTCTTCGGGTCGATCCACGGCATGCGGTCGGCGAGCCATTGCAGCTTGCCGGTGCCGCGGTCGAAGTAATAGAACGTGCCCGGGTTCACGTCGGAGTACGACAGGATCACGAACTTCTGGCGGTCGTCCGAGAACGAGAGGAGGTTCACGGCGTCGGGCAGGACCTTGTCGATGGTCGCCTGCACGGCCGCGAGCTTCTCGTCGAACCACGCCGTGCCGGCCTTGTCGGCGTCGTAGCGCACGCCCACCACGTTGCCCGAGCGGTCGATCACGAGGTCGGCCAGGTCCACCTGCGGGTGCGCGGCGAGGGTCTCGACGAAGGCCTTCTTCTCGGGGTCGTAGCGCGCGATCACGGCCTTGTCCTGGCCGCGGTAGGAGGAGACGATCAGGGTGCGGTCGTCGTCGGCCACCGCGAGCGGGCGCCACTGCCCTTCGGCGAGCGTGCCGTACTCGTCGATCTTGCGCCACTCGGTGTCGGCGTTCGGCCGGTACCAGATGCGCACCTTGCGGTCGGAGGAGGCCACGAACACGCGAGGCACGCCCTTGTTGTCCACGACCCAGGCCTCGTCGTCGCCCCCGTCGGGCTTGGTCCCCGAGATGGGGGTGCGCCGCGCGGTGCGCGTATTGATGCGCACCAGGCCCTCGGGCGTCACCTTCTGGGACTCGAACAGGACCGATTGGGCCACGACGTCGTCGGTGCCGGGCAAGGTGCGGATCACCCGGGTGTCGTGGTAGGTGGTCTGGAGCCCGCCGAAGGCGAGCTCGTCGCCGCCTTCGGCCACGCGGCGCTCGTCGCTTCCATCGATGTCGATGGCGTAGGTGCCGCCGCCGCGGGCATCGTTGTCGCGCGTGCCGAGCGTTCCCGTGCGCACCATGAGGCGCTTGGCGTTCAGCCAGCGCAGGGAAACGATGTCCTTGTTGTCGAGCCCCGTGAGCGGCGTGGCCTTCTTGTGCTCCAGGTCCACCACGACGAGGTTCTGCCGCCCGTTCACGGGGGCGAGGGCCGCGATGCGCGTGCCGTCGGGCGAAATGGACATGACCCCGTACTGCGGGATCTTGAAGAACGCGTCGATCGGCGTCTTGTCGTCCGCGGCCCAGGCGGGCGAAGCCGCGATCATCAGTGCCAGCAGGATCTTCTTCATTTGACCTCCCCAGGTCTGCGGTCCGCAAGGTTCACGGCGAGGAATTTCTCGACCGCGCCGTAGAACATCTCTTCGTTCTTCATCGTGCGCAAGCCGTGGCCTTCGCCCTCCACCAGGATCCATTGCGGTGGATTGCCGGCCGCCTCCAGCGCCGCCTTCATCCGGAAGCCGTGCTCGGGGACGACGCGCCGGTCCTCCAGCGCGTAGGCCATCAGCACGGGCGCCTTGATGCGCGCCGCGAGCTCCACGGGCGACGTGGCCTGCAGGCGCTTCCTGTCGTCCACGACGTCGCCAATCATCGCATCCATCTCGTGGGTTGCGAAAGCGGAGTAGGCGTAGTCGCTCCAGCTGGCGGTCGCGTAGAGCTTGAGGTCCGTGATGCCCATGTAGTCGATGCCGCAGCGGAAAAGCCCGGGCGTCCTGGCGAGGCCCATCAGCACCGCATAGCCGCCGTAGCTCGCCCCGTAGATGCAGATGCGCCTCGGGTCGGCCACGCCTTGCGCGATGGCCCAGCGCACGCCGTCGGCGATGTCGTCCTGCATCGCGAGGCCCCACTGGCCGAAGCTCGACGCGAAATGCTTCCAGCCGTAGCGCGTGGTGCCGCGGTAGTTGGGCTGCAGGACGGCGTAGCCGCGCGAGGTGAAGAATTGCACCTCGGGGTTGAAGCTCCACAGGTCGCCGTCCACCCATGGGCCGCCGTGCACCATCACGACGAGGGGCAGGTTGCGCTCCCCGGCGCCGCGCGGAATCGAGAGGTAGCCCGGGATGTCGAGGCCGTCGCGCGCCGCGTAGTGCACGGGCGTCATCGGCGACATGCGGGCCGGATCGATCCACGGCTTGCTGTCGGCCAGCCACTCGAGCTTGCCGCTGGCGCGGTCGAAGACGTGGAACGTGGGCGGGGCCACGTCGGAGAAGGAGGTCACGACGAAGCGGCGCAGGTCTTCGGAGGGCGCGAGGAAGTTCACCTTGCCCGGCAGCGCCTTGTCGATGGCGGCTTGCACCTCGGCCACGCCCGGGTCGAACCAGGCCGTGCCGCCGCGATCGGCCTCGTAGGTCACGCCGAGCGGCCCGTCGCGGCCCATCACGAGGTTCTTGAGGTCCACCTGCGGGTGCTCCGCGAGCACTTCGAAGGTGCCCCTCGCGGGGTCGAATCGCTCGATGGCCGCCTTGTCGCGGCCGACCCAGGACGAGACGTAGAGCGTGCGGCCGTCGGCCGCCATCGCGAGCGGCACCCACTTGTGCGCGTCGAAGGCGCTGAACTGCGCCACGCGCCGCCAGGGATCCGTGTCGCCGTCGCGGTAGTACACGCGCGCGTGGTCGTTGGTTTCCGCGACGAGCGCGCGCGCCACCCCCTTGCCGTCGACGATCCACGTCTCGTCGTCGGCCGTCTCGGGCTTGTCCCACGACAGCACCTTGCGGTGGCCGGTTCGCGAGTCGATGCGCAGCAGCGCCCCCGGCTGGGCCGTGTTGAAGCGCGGGTCGTAGAGGAATTCCTGCGCGATCACGTCCGCGGACTCGCCCGGCAGCGTGCGCACCACCCGGAGCGGGCGGATCTGCTGGCGCACGCCGCGCTCGAGCATCCGGTCCGTGCCGCCCAGCTCGCGCATGTTGGAGCCGTCGCTGTCGATGGCGAAGAGGCCTCCGCCGCGCGAATGGCCGTAGGCGGGCCCGGAGGCCCCCGTGAGGAAGACCAGGCGCTTGCTGTTCACCCAGCGGACTTGCGCGATGTCGCGCTCGGTGAACGTCGTCACCGGCGTGAGCTTGTGCGTGGCCACGTCGAAGACCGCCACGTTCTGGCGCCCGCCGACGTAGGCGAGGGTGGCGACCTGCCGCCCGTCCGGCGAGATCGCCAGGGCGTCGTAGAGCGGCGCGCCGAAGAGCTCGGGAATCGAGGGCTTGTCCCCGGCCGCGTGCGCGAGGGCGATCGCGCAGGTTGCGGCGGCGAGGGCAAGCCGGCGGATCATCCGTCCGACCCTGGGCGCGTGCTTTCCTGTTCGCCGGCGGGGCCGATCTCGATGCGCTGCGGCGCCTGCCAGCCCTTCTTGCGATGCTCGGCCACCACGGTCGTGAAGATCCCGCCGCGCACGAAGAACTTCGCGGTGAGCCGCATGAAGCGCGGCGCCGTGGCCTTCACCAGGTCGTCGAGGATCTCGTTGGTGACCGCCTCGTGGAAGCGCCCCTCGTTGCGGAACGACCAGACGTAGAGCTTGAGGCTCTTCAGCTCCACGCACTTGCGGTCCGGGACGTAGTCCAGGAGGAGGGTGGCGAAGTCCGGCTGCCCGGTCTTGGGGCAAAGGCACGTGAACTCCGGGATCTGCATGTGGATCGCGTAGTCCCGCCCCGGCTGGGGGTTGGGGAAGGTCTCGAGGGCCTTGCGGGGCTGGGCCATTGGGATCGCCGATACGTTCCGGTAAAATTCCGATTCTACTGAAGTGCCTCGCCCGCAACCCGCCCGCAACGGGCATCAAAACAAAGACTTCGCCTCCCTTGCGCCTCACATCCGTCAAGCTCTCCGGCTTCAAGTCCTTCGTCGACCCGACGTCCATCGCGGTACCCGGCCAGCTCGTCGGCGTGGTGGGCCCCAACGGCTGCGGCAAGTCCAACGTGATCGACGCCGTGCGCTGGGTGCTGGGCGAGTCCTCCGCCAAGCAGCTGCGCGGCGAGCACATGCACGACGTGATCTTCAACGGCTCGACCGAGAGGAAGCCCGTGAGCCGCGCCTCCGTCGAGCTGGTCTTCGACAATTCCCTGGGCCGTATCGGGGGCGCGTGGGCGCAGTACGGCGAGATCAGCGTGAAGCGCATCCTCACGCGCGAGGGCGACTCCAACTACTACATCAACGGCCAGCACGTGCGCCGCCGCGACGTGCAGGACATCTTCCTCGGCACGGGGCTGGGCCCGCGCGCCTACTCGATCATCGAGCAGGGGATGATCTCGCGCGTGATCACCTCGAAGCCCGAGGAGCTGCGCGTGTTCCTCGAGGAAGCCGCGGGCGTTTCCAAGTACCGGGAGCGCCGCCGCGAGACCGAGCTTCGCCTCGAGGACACGCGCGAGAACCTGGCCCGCGTGGGCGACATCCGCGCCGAGCTGGAGACGCAGCTCACGCATCTCGCCCAGCAGGCCGAGGTCGCCTCGAAGTACACGGAGCTGCAGGCGCAGCTCGCGCTCAACCACAACCTGCTCGCCTTCACGCGCCTTCGCGAGGCCGAGCAGTCGCGCAACCGCTACGGCAACGACGTGCAGAAGGCCTCGGTGGCGCTGGAAGCCGAGACCGCGAAGCTGCGCGAGAACGAGCGCGCCCTCGAGGAATTGCGCAACAGGCACTACCAGCACACCGACCGCCTGCAGGAGCTGCAGGGCCAGCTCTATGCCGCGAATGCGGACGTGCAGTCGCTCGAGCAGGAGCTCTCCTTCCTCGGCGAGAACCGCCGGCGCATGAGCCAGCAGCTCGAGGCCATCGGCCGCGAGGAGCACGAGGTGCAGGGGCGCATCGCGGAGGCG
Organism: Usitatibacter sp.; assembly: GCA_035519515.1. GTDB lineage: Bacteria > Pseudomonadota > Gammaproteobacteria > Burkholderiales > Usitatibacteraceae > Usitatibacter. The sequence continues at coordinate 14,571 of DATIWC010000058.1, forward strand.
AACGGCGAGCGCGACCGCTGGCAGGCGCAGATCGAGGCGGCGCGGGCCGCGATCGGGGAACGCGCTGCGGATATCGAGGCCGCGCGCGCGGCGCTGCCCCCGGCGCAAGCCGCGGCCCACGACGCGGCCCAGCAGGTGCGCGCGGCCGAATCCGAGATGAACGCGGCCGAGCAGGCGCAGGGCGTCGAGGAGACGCGCGAGTCCCACGCGTTGAAGCTGCTGGGGCAGATCGAGGGACGCAAGAACCGCCTCAAGCAGGAGAACATGGGCCTCGTGTTCCCGGAGCCCGAGAAGCTCGCCGGCATCGAGCGCGAGCGCGAGTCGCTCGCCGCGAAGATCGCGGGCCTCGAGCGCGAGCAGCGGGAGGCCGAGGCGCGCCTGCCGGCGCTCGAGGAGCAACGCCGCGTCTCGACCGAGCGCCTGCACGAGGCCACGCGCGAGCACGCGAGCCTGGAAGCGGCGCTGAAGGCGCTGCAGTCGCAGCAGGAGCGGCTCGACACCGATTCGAAGCTGAAGGACTGGATCCAGGCCCACGGCCTGGAGCGCGCCGAGCGCCTGTGGCAGGCGATCCACGTCGAAGCGGGCTGGGACGATGCGGTCGAGGCCGCCCTCGGCGTGCGCCTGAACGCCGCGAAGCTCGCCGACGAGTCGGCGCTGCCTTCGCTCCTTCGCGACGCGCCTCCCGGCAACTTCGCCCTCTTCGTCGATCGTGGAATGGCCGATGCGCCGGGCGCCGCCTCGCGCCTCGCGCCGCTCGCTTCCGTGGTGACCGGTTCGCGCCCCGGCGTCCTTTCCTACCTGCGCGACGCGCTCGCCAACGTCTTCATCCTCCCCGAGGGCGAGGACGGCATGGAGCTCGCGCGCCTGCTGCCCGCCGGGGGCCTCATCGTCTCGCGCAAGGGCCACCTCTTCTCGCGCCAGGGCGTGGTGTTCCACGGCCCGCAGTCGGAGCTGCACGGCGTGCTGCAGCGCCAGCGCGAGATCGAGGAGCTGGGCGCGCGCATTCCGCAGCGCGCCCGCGAGCGCTCCGACATCGAGTCGCGGCTGCGCTCGACGGAAGCGGAGGTGAAGGACGCGCAGGAGCAGGCGCGCCGCGCCCGCGAGGAGCTCGCGCGCGAGCGCCAGCAGGACCACGACCTCGAGGTCGAGCACCTCAAGCTCTCGCAGAGCTCGGAGCAGGCGCAGAAGCGGCGCGAGGCGATCCGCCAGGAGCTCGCGCAGCTCGACGAGGAAGAGGGCCGCGAGCGCCTCGAGATGCAGGAAGCGCAGCATGCGCTGCAGGCGGGCGCCCAGGCGATCGAGGTGATCGTCCAGCGCCTGCAGTCGCTCGAGCAGGCGGCCGCGGCCGCGCAGCAGGCGCTGGTGGATGCGCGCGCCGCGATCTCGGCGGCCGAGCGTGCCCACTCGGAAGCGCAGTTCCACGAGCGCAGCTGCCACGACAAGGTGGCCTCCGCGGCGCTGCTCGCCGCTTCGCTCGCCGAACGCCTGCAGGCGCTCGCGTCCACGCGATCCGACGTTTCCGGCGAGCTCGGCCGTCTCGAGGAAGGCCAGGTGCGCGAGCGCCTGCAGGCCGCGCTCGCCACGAAGGCCGAGCGCGAGCAGGTGCTGGGCGATGCGCGCGCCGGGCTCGAGCACATCGGCGATGAGCTGCGCGCGCTGGAAGAATCGCGCCTCGCGGTGGAGCAGGGCCTCGAGCCGATGCGCACCCGGATCACGGAGCTGCGCCTGAAGGAGCAGGAAGCGGCGACCAACGCCGAGCAGTACTCGCGCCAGCTGGAAGAGGCCGGCGTCACGCGCGAGGAGATGGCCGAGCAGATCGAGAAGCGCGTGCGCTCCTCGGGGATGCAGGCCGAGATCAACCGGCTGAACGAGGAGATCGCGGCCCTGGGGCCGGTGAACCTCGCCGCGCTCTCGGAGCTCGCCACCGCGCAAGAGCGCAAGGCGTTCCTCGACGCCCAGGCCGCGGACCTCACGCAGGCCGTCGAGACGCTCGAAGCGGCCATCAAGCGCATCGACCGCGAGACGCGCGAGCTGCTGCAGGAGACCTTCGACGCCGTCGATCGCAACTTCCGGGAGATGTTCCCGGCGCTCTTCGGCGGCGGGCAGGCGAGCCTCAAGCTCACGGGCGAGGAGATCCTCGACGCCGGGCTGCAGGTGTTCGCGCAGCCGCCCGGCAAGCGCAACCAGTCGATCCAGCTCCTTTCGGGCGGCGAGAAGGCGCTCACGGCCATCGCGCTGGTGTTCTCGCTCTTCAAGCTGAACCCGGCGCCTTTCTGCCTGCTGGACGAGGTGGACGCGCCGCTGGACGACCCCAACACGGAACGCTTCTGCGAGCTGGTGCGCCAGATGTCGGGCCAGACGCAGTTCCTCTTCATCACGCACAACAAGATCACCATGGAGCTCGCCGCGCAGCTGGTGGGCGTCACGATGCCGGAGCCGGGCGTCTCCAAGGTCGTCGAGGTGGACATCGACTCGGCGATCGAATTGGCGAGGAAGCAGGCGGCGTGAGCGACCTCCAGCTCGCCCTCATCGCTTTCGGCATCGCGCTCGTGGTCGCGGTGGTGATCTACAACGCGGTGCAGGAGCGGCGCGCGCGGCGCAAGGCCGAGGAGGATTTCGGCGAGCGCCCGCCCGATGCGCTGTTCGACAAGGCGCCAACCCGCCGCGAGCCGACCCTGGGCCCGCTGCCGGACTCGCCCGGCGCGGTCCCGACCGGCTCCGCGCCCGACCAGACCCTGCCGCCCCAGCGCGCCGAAGAGCTGGACGCGGCGAGCGCGCCGGCCGCGGAAGTCTCGAGCCGCATCGACACGGTCGCCGTGATCCTCGCCGACGACCCGGTGATGAGCGAGCAGCTCCAGCCCCTGCTCGATGCGCTCGCTTCCCACATGGCGCAGACTCACGTGGAAGGCATCGTGGACGAGCAGTGGCATCCCATCGACACCTCCCCGCGCCGCAGCTGGCGCGAGCTGCGCGTGGGCATGCAGCTCGCGAGCCGCGACGGCCCCGTGGTCGAGGAGGAGATCGAGCGCTTCAACCGCAACATCGCCGACTTCGCGGCCGCCGTGAACGCGGTCTCGCAGCGCGAGTCCCCGGCCGCGGCCGCGGCGCGCGCCCGCGAGATCGACAAGTTCTGCGCCGACACCGACATCGAGGTGGTGGTGAACGTGGTGGGCCAGTTCGGCGCCACCTTCGCGGTGGCGCGCGTGAAGTCGCTCGCCCTGGAGAACGGGTTGTCGGAGACGGCCGGCGGCGAATTGGTGCGCTACGGGCCCGACGGCCAGCCGGCCTTCGCGATCCGCCCGATCGAGGACGGCAAGGGCCACTACTACACGGGCCTGTGCTTCGCGCTCGACCTGCCGCGCGTCTGCGATGCGCCGCGCGTGCTCGCCGAGATGGTGCGGGTGGCGCAGGTCTTCGCCGCGACGCTGGGCGGCGAGCTCGTGGACGACAACCGCAAGCCGCTCACCGACGCGGGGCTCGCCTCCATCCGCCGCTCGCTCGAGAAGATCTTCCACGAGATGGAAGCGCACGGGATCCCGGCCGGCGGCGCGCTCGCCCGGCGCCTGTATAGCTGATGGAAGGGCGCGCTTCGCCGTGACGCTCGCGGAGAAGGCCGAGAAGCTGCGCCGCGCCATCGAGCGCCACAACCGCCTCTACTACGTCGAGGCCGCGCCCGAGATCAGCGACGCCGAGTTCGACCGGCTCTTCCAGGAGCTGGTGAAGATCGAGACCGAGCACCCCGAGCTCGCCACGCCCGATTCCCCCACGCAACGCGTGGGTGCCGCGCCCAGCGACAGCTTCGCCCCCGCCGAGCATCGCGTGCCGATGCTCTCGCTCGCCAACGCGTTCGACGAGGAAGAGGTGGCGGCCTTCGACCGGCGCTGCCGCGAAGGCCTCGGCGTGGACGAGGTGGAGTATTCCGCCGAGCTCAAGTTCGACGGGCTCGCGGTCACCCTCGCCTACGAGGACGGCCTGTTCGTGCAGGGTGCGACGCGCGGCGACGGCGCGACCGGCGAGGACGTCACGCCCAACCTGCGCACCGTGCGCCCGATCCCGCTTCGCCTCGAGGGGCGCCGGCACCCGAAGCTCCTGGAGGTGCGCGGCGAGGTCCTGATGATGCGCAAGGAGTTCGAGGCGATGAACCGGCGCCTCGCGGCCGCCGGCGAGAAGACCTACGTGAACCCGCGCAACTCCGCGGCGGGCGCGCTGCGCCAGCTCGATTCCAGGCTCACGGCGCAGCGCAAGCTCTCGTTCTTCGCCTACGGGATCGGCGCGGTCGATGGCTTCGAGGTCCCGGCGACGCACTCGCGGCTCATCGAGGCGCTGGGCGCGCTGGGCTTCCCCGTCGCGAAGGAGCATCGCACCGTGAAGGGCGTGGCGGGCCTGCTCAAGTTCTACGCGGACGTGGGCGCCATGCGCCCGAAGCTGCCCTACGACATCGACGGCGTGGTCTACAAGGTGAACAAGGTCGCCGACCAGGCGAAGCTCGGCTTCGTCTCGCGCGCGCCGCGCTGGGCGGTGGCTCACAAGTTCCCGGCGGAGGAGGCGACCACGGAGCTCCTCGACATCGGCATCCAGGTGGGGCGCACCGGGGCGCTCACGCCGGTGGCGCGCCTCGCGCCGGTCTTCGTGGGCGGCACCACCATCGTGAACGCGACGCTGCACAACGAGGACGAGATCCGCCGCAAGGACATCTGGAAGGGCGACACGGTGGTGGTGCGCCGCGCGGGCGACGTGATTCCCGAGGTGGCGCGCGTGGCGAAGAAGGGACCGCGCAAGGACCCCTTCGTCATGCCGAAGAAGTGCCCGGTGTGCGGCTCCCGCGTCGTGCGCGAGGAAGACGAAGCGGTGGCGCGCTGCACGGGCGGGCTCTTCTGCGCCGCGCAGCGCAAGCAGGCGCTGCTGCATTTCGCCTCGCGCCGCGCCATGGACATCGAGGGGCTCGGCGAGAAGCTCGTGGACCAGGTCGTGGACGCGGGCCTCGTGCGCACGCCGGCCGACATCTACAAGCTGGGCATCGCGAAGCTCGCCGAGCTCGAGCGCATGGCGGAAAAGTCGGCGGCCAACGTGCACGCGGCGATCGAGAAGAGCAAGGCGACGACACTGCCGCGCTTCATCTACGCGCTCGGAATCCGCAACGTGGGCGAGGTGACGGCGAAGGACCTCGCGCGCCACTTCGGCAACCTCGATGCGCTCCTCGATGCGAGCCTGGAGGAGCTGCAGGAAGCGCCCGACGTGGGCCCGGTCGTCGCCCAATCCATCGCCAACTTCCTCGGGGAGCGGCACAACCGCGAGGTGGTGGAGCAGCTGCGCGCCGCGGGCGTGCACTGGAAGGAAGGGGCGCCCGCGCGCGAGGCCGGGGCGTCGGGGCCCTTCGCGGGTAAAATCGTGGTCCTCACGGGCACCCTCGCGGCGATGACGCGCGACGAGGCGAAGGAGCGCATCGAGGCGCTCGGGGGAAAGGTCACGGGATCGGTCTCGAAGAAGACCGACTGCGTGGTCGCCGGCGAGGAAGCGGGGTCCAAGCTCGACAAGGCGCGCGAGCTGGGCGTCGCGGTCCTCGACGAGGCGCAGTTCCTCCGGATCCTGGGAAGGTAGGCATGCAAAAAGTCACCAAAGCCGTGTTCCCCGTCGCGGGCCTGGGCACGCGATTCCTTCCCGCCACCAAGGCCTCTCCCAAGGAGATGCTGCCGATCGTCGACAAGCCGCTCATCCAGTACGCGGTGGAGGAGGCCGTCGGCGCGGGCATCACCGACCTCATCTTCATCACCGGCCGCGGCAAGCGCGCCATCGAGGACCATTTCGACAAGGCCTACGAGCTCGAGGCCGAGCTGCAGGCCCACGGCAAGAACAAGCTGCTGAAGGAAGTGCGCGGGCTGCTGCCCGAGGGCGTCTCGTGCGCGTACATCCGCCAGGCGGAGGCCCTCGGCCTGGGCCACGCGGTGCTCTGCGCGCGCCACCTGGTGGGCGACGAGCCCTTCGCGGTGATCCTCGCCGACGACCTGATCGACGCGCAGGTGCCCGTGATGAAGCAGATGGCGCACGTGCACGCGAAATCCGGCGGCAGCATCGTCGCGGTGCAGAACGTGCCGCGCGAGGACACGGCCTCGTACGGCATCGTCTCGGTCGAGCGCGCGAAGGAAGGGGTCTCGCGCGTCACCAACATCGTCGAGAAGCCCAAGCCCGAGGAGGCGCCCTCGACGCTGGGCGTCGTGGGGCGCTACATCCTGTCGCCGCGCATCTTCCATTTCCTCGAGAACCTGCGTCCCGGCGCGGGCCGCGAGATCCAGCTCACCGACGCCATCGGCCGGCTGCTGCGCGAGGAGGCGGTGAACGCCTACGAGTTCCAGGGCACGCGCTACGACTGCGGCTCGAAGCTGGGCTACCTCAAGGCCACCGTGAACTACGCGCTCAAGCACCCCGAGCTCGCCGCGGACTTCCGCAGCTTCATCGGCACGGTCGCCGGCGGGAAGAAGCCGTGAAGGGGCGCGAGGAGGCGCTGCGCCTCCTCGACGAGGCGACCCAGCTTTTCAGCGCCGAGCAGGTGCGCGAGGCGGTGCAACGCCTGGCGGCCGACATCACCGCGAGGCTCGAGGGCGAGTTCCCGGTCGTGCTCTCGGTGATGGGCGGCGCGGCGCTCTTCACGGGCCAGCTCCTGCCGCTGCTGCGTTTTCCGCTCGAGTTCGGCGCCATCGAGGTCACGCGCTACAACAACGACATCCAGGGACGCGAGATCACCTGGCGCCTGCCGCCGCGCGACAACGTGCGCGGGCGCGTGGTGCTGGTGGTGGACGACATCCTCGACGAGGGCATCACCCTCGCCGCCATCCGCAAGCGCCTCGTCGAGATGGGCGCGAGCCAGGTCCTCGCCGCCGTATTCGCCGACAAGGCCATCGGCCGCGAGAAGCCCATCACGGCCGACTTCGTGGGCGTCACCGTGCCCAACCGGTACGTCTTCGGCTTCGGCATGGACGCCTACGGCCTGTGGCGCAACCTGCCGGCCATCTACGCATTGAAGGACACATGATCGCCGTCATCGGAGGCAGCGGGCTCACGCAGCTCGCCAACCTGGAAATCAGGCATCGCAAGATCGTGCGCACGCCCTACGGCGAGCCCTCGGGACCGCTCACGTTCGGCGGCGTCGGCGATCGCGAAGTGATCTTCCTGGCGCGGCACGGCTACGGGCACACGCTCGCGCCGCACGAGATCAACTACCGCGCCAACCTCTGGGCGCTCCACGCGCAGGGCGTGAGGCAGGTCGTTGCCGTGTGCACCGTGGGCGGCATCGCGCCCGACCTGGGCGCGGGCACCATCGTCGTTCCCGACCAGATCATCGACTACACCTGGGGACGCCATTCGACGTTCTTCGAGGGCGCCGAGCACCCGGTGACGCACATCGACTTCACGCACCCTTACGCGCAGGCGCTGCGCGAGCTCGCGCTCGCCTCGGCGAGGGCGGCGGGCGTGCCGGCGGTCGATGGCGGCACCTACGCCGCCACGCAGGGCCCGCGCCTGGAGACCAAGGCCGAGATCGACCGCCTCGAGCGCGACGGCGCCACGATGGTCGGCATGACGGGCATGCCCGAGGCCGCGCTCGCGCGCGAGCTCGGCATGGAATACGCGCACCTCGCCGTGGTGGTGAATCCGGCCGCCGGCCGGGGTGCGAGCGCACGCACCGTGTCCCTCGAGGACATCGGGCGCGTGATCGAGGAAACGATGGGGGGGATCCGCTTGATCGTCGCGAAAATGGTGGAGCGCCATGGCCGCTCGTGAGGTGTTGCGCATGGGTCACCCGGTCCTGCGCGAGAAGTCCAAGCCGGTGGAGAAGCTGGGCTCGCCGGAGCTCAAGCAGCTCGTCGCCGACATGAAGGAGACCATGGCGGCGAAGAACGGCGCCGGTCTCGCGGCGCCGCAGATCGGCGTCCTGCAGCGCGTGGTGATCTTCGGCGTGAGCAGGAACCCGCGCTATCCCGATGCCGAGGAAGTGCCCTTCACCGTGCTGGTGAACCCGAAGCTGCAGATGCTCACCCGCGAGGTCGAGGAGGACTGGGAAGGCTGCCTCTCGGTGCCGGGCATGCGCGGCGTGGTGCCGCGCTACACGAAGCTGCGCTACACGGGCTTCGACGAGGACGGCAATCCCATCGACCGCGTCGCCGAGGGCTTCCATGCCCGCGTCGTGCAGCACGAATGCGACCACCTGGACGGCATCCTCTACCCGCAGCGGATGACGGACCTGTCGCGCTTCGGCTTCAACGAGGAACTTTTCCCCGGCGAGGAGCTTGTCGATGAGTGAAGCCCCGGTGCGCACGACCAACGCCCAGATCCTCTACATCCTCCACGCGCTCGCGCCGTTCACGCTCTGGACGCTCGCGCTGGTGGCCGTGATCATCGGCGCCATCGCCCGCGACAACGTGCGCGGCACGTGGGTCGAGACGCACTACTCGTGGCTCGCGCGCACCTTCGGGTGGGGGCTGCTGTGGCTGGTGATCGTGACCCTGGTGTTCGTGATCACGGTGGTGGGCATCCTGTTCGTGTGGATCCCCTGGGGAATCCTCACGATCTGGTACCTCTATCGCGTGATCCGCGGCTGGCTCAGGCTGAACGACGGGCTGCCTGCGCCGACCTAGCCGCTACCTGAAGGGCTCCATCCTGCCGTTGCGGTAGATCGCCACCGGCACGATCTTGCCGCCCTGCATGCGGAAGATCGTCATCTCCGCGTCCTTGCGGTCGCCCTTCGCGTCGAACTCGATGTGGCCGGTCGCGCCGTCGAACTTCGCCTCGTAGATCCTCGGCGTGAACCGCGCGGGATCGGTCGAATCCGCGCGCTTCATCGCGTCGATGATCACGTTGGCCGCGTCGTAGAAGAAGGGCGCGTAGAGCTTGGTCTCGCCGTACTTCGGGTTGAACGCGTCGCGGAATTCCTTCGTGGCGGAGGCCGCGGGCAGCCCCGCCTGGGAGCACGCGAGGCCTTCGCCCGCGGGGCCCGCGAGCTGCGCCATCTCGTCGGTGCACGCGCCGTCGCCGAAGGCGAAGGCGGCCTTCACGCCCAGCTCGCGCGCCTGCTTCAGCATGAGGCCGCCGGTCGCGTCCATGCCGCCGTGGAAGACCACGTCCGGCTGCTTCGACTTCAGGCGCGTGAGGATCGCCTTGAAGTCCGTCTCCTTGTCCGTGGTGCGCTCGCGGCCGACGATCGTCACGTGGGCCGCCCGCAGCGCCTTCTCCACCTCGCTCGCGAGACCCTCGCCATAAGCCGTCTTGTCGTCCACGATGGCCGCGCTCTTCGCCTTGAGCTCGGAAGCGATGTAGGCGGCGATGGCCGGGCCCTGCTGGTCGTCGCGCCCGATGGTGCGGAAGACGCCCTTCAGGCCGCGCTCGGTGAGCTCGGGGCTGGTGGCCGAGCCTGTGATCACCGGGATGCCTGCCTTGTCGTAGAGCTCGGAGGCTGGGATCGTCACGCCGGAATTGAGGTGGCCGATGACCGCGGCCACGTGCGCATCGACGAGCTTCTGCGCGACCGTGGTGCCGATCTTGGGATCGCCCTGGTCGTCCTCGCTCATCAGGCGGAAGGTGACGGGCTTGCCGCCGATCACCAGGTGCTTCCCGTTCGCCTGCTCGATGGCGAGCGACACGCCGTTCTCGTCGTCCTTGCCCTGGTGCGCGATGGGGCCGGTGAGCGGGCCCGCGTGACCGATGAGGACCACGGTCGTGGCAGGCGCCGGCGCCTCGCGGCCGCATGCCGCGAGCGCGAAGAGCGCGAGGACTACGAGGCGACCTTGCACAGGTCCTGCTTGATGCGTTCGCGGTGCGCTTCGTCCTGGAGCTGCTCGCCGTTCACGACGAAGACGTCCTCGGCGCGGGCGCCCAGCGTCGTGACGCGCGCATCGACGAGGTTGAGCCCGTGGTCGAGGAACACGCGCGAGAGCGCCGAGAGCAGGCCCGGACGGTCGGCGCAGCTCACGTTCACGACCCAGTGCCTTGCGCGCCGGCCCGGCACGATGGAAACCGAAGGCTCGATGGGGAAGTGCTTCACCCAGCGCGAGATGCGGCCCGAAGGCGGCGCGCCCAGGGGCTGCGCCGGCGCGATGGCCGCCCCGAGGCCCGACTCGATCGACTGGATGAGCTCGCGGTAGTGCTCGCCCTCGCGGGTGCGCGTGAGCACCTGGAAGCTGTCCAGCGCGAAGCCCTGCTGCGTCGTGTAGATCTTCGCCGCCGCCACGTCCATCTGGTTGCGCTCGAAGAAACTCGTGATGCGCGCGAAGAGGCCGGGCTGGTCGGGCGCGTACACGAGCACCTGGAGGCCTTCGCCCACGGGCGAGAGGCGCGCGCGCACGATGGGCTTGTCGGGCGCCACGCGCGACCACAGCGTGCGCGTATGCCACGCGATCTCGGCCACCTCGAAGCGCTGGAAGTAGTTGTCGTCGAGGGTCGCCCACAGCGCCTCGTGCTTGCCGGCCACGGGGACGTAGCCGCGGAAGATGCGCAACGCCTCGGCCTTCTTCGCCACGATCGCGGAGGCGGCGTAGTCGAGCTCGCCGCGCAGGATGCGCCGCGTGGAGCGGAAGAGGTCCTCGAGGAGCTTGCCCTTCCACGCGTTCCACACGGCGGGGCTGGTTCCGCGGATGTCGGCGACGGTAAGGATGTAGAGCGCGGCGAGCCGGCGCTCGTCGCCCACCAGCGTGGCGAAGCTCGAGATCACCTCCGGATCCGTGAGGTCCTGCTTCTGCGCCGTGGCCGACATGACGAGGTGGTTCTCGACGAGCCAGACCACGAGGTCCGAATCCGCCTTCGAGAGGCCATGCGACTGGCAGAACGCGGCCGCGTCGCTTCCGCCCAGGTGCGAGTGGTCCCCGCCGCGCCCCTTCGCGATATCGTGGAAGAGCGCGGCGAGATAGAGTACCTCGGGCCGGTCGAACTCCTGCATGAGGGTCGAGAGGAACGGGTACTCGTGGTCGAAGCGCGGGATCCGGAAGCGGCGCAGGTTGCGGATCACCATGAGGATGTGCTCGTCCACGGTGTAGACGTGGAAGAGGTCGTGCTGCATCTGGCCCACGATGCGCCCGAACGCCGGGAGGTAGCGGCCCAGCACGCCGTAGCGGCTCATGCGGCGCAGCGTCCACGTGAGCCGGTCGCCGCGCATGATTTCCATGAAGCGCCGGTGGTTGGCGCGGTCGGCGCGGAACTTGCGCGTGATGGAGGGCAGCGCGCGAGAGAGCGAGCGAAGCGCGGTGGGCCCCAGGCCAACGATGCCGCGGTTGTCCTGCAGCCGCCTGAACGCCTCCAGGATCATGCCGGGGCGCTTCTCGAAGAGCTTCTCGTCGCGCGGCTCGAGCGTCATGTTGTCCACGACGAAGTCGTCGTCGAGCTTGCGCACCTTGCGCTCGTTCTCCGGCGTGATGCGCGCGAAGAGGTTGGACAGGACGATCTGGTTGAAGCGCCAGATCGCCTTCGCGGCGACGTAGTAGCGGCGCATCAGCAGGTCCGAGGGCGCCATGCCGGCCTTCGCGGCGAGCTTGAGCTGCCGCGCGATCTCGATCTGGTGGTCGAAGACGAGGCGGTCCTCGCGCCGCCCGGCGAGGTAGTGCAGGCGGATGCGCAGGTCCTGCAGCACGCGCTCGGCCGAGGCGATCGACGCGGCCTCCTTCGCGGTGATGATCCCCTCTTCGGCGAGCGCCTTCCACGACTGGCCCAGGCCCGCGGCGCGCGCGAGCCACAGGACCATCTGCAGGTCCCTCAGCCCGCCCGGGCTCTCCTTGATGTTGGGCTCCAGGTTGTAGGCCGCTTCCTGGAAGCGCTCGTGGCGGCGCTTCTGCTCCTTGAACTTCGCGTCGAAGAACGCGCGCACGTTGCGCCGCTCGCGAAGCCGCGCATCGAGCGCCGCGAGGAGATCGCCGTCGCCCGCGACGAGGCGCGATTCCAGCAGGCTCGTGTCGACGGTCACGTCCTTCACGGCCTCCTCGACGCATTCCGAGGCGGTGCGCACGCTGTGGCCCGGCTCGAGGCCGCTATCCCAGAGCGCGCCGATGAAGCGTTCGACCGCCGCGTCCGGCTTCGACCCGTCGGGCAGCAGCACGAGGACATCGACGTCGGAATGGGGAAAGAGCGCGCCGCGCCCGTAGCCGCCCACGCCCACCAGGGCGAACGAAGCGTTCACGCCCGCCTCGCGCCACAGCCTTTGCAGCAGCTCGTCCACCAGCGCCGCGCGCTCGGCGAGGGTGCGGGCGGCGTCGGGACTGCGAAGAAAGCGCCGCTCGAGCCTTTCGGTGTGCTCGCGCAGCCAGGCGCGGGTGTTGGCGGCGGCGGTGCGGGTGGCCGAGGCGGAGGGAGCGGCGGCGGACACGCCTACGCGGCCTGCGTCGCCGCCTGGACGAATCCTGGAATCTTCGGCGTGCCCGCGGAAACCGTGAGGACCTCGAAAGCCTCCTCGGTCACCAGCACCGTGTGCTCCCACTGTGCCGAGAGCGAATGATCCGCCGTGACGATGGTCCAGCCGTCGGCGAGCTGGCGAATGTCGCGCCGCCCGGCGTTGATCATGGGCTCGACGGTGAAGGTCATGCCGGGCACGATCTGCAGGCCCTGGCCGGGGCGCCCGTAGTGGAGGATCTGCGGCTCCTCGTGGAAGCGCCGGCCGATGCCGTGGCCGCAGAATTCGCGCACCACGCTGAAGCCGTTCGCCTCGGCGTGGCGCTGGATCGCGAAGCCGATGTCGCCCAACGTGGCGCCGGGCTTCACCGCGGCGATGCCCTTCCACATGCACTCGTAGGTGACCTCGCACAGGCGCCTCGCCTGCACGGAGGGCTCGCCCACGTAGAACATGCGGCTCGTGTCGCCGTGCCAGCCGTCCTTGATCACGGTGATGTCGATGTTCACGATGTCGCCGTGGCGCAGGATCTTGTCGCCGGGCACGCCGTGGCAGACTTGGTGGTTCACCGAGGTGCAGATGGACTTCGGATACGGGCGGTGCCCGGGCGGCGCGTAGTTGAGCGGCGCCGGCACCGTGCCCTGCACCTTGACCATGTAGTCGTGGCAGAGCTTGTCGAGCGTTCCCGTGGAAACGCCGGGCTTCACGTGGGGCGTGATGAAGTCGAGCACCTCGGCCGCGAGGCGGCCGGCGATGCGCATCGCTTCGATGTCGGCGGGGCTCTTCACCTGCAACCCCATGCTGTGGCGTCCTTCCATAGGCTCGGATTATATCGTTAGGCGGGGGGCGGGCTGGAACGGTTCCTGCGCGGCCCCGGGGGCGCCGGGCGCCCGGCCAACATGCGGCCGGAAATGTTTGATTCAAGGCCCCTTTTTGCGCTATAATATCTGGCTATCCGCTGGCGCATTTGGATTGGTCGCCAACGGAAATTCACACCCCGCGAAAGGCCAAGGTGTTGGGCGCAATCCAGGCCCAATCAAGCCGCGGGGGAGGCCAACCTGACCTAAGGAGTATTGCAAGCATGTCCGTCACCATGCGCCAGATGCTGGAGGCCGGCGTTCACTTCGGCCACCAGACGCGCTACTGGAATCCCAAGATGGCCCCGTACATCTTCGGGGCCCGCAACAAGATCCACATCATCAACCTCGAGAAGTCGCTTCCGATGTACCAGGAAGCGCTCCGGTACGTGCGCCAGCTCACCTCGAACAAGGGCCAGATCCTGTTCGTGGGCACCAAGCGGCAGGCCCGCGAGATCGTGAAGGAAGAGGCCATGCGCGCCGGCGCGCCCTTCGTCGACCACCGCTGGCTGGGCGGCATGCTCACCAACTTCAAGACGGTGAAGGGCTCGATCAAGCGCCTGAAGGAGATGGACGCGATGGTGGCCGACGGCTCCATCGAGCGCCTTTCCAAGAAGGAGCAGCTGCTGAACGCGCGCGAGCGCGAGAAGCTCGAGCGCTCGCTGGGCGGCATCAAGGACATGGAGCGCGTGCCCGATGCGCTCTTCGTGATCGACGTGGGCTTCCACAAGATCGCGGTCACCGAGGCGCGCACGCTGGGCATTCCCATCGTGGGCGTGGTGGACTCCAACAACTCGCTCGACGGCATCGACTACGTGATCCCGGGCAACGACGACTCCACCCGCGCCATCCGCCTGTACGCGCGCGGCGTGGCCGACGCGATCCTCGAAGGCCGCAGCCAGGTCATCAACGAGATGGTCGCCCCCGGCGGCAGCTCGGAGGATTTCGTCGAGGTCGAGGAACAGGAAAAGCAGTAAGGGGTCACAGCACCGACCCGCACGAAAAGGGGCTGATCGGGCCCCTTTTTTGCATCCCCGCATCCGGGGACGACGAATCGGAGATTTGAATGGCAGAGATCACGGCAGGGCTGGTCAAGGAGCTTCGCGAGATCACGGGGCTCGGCATGATGGAATGCAAGAAGGCGCTCGAGGAAGCGGGCGGCGACATCAGTAAGGCGGAGGAGCTGCTGCGCATCAAGAGCGGCGCGAAGGCCTCCAAGGCCGCCTCGCGCGTGGCCGCCGACGGCGCGGTCGCCACCTGGCTCTCGCCCGACGGCAAGGTGGGCGCGATCGTGGAAGTGAACGCCGAGACGGACTTCGTCGCGAAGAACCCGGACTTCACGCAGTTCGCCGCGGCGCTCGCCGAGCTCGTCGGCCGGCAGTCCCCGGCCAGCGTGGAGGCGCTCTCCCAGATGAAGATCGGGGCCGAGACGGTGGAGTCCACCCGCCAGAAGCTCGTGCAGAAGATCGGCGAGAACATCAGCGTGCGCCGCTTCGCGCGCATCGAGGCCAACGGCAAGCTCGTGCAGTACGTGCACCCGGGCTCCAAGATCGCGGTGCTGGTGGACGTCGAGGGCCCCGAAACGGTGGCCAAGGACGTCTCCATGCACATCGCGTTCGCGAAGCCGCGCTTCATGTCGCGCAACGACGTCGATCCCCAGGTGATCGCCGGCGAGCGCAAGATCCTCGAGGCGCGCGCGGCCGAATCCGGCAAGCCGCCGGAGATCGTGGCGAAGATGGTCGAGGGCGGCATCAACAAGTTCCTCGCCGAGATCACGCTGCTCGGCCAGCCGTTCGTGAAGGACGACAAGCAGACCGTCGAGAAGATGCTCGCGGCGCAGAAGTCGAGGCTGCACGGCTACCGCTTCCTGGTGGTGGGCGAGGGCATCGAGAAGAAGCAGGCGGACTTCGCCGCCGAGGTGGCGGCGATGGCAAAGACCGCGGCGTGACCGGCACGACCATGGCCGACGGCCGCGCCGAGCAGGCCAACCCGCCGGCCCAGCCCGCCTACCAGCGCATCCTCCTCAAGCTTTCGGGGGAGGCGCTGATGGGCGACGACTCGTTCGGCATCAACCGCGAGATGGTCGAGCGCATCGTGGCCGAGGTGAAGGAAGTCTCGGACCTCGGCGTGCAGGTGGCGGTGGTGATCGGCGGGGGCAACATCTTCCGCGGCGTCTCGCAGGGCGCGGCCGGCATGGACCGCGCCACGGCCGACTACATGGGCATGCTCGCCACCGTGATCAACGCGCTCGCCCTGGGCGACGCGATGAACCGCGGGGGCCTCGTGGCGCGCGTGCAGTCGGCGCTCAGCATCGAGCCCGTGGTGGAGCCCTACCTCCGCGGCAAGGCGATCCGCTACCTCGAGGAGGGCAAGATCGTCATCTTCGCGGCGGGCACCGGCAACCCCTTCTTCACCACGGATACGGCGGCGGCGCTGCGCGGGCGCGAGGTCGAGGCCAACATCGTCCTCAAGGCCACCAAGGTGGACGGCGTGTACACGGCCGACCCGCTCAAGGACAAGACCGCGACCCGCTACGGCAAGATCACCTTCGACGAGGCGTTCGTGAAGAACCTCAAGGTGATGGACGCCACGGCCCTTGCGCTCTGCCGCGACCAGCGTCTGCCGATCAACGTATTCTCCATATTCAAGGCCGGCGCGCTGAAGCGCGTCGTGATGGGCGAGGACGAAGGCACCCTCGTCCATAACTAGATGAAATCTGTATTCTTGACGGGCAGCGGGGCGGCCGTTGGAGCGGACGCAGCCGCTCAACGGCGCGTGACAGGGGGAACCTGATGAGTATTGCCGAGATCAAGAAACAGGCCACCGACAAGATGGCCAAGTCCATCGAGACGCTCAAGCACGACCTCGCGAAAGTGCGCACCGGCCGCGCCCACACGGGCCTCATCGACCACCTGCGCGTCGACTACTACGGCACCGAGACCCCCATCAACCAGGTCGCCAACGTGACGCTGGCCGATGCGCGCACCATTTCGATCCAGCCGTTCGAGAAGAAGATGGTCCAGGCCGTGGAACGGGCGATCCGGGATTCCGACCTCGGCGTGAACCCGGCGACCTCCGGCGATGTCATCCGGGTGCCGATGCCGGCCCTCACGGAGGAGCGGCGCCGGGAGCTCGCCAAGATCGTGAAGCACGAGGGCGAGAACGCCAAGGTCGCGGTGCGCAACATCCGCCGCGACGCGATGGCCCACGTGAAGGCCCTGATGAAGGACGGCGAGGTGAGCGAGGACGACGACAAGCGCGCCGAGAAGGAGATCCAGGCGCTCACCGACAAGTCGATCGCGGACATCGACAAGCTGGTGGCCGAGAAGGAAAAGGACCTGATGGCGGTATGAGCGAGTTCCAGTCGTCCACGAAGGTGATCCCCGAGACCGCGGTCGTGCCGCGCCACGTCGCGATCATCATGGACGGCAACGGGCGCTGGGCCAAGCAACGGTTCCTGCCGCGCGTGGCCGGCCACCGCAAGGGCGTGGAGGCGGTGCGCGAGACGGTGAAGGCGTGCGCCAAGGCGGGCGTGGACTACCTCACCCTCTTCGCCTTCTCGAGCGAGAACTGGCGCCGCCCGCCCGAGGAAGTCTCCTTCCTGATGCAGCTTTTCCTGCGCGCCCTCGAGCAGGAAGTCGGCAAGCTCCACGACAACGGCATCCGCTTCCGCGTGGTGGGCGACCTCGCGGCCTTCGACGAGCGGCTGCTGCGCCACATCCAGCGCGGCGAGGCGCTCACGCGCGACAACAAGGGGCTCACCCTCACCATCGCGGCCAACTACGGCGGCCGCTGGGACATCCTGCAGGCCGCGGAACGTTGCCGCCTGGAGGATCCGTCGGCGCCCGTGACCGAGGAGCGGCTCGCCCGTTTCCTGTCCATGGCCTACGCGCCCGAGCCCGACCTCTTCATCCGCACCGGCGGCGAGCAGCGCGTGTCCAACTTCCTGCTCTGGCAGCTCGCGTACACCGAGCTCTATTTCACCGAAGCGTTGTGGCCCGACTTCGGCGCGGCCCTGCTCGACGAGGCGTTCACCTCGTACCGCGCCCGCGAACGCCGCTTCGGGCGCACCAGCGAGCAGCTCAAGGAAGGCGAGCCGGTTCCGCAGGCCGGCTGAAGCCCCGCTTGCTGCGCACGCGCGTCATCACGGCGGTGGTCGTCCTCGCGGTGCTCCTCGCCATGCTGTTCCTCGCGCCCGCCGCGGCGTGGGCCGCGTTCGTGCTGGTGGTGGCGCTCGTCGCCTGCTGGGAGTGGTCGGGCCTTTCCGCGCTCGCGCCCAGGGCGCAGGGCATCTACCTCTTCGCCTCCGGCGCGCTGGGCGCCGCGTTCTGGCTGCTCTACCTGCGCGATCCGCGCGGGACCTTCATGGACGCCGCGACGGTCGCGTTCATCCTCTCGGCCATCTTCTGGGTCGTGGCCGCGCCCATCTGGCTCGCGCGCCTGGGCCGGCCCCGCGCGGGCACCTGCGCCCTGGCCGGGTGGCTCGTGATGTGGCCCACCTGGTTCGCGTTCGTCGTGCTGAGGGATGCGAGCCCGTGGCTGCTGCTCGCCATCGCCGCCATCGTGTGGATCGCCGACATCGCGGCGTATTTCGCCGGGCGCGCCTTCGGTCGCCACAAGCTCGCGCCCGCGATTTCACCCGGCAAGACCTGGGAGGGCGTCTATGGCGCGCTCGCGGGAGTCGCCGCTTACGGGCTCGTGCTCGCGTGGCTCGCGCGCGTGCAGCCGTGGCCCGTCCCGCCGGTTGCGGGCGCCGCGCTCGGCGCGCCGCTCGTGGGCGCGATGCTGGTGCTCGCGGTCCTGAGCGTCGTGGGCGACCTCTTCGAGTCGTGGATGAAGCGCGGCGCGGGGCTCAAGGATTCCAGCTCGCTGCTGCCCGGGCACGGCGGCGTGCTCGACCGCATCGACGCGCTCACCTCGACGCTGCCGGTGGCGGCGTTCGCCCTGTCGTTGAAGCTCGGGGGCGCGGCGTGAAGCGCATCGCGATCCTCGGCTCCACCGGATCCATCGGCAAGAGCACGCTCGACGTCGTGGCGCGCCATCCCACCCGCTTCCGCGTGACGGCGCTCGCGGCGGCCAAGAGCGATGCGCTGCTGCTCGAGCAATGCTTCCACCACCGCCCCGCGCACGCGGTGCTGCGCGATCCCGACGCCGCCGAGCGCCTTCGCCGCGGGCTCGCGCAGCGCGGCGTGGAAACCGAAGTGCACTGCGGGCCGGAGGCGCTCGAGGCCGTCGTCGCACGCGACGACGTGGACGCGGTGATGGCGGCGATCGTGGGCGCGGCGGGGCTTCCCGCGACGCTCGCGGCGGCGCGCGCCGGCAAGGAAGTCCTGCTCGCCAACAAGGAGGCGCTCGTCATGTCGGGGGCGCTCTTCATGCGCGCCGTGGCCGAGGGCGGCGCGAGGCTCCTGCCCATCGACAGCGAGCATTCCGCGCTCTTCCAGTCGCTGCCGCGCGGCTTCACGTGCGGGCGCGAAGGCGAGCTCGAGCGCGCCGGCGTGCGCCGGCTGCTCCTCACCGCCTCGGGCGGGCCGTTCCGGACCACGCCCATCGAGCGGCTCGCGCGCGTGACGCCCCAGCAGGCGGTGGCGCATCCCAACTGGGTGATGGGGCAGAAGATCTCGGTGGACTCGGCCACCATGATGAACAAGGGCCTCGAGGTGATCGAGGCGCATTGGCTGTTCGGCGCGCCGCTGGAGGCGATCCAGATCGTGGTGCACCCGCAGAGCGTGATCCACTCGATGGTGGAATACGCCGACGGCTCGGTGATCGCGCAGCTGGGCGCGCCCGACATGCGCACGCCGATCGCCTGCGCGCTCGCCCATCCCGAGCGCATCGAGTCGGGTGCCGCGCCGCTCGATTTCACCACGCTCGGCAGCCTCGAGTTCGAGCGCGTGGACGGCCTTCGATTCCCGTGCGTGGCGCTCGCGCGCGAGGCGCTGCGCGTGGGCGGCACGGCGCCCGCCGCGCTCAACGCCGCCAACGAGATCGCCGTCGAGTCGTTCCTCGAGGGAAGGCTCGCGTTCACCGGCATCGCGGAGGTGATCGAAAGCGTGCTCGCCGAGGCGGCGGCCGAGCCGCTGGTTTCCCTCGAGCAGGTCTATGCCGCGGACGTGGAAGCGCGGGCGCTCGCGCGCCGCTTCGTCGCGCGCCGATCGCCCATGGCGGCCGGCGCGGCGGGATAATCGGGCATGGGCGAACTTTTCTCCACCGTCGTCGCTTTCCTCGTCACCGTGGGCGTGCTCGTGGTCGTGCACGAGTTCGGCCACTACCTCGCCGCGCGCGCGATGGACGTGAAGATCCTTCGCTTCAACATCGGGTTCGGCAAGCCGCTCTTCCTGCGCCGGCGCGGCCGCGACCACACCGAGTGGGTGGTGGCGGCGGTTCCGCTGGGCGGCTACGTGAAGATGCTGGACGAGCGGGAAGGGCCCGTCCCGCCCGGGGAGGAGCCGCGCGCGTTCAACAACAAGAGCGTGTGGGCGCGCTCGTTCATCGTGCTGGCCGGGCCCATCGCGAATTTCCTGCTCGCGATCGCGCTCTACTGGGTGCTCTTCGTGGCGGGCATGCCCGGGGACGTGCCCGTGCTCGCCGATCCGCCGCGCGGCACGCCCGCGGCCGTGGCGGGGCTCGCCTCCGGCGACACGATCACCCACGTGGGCGACGAGGCCGTGCAGACCTGGAGCGACGTGCGCTGGGCGATGCTCAAGCACGCGGTGGCCCGCGACGAGACCGTGGTCGAGGTGCGCTCGCGCGATGGCCGGCGCGAGGTGAACCGCCTCGACATGTCGAGCCTCACCAGGGAGGACCTGGACCAGGACCTGCTCGTGAAGCTCGGCATCCGCGCCTACCGCCCCGCGTTCGCGCCGCGCCTGGGCCCGCCCGCGCCCGCGAGCCCCGCCGAACGCGCGGGCTTCCGCGAGGGCGACCTGGTGACGGCGGTCGACGGCGTGACCATCGCGACCTGGGACGAGTTCGTGGGCCGGGTGCGGCCCGCCGCGGGCCGCAGGCTCGCGGTCGAGGTGGAGCGCGAGGGCGCGAAGCTCGTGATCGACGCGGTGCCCGAGGCGCGCAAGGACGGAGCGGGCCAACTGGGCCTGCAGCCCGCGCTGGCGGTGCTCAAGAAGGCCTACGAGCCCTTCACGACCACCGTGCGGTACGGCCCCGCCGAGGCGGCAGCCAGGGCGGTGGAGAAGGTGTGGGACCTCTCGGTCTTCAGCGTGAAGATGCTCGCCCGCATGGTGATGGGGCAGCTTTCGTGGAAGAACCTTTCCGGGCCCATCACGATCGCCGACTATGCCGGGCAATCGGCGCGCCTGGGCTGGGTCACGTCGCTCGGCTTCCTCGCCCTCGTGAGCGTGAGCCTGGGCGTGCTCAACTTGCTGCCCATTCCCCTGCTGGATGGGGGGCACCTGGTGTATTATTTCGCCGAAATCGTGAAGGGCACGCCAGTCTCGGAGAAAACGATGGAAATAGGCCAGCGCCTCGGCCTCGCCCTGCTCCTGGGACTCACGTTCTTCGCGTTCTACAACGACCTAAACCGCCTCTTCACGGGTTGAACCCCTGATGCACGACCCATCGCCGCGCCGCGGCGCGTCCGCATTTTCGCGCCTGCGCTGGGCGATGGCGGCGCTCGCGTGCGCGATGGCGCTGCCGGCGCTCGCGATCGAGCCGTTCGTGATCCGCGACATCCGCGTGGAAGGCGTGCAGCGCACCGAGGCGGGCACCGTGTTCAGCTACATGCCCCTCAAGGTGGGCGACCGCATCGACGACGAGAAGGCCGCCGCCGCGGTGAAGGCCCTGTACGCCACCGGCTTCTACCAGGACGTGCGCCTCGAGGCCGACGGCGACGTGCTCATCGTGAGCGTGCAGGAGCGCCCGCAGATCGCGCAGATCGACATCGAGGGCGCCAAGGAATTCACCAAGGACAACCTGAAGGACGGCCTCAAGCAGGCGGGCATCGCGGAGGCGAAGATCTACGACAAGTCGCTGCTCGACCGCGCCGAGAAGGAGCTCAAGCGCCAGTACACGAGCCGCGGCTACTACGGCGCGGTGGTGAAGACCACGGTCACGCCGCTCGAGAGGAACCGCGTGGCGCTGCGCTTCGACATCGAGGAGGGCGCGGTCACCAAGATCGCCGACATCAACATCATCGGCGCCAAGGACTTCACCGAGCGCGAGCTGCTGCGCCAGATGAAGCTCACCACGCCCGGCTGGTTCACGTGGTTCACCAAGAACGACCAGTACTCCAAGCAGCAGCTCACCGCGGACCTGGAGAGCCTGCGCTCGTTCTACCTGAACCGCGGCTACCTCGAGTTCAACATCGAGTCCACGCAGGTCTCGATCACGCCCGACCGCGAGAAGATCTACATCACGGTCTCGATCGCCGAGGGGCCGGTCTACCACATCGGCGCGGTGAAGCTCGCCGGCGACCTCATCGTGCCCGAGCCCGAGCTCGCCGGCCTGCTGCTCGTGAAGCCCGGCGACACTTTCTCGCGCGAGAAGGTGATCGAGTCCACCAAGAAGATCACCGACCGCCTCGGCAACGAGGGCTACTCGTTCGCCAACGTGAACCCGGTGCCCGACCTGGACCGCGAGAAGCGCGTCGCGGGCTTCACGTTCTTCGTCGATCCCGGCCGGCGCGTGTACGTCCGGCGGGTGAACATCGCGGGCAACACGAAGACCCAGGACGAGGTGATCCGCCGCGAGCTGCGGCAGCTGGAAAGCTCCTGGTACTCGCTCGAGAAGATCGCGCGTTCCAAGGAGCGCCTGCAGCGCACCGGCTACTTCCAGGACGTGAACATCGAGACGCCCGCGGTGCCCGGCGTGACCGACCAGGTGGACGTGAACGTCACCGTCACCGAGCGCAACACGGGCACCCTCAACTTCGGCATCGGCTACTCCGCGGCCGAGAAGCTCACGCTGCAGGCTTCGGTCTCGCAGGCCAACATCCTGGGCACCGGCAACCAGGTGGCGGTGCAGGTGAACAGCGGCTCGGTGGACAAGGTCTACTCGCTGTCGTACCAGAACCCGTACTGGACCGTGGACGGCGTCTCGCGCGGCTTCGACCTCTTCCAGCGCAACGTGGACACGTCGAGCCTCGTGGTGGCGTCCTACCACACGTACTCGACGGGCGCCGGCGTGCGCTTCGGCATCCCGGTGAGCGAGCTGAACGCCGTGAACGTGGGCTTCACGGCCGAGCGCACGCGCCTCACGGTGGACCCGAGCGCGCCGCCGCGCTACATCCAGTTCGTGAACGAGTTCGGCGAGGTCACCAACACGTTCCGCACCAACATCTCGTTCGCGCGCGACAGCCGCGACAGCCTCACGTGGCCCACGCGCGGGTGGCTGAACGAGGTGGGCCTCGAGGTGGGCTTCCCGCCCGGCGACCTCACGTACTACCGCGCCACCTACCAGAGCCAGCTCTTCTACACCCCCGCGCGCCTGGACTGGCTCACCTTCATGCTGAACGGCGAGATCGGCTACGCGGATGGCTATCGCGGCAAGCCCCTGCCCTTCTTCAAGAACTTCTACGCGGGCGGCGTGGGCTCGGTGCGCGGCTTCGAGACGGCGAGCCTTGGCCCCCGCGACCTGAACGGGGACGTCCTCGGCGGCAACTACCGGGTGATCGGCAACTTCGAGATGCTCTTCCCGCTGCCCGGCTACAAGGAGAAGAACGTGCGCCTGGCGACCTTCATCGACGGCGGCAACGTCTGGGGGTCCGACGACCGGGTGAGCGGGGCCGACGTGCGCATGTCGGCCGGTATCGCGGTAAGCTGGGACTCGCCCGTGGGGCCGCTGCGCTTCTCCTTCGCCACGCCGATCAAGGACAAGCCGGGCGACCACATCGAACGCTTCCAGTTCCAGCTGGGCCGGGTCTTCTAGGGGACGGTTTATGAAATGGTTGGCTGTCGTATTGTTGGGAATCGCGCTGCCGGCGGGGGCCGTGGAGCTCAAGATCGGCTTCGTGAACACCGAGCGCGTCTTCCGCGAGGCCGCGCCCGCCAAGCGCGCGCAGCAGAAGCTCGAGAAGGAGTTCGCCGCCCGCAACGCCGAGCTCGCGAAGATGGAGAAGCAGGGCCGCGACATGCAGGCCGACCTCGAGCGCGACAACGTCACCCTGACCGAGCCCCAGCGCCGCGAGAAGGAGCGCCAGCTCGCCGACATCAGCCGCAACTTCCAGCGCATGCAGCGCGAGATCCGCGAGGACCTCAACCTGCGCCGCAACGAGGAGCTGGCGAGCGTCCAGGAGCGCGCCACCCGCGTGATCAACCAGATCGCCGAGCAGGAAAAGTTCGACCTGATCCTCCAGGAAGCGGTGTTCGCGAGCGGGCGCATCGACATCACCGACAAGGTCATCAAGGCGCTCTCGGACAAGTGAGCGACCTTGGCCGCCACCCTCACCCTGCGCCAGATCGTCGAACGCCTCGGTGGTGAGGCGGTGGGGGAGGTGGGCGCGCCGCTCACCGGCGTGGCCACCCTCGATTCGGCCGGCCCCGGCGAGATCGCCTTCCTCGCCAACCCGAAATACCGCTCCAAGCTCGCCACGACCCGCGCGGGCGCCGTGATCGTGGGCCCGGGCGACCGCGACGCGGCCGCGTTGCCGCGCATCGTTTCCGACAACCCCTACGCGTACTACGCGCGCACCGTCGCGCTCTTCCACCCGCCCGAGCCCGTGCGGCCGGGCATCCATCCGTTCGCGCAGGTCGACGCGCAGGCGAACGTGGATGCCGGCGCGCAGGTCGACGCCTTCGCCGTGGTGGGCCCGGGCTCGTCCATCGGGCCCGGCGCGCGCATCGGCTCGCACTGCGTGCTCGGCCGCGGCGTGTCGGTCGGCGCGGGCGCCACGCTCCACCCGCGCGTCACCGTCTACGACGGCTGCACGCTGGGCGCGCGCGTGATCGTGCATTCCGGCGCCGTGATCGGCGCCGACGGCTTCGGCATGGCGCGCGACGCGGGGGCCTGGGTGAAGATCCCGCAGGTGGGCGCCGTGAGCATCGGCGACGACGTGGAGATCGGCGCCAACACCACCATCGACCGCGGCGCGCTCGACGACACCGTGATCGAGGAGGGCGCCAAGCTCGACAACCTGATCCAGGTCGCGCACAACTGCGTGATCGGCGCGCACACCGTGATCGCCGGCTGCACGGGCATCTCGGGCAGCGTCACCGTCGGCCGCCACTGCATGATCGGCGGCGGCGTGGGCCTGGTGGGCCACATCTCGATCTGCGACCACGTCACCATCTCGGGCTTCACGCTCATCACCAAGTCCATCACCGAGCCGGGCACCTACACCTCCGGCTTGCCCTTCATGCCGCACGCCGAATGGCTGCGCAACGCCGTGCACTTGCGGCGCCTCGACGAGCTGGCGCGCGCCGTGCGCGCGACGGCGGGAGACGAACGTGAGCGAAATGACGATTGAGCAGATCAAGGAGTACCTTCCGCACCGCTACCCCTTCCTGCTCCTCGACCGCGTGGTCTCCTTCGAGAAGGACAAGCGCCTGGTCGCGATCAAGAACGTGACCGCCAACGAGCCGTTCTTCCCCGGGCACTTCCCCCACTACCACGTGATGCCGGGGGTGCTCGTCATCGAGGCGATGGCGCAGGCGGCCGCGGTCCTGTCGCTGCGCAGCCTCGGCGTCAAGAACGACGGCAAGTGGGTCTACTACTTCGTGGGCATCGACGGCGCGCGCTTCAAGCGCCCCGTGGTGCCGGGCGACACCCTCACCATCGAGGTGACCTACGGCCGCGGCCGCTCGAGCATGGCCAAGTACGAGGGCGTGGCGAAGGTGGGCGGCGCCGTGGCCGCGGAGGCGGAGCTGCTCTGCGCGTTGCGGGAGATCGAGTGACCGCGACGGTCCATCCCACGGCCATCGTCCACCCGCGCGCGAAGCTCGGCGACGGCGTGACGGTGGGCCCGTACACGGTGATCGACGGCGACGTGGAGGTGGGCGACGGCACGACCATCGGCACCCACAACGTGATCACCGGGCACACGGTGATCGGGCGCGCCAACCGCATCTTCCACTTCTGCTCCATCGGCGAGGCCAACCAGGACAAGAAGTACAAGGGCGAGCCCACGCGCGTGGAGATCGGCGACCGCAACACCATCCGCGAATACACCTCCATCAACCGCGGCACGGTGCAGGACAAGGGCGTGACCCGCGTGGGCGACGACAACTGGATCATGGCCTCCTCGCACGTCGCGCACGACTGCCGGGTGGGATCCAACACGGTGCTCGCCAACAACGCGAGCCTCGCGGGCCACGCGGAGGTGGGCGACTGGGCGGTGATCGGGGGGTTGTCGGGCCTGCACCAGTTCGTGAAGATAGGCCGCCACGTGATGATCGGCGCCGGCATCATCGTCACGCAGGACGTGCCGCCCTACGTGACCTTCGCGGGCAACCCGCCGCTGCCCTACGGCATCAACACCGAGGGGCTCAAGCGCCGCGGCTTCACGGCCGAATCCATCGCCGCGCTCAAGCAGGCGTACCGCACGCTCTACAAGTCGGGGCTGTCGCTCGCCGACGCGCGCGCCGAGCTCGAGCGCCAGGCGGCATCCTCGCCCGAGGTGCGCGTGTTCGCCGACTTCCTCGCCACCTCCACGCGCGGCATCGTGCGGGGATGAGGGTTGCGATCGTCGCGGGCGAGGCCTCCGGCGACCTGCTGGGAGCGGCGCTGATCCGGGCGGTGCGCGCGCGCTTTCCCGACGCGCAGTTCTACGGCATCGCCGGGCCGCGCATGCTGGCCGAGGGCGCCGCGACGCTGCATCCCATGGAGAAGCTCTCCGTGCGGGGCATCGTGGAGGTGGTGAAGCACCTGCGCGAGCTCTGGTCGATCCGCCGCTCGCTCATCCAGCGGTTCATCGCCGACAAGCCCGACCTCTTCATCGGCATCGACGCGCCCGACTTCAACCTGCCGCTCGAGACGCGCCTGAAGTCGCACGGCATCCGCACCGTCCACTACGTGAGCCCGTCGATCTGGGCGTGGCGGCCGGAGCGCATCCACGGCATCGCGCGCGCCGTGGACCGCATGCTGGTGCTCTTCCCGTTCGAGGAGCCCCTCTACGAGAAGGCGGGCATCCCGGTCACCTTCGTGGGCCATCCGCTCGCCGACGCGATGCCGCTCTCGCCCGACCGCGCGGAGGCGCGCGCGCAGCTGCGCCTGCCCGCCTCGTCCGTGGCCGTGGCGCTGCTGCCCGGCAGCCGCGTGGGGGAGCTCGAGATGCACGCCGACCTCTTCATCCGCACCGCGCAGCAGCTCGCCGCGCAGCGCCCCGAGGTGCGCTTCTTCGTGCCGCTCGCCACTCGCGAGACGCGCGACTATTTCGAGCAGCGCCAATATGCGCTCGAGGCGCGCGAGCTGCCGATCACCATCCTCTTCGGGCACGCGCATCTCGCCCTGCACGCGGCCGACGGCGCCCTCGTCGCAAGCGGCACCGCGACGCTCGAGGCCGCGCTCGCCCGCTGCCCGATGGTGATCACCTACCGCGTGAACCCGCTCACCTACTGGATCGTGAAGCGCAAGGCGCTGCTTCCCTACGCGGGCCTGCCCAACATCCTCGCGGGCGAGTTCATCGTCCCCGAGCTGCTGCAGGACGACGCCACGCCGGCCAACCTCGCCCAGGCGCTCGGCAACTGGCTGGACAACAAGGCGGCGCGCGAGCGGCTGCGCCGGCGCTTCGCGCTGATGCACGAGACGCTTGCGCAGGGCCACGAGGCGCGCGTGGCCGACGCGCTCGCCCCGTACCTCGGTGGCGCGGCGCCGGGCGAGCCGGCCCCCGGCGGGCTCGCCGCGGGGCGCCTGGCCGCGGCGCGCGCGCGATGAAGGCGGTCACGTCGCGGGAAAACGCGGCGTACAAGGCGGCGGCGAAGCTGGTGGCGAGCGCCGCCGAGCGCAGGAAGCGCGGGCTCTCGGTGCTGGACGGCACGCACCTGCTCGCCGCGCTCCTCGACTCGGGCCGCGTTCCCGAGGAACTGTTCATCGACGCGCGGGGCGCGGCCGACGGCGAGGTGAGGCGGCTCGTCGAGCGCTCGTCTCCCGCGCGGGTGACGCTGCTCGCCGACGCGCTCTTCAACGCGATATCGACGGTGGATTCGCCCACGGGCGTGATCTCGCTCGTGCGCACGCCGGGGCCGGCGAAGGCGCCGCCCGATGCGCCGCTCGTCCTGCTGCTCGACGGCATCCAGGATCCGGGCAACGTCGGCACGCTCCTGCGCAGCGCGGCCGCGGCGGGCGCCACGCATGCGATGCTTTCCCCCGCTTGCGCGTTCGCCTGGTCGCCCAAGGTGCTGCGCGCGGCGATGGGTGCGCATTTCGCGCTGGGCATCGTGGAGGGAGCGGACCTCGCTGCCTACGTGGGCGCCTATCGCGGCACGTCGATCGCGCTCGCCGCGCACGCCAGGGCTTCGCTCTACGACGTCGACCTCACCGGCCCCTGCGCGCTCATCGTGGGCAGCGAAGGCGCCGGCCTCACGCCCTCGCTCGAAGCCGCGGCGAAGGTGCGCGCGGGCATCCCGATGCCGGGGCGCATGGAGTCGCTCAATGCCGCGACCGCGGGCTCGCTCGCCTTGTTCGAATGCGTGCGGCAGAGGGCGACGCGGACGAAGGGTGCCGGCCGATGACCCAGCAACGAAGCTACAAGTACTACGAATTCGTCATGGCGGCGTTCGTGGTGGTCCTGGTCTGCTCGAACCTGATCGGCCCGGCGAAGATCGCGCAGCTCGAGCTCCCGGTGGTGGGCGTCGTCACGTTCGGCGCGGGCGTGCTCTTCTTCCCCATCTCGTACGTGTTCGGCGACGTGCTCACCGAGGTGTACGGCTACGCGAGGAGCCGGCGCGTGATATGGGCGGGCTTCGGCGGCCTCGCGTTCGCTTCGCTCATGTCGTACGTGGTGGTGAGCCTGCCGCCGGCGCCGTTCTGGAGGAACCAGGCCGCCTACGAGATCGCCTTCGGCCTCACGTGGCGCATCTCGGCGGCGTCCATGATCGCGTACTTCTGCGGCGAGTTCGTGAACTCGTTCGTGCTCGCCAAGATGAAGATCCTCACCTCGGGGCGCTGGCTCTGGACCCGCACCATCGGCTCGACGATCTTCGGCGAGGGGGTCGATTCGATGATCTTCTACCCGCTCGCGTTCTACGGCACCGGCATCATCCCGGACGAGCGGCTGCCCTCGGTGATGCTCGCGCAATTTATCGCGAAGGTCTCGGTGGAGGTGGTCTTCACGCCGGCCACGTACTGGATCGTGGGCGCCTTGAAGCGCAGCGAGCACGAGGACTTCTACGACCGGCACACGAAATTCACGCCCTTCACGCTCAAGGTCTGAAGGCTGGCACGAAGCGTGCGGTAGCATCCGCCAAACGTCCGCGAAGGAGGGATCCGATGATCGATCGCCGCGCCCCGCGCGCCATTTTGGTGGGTCTTGCACTCTGGGGGTGCGCCATGCCCGCGCTCGCGCACGTCGGGCATTCCGGCGCCGCCGGCGCGTGGACCGGGTTCTCGCATCCCTTCTCCGGCCTCGACCACGTGCTCGCCATGGTGGCGGTCGGCGCATGGGCGGCGCAGCTGGGCCGCCGGGCGCTGGTGATCCTGCCGCTCGCCTTCCCGGCCATGATGGCCCTGGGCGGCCTCGCCGGTTTCGCGGGAGTGCCGCTCGCGTACGCCGAGCCCGGTATCGCCCTGTCCGTGCTCTTGCTGGGCCTGCTCGTGGCGATCGAGGCGCGCGCCCGCGTCGGGCTCGCCGCGGCACTCGTGGGCGTGTTCGCCGTCTTCCACGGCCATGTGCATGCCGTCGAGATGCCGGCCGGCGGTGGCGCCATCGCCTACGCTGCGGGATTCCTGCTGGCGACGGTGTCGCTCCACGCGGTGGGCATGGCGATCGGCCTCCTGCCGCGCCGTTCACACGTCTTCGTGCGCGCCGCAGGGCTCGCGGCCGCCGGTGCCGGGGTGGCGCTGCTCGCGACAGCCGGCTAGGCGCGCGCAATCTATCGCGAAACCCACGGTCCAAGCGGCTCCCGGGAAAGCCTCGAGGCTGCCATTCGCGCGTTGCGTTCCCTTGTTGCGCTGATCCTCGCCTGCGCGGCCGCGGCCAGCCTTGCGCAGCCGCCTGCCGCGCGCCCGCGCATCGGCCTCGTGCTGGGCGGCGGCGGCGCGCGCGGCGGCGCGCACCTGGGGGTGCTGCAGGTGCTCGAGGATCTGCATGTGCCGGTCGACTGCATCGCGGGCACCAGCATGGGCGCGCTGGCGGGCGGGGCCTATGCCGCGGGCGTCTCGCCCGCCGAGATCGCGGAAGAGGTCGGCAAGACCGACTGGATCCATATCTTCGACGACACCGCCGGGCGCGAAGGCGAGAACATGCGGCAGAAGAGCCTCGACGACCGCTACTACGGCGCGCTCGAGCTGGGCGTCACGGCCAAGGGGTTGCGGTTCCGCGAAGGCGCGCTCGCGGGCGAGAAGCTGAAGCTCTTCTTCAACCAGCTGGTGCGCTCGGAGCTGGGCGACCGCTCCATCGAGGACCTGGCGCTGCCGCTTTCGATCATCGCGACCGACATCGGCACGGGCGAGCGCGTCGCGATGCGCCGCGGCAACCTCACCTCGGCGATGCGCGCGAGCATGTCCGTGCCGGGCCTCATGGCCCCGGTGGTGCGCGAGGACCGCAAGCTCGTGGACGGCGGCCTCACCGACAACCTGCCCGTGGCCGAGGTGAAGAGCCTGTGCGGCGCCGACGTGGTGATCGCCGTGAACGTGGGCTCGCCGCTGCTCAAGCCCGAGGAGGTCACCGGCGTGGTGACGGTGCTGGGGCAGGTGGTGAACCTCCTCACCGAGGAGAACATGCGCAAGTCGCGTGCGATGCTCGGCCCGCGCGACATCTACATCGAGCCGGACCTCGAGGGCATCAATCCCACGCAGTTCAACCGCCAGCTCGAGGCCGCGGCCCGCGGGCGCGTGGCCGCGCTCGCGGCCTCCGACGAGCTGCGCCGCTACGCGCTCCCGGAGAACGAGTACGTGGCCTGGCTCGGCAAGCTGCGCCTCGCCACCGTGAGCAACCCGCCCGTGGTCGACGAGATCGAGGTCGCGCAGACGCGCTTCATGAACCCGGAGACGATCCGCAGCGGCATCTCGCAGGAGGAAGGGCAGCCGCTCGACTCGCAGAAGCTCGCGCGCGACCTCGTGCTCGAGTACAGCCAGGGCGACCTGCATTCGCTCGACTACAGCGTCGTCAACACGCGCGACAGGACGATCCTGCGCATCACGCCCGTGGAGAAGCCGTGGGGGCCGGACTACCTGCGCTTCGGCATGGGGCTCACCTCGGACTTCCGTGCCGAGAGCCAGTTCAGCCTGCGCGCGCTCTACCGGCGCACGTGGCTCGACCCGCTCGGGGCCGAGTGGCTGGTGGGCGGCCAGATCGGGAGCGTGCAGAACATCAACACCGAGGCCTACCAGCCGCTCGACCTGCGCCACGTCACGTTCGTGCGCGCCGCGGCCGGGGCACAGCTTCGCAAGCTGCCGATCTTCGCCAACCAGGACCGGCTTGCCGTCTATCGCATCCAGGAAAACCGCGCGCTGGTGGAGGCGGGCGTGAACATCGGCGTGTCGGGGCAGGCAAGCGCCGGTTGGGTGGAGAAGCACCTGGGCTCCGTGCTGGACACCGGGCCCGACGCGCTGCCCAACGCGAGCGGGCAGGTGGGCGGCCCGCAGGCCACGCTCGCCGTCGATACCTACGACCAGCCGTACTTCCCCACGCGCGGCTACAAGCTCTCGGCGACGTACTTCGACGCGACGCATGTGTCGGGCGACGCGCCGCAGCTCGCGCCATACGCGCGCGGCGAGGCGCGCTTCGGTGCCGCGTTCAGCCACAACCGATGGACCTACCTGCTGGGGCTCGAAGGCGGCACCGCGTTCCACGGCACGCTGCCGCTCGCCGACGCCTTCACCCTGGGCGGCCCGCGCCGCATGTCGGGCTTCGCGGTGGACCAGATGCTGGGCCAGGACTACGCCTACGGCCGCCTCGAGGCGCAGTACCGCCTCGACTTCGCCTCGCCCCTCTGGGGCCTCACGCTGATCGGCGGGCTCACCGCGGAGGCCGGCCGGATGAACAAGCTCCTCACCGACGAGAGCCTCGCGGGCTGGCAGCGCTCGCTGGGCGCCTACATCGCGGCGAACACCTTCCTCGGTCCCGTTTACTTCGGCGTGGCCGACGCGAAGAACGGCAAGGGCCGCTTCTACCTCTTCATCGGCACGCCCTAGGCCTGCACCAAAGGGCCATGTCTCGCGCCTGCGGGCAGCCCTATCATTTAACAATGGGTTCAATACGCGGAGGTTTCGCCTGGCGCGGGATTTGCGTTGCCTGCGCGGCAGCGGCCATCGCCTTGCCGGCGCTCGCCGCGGAGCGGCCCAAGATTGGCCTGGTGCTGGGCGGAGGCGGCGCGCGCGGCGGCGCCCACATCGGCGTGCTCGAGGTCCTGGAGCAACTGCGCATCCCCGTCGACTGCGTGGCCGGGACGAGCATGGGCGCGCTGGTGGCCGGGGCGTACGTGTCGGGCGTTTCGCCCGAGGACATGCGGGCGAAGATCGGGGCCACCGACTGGAGCCAGATGTTCAACGACAGCGCGAGCCGCGAGTTCCTCACCTACCGGCGCCGCGAGCTCGACGATCGCTTCATCCCCGGCAGCGAGTTCGGCGTGACGCCCGAAGGCATGAAGTACCGCGAGGGCGCGGTCGCCGGCGAGAAGGTGAAGCTCTTCTTCGGCGAGCTGGTGCGCGCCGACCTGGGCGAGCGCAACATCGAGGAGCTCCCGCTGCCGCTCACGCTCATCGCCACCGACATCGTGACGGGCGAGCGCGTCGCCATGCGCAGCGGCAACCTCACCTCCGCGATGCGCGCGAGCATGTCGGTGCCGGGTGCGCTGGCGCCCATCGTGCGCGAGGGCCACAAGCTGGTGGACGGCGGCCTCGTCGACAACGTGCCCATCCAGGAAGTGCGCGACCGCTGCGGCGCGCAGGTGGTGATCGCGGTGAACGTGGGCTCGCCGCTGATGAGGGAAGACCAGGTGAGCGGCGTGGTGAGCGTGGTCGGGCAGATGGTGAACCTGCTCACCGAGCAGAACGTCTCCAAGTCGCTCGCGCTCTTGAAGCCGACCGACGTGTACATGCGCCCGGAGCTGGGCGACATCACCGCGGCGAGCTTCGACAAGCAGCTCGAAGCCGCGGAGATCGGCAAGCGCACCGCGCTGGAGCAGGTGGAGAAGCTGCGCAAGCTCTCGGTCTCGCCGGAAGAGTACCGCGCGTGGAAGTCGAAGCTGCACCTGTCGCCTTCGCCCGCGCCGCCGGTGGTGGACGAGCTGCGCATCGCCGAGACGCGCTTCGTGAATCCGCAGGAGCTGCGCAGCAACATCCACCAGAAGGAGGGCGAGCCGCTCGACTCGAAGAAGCTGGGCAGCGACCTCCTCCTCATCTACAGCAACGGCGACCTGCAGACGCTGGACTACTCGGTGCTGCGCGAGCGCGACAAGACGATCCTGCAGGTCACGCCCATCGAGAAGTCCTGGGGCCCCGACTACCTGCGCTTCGGCCTGAACCTCGCCACCGACGTGCAGACGGAATCGCAGTTCAACATCCGCGCCCTGTACCGCAAGACCTGGATCAACTCGTTCGGCGGAGAATTCCTCACGATCTTCCAGGTAGGCCAGGAGCAGGCGCTGGGCTTCGAGTGGTACCAGCCCGTGACCTACCGCCAGGACTGGTTCGTGCGCCCGTACGCCGGGATCGCGAGCCACGTGGCGGGCGTCTACTTCAACGGCGACCGCGCCGCCGACTACCTGGTCCGCGAATCCAATGCCGGCGTGGATTTCGGCGCACGGCTGGGCACCTACGGGCAGGCGAAGGTGGGCTGGATCGAGCGCAAGGAGCGCGCCTCGCTCGAGACCGGGTCGCCTTTGTTGCCCAACGCGGACTTTCGCGTAGGGGGCCTCACGGGCAACCTGGACATCGACCAGTACGACCTGCCGTACTTCCCCACGAGCGGCTACAAGGTCAAGGTCGTGTACTTCGACGCGATGAACGTGGCCGAGGTGCAGAAGTACGGCCGCCTGGAAGGCCGGGTGAGCGGCGCAACTTCCATCCGCGACATCATCCTGCGCGCGAATTTCGAGGCAGGGCGCGCCACGCACGGGAACCTGCCGGTCGGCGACATGTTCGGCCTTGGCGGCTTCGGGCGCCTGTCGGCGTTCGCCACGAACCAGATCATCGGCCAGAACTACGACCTGGGCACCGCGCAGATCGAGTACCGCCTGCTGCGGCCCCTGCCGCTGTTCGGCATCACGGCGAGCGCGGGCGCGACCTACGAGCGCGGCCGCATGAAGGATTCGCCCACCGAGCCCAGCCTCACGGGCTGGCTCGATTCGTACGGGGTCTATTTCGGCGCCAACACGCCCATCGGCCCCCTGGTGATCGGCTACTCGGACAGCAAGAGCACCAAGGGCCGCTTCTACATCTACATCGGCACGCCGTAGCCCTCAGCTTTTCCCGGGCGCCTCGGCCGGCGGCGTGAACCAACGCGCCCTCGGGACCAGCTTCGCCTGCTCGGGATCCGCGAAGTAGTGCGGCGACATGATCTGCACGCCGTGCTCGTTGAAGACGTCCTGGATGTTCTCGTGCAGGCGGCTGATGAGCTCCGCACGCGGCTGGGCGCCCTGCGGACGGGCGTGCACCACCAGCCGGTAGTCCACGTAGAAATCGGAGAGGGCCATCTGCAGCACGCGCGGCGCGGGCTCGGGAAGCACGCCCGGCGTGCGGCGCGCCGCCTCCTGCAGCATCGCGTGCACCTGGCGCCACGGCGCGTCGTAGCCGATGGTCGCGGTCGCGTGGATCACGAAGCCCGAGGGCGTGTCGCGCGAGAAGTTGCGCGTGACCGACGAGAGGATCGTCGCGTTGGGCAGCACCACTTCCTCGGCGAGCCCGGTGCGCAGCCGCGTCTGGTACATGCCGATCTCGGTGACCGTGCCCTCGTGCTCGCCGATGCGCACGAACTCGCCCACGCGGAAGGTGCGCGTGTACATGATGATCAGGCCCGAGAGCGCCTGGCCCACCACGTTCGCGCCGCCCAGCGAGACCATGAGGCCCACCAGCACCGAGATGCCCTTGAACGCGTCGGTGCTGGCGCCCGGCAGGTACGGATAGGCCATCACGAGCGCGAGCAGCCAGATGCCGATGACCGCGAGGCGCCGCGTGGGCCTCGCCGTGTCGGCATCGAGCCACCCCGCCTCGACGTGCCCGCGCTCCACGCGCCCGAAGAAGCCTTTCACCCCGCCCGCGACGAACCATGCGATCACGAAGATGAGGGCGGCGACCAGCAGGTCGGGGATGGCTCGCGCGATCGCCGTGGCGAGATCCTCCACGGTCGCGATGAGGAACCCGGTGAGCCGCTCTCCCCAGGGGCGCGTGTACGGGAAGAGCTGGAGGGTGCGGCCGGCCCACTCGTACGTGAGGAGCAGCGCCAGCAGCCAGTAGAGGAGCGAAATCGCCGCGCGCAGCAGCCCGACGAATCGCTCTCCCTCGACGAGGCGCACGCCGGCCACGGCGAAGTGCTTGGCGTGGCGCGCCGCGCGCGAGGCGATGCCCACGAAAGCCACGCGGCGCGCGCGAACCAGGGCCCAGAGCAACACGAGGTAGATCACGAGGCCGGCCGCCGCATACGCCCCGGCGAGGAGCATCGCACGGACGTCGCGGACCTCGCTCGTCTCGGTGATCGCGTGGGCCAGGCGCTCCGCGGCCGCCTGCGCGGTCGCCTCGAGTCCCAGGGCCTTCGGCACGTCGGCATCCGCGGGCGTGACCAGGAAGGCGAGGGCGTCGTCGACCTTCACCGCGACGCCTTGCGGCGTGGCCTCCGTCCCGACCTTTCCGGGGCCCCCGCGCTGCAGGAGCGATTCGATGCGGGCCTGCGACTGCTGCGCGCGGTCGGCGGGCGAGTATCCCAGATAAGTCCCGCGGAAAGTGAGCACCGGCCGGTTCATCACGACAAGCGTCGCGGGACGTCCCTCGGGGAACGACGCAGGGGAAGCGGGCGCCGCGGGCTGCGGCGCCTGCGCCCACGCAGCCGCCGCGCACGCGAGCAGGCTCGCGCCCGCCCAGCTCGCCAACACGCGCCTCAGCATGCCTCGAGCCCCGCCCCGCACGACCAGCAAAGGTCGAAGGAGCGGGGGTTCTCCTCGCCGCACGCGGGGCAGCGCCGCGGCGCGCCCGCCGGCGCGGGGCGCAGGAACTCCTCGATCATCTCGCGCGCGCGCGCCGCGTTGGCCGGGTCCACGACCCAGAGCTGCGGCAGCGCGGCCTCGTACGGCACCTCGCCCATCACGCTCGAGGCGTTGGCGTTGAAGATGCGCGCGCGGATGCCGCGGTCGGCGAGCAGGTCCGCGAGGAGGTGGGCCTCCGGCAGGTTCGAAGCGGTGTAGACCCGCTTCAGAACTGGTACGACAGCATGCCCGTCACGCCGTCGTCCTTCATGCCCGAGCGTCCCGACACGGTGTAGTACGCGAGGCTCACGCCGATCTGCTTCATGAGCGTGCCGCGGATGCCGATGGCACTCGTCACGAAGCTGTTGTCGAACTGGTAGGCGGGGATGTCGTACGTGTTGTTCGACGCGAGCGAGAGCGGGCGCGCGCTCACCATGCGCAGGTCGTCCTTGCGCTCCTTGTCGGCCGTCACGCGCAGCCACGGCGTCCAGTCGCCGATCGGGTAGGAGGCGTGCACGCCGACGCTCCACACCTCGGAGCGGCGCGACTGCTCCTCGATGTGCAGGTTGGCGGAGGCGGCGCCGGATTCGTCGAACGCGTTCACCGTCACGTTCTGCGAGTTGACGGAGACGAGCGGGCCCAGCCAGAGGCCGGCGACCTTGAAGTCGTAGCCGCCCTCGACGAAGGCCGAGGCGTTGCTCCCCGAGGGGCTGGCGGTGGCGGTGCGCATCGAGGTGCCCAGCGTGATGTTGCGGTGCAGGCCGCTGTAGTCCACGTTGCCGACCGACACGATCGCCGTGCCGTAGAAGCCGCCGTAGTCGAAGCGGCCGAAGGCCGAGACCACGTTCTCCTTGGCGCGGTAGCTGCCCATGTCGCCGCCGAAGGAGGCGTCGCTCGTGCCGTGCCCGTACGCGAGGCCGAGGATCACGGTCTCGGAGACGCGCGCGGTGAAGCCGAGGGTCGCCGTATTGCCGTCGGAACTCAGGCCCGACATGCCGACGCTGGAATCCACGTCGAACTTGCCGCGGTCGTAGGTGGCGAACACGGACATCTTGCCGATGTCGGCGCGCGAGCCGCTGCCCAGGCCCTCGTAGATGCCGCGCCGTTGCCCGTCGCGCATGGCGATCGGCGTCTCGGCGAGCAGGGAGTAGGCCGTCGGCCCCTCGATCATCGACTCGACGAATTCCGCGATGAGCTGGTGGCCCGCGGTCGTGGGGTGCACGCCGTCGGCGAAGAGGAAGGTCTGCGCGGCGTTCGGCGTGAGCGTGTTGCCCGGCGGGCAGAAGAGCGCGTCGGGCGCCGAGGAGAACGGCGGGAAGGGCTTGCACGCCGGGACCGTGACGTTGGTGAAGCCGTAGGTCGAGGGGCTCGCGGCGATCTCGCTGAAGAACGTGTACGAATCCACCGGGATCACGCGCAGCCCCGCCGAGGCGAGGCCGGTGAAGAGCGCGGTGTTGAAGCCGGCCGAGGCCTGCGTGGCGCCGGCGGAGGCGGCCGCGCCCGCGGCCGTGAAGGCCGGCGTGCCGCCGATGTTGGGCAGGCCGAATACCACGATGTAGCGCGCGCCGGCGGCCGAGAGCCGCCCGATCTGCTGGATCTCGGCGCCCGCCGCGCCCTGGATGATGCCGCTCACCTGGTCGGGGGGAATGAGCCCGGCGCCCGCGCCCTGGATGGTCTGGATCACGTCGTTGGCGCCGCCCCACACCGCGTAGAGGGTGCGCGAATCGGCCGCGCCGCCCGTGTGGGCGAGGTATTCGCCCACCTGGGTGCTCACGGGCCGCTGCGCGGCGCCCGGGGGCGTGGAGGCGGAGCTCGTCGCGACGCGCGCGCCGCCCTGCGCATAGTCGAGGCCGCCCGAAACGTTGCTCGGCGCCACCGGGCCCAGGCCCAGGTCGCTCGACAGCACTTCGGCCCAGATCGGGCCGGGGCTGGTGGTGAAGCGGCCCAGCACGGGCACGAGCGTGGCGGGCACGCCGATCTGCGCGAGGAAGGGGCGGTAGTAGCCGGCGTCCGACAGGCTGTCGCCGAACACCACGAAACCGTTGAATTGCTGGGCACCCGCGGTGGTCGCGCCGGCACCGGCGAAGAGCGACATCAGCAGGGCGGGAAGGATGCGTTTGTTGGTTTTCATGAGGCCTCTCCTCGGGGTTTTTTCGAATCTTCGCATATCAATAGACGCGCCGCACGAGATGCGCCTCGTGCAGCATGTGGGTGGCGATCTCCTCGATGGACTTGGTGGTCGAGTCGAGGTAGGGGATGCCCGCCTGCCGCATGAGCTTCTCGGCCGCAGACACCTCGTAGCGGCAGTTGTCGAGCGCGGCGTAGCGCGAATCCGGGCGGCGCTCGCTGCGGATGTGGTGCAGGCGCTCCGGCGAGATGGACAGGCCCCAGACCTTCTGCTTGAGGCCGGCGAGCGAGCCGGGCAGGCGGTTCGCCTCGAGGTCCTCGGGGATCAGGGGGTAGTTGGCCGCCTTGATGCCGAACTGCATCGCCATGTAGAGGCAGGTGGGGGTCTTTCCGCTGCGCGAGACGCCCACCAGCACGATGTCGGCTTCCTCCAGCCCGCGGTGGGTCACGCCGTCGTCGTGCGAGAGCGTGTAGTTGATCGCCTCGATGCGGTGGTTGTAGTCCTTCACGTTCGAGACGCTGTGCGTGCGGCCCACGGCGTGCAGGCTCTTCACGCCGAGCTCGTTCTCGAGCGGCACGATGAAGCGCTCGAAGACGTCGAGCACCAGCCCGTCGGCCTTGTTGATCTCGGCGCGCACGGCGTCGTCCACGATGGAGCTGAAGACGAGCGGGCGCTGCCCCGATTCGCGATGCGCCTCGTTGATCTGGGCCACGGACTCGTGCGCCTTGTCCACCGAGTCGATGAAGGGCAGGGTCACGCGGGTGAAGTTGAGGTCGCCGAACTGCGTGAGCAGCGACGAGCCGAGGGCCTCGACCGTGATGCCGGTGCGGTCGGAAACGAAGAAGACGCGCTTGCGGGGGGGCATGGCGGGGGATCGGTGGGGATCGGGGACTTAGCGTCGCTTATAATTACAAATTCCCTCCCGCACGTCACCCGAAAACCTCGCGCCCATGGCGAACCGCTACGTCCTTCCCCTCGAGACGCTCCGCATGACCGATGTCGCCTCCGTGGGCGGCAAGAACGCCTCGCTGGGGGAGCTCATCAGCCAGCTTGCCGCGGCCGGCGTGCGCGTCCCGGGCGGCTTCGCCACCACGGCGCAGGCCTTCGACGACTTCGTGGCGCACAACCGCCTGGCCGCGGCCATCGACGGCCTGCTCAAGGAAACCGACGTGAACGACGTCCAGGCGCTCGCAAGAGCGGGTGCCGCGATCCGGGCGATGGTCGAGAAGGCGGCGTTCCCGGCGGAGCTCGAGCGGCAGGTCCGCGAGGAGTACGCGCGCGTTTCCGCCGGTTCCGGGGAGGCCAGTTTCGCAGTGCGGTCCTCCGCCACGGCCGAGGACCTGCCGGACGCCTCCTTCGCCGGGCAGCAGGAGACCTACCTCAACATCCGCGGCATCGAGAACATCCTCGAGGCGGTGCGCCGCGTGTTCGCGTCGCTCTACAACGACCGTGCCATCGCCTACCGCGTGCACAAGGGCTTCTCGCACGCGCAGGTGTCGATCTCCGCCGGCGTGCAGCGCATGGTGAGGAGCGACACGGGTGCCGCCGGCGTCATGTTCACCATGGACACCGAGTCGGGCTTCCGCGAGGTCGTGTTCATCACCTCGAGCTACGGGCTGGGCGAGATGGTGGTGCAGGGCGCGGTGAACCCGGACGAGTATTACGTCTCGAAGCTGTGCCTCGCCAACGGCAAGCCCGCCATCCTGCGCCGCTCGCTGGGCGGCAAGGCGCTCAAGATGGTGTTCGGCGGCGAGGCGCAGGCCGGCCGCTCGGTGCAGCAGGTGGAGGTGGCCGCCGCCGACCGCGACCGCTTTTCGCTCGACGACCGCGAGGTCGAGGAGCTCGCGAGCTACGCGGTCGCGATCGAGAAGCACTACGGCCGGCCCATGGACATCGAGTGGGGCCGCGACGGCGGCGACGGCAGGATCTACATCCTGCAGGCGCGCCCCGAGACGGTGAAGAGCCAGGAGCAGCGCCGCGACACGCTCACGCGCTACCGCATCGGCAAGCGCGGCGAGGTGCTCGCCACGGGACGCGCCATCGGCTCGAAGATCGGCCAGGGCAAGGTGCGCAACATCATGGACGTCTCGCAGATCGGCCGCGTGCAGGAAGGCGACGTGCTGGTCACCGACATGACCGACCCCAACTGGGAGCCGGTGATGAAGCGCGCCTCGGCCATCGTCACCAACCGCGGCGGGCGCACGTGCCACGCGGCGATCATCGCGCGCGAGCTGGGCGTGCCCGCGGTGGTGGGCTGCGAGGACGCGACCGAGAAGCTCGCCGACGGCGCCGAGGTGACGGTGTCCTGCGCCGAGGGCGACACGGGCTACATCTACGGCGGGCGCACGGAGTTCGAGGCGGTCCAGGTGGAGCTCGCCCGGATGCCGCAGATCCCGGTGAAGATCGCGATGAACGTCGGCAACCCGCAGCTCGCGTTCGACTTCTGCCAGCTTCCCAACGAGGGCGTGGGCCTCGCGCGCCTCGAGTTCATCATCGCCAACAACATCGGCGTGCATCCCAAGGCGTGCCTCGAGTTCGCCTCGCTCCCCGCGGACCTCAAGGCCCAGGTGGTGCGCCAGTCGCGCGGCTACGAGAGCCCGGTGCGCTTCTACGTGGAAAAGATCGCCGAGGGCGTGGCCACCATCGCGGCGGCCTTCTGGCCGAAGAAGGTGATCGTGCGCATGTCGGACTTCAAGTCCAACGAGTACCGCAACCTGATCGGCGGCGCGCGCTACGAGCCCAACGAGGAGAACCCGATGCTGGGCTTCCGCGGCGCCTCGCGCTACATCGCCGCGTCGTTCCGCGAATGCTTCCGCCTCGAATGCGAGGCGATGCGCAAGGTGCGCGACGCCATGGGCCTCACCAACGTGGAGCTCATGATCCCGTTCGTGCGCACCGTGAAGGAAGGCGAGCAGGTCCTCGCGATCATGCGCGAGTACGGCCTGGAGCGCGGCAGGAACGGCCTGCGCGTGGTGATGATGTGCGAGATCCCGTCGAATGCGATCCTCGCCGACGAGTTCCTGCGCCACTTCGACGGCTTCTCCATCGGCTCCAACGACATGACGCAGATGACGCTCGCCCTGGACCGCGACTCCGGCCTCGTGATGGACGCCTTCGACGAGCGCGATGCGGCGGTGAAGCGCATGCTGCACCTCGCGATCCAGGCCTGCCGCAAGGCCAACAAGTACGTGGGCATCTGCGGGCAGGGCCCCAGCGACTACCCCGACCTCGCCGAATGGCTGATGGCCGAGGGGATCGAGTCGATGTCGCTCAACCCGGACACCGTGGTGGAGACGTGGCTGCATCTTTCGAGGGCAGCCAACAAAGTCGCGACCTGATGCACTGGCACTTCGCCAAGTTCGACGAGCTCTCCCCGCGCGACATCCACGATCTCTTCCAGGCGCGCGTGGCGGTGTTCGTGCTGGAGCAGAAGTGCCCCTTCCAGGACGTCGACGGCGCCGATCCGCACTGCTGGCACCTGATCGGCCGCGATTCGCCCGGCGGCGAGGTGCTCGCCTATTGCCGCCTCGTGCCGCCGGGCGTGAAGTATCCCGAGCCCTCGATCGGGCGCGTGCTCACGACGGCGGGTGCGCGCGGCTCGGGCGCGGGACGCCGCCTCATGGCCGAGGCGCTCGCGCGCTGCGAGAGGCTCTGGCCCGGCCAGCCGTTGAGGATCGGGGCGCAGCAATACCTCGAGCGCTTCTACGGCGACTACGGCTTCGCGCGCAGCTCCGAGCCCTACGACGAGGACGGCATCATGCACATCGAAATGGTTCGATAGCGAGGCAGGCACAATGAGCCAGCAGCTGAAGGGCAAGTCGGCGGTCGTGACGGGATCCACCAGCGGCATCGGGCAGGGCATCGCCGAGCTCTACGCGCGCGAAGGCGCCAGCGTGATGCTGAACGGGTTCGGCGACGCGGGTGCCATCGAGGCCCTTCGCGCGAGGCTCGAGCGCGAGTGCAAGGTCGCCGTGGACTACCACCCGGCGGACATGTCGAAGCCCGCCGAGATCGAGGCGATGATGCAGCGCGCCGCCGGGCGTTTCGGCGGCGTGGACATCCTCGTGAACAACGCGGGCATCCAGTACGTGGCGCCCGTGGACGAGTTTCCCCCGGAGCGCTGGGACGCGATCATCGCGATCAACCTCACCTCGGCGTTCCACGCCACGCGGCTCGCGCTGCCGCACATGAAGCGCAAGCGCTGGGGCCGCATCATCAACATCGCCTCCGCCCACGGGCTGGTGGCCTCGCCCAACAAGAGCGCCTACGTCGCGGCCAAGCACGGCATCGTGGGATTCACCAAGACCGTGGCCCTCGAGGTGGCGGAGCTCGGCATCACGGCCAACTCCATCTGTCCCGGCTTCGTGCACACGCCGCTCGTGGAGAAGCAGATCCAGGATCGCGCGCGCGAGCGCGGCATCACGCCCGAGCGCGCCGCGAAGGACGTGATCCTCGAGCCGCAGCCCACCAAGGAGTTCGTGAAGATCGAGGAGATCGCGGCCATGGCCCTCTACCTCGCGGGCCCCATGGCCGCGTCGATCAACGGCGCCGCCATGTCCGTGGACGGCGGCTGGACCGCGCGCTAGATGCTGCGCCGGCGCAAGCGCTCCTCGCGCGGCCCGCGTCCGCAGCCGTTCGCGGCCGCTGCGGCGCCGGCTGTCCCGGCTGCGGCTGCGCCGCGCACGCGCCGCCGCGCCCGTGAGGGAGCGCCCGTCCCGACGGAGCTCAAGCTCGACCGCGCGCAGGCCGAAGAGGTGGTGCTCGTCACGGGCTTCGAGCCCTTCGGCGGCGAGAAAGCGAATCCGTCGTGGGAAGTCTGCCGGCAGCTTCCGGCGCGCATCGCGGGGCTGCGCGTGGAGAAATGCCTGGTGCCGTGCGAGTTCCGCCGTTCCATCCAGGTCGTGGCCGAGGCGATCGAGCGCCTGCATCCCGTGCTCGTGGTGAGCGTGGGGCAGGCGGGCGGGCGCTCGCGCCTGGGCGTCGAGCGAGTCGCGATCAACGTGGACGATGCGCGCATCCCGGACAACGGCGGCGCGCAGCCGATCGACGAGATGATCGCGGCGAACGGGCCGCCCGCGTATTTCTCGACTCTTCCGGTCAAGGCCATGGCCGCCGCCATCCGCGCGGCCGGAGTTCCCGCCGAGGTCTCGAACACGGCGGGCACGTACGTCTGCAATCACCTGATGTATGGCGTGCTCCACTACCTCGCCGCGAGCGGCGGCCGGGCCCGGGCCGGATTCATCCACGTGCCGTTCTCGGAGCGCCAGGCGCTCGACAAGCCCAATACGCCCGCGATGTCGCTCGATACGATGGTGAAGGGCGTGGCCGCGGCCATCGCGGCGGCGCAGGCGCATCGCCACGACCTGAAGGTTTCCGAGGGCACGCTCGACTAGCTATCATCCATCCCATGTCCGAACATCCCCTCTGGTCTCCCTCCCCCGAACGCGTCGCCGGCGCGCAGATGACGGCGTTCACCAAGCTCGTGAACGAGCGGCATGGGCTCAAGCTCGGCGGCTATCCCGATCTCTACGACTGGTCGATCGCGAACCTCGAGGCGTTCTGGGTCGCGCTCTGGGACTTCGGGGGCGTGATCGCGGAAACGCGCGGCGAGCGCGTCCTCGTCGACGGCGACAAGATGCCGGGCGCGCGTTTCTTCCCCGATGCGCGCCTCAACTTCGCCGAGAACCTGCTGCGCCGCAAGGACGACGCGGATGCGATCGTCTTCCGCGGCGAGGACAAGGTGCGCCGGCGCATCACGTGGCGCGAGCTGCACGCGGAGGTCTCGCGCATGCAGCAGGCGCTCGCCGCGGCGGGCGTGAAGGAGGGCGAGCGCGTCGCGGCCTTCATGCCCAACATGCCGGAGACCGTGATCGCCATGCTCGCCACCGCGAGCCTGGGAGGCACCTTCACCTCGTGCTCGCCCGATTTCGGCGTCCAGGGCGTGCTCGACCGCTTCGGGCAGATCGAGCCCACGGTGCTCGTCTGCTGCGACGGCTACTACTACAACGGCAAGGCCAACGAGACGCTCGCGCGCATCGCGCAGATCATGCCGGGCCTGCCGACGGTGAAGCGCGTGGTGGTGGTGCCCTATCTCTCGGAGCGGCCCGATGTATCCCTCGTGCCGCGTGCCTCGCGCCTCGATGAGTTCCTCGCCCCCTTCAAGGCGCGCGACGTCGAGTTCCGCCGCATGCCGTTCAACCACCCGCTCTACATCCTCTATTCGAGCGGCACCACCGGCGTGCCCAAGTGCATCGTGCACGGTGCGGGCGGCGTCCTGCTCCAGCACCTGAAGGAGCACCGGCTGCACTGCGACATCCGGCGCGACGACCGCGCGTTCTGGTTCACGACGTGCGGCTGGATGATGTGGAACTGGCTCGTGAGCGCGCTCGCCGCGGAGGCGACGCTGCTGCTCTACGACGGCTCGCCCTTCCTCGACCGCGGCGCGGTCCTGTTCGGCTACGCGCGGGACGAGCGCATGACGCACCTCGGCACGTCGGCCAAGTTCATCGACGCGCTCGCCAAGG
This sequence comes from Usitatibacter sp., assembly GCA_035519515.1. Taxonomy (GTDB): domain Bacteria; phylum Pseudomonadota; class Gammaproteobacteria; order Burkholderiales; family Usitatibacteraceae; genus Usitatibacter. Next base: position 58,664 of record DATIWC010000058.1, read on the forward strand.
TGGACCTGAAGCCGATCGAGACGCACGACCTCTCGCCCGTTCGCGCGATTCTCTCCACGGGCTCGCCGCTCGGGCCCGAAGGCTTCGACTACGTCTACGCGAAGGTGAAGAAGGACGTGTGCCTGTCGTCGGTGAGCGGCGGCACGGACCTGGTGGCCTGCTTCGCGGGCGGCACGCCCACGCTGCCCGTGTGGCGCGGGGAGCTGCAGTGCCGCGGCCTCGCGATGAAGGTGAAGGTCTTCGACGACGAGGGCCGCGAGATGCCGGTGGGCCAGAAGGGCGAGCTCGTCTGCACGGCGCCGTTCCCCACCATGCCGCTCGGCTTCTGGAACGACCCGGGCGACGCGAAGTACCGCGCGGCCTACTACGAGAAGTTTCCCGGCGTCTGGCGCCACGGCGACTGGTGCGAGCTCACGAAGCACGGCGGCATGGTGATCTTCGGGCGCTCGGACGCGGTGTTGAATCCCGGGGGCGTGCGCATCGGCACGGCGGAGATCTACCGCCAGGTGGAGAAGCTCGACGAAGTCGTCGAGTCGATCGTCATCGGCCAGGACTGGCAGAAGGACGTGCGCGTGGTGCTCTTCGTGCGGCTGCGCGAGGGGATGACGCTCGACGATGCCCTCGTGAAGCGCATCAAGGACACGATCCGCGCCAACACGACGCCCCGCCACGTGCCCGCGGTGATCCTGCAGGTGGCCGACATCCCGCGCACCAAGAGCAACAAGATCGTGGAGCTCGCGGTGCGCGCGGTGGTGCACGGCGAGGCGGTGAAGAACGTCGAGGCGCTCGCCAATCCCGAGGCGCTGGATTACTTCAGGGGCCGGGCGGAACTGACTTAGGTCATCCCCGTGAAGACGGGGATCCAGCCAAAACGCGCAAGCGTCCTTCGGTCAGAAGCTGCGGTGCGCTTCCATCCCCAGGCGGGAATCGCCGGGAGTGGCGAGCCGCTCCTCGATGATGCGGCGCAGGAACTCGACGTCGTAGACGCCCAGCAGGTGCGGCTGGTGCCGCTCGAGGTAGGAGGCGAGCGCCGCGCGCAGGTCGGGCAACGCGGCAAGCGAGTTGTAGGTCGCCTCGTCCCACTGGAAACGAAGGCCCAGGTCCCAGAAGGCGCGGTTGAGCGAGGTGCGGTCGTTAGTCATGAGCCCAGCGTATTCCCGCGGCGGGTTAAACAAAAGTAAAATGTCGTTACTGCTTCATTAATAGATCGCTTAATGAAGAACGCCACGCTTCGGCAGCTCCGCGTGTTCGAGAGCGCGGCGCGGCACCTGTCCCTCACCCGTGCGGCCGAGGAGCTGCACCTCACGCCGCCCGCGGTCTCCATCCAGATCCGCCAGCTCGAGGGCCATGCCCACGCGGAGCTCTTCGAGCGCGCGGGCCGGGGCCTGAGGCTCACCCAGGCCGGGGAGGAGGTGCTCGCCCACGCCCGCGAGATCCTCGGCCACATCGCCGACGCCGAACACGCGATCGCGGGCCTGTCCTCGCTGCAACGGGGCCTGCTCGACGTCGCCGTGATCAATGCCGGCGACTACTTCTTCCCCTGGATCCTCGCCGCCTTCCGCGAGCGCCATCCGCGCATCCGCGTGAGGCTCTCGGTGGGCAACCGCGAGGAGCTGCTCGAGCGCCTCGCGCGCCACGACGTGGACCTCGCCGTGATGAGCCACCCCCCGCTCGAGCCGCGCTTCGCGGCCGAGCCCTTCGCGCCCCATCCGCACGTGATCGTCGCGGCCCCCGGGCACCCGCTCGCCGGCAAGCGCGCCGTGCCCCTCGAGCGCATCGCCTCGCAACCCCTCATCACGCGCGAGTCGGGATCGGCCACGCGCCTTGCCATGGAGCAGGCCTTCAACGAGGCGGGCGTGGTGCCGCAGCTCGAGATGGAGATCGCGAGCAACGAGACCATCAAGCAGGCCGTGGCGGCGGGGTTCGGGTTAGGATTCCTCTCCGCCCACGCCGTCCAGCAGGAAATCGCGTTGGGCCGCCTCGTGATCGTCGCCGTCCAGGGATTCCCCGTCATGCGCCAGTGGTACGTCGTTCACCTGCGCAGCCGCAAGCTGCCCCCCATCACGGACGCGTTCCGCCGCTTCGTGGTGGCCGAGGGCGCGCGCCTCATCCGCAAGCACGAGCGCTCGCGGTCGTGAGCGAGCACCGGCCGCCCACCTTCTACGCGTGGCTTTCGCTCGTCACGTCCCTGGTGACCATCGTGCTCAAGTTCGGCGCGTGGTGGCTCACGGGTTCCGTGGGGCTGCTCTCGGATGCGGTGGAGGCGGTGGTGAACATCGCCGCGGCGCTGGTGGCGCTCGCGGTGCTCACGTACTCGTCGCACAAGCCCGACCGCGAGCACAACTTCGGCCACGAGAAGGCGCAGTATTTCTCGAGCGGCATCGAGGGGGCGCTCATCTTCGTGGCCTCCGGCGCGATCATGTGGAGCGCCGTCCCGCGCCTGCTGCAGCCGCAGCCCATCGAGCAGGTGAGCCTCGGCCTCGCCCTGTCGGTGGCTGCCGCGCTCGCCAATGCCGCGTGCGCCTGGGTGATGCTGCGCGCGGCGCGCGGGCACCGCTCCATCACGCTCGAGGCCGACGCGCGCCACCTGCTCACCGACGTGTGGACCACCGCGGGCGTCTTCGTGGGGGTCGTGCTGGTGCAATTCACCGGGTGGCTGCGCCTGGACCCGGTCATCGCGATCGCGGTGGCGATCCAGATCCTGTGGACCGGCTGGCACCTGATGCTGCGCTCCTTCGAGGGCCTCATGGACCGCGCGGTGCCCGAGGAGGACCGCGTGGCGATCGTCGCGGTGCTCGATTCGCTGCGCCACGAGGGCGGCGACTACCACGCCCTGCGCACGCGGGTGGCCGGCGCGAAAAGCTTCGTGGACGTGCACGTCCTCTTGCCCGGGGGCATGACGGTGCAGGCCGGCCACGACATCGTGGAGCGCCTGGAGAACGAGATCCGCGCGAAGCTTCCCCACGTCGAGGTGCTGACCCACCTGGAGCCCCTCGAGGACCCGAAGAGCTGGGACGACCCGCAAAAGCCGCTCGCGGGGAGCTAGCCGGGCTTGCCGTCGGCGCGCGCTCGCGTGAGCACGGGCCAGTAGGCGACGAAGTAGGTCGCGAAGGCGGCGCTCCACAGGGCGCCCGAGGCGACCACGGTTCCCACGTAGAACGAAGGCAGGGTCGCCGCGCCCGCGACGCGCACGATCGCCGCCGCCATCACGAGCAGGTAGGCCGCGAGCTCCGCGCGCCCCGCGCGAAGCGTCCTTCCGCTGTGCCCCAGCGCCGTGCGGGTCATCATGCCGAGCGTCATGCCGCCGATGGCGCCGACGGTGAGCGCGTGGATCGCCGCGGGCTCGGGCACGAGCCCCGCCGCCGAAAGCGCGCGCAGCGTGAGATGCACGACGATCCAGGCGTACGCGGCGTGCAGGATCCAGACGAGCGGGTTGCGCAGCGTGCGCCACGGACGCCACAGCGCGAGCCGTGCGGCATGCGCCACGGCCGCGATGGCCGCAAGCCCGCCCACGAACCCGAATCCCGCGGTATCGGCCGCGAGAAGGGCGAGCACGCTTCCCAGCGCGGCCCGCTCGACCCACGCGTTGCGCCCGGCGCCCGCGCCGGGGACGCCGTTGTTGGTGAACATGGGGATCACGCGCCCGCCGATCACCGAGATGATGAAGAGCGCCATGTCGAGGCCCGCCTGCAGGCTCGCGCGCGGCGGCCGGTCGATCACGCCGAGGAGCGATGCGTAGAAGGCGCACGATGCGACGGCGAACGCGCACAGCAGCGCCACGAAGAAGTAGTTGCGCCGGTTGCCCGACTGGGCGAGCGGAACGCCGATGCCGATGGCGACCGCCACGGGGAAGGTGGCATTCACGATCGCCGCCGCGTCGCCCGCCGGCGTGAGCACGAGCACGCGGCCCGCGAGCCAGAGGGCCGCGTATCCGGCGAGCAACCCGCCCGTGGGCGTGGGCTGCGAGGTCCAGTTGCGCACCGCCGTGAAGAGGAACCCGGTGATCACGGCGAGCGTGAAGCCGAAGAGCATCTCGTGCGCGTGCCACGCCGGGCCCTGCAGGTACGCGCCGGGCAGGCAGCCCGCGACCTGCAGCGCCCAGAGCGCGATCGATAGTGAGGCGAAGGCGCTCGCCAGGAGGTAGAACGGCCGGAACCCGAGGTTCCAGATCGCCCGGGAGGTCAGCGCTGCACCTTCAGCAGCGCGAGATGCGCGCCGGACCTGGCGGCGCCGCGGCCGATCTCGGCGAGCGCCTTCTCGGGCGCGATGCGCCCGTCCAGGGAGAAGGAGAGCGCGAGCGGCGACTGCGAGCTGCGCACGCTCGACCTGTCCACTCCGTGCGCGCGCCGTGCCGCATCCGCGGCCGCCTTCTCGAGGCGGCCCGCGTCCGCGTCGCCCTGGATCGCGGCGAAGACCACCGCGCGGTGCTCGCGCTTCGCCTGCTCGATCACTGCGTGGTCGTAGGTCGCGGCGATCTTGTCCTCGTCGCACGCCCCGCACGCGTAGGCGGGCGGCGTGAGCAGGCCCATCGCGAGCGCCGCCATGCAGAAGCACATCCTCACTTGGCGCCCTCCTTGGGATGAAGGTTCGTGTCGGCCCACTTGAAGTACTCGATGTACTCGCGGATCTCGGGCTCGGACAGGTTCTGGTTGGGCATCGGGATCTTGTACTTGCCGAGCATCTGCTGGGCCACCGGATCGGATTTCAGCACCGGCTCCGGGTTCTTCAACCAGCGCGCGATCCACGAGGCGTCGCGGCGCTTGGTTACCCCGAGGAGGTCCGGGCCTACCTTGTCGCCGCCGCCGATGGAGTGGCATGCGAGGCACTTGCTCTCGAAGGAGAGCTTGCCGCGCACCGCCGCCGGATCCGTCGGCGTGGGCGTGGCCGGAATGTTGTGGTGCTCGCTGTCGGCCGCGCCCTCCTCGCCCTTGCCGCCCGCGTCGATCAGGCCGATCGCGCCCTGCGAGGCGTTGGCGAAATGGTGGTCCACCATCACGTACTTGCCCGCCTCGGCGAGGACGAATTCCACGATGGCCGAGGACGACGAGCCGAGCAGCACCGTCTGCATGCCGCGCATCTGGTTGTCGGGATTGCCGTCCATCCACACGCGATCGAAGATCGTGCCGACGACGTGGAAGCTCGACGTGTTGGAAGGGCCCACGTTCAGCACGAACAGGCGCACGCGCTCGCCCGGCTTGGCGGGCAGCGGCTTGTCGACCATGCCGTTGTAGCGGCCGTTGAACACGGTGTAGGTGGGCGCTTTCGAACGCACGCGGTCGCCGTCCAGCACGTAGAGCGGCACGCCGTCCACCTTGCGGTGCTGGGGGTCGAGCTTCGTGTAGAACTCGCTCTGGATCACGGCATATTCACGGTCCACCTGGGTCGGATACCCCCCGCGCGGCTCCACGATCATCATGCCGTACATGCCCGAGGCGATGTGCTCGAGCACCATGGGCGTACCGCAGTGGTACATGTACACGCCCGGATAGTTGGGCGTGAACTCGAAGCTGATGGTCTGGCCGGGCGCGACCGAGCGGTACTTGTCCTGCGGGGAGACCATCGCGGCATGGAAGTCCATCGAGTGCATCATGGGCGCGGCCGTGAAGGTGCCGCCGGGCATCTTCTCGTCGGAGCGGTTGGTCATCGAGAACTTGATGCGGTCGCCCACGCGCGCGCGCACCACCGGTCCCGGCACCTGGTTGCCGAACGTCCAGGCGGAGAATTTCACGCCCGGCGCGAGCTCGATGATCTTGTGGGTGGTGTCCAGGCGGATCTCCTTCACCGGCGAAGGATCGAGCGGCTTCACGTAGGCGTCCATCGAGAGGGCGCTGCCCTGCGCGAAGTCTCCCGTGTGCCGTTCGCTGGAGAGCACCGCGGGCACGGGCTTCAGGTCCATCTTCGCCGGGTCGTAGGGGTCGGCGGTCGCAGCGGCCCTGGAAGCCGGGGGCGTGGGCTGGCATGCGGCGAGGATCGCGATCGCGAGGGTGGCGAGCGCCACTCGGGTCGGGAACATCGAAAATCTCCTGGAAAGTAGCGGGCGTGTCATAAGGTAGATATCGTATGCACCTTTGCGCGAATCCCTTTGATCCAGGTCAACCGGCGGGACGCCCGGGCCGGCGCCGCGCCGCGAAGATCGTGGCCGCGATGGATACCACGAACAGCGCGAGCGTCACGGCATTGAGCACGCCTCCCAGGCGCCGCAGCTCGGCCTGGGCGAAGCCGCCAATGACGCGCAGGGCGAGCGAGCCGTGCAGCGCCACCAGGGGCACGTAGAGGAAGGGGGCGTAGCCCATCGGCACGCGCGCGACCGCCGGGACGATGACCGGCGCGTGGGCGAGGATCATGGAGAACACGAAGCCCAGCCCCAGGGCGTGCAGCGCCAGGTCGCGGGCGCGCGGCTCGATGGTGGCCGAAGAAATCCATGCGAACCCGGCCACCGCAAGCCACGCGTAGCCCGCGAGCAGCGCGGTGGCGGCGAACCGCGCGAAGCCCTGCGTGCGTATCGTGCGGCGCGCGAGGTCGAAGATCGTGAGCCATGCCGCCAACGCCACCAGGCCGGCGCCATACGCTACGGCCGCGGAGACGGGCTCGACGAGCGTGGCCGCCGCCGCACAGAGGATGAACACCGTGATCGCGAGCAACACCCCTTCGGCCCAGCGCGGGCGGGCAAGGAGCCGCGTCATCTCGAGGCGCTCGGCGGCGATGGTCACCACGAGGAACGCGAACCACCAGGGGATGACCGTTGCGGCTGGGGCTGCGGCCGCGTACAACGCGTTGCCGTTGAGGAGCGCGACCGCCGCGGCGGCGAGGAGCAACGTGTGGCTTTGCGGCTGGCGCCGCGCGATCGCCGCGCTCGCCGCCACGAGGCCGAGGGCGGCGAAAACGAAGAGGGCCCGGGCGCACGAAGGCTCGCCCAGCAACAGCAGCAGGGCGCCGCATCCTGAGGCGAGCGGAACGGCAAGCGCGATGCGCGGGCCCAGCGCCACTGCGCGCTCGAGGCCGATCACCGTGGCGAGGAAGCCCGCGATCATCAGCGCGCCGTGGTCTGCCGCGGCCGCGCCTGCGCTCGCTACGCCCAGCCGTGCGAGCCCGCCGGCGACGCCCGCCGCGAGCGAGGCGACCGCGAGCGCAAGGAGCGCCAGCCGGGCGATTCGATCGCCGCGGCTCAGTCCCATTCCATCGCCGCGCGGGCCGAGTCGCTCATCCGCTCCGGCGTCCACGGCGGGTCCCAGCAGAGATCGACTTGCACCTCGCGGCCGAGGGCGGCGGCGAGCTCGTGCTGGACGTCGTCGATGATGAGCCCGGCCACCGGGCACGCCGCGGAGGTCATGGTGATGCGAACGTGCACGCGGTCCTCGCGCATGGCCACCCCGTACACCAATCCAAGCGCGAGGACGTCGAGCGCCATCTCGGGATCGACCACCCGGCGCAACGCCTGCTCGATCGCCGGGCGCAGCGCCGCATCGCCTTCCAGCGTGAAGTCGTTCACCGGGTCCTCGCCGGCGGATGCCAATGCAGGTGGCGCGCGAGCTCGCGGCGGTTCGCGACGAGGTCGGCGAGCGTGTAGCGGCCGAGCGTGGCGTAGAAGCTCTCGACCGCCTCGCCCAGCACGTGCTCCAGGCGGCAATGGCCCGCGATGGGGCAGTCGGCCTCGCCCGTCGTGAAGCATTCCGCGGGAACGTCGCGGCCCTCGGTCGCGCGAACGACCTGGGCGACGCCGATGGATTCGGGGGCGGCGGCGAGCCGCATGCCGCCGCCGCGTCCGCGCGCGTTGTCGAGGAACCCGGCGCGGCCGAGCTCGTGGGCGACCTTCACGAGGTGGTTCTCCGAGATGCCGAACGCCTCGGCCACCTCCGCGATGGTGACGCGCTCGCGCTGCGAGCCCGCCACGTAGATCAGCAGGCGCAGGCTGTAGTCGGTAAAGGTCGTGAGGCGCATCTTTAAGATGGAAATGCTATGCACCTTATGCGCGGCCCCGTTGACGCAGATCAACGGGCGCGAAGGCCGAGCTCGTGCACGCTGCCGACTACGCGGACGCCCTCGAACGCATCGAGGCGCTCGAGGGCGTGCTGCGGCGGATCGCGTTTACGACGCCGCGCGAGGGCGAGTGGGAGTCGGCGTGGCGGGCGTTTCAGCGGGACGCGCGATCGCTGCTTTCGGGCGAGCCAGCAGCTTGAGCGCGTAGAGCGCGAGCGCGAGGGCCCCGAGGGCGAAGACGATATCGCCCGGCACGCGCAGCCAGACCAGCGTCTCCATCACGCCCGAGTGCACGATCGCGGGCGAGCGCGCATACCAGAGGCCGTGGGTGATGCTGTAGTAGGCCTGGTAGATGCCCGCCGGCAGCAGCGACCCGAACACCATCATCGCGAGCCCGATGTTCATGCCCCAGTACGCCGGCGCGAGGATGCGGTCGGCATGGCGGCTGCGCTCGAAGAGGCCGCGCAGGCAGAAGAGCATGAGGCCGATGCCCAGCATTCCGTACACCCCGAAGAGCGCGGCGTGGCCGTGCGCGGGTGTCATGTTGAGGCCCTGCACGTAGTAGAGCGCGGCCGGCGGGTTGATGGAGAAGCCGAGCAGGCCCGCGCCCACCGTGTTCCAGAAGCCCACGGCGACGAAGCTGAGGATGGCCCACTTGTAAGCCTGCACCCAGGGGGCCGCCTGGCTGCGGCGGTAGTTGCGGTACGCCTCCACGCCGATCATGGCGAGCGGCACCACCTCGAGGGCCGAGAACACCGCCCCCACGGCGATCACCGAGGTGGGCGTCCCCGTCCAGTAGAGGTGATGCAGCGTGCCGAGGATGCCGCCGAACAGGAACACGATGGTCTCCAGCACGATGGCGCGGTTGGCGCTCGAGGCGGCGATGAGCCCCAGGCGCGTGAAGATGAGCGCCACCACGGCCGTCGCGAACACCTCGAAGAAGCCTTCCACCCACAGGTGCACGAGCCACCATCTCCAGTATTCGACCATCGAGTAGTGGGTGTGCTGGCCCCACACCAGGGACGCGGCGTAGAAGCCGCCGATGCAGGTGGCCGAGAGGAACACCATGGCGACGAGGCCGCGGGTCTCCGAGGGGCGCTTCAACGCCGGCCACAACGCGCGGCCCAGGAGGAGCAGCCAGAAGAGCAGGCCCACGAAGAGCAGGATCTGCCACACGCGGCCCATGCTCGTGTACTCGAGGCCCTGGTTGCCGAGCCAGAACGTGTAGTCGAAGCCCATGCGCTGGAGCGTGCCGAGCCACCCGAAGGCCGTCGAGCCCACCACGATCGCCACCAGCGCGTAGAAGAGCACGTCCACGCCGAGCTTCTGCAGCTTCGGCTCATGGCCGGAAAGCAGCGGCGCGATGTACAGGCCCGTCGCGAGCCATGCGGTCGCGATCCAGAACACGCCCATCTGCGTGTGGATGGTGCGGCTCACCGTGAACGGCAGCCAGTCGGCTAGCGGGAACCCGAAGAAGCCCTGCCCCTCGACGGAGTAGTGCGCGGTGATCGCGCCCATGCCGATCTGCAGGAGGAGCAGCCCGATCACGACGAAGAAGTACTTGCGGGTCGCCTTCATCGAGGGCGTGGCCACGGCGTTCACCAGGGGGTCGCGCTCAGGCGCCGCCGGATCGGGCGCCTCGGCATGGCGCGCCTGGAACCAGACCATGCCCGCGACGCCGGCGATGAGCAGGATGATGGAGGCGATGGTCCACATCGCGGCGCTCGGAGGCATCGTGTTGCCCACCAGCGGCTCGTGCGGCCAGTTGCTCGTGTACGAAAGCCCCGCTTCGCCGGGGCGATCGGTGGCGGCGGCCCATGAGGACCAGAAGAAGAACCCGGCGAGCGCCTTGCGGTCGGCGTCGCGCGGCAACGCGTTCGCGGTCATCGCATAGCGCTCGCGCAGCTTCTCGAGCGCGGGCGCGTTGCCGAAGAGCCCGACGAAGTGATCCTGCACCTGGGCGATCGCCGCGGCGCGCTCGTCGCTCACGGTGAGCGTGTTGGTCGCCGCGTCATAGCTGTTCTTGCGCAGCTCGTCGCGCGAAAGCGCGTCGACCGAGGCGCGCTGGGCGGCGGCGAGGTCGGCGTAATGCGTGGAATACATCGTTTGCGCGCGCACGTCGCGATAAGCCGTCGCCTCGCGATGCAGCCAGTCCGCGGACCAATCGGGCGCCACGTAGCTGCCGTGGCCCCAGACCGTTCCCAGCTGCTGCCCGCCGGCGGCGAGCCACGCGCGCTGCCCTTCCTGGATCTCGCCGGCGGTGTACAGCACCGTCCCGCCCGCCGTCTTCACCGTCGGGATGGGAGGTGCCGCGAGGTAGATCTCCCGGCCGATGTAGCCCAGCGCCGCGAAGGACAGCACGAAGATCGCCGCCAGCCATTTCCAGAGGTTCCGGTTCGTTTCCATGGTCTCTTTCCGTTCCGCCAAGTCGATGCGGCGATTGTTCCGCGCGCGGACTTGCGGCGCCTTGAACTGGTTCAAGGAAGAGCGAGCGGGCCGCGGGCACGATGACTCCCATGAACATCGTCGCGGTCGACCTGCGGGAACTGCCCGCCCCCGAGCCCCTGCTTCGCATCCTCGAGGCTACGGGCGAGGGAGCCGGTCCGCATGTCTTCCTGCTGCCCTTCGAGCCGCGCCCGCTTTATCCCCTCCTCGAAAGCCGCGGGTGGGATGTGAAATCGCGTGCGCTCGACGATGCGATCGAGGTGACCGTTTCGAGGAAACGTTGACCTACTTCAAGTCAAGCGCCGCGCCGCGGATCACACTTCATAAAGGATCAATCCGTACTCCCGGAGAACGAAGATGAGAAGAAAACACGTTCCATTCCTGCTCGCCACGCTCGCGCTTTCGATGAGCGCCGCGTTCGCGCAGGGCAAGCACACCGAAGACCAGCCGCCGCCGGCGCAGGGCGCCAAGGAGGCTCCGGCCCACGAGAGCGTTCCGCCCGCCGAGGTCCGCTACCAGGCCGGCAGCTCGCCGCTGGCGGAGGTCCCGATGTACCAGGACATCAACCCGAAGGCCCCGGCGATGACCAAGGCCGAGTTCGACGCGGCGCGCCAGATCTTCTTCGAGCGCTGCGCGGGCTGCCACGGCGTGCTGCGCAAGGGCGCCACCGGCAAGCCGCTCACCCCCGACATCACGATCGCCAAGGGAAGCGAGTACCTGAAGGTGTTCATCAAGTACGGCTCGCCCGCCGGGATGCCCAACTGGGGCACCTCGGGCGAGCTCACCGACGACCAGGTCGACATGATGGCGCGCTACGTGCAGCAGACGCCGCCCCAGCCGCCCGAGTTCGGCATGCAGGAGATGAAGGCGACGTGGAAGGTGGTGGTCCCCGTGGACCAGCGCCCGAAGAAGAAGGAGAACGGCTACAACCTCGACAACATCTTCTCCACCACGCTGCGCGACGCGGGGCAGATCGCGCTCATCGACGGCGATACCAAGCAGATCATCTCGGTCATCAAGACCGGCTACGCGGTGCATATCTCGCGCGTGTCGGCCTCGGGCCGCTATCTCTTCGTGATCGGCCGCGACGCCCGCATCAACATGATCGACCTGTGGATGAAGGAGCCGGCGACGGTGGCGGAGATCCGCGTGGGCCTCGAAGCACGCTCCGTGGACACCTCGAAGTACAAGGGCTACGAGGACAAGTACGCCATCGCGGGTTCGTACTGGCCGCCGCAGTACGTGATCATGAAGGGCGACACGCTCGAGCCGCTGAAGGTGGTGAGCACCCGTGGCATGACGGTCGACACGCAGGAATACCACCCCGAGCCTCGCGTGGCCGCGATCGTGGCTTCGCACTTCAAGCCCGAGTTCGTGGTGAACGTGAAGGAGACCGGCAAGATCCTGATGGTCGACTACACGGACGTCAACAACCTCAACGTGACCGAGATCCCCGCGGCGCGCTTCCTGCACGACGGCGGATGGGACGCCACGCACCGCTACGTGATGATGGCCGCCAACCAGTCCAACAAGATCGCCGTGGTGGACGCGAAGACCGGCAAGCTCGCGGCGATCGTGGAGGTCGACAAGATCCCGCACCCGGGTCGCGGCGCGAACTTCGTCCATCCGACCTGCGGGCCGGTGTGGGCGACGGGCCACCTGGGCAGCGAGAAGATCTCGCTCATCGGCACCGATCCCGAGAAGCACAAGCAATATGCGTGGAAGGTGTGCGAGGTGATCGACGGCCAGGGCGGCGGCAATCTCTTCATCAAGACGCATCCGAAGTCCACGCACCTCTACGTGGACACGCCGCTCAACCCGGATCCGAAGATCAACCACTCGGTCGCCGTGTTCGACATCAACAACCTGAAGGCCGGCTTCAAGGTCCTGCCGATCTACGAATGGGCGGGCATCAAGGGCGAAGGCGCAGGGCGCATCGTGCAGCCCGAGTTCAACAAGGCGGGCGACGAGGTGTGGTTCTCGGTGTGGAACGCGAAGAACCAGGAATCGGCGCTCGTGGTGGTCGACGACAAGACGCTCCAGATGAAGGCGGTGATCAAGGATCCGCGCCTCGTCACGCCGACCGGCCACTTCAACGTGTACAACACGCAGCACGACATCTACTAGCGATTTCGACGGGGGAGGACTCGTCCGGGCGCCCGGCAGCGGGCGCCTTCTCTTTTACGCGTCGGAGGCGGCGCCCAGGGCGCGCAGGCCTTCCGGATCGAGGATCTCGATGTCGCGGGCGTCGATGCGCACCAGGCCGCGGGCGGCCATGTCGTGCAGGATGCGCGAGAAATACTCGGGCGTGAGGTTCAGGCGCGAGGCCACCAGCGCCTTCTGCGCGGGAAGCGTCACGCGGTGCGACCCGGTTTCCTCGTCCAGGCGGGCGAGGTACCCGATCACGCGCTGGGTGGCCGAATGCAGCGACACGGCCTCGAGGTCCTTCATCAGCATGTGGGTGCGCACCGAGAGGCTCGCCAGCATGCGCCGCGCGAGCGCGGGCTCGCGGTCGATCTCGGCGAAGAGGGTGGCCTTGTTCACGTGCAGCAGGAGCGAATCGGCGAGCGCGATGGCGTCCACGATGTACGGGCGCCCCGCGAACATGAGCGCCTCGCCGAAGGACATGCCGGGGCCCACGATCTCGACCACCTTCTCGTCGCCCGCGGGATTCACGAGCGCGAGCTTCACGCGGCCCACCGCCACCACGTGGAAGCCTTCGCACGGGTCGCCCCGGTGGAAGATCGCCTCGCCACGCGCGGCGCGCACTTCGCGCGTCCCGGCGGCGATGCGGGCAAGGTCTTCGGGCGCGAGGCCGCGGAAAAGCGGCGCGTGCGAGAGCAGCTCGTGCACGCGCGAGGCGCCGTTCCCGCCGCTTCGCGGGGCGTGGGTATCCATCGCGCACACGATCCCACGCGGATGCAAATGGGAATTGTCCTGCGTCAAGCCGCGGCGCGGTGCGGGCCCTAAGCTCATGAATATGAATCCCCTCCTTCCGCTGGTGCTGGGCGTGGCGCTGCCGCCCGCCGCGGGCGAGGTCGTGCGCCAGGAGCCGATCATCGTCACCGCCGTGGCGAGCCGCGTGTTCGAGCCCATCGACGAGACGCCCGCCACCGTCACCGTGATCGAGCGCGACCGCATCGAGCGCGAAGTGGCGCGCGACATCCGCGATGCCTTGCGCTACGAGCCCGGCGTCTCGGTGGTGAACAACCCGACGCGATTCGGCCTGGGCAACGTGAACATCCGCGGCCTCGACGGCAACCGCGTGCAGATGATGCAGGACGGCATCCGCCTGCCCGACGGCTTTTCCATCGGCAGCTTTTCCAACGCGAACCGCAATCCGTTCGACCTGGGGCTGCTCTCGCGCATCGAGATCCTCCGCGGACCCGGCTCGGCGCTCTACGGCTCGGACGCGCTGGCGGGCGTGCTCTCCATGACCACGATCGACCCGGGCGACCTCATGAAGCCGGGCGCCTCCTACGGCGGCTTCGCCGAAGGGATCGGCGCCGAGGCGGACCATTCGCTCGCGGGAACGCTGGCGGGCGCCGCGCGCACGGGTCCCGTGGAGATGCTCCTCGCGGGCAGCTACGGCAAGGGCCACGAGCGCGACAACCAGGGAGCCAACGACGTGGTGGGCATCACCCGCACCACGCCCAACCCGCAGGACACGCGATCGACCTCGGGGCTTGCGAAGATCGCGTACGTCGCCGCCGACGGCGCGCGCACCCGCCTCACGTGGGACCGCTATGACCACCGCGCCGAGACCGACGTCCTTTCCCTCAACCCGCAGTCGGTGAAGACCGTGAGCCTTACCGCGAACGACGACGCCAACCGCGAGCGGGTAAGCCTCGACGGCGAGTTCCTGGGCCGGGGCGCGGCGGAGAGGATCACCTGGCTCGCGTACAGCCAGAACGCGCAGACGGCGCAGGAGACCGACGAGGTCCGCGCGAACACGACCGCGCAATGCCTCTCGGCGAACGGGTCCATCTCGTGCCATCGCCATGCGCGCTTCACGTTCGGCCAGGACGAGTACGGCGCCACCGTGATCGGCGAGGGCACGGTCGCGAAGGCGCACCGCATCGTCTACGGCGCCGAGTACACGCACGGCACGATCGAGGAGATGCGCGACGGCGAGCAGACCAACCTCAACACGGGGCAGGTCACCAACGTGGTGGGCACCGACGTCTTCCCGACGCGCGACTTCCCGAGCTCGCGCGTGCAGCGCTGGGGCGTTTTCGGGCAGGACTCCTGGGACCTGCAGTCGGTGACGCTCATCCCGGCGCTGCGCTACGACCGCTTCGACATGCATCCGGAGCCGGATGCGACGTACACGAACGCGAACCCCGGCCGCACGCCGGTCGCGTTGAGCGACAGCGCGTGGTCGCCGAAGCTGGGCGCCCTCGTGCCCGTCGGCGCCGACACCACGTTCACGATGCAGCTCGCGACGGGCTTTCGCGCGCCGCCTTACTACGACGCCAACGTCGGCATCTCCAACCTGCCGCTGGGCTACACGGTGATTCCGAACCCCGACCTCCAGTCCGAGAAGAGCCGCGGCATCGAGGCGGGGCTGCGCGGCCGACACGCGGCGTTCGACTACTCGCTCACGGCCTATCGCACCGACTACGACAACCTCATCATCTCGCGCGCACCGCTCGTATGCCCCGGCGATCCGCACTGCGTGCCCGGCGCGCCCATCACCTTCCAGTCGCAGAACGTGACCAAGGCGCGCATCGAGGGCGTGGAGGCCTGGGTCTCCGCGCGGATCGCGCAGGGCTGGACCGCGCGCGGCGCGGGCTCCTGGGCGCGCGGCGACGACCGCACGAAGAACGTGCCGTTGAACAGCATCGACCCGCCGAAAGTCGTCGCGGGGCTCGCCTGGCAATCCCTGGACAAGACGTGGGGCAGCGAAGGCATCCTCACGCACGCGTGGGAGAAATCGCGCATCGACACCTCGGCCGGCAAGCTGGTGCCGTCGCCCGCCTACACGATCCTCGACCTCACGGCGTTCGTGAAGTTGAGCGAGAAGGTCACCGCGTACGCGGGCGTCTTCAACCTGACCAACCAGAAGTACTGGCTGTGGTCGGACGTGCGCGGCCTCACGAACCTCGCGGCGGGCGCCTTCGACCGCTACACGCAGCCCGGGCGCAACGCGGCGATCACCGTGAAGGTGGTGTTCTGAAGCCCTGGCGCCTGCGCGGCCGCGACCTCCTGCCGCTCGTGCAGGGCGGCATGGGCGTGGGCATCTCGGCGCACAACCTCGCGGGCAGCGTCGCGCGCCTGGGCGCCATGGGCACGATCGCGAGCGTGGAGCTGCGCCAGCACCATCCCGACCTCCTCGCCCAGACGCAGGGCAAGCGCGACCGGGCGGCGATCGACCGGACCAACCTCATCGCGCTGGACCGCGAGATCCGCGCGGGCCTCGTCCTCTCCGAGGGCCGCGGCGCCATCGCCGTGAACGTGATGAAGGCCGTGAACGAGCACGCCCACTATGTGCGCCAGTCGTGCGAGTCGGGCGCGCACGCGATCGTGATGGGGGCGGGGCTGCCGCTCGACCTCCCCGACCTCACGCGCGACTTCCCCGACGTGGCCCTCGTCCCGATCCTCTCGGAGCCGCGGGGCGTGAGCATCGTGCTGCGCAAGTGGATGAAGAAGAACCGCCTGCCCGACGCCATCGTGATCGAGCATCCGCGCTACGCGGGCGGCCACCTCGGGGCCACGCGCCTGGAAGACGTGGCCGATCCCAAGTTCGATTTCGAGACCGTGTTCGCGGGCATCTTCGCGGTGTTCGCGGACCTCGGGCTCGAGCGCGAGCGCATCCCGCTGATCGCCGCGGGCGGCGTGGCCACGCCCGGGAGGTTCCGCGAGCTGCTCGCGCTGGGCGCGGCGGCGGTCCAGCTGGGCACGGCCTTCGCGGTGAGCCTGGAAGGCGACGCGCACCCGAACTTCAAGCACGTCCTCGCCGAGGCGCGCCCCGAGGACATCGTGACGTTCATGAGCGTCGCGGGGCTTCCGGCGCGTGCGGTGGCAACCCCGTGGCTGCGCCACTACCTGGCCCGCGAGAAGGCGCTGCAGGCGCACGCGAAGGCGGACCCGCGCCGCTGCGTTCCCGGCGCCGAATGCCTCACGGTCTGCGGCCTGCGCGACGGCATCGCCACGGCCGGGCAGTTCTGCATCGCGACGCGCCTTGCAAATGCCTTGCACGGCAACGTGAAGACGGGGATCTTCTTCCGCGGCTCGGAGCCGCTGCCGTTCGGCGCGGCCATCCGGCCGGTGGCCGACCTCTTCGACTACTTCCTCGGCGGGACGGCGCATATAATCGGCGCATGGCCGCCGTCACCCCCGCCAAAGCCACCGACCGGAAGCTGACGCTCAAGGAGGTCCTCGACTGGATGATCGAGGACGGGCTGGTGGACGCCGCCGCGGCGGCGAAGATCACGTCGGATTCGCGCCAGAAGGGCGGCGCGCGCCACCCGGTGGTCGCCATCTCGGAGCTGCGGCTGAAGGCCGCGAAGGCGCCCAACGCGCCGCTCACCGCCGCGTTCATCACCGAGTGGCTGGCGAGCAAGGTGCGGCTGCCCTTCTACCACATCGACCCGCTCAAGATCGACCTGAAGAACGTGACCCAGGTCATGTCGGCCGACTACGCGGCCAAGCGCGGCATCCTCCCGGTGGAAGTGAGCGGCAAGGACGTGACCATCGCGGTGGGCGAGCCCTTCGTGACGGGCTGGGAATCCGAGCTCACGCAGATGCTGCGGCTGAACATCAAGCGCGTGCTCTCCAACCCGGTGGACATCGAGCGCTACCAGGGCGAGTTCTTCAACCTCGCCAAGAGCATGAAGCGCGCCGAGGCCTCGGGGGTGCAGACTTCGGGGCTTTCGAACTTCGAGCAGCTGGTCGAGCTGGGCAAGGCCGGCCGGCAGCTCGACGCGAACGACCACCACATCGTCCACCTGGTCGACTGGCTGTGGCAGTACGCCTTCGACCAGCGCGCGAGCGACATCCACCTGGAGCCGCGCCGCGAGGCGGGCGTGCTGCGCTTCCGCATCGACGGCGTGCTGCACGAGGTCTACCAGTTCCCGTACACGGTGCTGGTCGCGATGACCTCGCGCATCAAGATCCTCGGCCGCATGGACGTGGTGGAGAAGCGCCGGCCGCAGGACGGGCGCATCAAGACGCGCATGCCCGACGGCGAGGAGATCGAGCTGCGCCTGTCGACGCTGCCCACCGCGCACGGCGAGAAGCTGGTGATGCGCATCTTCGATCCCGAGGTGCTCACGCGCGACTGGAAGGACCTGGGATTCAGCGACGAGGAGTACCGCGTCTGGCAGGAGCTCATCAAGCAGCCGGGCGGCATCGTGCTCGTCACGGGGCCCACGGGATCGGGCAAGACGACCACGCTCTACACGACGTTGAAGCAGCTCGCGCAGCCCGAGGTGAACGTCTGCACCATCGAGGACCCGATCGAGATGATCGATCCGCGCGTGAACCAGATGCAGGTGCAGCCGGAGATCGACCTCACCTTCGCCGCCGGCGTTCGCGCGCTGATGCGCCAGGACCCGGACATCATCATGATCGGCGAGATCCGCGACCACGAGACGGTCGAAATGGCGATCCAGTCGGCGCTCACCGGGCACCTGGTGCTCTCCACGCTGCACACCAACGATGCGCCCTCGTCGATCTCCCGCCTGCTGGACCTGGGCGCGCCATCCTACCTCCTCAACTCCACGCTGCTCGGCATCATGGCGCAGCGCCTGGTGCGCACGCTCTGCCCCAACTGCAAGCAGAAGGTGCCCTTCCAGCGCGAGGAAGAGCACCGCCTGTGGGACTCGGTGTGCGCGCCCTTCAAGGCGACGCCGCCCGAGTACGTGTACAAGCCGGTAGGCTGCCTCGACTGCCGCACCACCGGCTACCTGGGGCGCGTGGGCATCTATGAAATCCTGCAGGTCACGCGCGACGTGAAGAAGCTCATCACCGCGCAGACCGACACCGTGGCCCTCACCCAGGCCGCCTACAAGGCCGGCATGCGGCCGCTGAGGATTTCGGGCGCGGCCAAGGTGGCCGCGGGAATGACGACCTTCGAGGAAGTGCTCAAGTCCGCTCCCTTGGCGTAAAGATCCTCGCCGTCCTCGCAGTCCTGGCGGTCGCGGTGCCGGCGCTGGGCTGGCTGTGGCTGCACGCCTCGCTGCCCAACATCGACGGCGAGGCGGCCGTGAAGGGGCTCGCCGCCCCGGTCGAGATCGTCCGCGACAAGGAAGGCATTCCCCACATCTTCGCGAAGGACGCACGCGACGGCTGGTTCGCGATGGGCTACGTGCATGCCCAGGACCGCCTGTGGCAGATGGAATTCCAGCGGCGCATCGGCGCCGGGCGCCTGTCCGAATTCCTCGGCGAGCGGGCCTACGAGGTCGATCGCCTCATGCGAACGCTGGGCATCGCGCGCATGGCCGAGCGCATCGTCGAGCGCATGGACGCGCCGACGCGCGCCAACCTCGAGGCCTATGCCGACGGCGTGAACGCATTCCTCGACGCGCAGCCCCCGCTTCCCGTGGAGTTCCAGGTATTCCGCATCCAGCCCGAGCGCTGGAAGCCGGCCGACACGATGGCGTGGCTCCTGGTGATGGCGTGGGACCTGTCGAGCAACTGGCGCACCGAGCTCGCGCGCGTGCGCCTCGCCGCCACGCTGGGGCCGAAGCGGGCGCAGGAGTTCATGCCCCCTTATCCGGGCGATCCGGAGTGGCCGCTGCCCGACTTCGGGAAACTCTATGCCGAGATCGACCCGCTGGCCGGCGCGCTCCTCGCGGCCACGCCCGCGCACGAGGAGGCCGTGGGTTCCAACAACTGGGTCGTGGACGGCACGAGGAGCGAGACGGGCAAGCCCCTGCTCGCCAACGATCCGCACCTGGGCCTGCAGGCGCCCTCGCTTTGGTACCTCGCGCACGTCTCCACGCCGCAGGGCAACGTCGTGGGCGGAACGCTGCCCGGCGTTCCCTTCGTCGTGCTGGGACACAACGACAAAGTCGCGTGGGCATTCACGACGACCAACGCCGACACGCAGGACCTCTTCGTGGAACGTGTGGTGCGCGCAGACCCGGAGAGCTACGAGACGCCGCACGGGCGCGCGAAGTTCGAGGTTCGCGACGAGGTGATCCGCGTGGGCAGCGAGGAGCGCCACCTGCGCGTGCGCAGCACACGGCACGGCCCGGTGATCTCGGACGTGGTGCCCTCGGCGCAGAAGGCCGCGCCCGAGGGCCACGTGCTCGCCCTCCAGTGGACCGCGCTCACCGAGGAGAACCACGTGGCGCGCGCCGGGTTCGCGATCGACGCCGCGCGCAGCGCCGACGAGCTCGTCGCCGCCGGGCGCGATTTCAGCGCGCCGGTGCAGAACGTCCTCTACGCCGACACCTCGGGACGCGTCGGCCTGATCGTGCCCGGCCTCGTGCCGGTGCGCCGCGCCGACAACGAAGCCATGGGCCGCGTGCCGGTGCCGGGCTGGGACGCCCGCTACGATTGGCAGGGGTTCGTCCCCCACGAGCAGATGCCGGCGATTCGCAACCCGGCCTCGCACGTACTCGTCACCGCGAACCACAAGATCACGCCGCCGGGCTACAAGCCTTTCATCTCCGTCGACTGGTTCCCGCCGTACCGCGCCGAGCGCATCGAGGAGATGCTCGCCGCGCGCCCGAAGCACTCGCTCGATTCCTTCGCGCGCATCGAAGCCGACGTCCGTTCGCGGCTCGCGCGCGACATGCTGCCTTTCGCGCTCGCGGCGCGGCCCAACACGAAGGACGGCCAGGAGGCGCAGGCGCGCCTCAAGGGCTGGGACGGCGAGATGCGCGTCGATTCCGCCGCGCCGCTCGTCTTCGCCGCGTGGTACCGCGAGCTCACGCGGCTCGTGTATGCCGACGAGATCGGCGACCTCTTCCCCGAATTCTGGGAGCACCGGCCCGCGTTCATGCTGCCCGTGCTGAAGGGCCAGCGCGGCCTCGAGCATTGGTGCGACGACGTGAAGACCGCCGTGGTGGAGACGTGCGCGATGCGTGAGGCCACCGCCTTCGACGTGGCCGCCGACGACCTGCGCCGGCGCTACGGTGCGCCGGACCGGTGGCGCTGGGGATCGGCGCACTTCGCCGCGGGCGATCATCGCCCGTTGGGTTTCGTGCCCTTCATCGGGCGGTTCTTCAACGTATCGCCCGAGACGCCCGGCGACTCGTACACCGTGGACGTCGGCCACTACATCGTCAAGGACGAGGCGCGCCCCTTCGCCAACCGCCATGCGCCGAGCCTGCGCGCGCTCTATGACCTCGCCGACCTCGAGAAGTCCCGCTTCATGCAATCCACCGGCCAGTCGGGCAACGTGGCCTCGCCGTGGTACTCGAACCTCGCCCAGCGGTGGGCGAACGCAGAGTACGTGACGATCCCCACGCGCCGCGAGGCGATCGAGGGGGCTCACACGCTGGTCATCAAACCCTGAGGGTTTCGTGGAAGAATAGGCGCGACGCACGAGGCACGAGGCGCGAAAAATAATGACGGGCATCCGGCGCTGGGCCTGGACGATCCTGCTCTTCGCGGTGGGCTGCGCGAGCACCGCGCCGCCGGCGCCGGTCACGGGCGGAACGCCGCAGCTGGTGGTGGTCTTCGTGGTGGACGGGCTGCCCGAGCGCCAGGTGGTCGACTACCGCGACCAGTTCTCTCCCGACGGATTCGAGCGCTTCTTCACGCGCGGCGCGTGGTTCACCAACGCGAACTACGGGTACGCCTACACGGTCACCAGCCCGGGCCATTCGACGATCGTCACGGGCGCCTATCCGCACCGCAGCGGCATCGTGGGCAACGAGTGGATCGATCCGGCAAGCGGCGCCTCCGAGACTTCCGTGAGCGATGCCTCGGCGCCTTTCCTGGGCGAGGAGGGGGCGGGCGCGGAGACCGGGAGCCCGGCGAAGCTGCGCGTGGAATCCCTGGGCGACGTGCTGCGCCGCCAGGACGAGCGGAGCAAGGTGATCTCGATCTCGAACAAGGGCTATTCGGCGATCCTCACCGCGGGCCGGCGCGGCACCGCGTACGCATTGCGTCCGCGCACGGGCGAGTACTCCTCGACCGCGTACTACATGAAGGCGCTGCCGCCGTGGGTAGCCGAATTCAACGCGTCGAAGCCGGCCGACAAGTACTTCGGGCTCGAGTGGCGGCCGGTGCTCGACGACGCTGCCTATTCGCGATCGCTGCCCGACGAGCGCAAGTGGTATGCGAAGGGCGGCAAGCTGCCGAGGAAAGTGGGCGAGGGGCGCGAGAAGCCCGACGCGGCGTACTACACCGAGCTCCTCGGCACGCCCTTCGCGGACGACCTGGAGCTGCAGTTCGCGCGCGCCGCCATCGCGGGCGAGCGCCTGGGCCGCCGCGGCAGCCCCGACCTGCTCGTGATCTGCCTCTCGGCGCACGACCACGTCAACCACGCCTATGGCGCGGAGTCGCGCCTTTCGCACGACCACGTGCTGCAGCTCGACCGCATGCTCGCGGAGTTCTTCGGCGACCTGGACACCACCGTCGGCCGCGAGAACTACCTGGCGGTGCTCACGGCCGACCACGGCTTCATGCCGGCCCCGGAGCACAGCCAGTCCCTGGGCCGCGACGCCGGCCGGGTCAGCGCGGCGCGGCTTTCCGCGAAGGTGAACGCCGGGCTCGCGCCGCGCTTCGGCGCGGGCACGTGGCTGGGCCCGTGGTCGGCGCACGGCGTGATCCTCAACCACGCGCTCATCAAGGCGCGCGGGGTGGATGCGGGAGCGCTCGCCGAGGAGGCCCGCAAGCTGTTGGCGGCCGAGCCGGGCGTTGCAGTCGCCTACACTCGCGAGGAGCTGGAGTCGGGCAGCGCCAAGGGCGCACCGCTCTTCGAGGCGATGGCCAACTCGTTCGATCGCGAGCGCTCACCCGACATCGCCGTGGCGCTCAAGCCCTACTGGATGTTCGGCACGGGCAGGGGCACGACGCACGGCTCGCCCTACGAGTACGACACCAACGTGCCGCTGCTCTTCTACGGCCCGCCGTGGATCCTCCCCGGGCGCATCGACAGGCGCGTCGAGATGTCGGGCGTGGCGCCGACGCTCGCGAGGCTCCTGCATGTTCCGGCGCCCGCCGCTTCCGAGGGGCAGGTGCTTCCGCTGGATTTCATCCACCGCTGAGCCGCACGCCCGCTCAGGGCTGCGCGTCCTCCAGCGTGCCGAGGAATGCCACGAGGTCGTCGATTTCGGCCTCGGTGAGCCGCGGGGCCTCGCCGGGCTTGCGGTCGTAAGGCACCTCGCTCACGTTGACGTTGGCGCGATAGCCCTCGGGCAGGTCGTCGAACTTCACGCCGCCCGCATACCAGCGCTCCGGGCTCGTGTCGCGCGTCACGTAGAAGGCGACCACGTCGCGCAGGCGGGTGAAGTAGCCGTTGTGCATGAAGGCGGCCTTGCGCGTGGCGTTGCGCAGCGTCGGCACCTTGAAGGCGCCGCACGCGCCCGTATCGGCCACCGGCGCGCGCTTCGGTCCGCACAGCCCCAGGTCGAAGAAGGATGGATCGGCATTCGCCGGGATGGCGCGGTTGCGCGGCACGCCCAGGTTGTCGTACGTGAAATCGGTGAAGAGCGAATCGCGCGGCACTTTCGAATTCGGGTCCGCGGCATGGCAGGCCGCGCAATTGCCTTTCTGCGCGTCCATGAAGAGCGCGAGCCCGCGCGACTCCTGCGCCGTGAGCGTTTCGCGGCCCTGCACGTAGCGGTCGTATTTCGAGGAGAACGGCGCGAAGCGCGCCGAGCGCTCGAAGGCGCCGATGGCGGCGGTGAGGGCATCGATCGCCTTCTGCGGCGTGGCGAACACCTCGGGACCGAACTGCGCGAGCATATCGCCTGCGTACGCCGCGTTCATCACCTTGGCCGCGAGGTGTGCTTCCGACGGATTCGCCATCTCGCTCGCCGACAGCAGCGGCAGGCGCGCCTGCTCCTCCAGCGTGTCCACGCGGCCGTCGAGGAACTGGCCGCCCGTGGGCGTGGGGCCGTCGTCGCTGTCCACGATAGCGAAGGGCGGCGAGAACATCGCGTACATGGCGCTCGGCGTGTTGCGAAGGCCGAGCGTCGTGCCGTCGCTGCCCAACGGGACTCCCGTGGTGCTGCCGTGGTTACCCGAGAACGCCCGCGCGGGATCGTGGCAGCTCGCGCAGCTCGTGCCCGGCGGCTCGGACAGCGCGGTGTCGAAGAAGGCGGCCTTGCCGATGCGCTGGACCGGGTCCAGGTCGGCGTCGGGATCCGGGGAGCGCGGGGTCGTTTGTGAGCAGCCGCTCACGAAAACGAGGGCCAGGATCGTGGGCAGGAAATCCACAAGTCGCATGGAAACATTGGCTTATCTGTTTGTGCCCGATCATATTAATACGAATCGTTATCATTTATCAACATCTCGCGGGGGCTCGCCCAGGAGCTCGCGCACCAGGGCCGATTCGCGCGCGTAGAAGCCTTCGGTGTGGAAAGTCTCGGCGAGCTTGAAGTGCTCGTAGTCGATGTGGTGGCAGACCTCGTGCACCAGCGTGCGCAGGAACGTGCGGAACTTGACCACCTGCACGCGCTGGGCCGTGCGCATCCACACGGTGATGCGGGCCACGCCGCCGGTGACCTCGTCCGGGTCGTAGAGGCCCTGCAGCTCGCCGTGCGAGTCGGCGGGGCGGCGCTCCATCACGCGCACGCGCACGGGCGGCGCGGCGAGCCGCCGGTTGATGCCGTCCACGAGCGCCTGGCAGGCGCTTTCCACCGATGCGCGCTCTTCCGAAGCGAGCGCGGGCTCGATCGCCCGGGCGAGCGCGACGAGCGAGGCGACGCTGGGGACCTCGATGCGGCGGATCGCGTCGCTCGCGCGGTAGGTGCGTTTGCGGGCGGCCGAAAGCTTGTCGTAATAAGCGAAGGGCATGCCGCCAAGGTGCCACGTTTGCGTGGGAAAATGCGAGCGATGGCCCTGTACTACAGCGACGTCTTCGTCCTCCCGCTGCCCGCCCACCACCGTTTCCCGATGGGGAAATACGCCCGGCTGCGCGAGGCGCTGCTCGCCTCCGGGACGTTCGACGAGCGCGAGTTCCGCGTGCCCGCGGCGGCCACGGACGCGGAGATCACGCGGGTGCACTGTCCCCGTTACCTCGAGCGCGTCGCCACGGGTGCGCTGGACGCGGCCGAGCAGCGCGCCATCGGATTCCCGTGGTCGGAACGCATGGTGCAGCGCTCGCGGCAGTCGAGCGGGGCCACGCTTGCCGCCGCGCGCGAGGCGCTCACGCGCGGCTGGTCGGCGAACCTCGCCGGCGGCACGCACCACGCCTTCCGCGACCGCGGCGAGGGCTTCTGCGTGTTCAACGACGCCGCGATCGCCGCGCGCGCCATGCAACTCGAGGCGGGGCTCGCGCGCGTGGCGATCGTCGATTGCGACGTCCACCAGGGCAACGGCACCGCGTCCATCTTCCGCGGGGACGATTCGGTTTTCACGTTCTCGATCCATGGCGCGCGCAACTTCCCCTTCGCCAAGGAAACGAGCGACCTGGACGTCGAGCTCGCCGACGGCACCGGCGACGACGAGTACCTGTGGCACCTCGAGCGCGGCCTGGACGAGACGCTCGAGCGCTCGCGCCCGCAGCTCGCGATCTACCTCGCGGGCGCCGATCCCTACGAGGACGACCGCCTCGGGCGCCTCAAGCTCACGCGCCGAGGGCTCGCCCGCCGCGACGAGCACGTGCTCTCGACGCTGCATGCGCGCGGCATCCCGGTGGCGATCGCCATGGCGGGCGGCTACGCGCGCGACATCGCCGATTCGGTGGCGATCCACGCCAACACGCTCGCCATCGCGCAGC
This sequence comes from Usitatibacter sp., assembly GCA_035519515.1. Lineage (GTDB taxonomy): Bacteria > Pseudomonadota > Gammaproteobacteria > Burkholderiales > Usitatibacteraceae > Usitatibacter. The sequence goes on from DATIWC010000058.1 coordinate 83,934, forward strand.
GCACCTGGGGCGAATGATGGCGAGCCGCGCCGCCGCGCTCGTGGCAGAGCCGCCGCCGGAAGATCCAGTCGCCCACCTGGAATCGTGGTTCGCGCGCAACGGGTGGCGCGCCTTTGCCTTCCAGCACGAGGTCTGGCGCGCCTACCTGGACGGCGAATCGGGCCTGGTGCACTCCGCCACCGGCAGCGGAAAGACGCTCGCCGCGTGGCTGGGCCCGCTCGCGCAATGGATGGCGGAAGGCGCGGGCCGTGCCGCCCCCGCGCTGCGCGTGCTGTGGATCACGCCGATGCGCGCGCTCGCCGCCGACACCGTGCTCTCCATGCAACGTGCCGTCGAGGGGCTGGGCATCCCGTGGACGGTGGGCCTTCGCACCGGCGACACCTCGAGCGCGGAACGCGCGAAGCAGGCGCGCAAGCTTCCCTCGGCGCTCGTCACCACGCCGGAGAGCCTCTCGCTGATGCTCTCCAACGCCGATGCGCGCGAGAAGCTCTCGGAGCTCAAGCTCGTCGTCGTGGACGAGTGGCACGAGCTGCTCGGCAACAAGCGCGGCGTGATGACGGAGCTCGGCCTCGCCCGGTTGCGCCGGTGGAACCCGAAGGTGCAGACGTGGGGGCTGTCGGCGACGCTGGGGAACATCGAGGAGGCGGCGGAAAGATTGACGGGATCCCCGACAGCCTCGAGCGCAAGGATCGTCAAGGGCGTGAGCGACAAGCAGGTCGCCATCGACACGCTGATCCCGCCCGATGTCGATCGCTTTCCCTGGGCGGGGCACATCGGGCTTGCGATGCTCGATCGCGTGGTCGAGGCGATCGATTCCTCGCGCTCCACGCTCGTCTTCACCAACGTGCGCTCGCAGGCGGAGATCTGGTACCAGGGCATCCTCGAGGCGCGGCCCGACTGGGCGGGCCTGATCGGGCTGCACCACGGCTCGCTCGATGCCGACGTGCGCCGCTGGGTCGAGCAGGGGCTCAAGGAAGGGCGCCTGAAGGCCGTGGTGGCCACTTCCAGCCTCGACCTGGGTGTGGACTTCTCGCCGGTCGAGCGCGTGCTTCAGATCGGCAGCGCCAAGGGCGTGGCGCGCCTCATGCAGCGCGCGGGACGCTCCGGTCACGCGCCCGGGCAGGTGAGCCGCGTGAGCTGCGTGCCTTCGCATGCGCTCGAGTTCGTGGAAGCGGCGGCGGCGCGGCGCGCCGCGCTGGCGGGCCGCATCGAGGCGCGCACTCCCGTCGACCGGCCGCTCGACCTCCTCACGCAGCACCTCGTCACGATCGCCGCGGGCGAGGGCTTCGACGAGGAAGCGCTCAAGGCCGAAGTGCGCAGCGCCCGCGCATACCGCGACCTCACCGACGCCGAATGGCAATGGGCGCTCGATTTCGTGACTCGCGGCGGCGATGCGCTGAAGGCCTATCCCGATTACCACAAGGTGGTGCGCGACGAGGAGGGCACGTGGCGGGTGAAGGACACCGCCATCGCGCGGCGCCACCGCATGTCCATCGGCACCATCGTCTCCGACGCCGCGGTGGACATCCGCTACATGAGCGGCAAGCGGCTGGGCAACGTGGAGGAATCCTTCATCGCGCGGCTCGCCAAGGGCGACGCGTTCGTGTTCGCCGGGCACGTGCTCGAGCTGATCCGCGTGGAGAACATGACGGCCTACGTTCGAGCCGCGAAGCCGGGCTCCGCCGTGATCCCGCGCTGGGACGGCGGCCGCTGCCCGCTCTCGAGCGAGGTCTCGGAGAGCATCCGCGAGCTCCTCGAGCTGCACCTGGAGGGCCGCGCGAACGAGCCCGAGCTGAAAGCCGTCGAGCGGCTGCTCAAGCTCCAGAACTCGTGGTCGCGCATCCCGCGCCGGCGCGAGCTGCTGCTGGAGCAGACGCAGTCGCGCGAGGGCCACCACGTCTTCCTCTATCCCTTCGAGGGACGCTCGGTGCACCTGGGCCTCTCGGCGCTGCTCGCCTATCGCCTTTCGAAGGCGCGCGCATCCACGTTCTCGCTGGGATTCACCGACTACGGCTTCGAGCTGCTCGCGCGCCAGCGCTTCGAGATGATTCCCGCGCTCAAGGCGGGCCTGCTCTCGACCGAAAACCTCCTCGAGGACATGCTGGCGAGCCTGAACGCCGCCGAGCTCTCGAAGCGGCAATTCCGCGAGATCGCGCGCGTGGCGGGCCTCGTCTTCCAGGGCTATCCGGGGCAGCCGAAGACCAACCGGGAGGTGCAGGCCACCAGCGGGTTGATCTACGAGGTGTTCGCGCGCTGGGACCCGGCCAATCCGCTGCTCGGGCAATCGGAGCGCGAGGTGCTCGAGCGGCAGCTCGAGTACTCGCGGCTCGCGCAAGCCCTTCGGCGCATGGCCGCGGCGCCCGTGCTGCTGCGCCAGACGCACAAGCCTTCGCCCTTCGCGTTCCCGATCATGGTGAGCCGCTTCCGCGAGAAGCTCACCAACGAGAAGCTCGCCGACCGCGTGCGCCGCATGCAACTCGAATACGATAAGGCGACCGGCGTGGCCACCGACGAAGGCGAAGCGCAGCTGGACCTCCTATGACCGAATGCTCGATCGCGGGCGAGACGCTCGTCCTCCTCGCCGAGAAAGTGGCGTACTGGCCCGCGCGCGACGCGCTCTTCGTGGCGGACTTCCACCTGGGCAAGGCCGCGAGCTTCCGCCGCGCCGGGATTGCGCTGCCGCCGGGCACCACGACCGAGAACGTGGAGCGACTGGGCCGCGCGCTCGACAAGACCCGTGCGAAGAGCGTGGTCTTCCTCGGCGACTTCCTGCACAGCGCCGAAGGGCGGGCGGCGAGCACGTTCGAGAAGTTCGGCGCGTGGCGAGCGTCGCGGGGCGCGGTGGAGCTCACGCTCGTGCGCGGCAACCACGACAGGAAGGCGGGCGATCCGCCCGAGGGCTGGAACATGCGCTGCGTCGAGGCGGGCGAGCGCATGGGCCCGTTCGTGCTCAACCACGAGCCCGGATCGAGCCGCGGCGGCTATGCGCTCGCGGGCCACATCCACCCGGCGGTTCGCCTCACGGGCAGCGGCGAGAAATCCTTGCGCCTGCCGTGCTTCTGGTTCGGCGCGCGCTGCGGCGTGCTGCCGGCCTTCGGAGCCTTCACGGGCAGCGCCGAGGTGCTGCCCCGGCGCGGCGACCAGGTGTTCGTGATCGCCGAGGAAGAAGTCCTGCAGGTCGCCTGAAGATGCCGAACTGGGTCTTCCTCCTGGTGCGGTTCGTCCTGAGCGCCTCGGGCTGCGCTTTCATGACCTGGGCGGCGTGGCGCATCGGGCAGCGCGACCTCTCGTGGGCGCTCATGGCCTTCGTGTTCTCGACGCCGCTCGTCGGCGTGGCGATCGCGCGCCCGCTGGTGGAGCTCTCGCACGAGGGCCTCACGTGGCTCTCGCGCCAGCCGCACGAGAAGTGGCAGGGCCGCTACTACGCGTTTAACGACGTGCAGGTCCGCGTCTTCGACGACGGCGAGCGGCTCTGGTTCTGCACGATCGACCTGGTGAAGGCCTGCCACCTGAAAGCCGTGGCGCAGGTGCTGCCGGGAGTCGTCGAAGTCGAAGGACTGCCATGCCTCGATCTCGCCGGCGTCGAGGCGCTGCAGGCGTCGAACTCGAACGTCGAGCTGGGCAAGTGCCTGCTGTGGGCGCGGCGCGAGGTCGTGGCGCCGTGGGAGCGCAAGAAGAGCGGGGCGTTGATTCCCCGGTAGTCAGCGCTGCGGCGGCCTGATGTCCCCGAACCGCGTCTTGAAGCCGCCCGTCTTGCGATCCTCGAGGAAGTGCTCGAGCGTGCGCTTCACCATCGCGAAGGCGATCTGGTCCCACGGGATGTCGCGCGCCTCGACGAGCTTCACGTCGAGGCTCTCGATGCCCGGCGAGACGTCGGTGTCGAGCAGGCGCGCGCGGAACATCATGTACACCTGGCTGATGTGCGGGATCGAATACACGGTGTAGAGATCCTCGATCTCCACGCGCGCGTTGGCTTCCTCGAGCGCCTCGCGGGCGGCGCCTTCGGCGGCCGATTCGTTTTCCTCCATGAAGCCGGCCGGAAGCGTCCACAGGCCGTAGCGCGGCTCGATGGCGCGCTTGCAGATGAGGATGCGATCGCCGTGCACGGGCACGCAGCCCACCACGATCTTCGGATTCTGGTACTGGATCGTGCCGCACGACTCGCACATCGCGCGGGTGAGCGAATCGCCTTCGGGAACGCGGTGGACGACCTCCGCGCCGCATGAATTGCAGAACCGGATCAAGGGCTTGCCCGTGTCAGTTGAAACGGCGGACCGCTCCGCGATCCGTTCCGAAGTGTTAGCATCGCACCTGCAATCATGACCCGATTCCTCGCAGTTCTCGTCCTCGCCGCGTCCACGATGGCCGGCGCCCAAAGCCTCACCCGCATGCCCTCGCGCGCGACCGAAGCCGCGGTCCCCGCGCCGGTCACCTGGCGCGCGCCGCTGCTGCCCGCCCGCGACCTCATCTCGCTGCCGCCGCTGCCGCAACAGAAAGCGGCGCCCGCGCAATCGGCCAACGCACCCTTGCAAGTGGCGACGGGACGCCCGCTCGTCAAGGCCGCGCCGATCGCCCAATGGACCCGCGTTCCGGGAGGATACGTCGCGCGGCTGCGCGTTTCCTCGGAGGGGGCGGAGGGCCTGCGGCTGCGCATCGAGCTGGGCACCGTCCCGGGCGCCTTCGAGCTGCGCGCGCAGGGCCCGGCCTCCTCGGTCATCGAGGCGATGACGATCGATCCGCTGCTCGGCAACACGCACTGGACTCCGTGGACCGAGGGCTCGACGCAGACCCTCGAGATCTTCAGCCGCGTGGAGCCTTCGGCCTCGGCGCTCGCGATCACCAACGTCTCGCACTTCACCGATTCTCCGCTCACGGCGAAGGCGGCCGCGAGCGAGTGCACCATCTCCACCCAGTGCACGACGGGCGACGCGACGATCGACGCCGCCATGGCCACGCGCAAGAAGTCGGTGGTGAAGATGGTCTTCGCGCACGACTCGGGCGGGCAATTCCTCTGCACCGGCACGCTCGTCAACACGCCGCTCTTCCCGGCGCCGTTCCTCCTCACCGCCAACCACTGCATCGGCACCGTCACCGCCGCGGCGAGCCTTTCCACCTGGTGGTTCTACGAATCGCCTGCCTGCGACCTCGTGACCGGCAACGCGCCGGGGCTCGTGCAGGTGGGCGGCGGCGCGCAGCTCGTCTTCACCAACTTCAACGTCGACTCGACGCTGCTGCGGATGAACAACCCGGCGCCCGCCGGCGCGGTCTTCTCGTCGTGGGACAACTCGCGCATCGCCAAGGGCAGCCCCATCGTGAGCCTGAGCCACCCCCACGGCGACACGAGCCGCGTGGCGCTGGGCTCGGTGGTGAACGAATTCCGCGTGGACCAGTGGCCCTACGACATGTACGCCGTCACGTTCACCAAGGGCATTCCCGAGGCGGGCTCCAGCGGCTCGGGCCTGTTCGTGATGAACGACACCGGGACGCTCGACCTGGCGGGGATCTTCACCGGGGTCACGACCGACAACAGCGCCGACGGCCTGAGCTGCACGGACCTCAACGAATACGGCCTGTACGACCGCTTCGAGGTCTTCGAGCCCGAGATCGACCAGTACATCAACGGCGCGCCCATCACGGACGACGCGCCCAACCGCGTGCAGGACTACGCGGGGATCGCGCTCGATCCCGCCGGCAACGACATGCCGCTCAACCTGCGCACGTCCGACCTCGTGTACGCCAACAAGCGCATCGACTACGCCGGCGACATCGACGTCTATCGCTTCATCGTCTCGGCGAACGCCACCCCGGTGCACATCTACACCACGGGCACGAGCGACACCGTGGGCACGCTGATGGACCCGGCCGGCACCGAGATCGCCGCGAGCGACGACGAGAATTCCAGCAGCACGAACATGGGCATGACGCACACGCTGGACGCCGGCACGTACTACGTGGGCGTGGGCCACTGGGACCCGCACGCGACGGGCGCTTACTCGCTCGTGCTCTCGACGGCCACGACGCCGGCGCAGCCCAACTACACGGACCTGTGGTGGAACTCGCCGGCGGGATCCGAATCCGGCTGGGGCATCAACATCAACCACCAGGGCGACATCCTCTTCGCCACGCTCTTCACCTACGACTCGACCGGGGCGCCGCTCTGGCTCGTGCTCGCGCGCGGCGACAAGCAACCGGACGGCTCGTACACCGGGGCCATCTACACCACGACAGGCCCCGCCTTCAACGCGGTGCCGTGGAACACAAGCAACGTCGTGGCGACCCAGGTGGGAACCATGACGCTGCGCTTCGCGGGCAACAGCACCGGGACGCTCACCTACACGTACAACGGCATCACGGTCACCAAGCAGATCATCCGCGAGGTGTTCGGCACGCAGCCCACCTGCACCTTCACGACGGGCGATCGCAGCACCGCGACCAACTACCAGGACCTCTGGTGGTTCGGCGCGGCCGAGAGCGGCTGGGGCGTGAACGTCACGCAGCAGGGCGACGTGCTCTTCGCCACGCTCTTCGACTACGACGCCAACGGCCACGCGACCTGGTTCGTGCTCGCGCACGCCGACAAGACGGGGCCGGGCACCTACTCGGGCGACCTCTTCACGACCACCGGGCCGGTCTTCAACGCGAGCCCGTGGACACCGATCGTCGCCACCAAGGTCGGCACGATGACCTTCGCGTTCTCGAGCGGCAACGCGGGCACGCTCACCTACACGGTGAACGGAATCCTGGTGACGAAGAGCATCCAGCGCGAGACCTTCTCCTCGCCCACCACGCAGTGCCAGTAGCCGTGGCCGCGAGGGCCGGGGAGGCCTTCATCGAGTCCATCGACCACGAGGGCATCGGGGTCGCCCACGTGGACGGCAAGGTCACCTTCATCGAAGGGGGCGTCACGGGCGAGCGCGTGGCCTTCACGCGCCGGCGAAGCCGCGGCCATTTCGACCTGGGCACCGCCACCGAGATCATCCGTCCAAGCTCGCAGCGCGTGGAGCCCCGCTGCCGCTACTTCGGCACGTGCGGCGGCTGCGCCATGCAGCACGTGGAAGCCTCGGCGCAGGTCGCGGCCAAGCAGCGCGTCCTCGAGGACAACCTCGCGCGCCTCGGCAAGGTCACCCCGGAGCGGATCCTTCCCCCCGTGATCGGCCCCGCGTGGCGCTATCGCAATCGCGCGCGGCTCTCGGTGCACTACGTCGCCAAGAAGGGCGGCGTGCTGGTGGGCTTCCACGAGCGGCGCTCGAGCTACGTGGCCGACACGCTTTCCTGCGAGGTGATGCCCGCGGCGATCTCGGCGATGATCCCGGGGCTGCGCGAGCTCTTCACCTCGATGCAGCTGCGCGAGCGAATCCCGCAGCTCGAAGTCGCTATCGGCGAGGCGGTCACGGTGTTCGTGCTGCGCCACCTCGAGCCGATCCCCGGGGAGGATGAGGCGAAGCTGCGCGCTTTCGCGGACGAGCACGGCATCCAGTGGTGGCTGCAGCCCAAGGGCCCCGACACGGCGCATCCCTGGTATCCGCTCGACAAGCCGGCGCTCGACTACACGCTGCCCGAGTTCGGCCTCACGCTGCGCTTCGGTCCCACGGAATTCACGCAGGTGAATGCGGGCGTGAATCGCGTGCTCGTAAAACGCGCCGTGGACCTGCTCGATCCGCGGCCCGGCGAACGCGTGGGCGACCTCTTCTGCGGGCTCGGAAACTTCACGCTGCCGATCGCCGCGCGCGGCGCGCACGCGCTGGGCATGGAAGGCGCCGCTTCGCTGGTGGAGCGCGCGCAGGGCAACGCGAAGCTGAACGGGCTCGAGGCGCTCGCGCAGTTCGCGGCCTTCGACCTCTATGCCGACGCGCCGGGCGCCTGGGCGCGGCTGGGAGCCGTGGACAAGCTCCTCATCGATCCGCCGCGCGACGGCGCCCTGGAGATCTGCAAGGAAATCGGCGAGGCCGGGCCGCGGCGCATCGTCTACGTTTCGTGCAGCCCCGGCACGCTCGCGCGCGACGCGGGCGTGCTGGTGAACGTGAAGGGCTACCGCCTTGCGGCCGCGGGCGTGGTGAACATGTTTCCCCACACCGGGCACGTCGAGTCGATCGCGCTCTTCCGGAAATGAGAAGGGCGGCCGAAGCCGCCCTGGAAGCGAAGTGCCGAAGCCTCAGTCGCTCGATCCGCCGGTGATTCCCAGCAGGGCGAGCAGGTTCGTGAAGACGTTGTAGATGTCGAGGTACAGGTTCAGCGTCGCCGTCACGTAGTTGGTCTCGCCGCCCGTCACGATGCGGTTCACGTCGTAGAGCATGAAGGCGGAGAAGATCGCGATCGCGATCACCGAGAGGGCGATCATCAGCGCGGGCAGCTGCAGGAAGATGTTCGCGACCATCGCGACCAGCAGCACGATCGCTCCCACGAACAGGAACTTGCCCAGGCCCGACAGGTCGCGCTTCACCACGGTGGCGAGGCTCGCCATCGAGCCGAAGACGACGGCCGTGCCCCCGATCGCGAGCGCGATGAGCTTCACGCCGTTCGCCATCCCCAGGATCACCGAGAGCAGCGGCGCCAGCATCACGCCCATGAAGAACGTGAAGCCCAGCAGCAGGGCCACGCCGAGCGAGCTGTTGCGGTTGGCCTGGATCGCGAACATGAGGCCATAGGCGCCGACGAGGAAGACCAGCGCGAACATGCCGGCATGGCCGGCCACCATCTGGTGCAGGTTCATCGCGAGCCCGGTCCACGCGCCGCCGATGGTCGGCAGCAGCGAGATCGCGAGCAGCGCGTAGGTGTTGCGCAGCACCCGGTTCTGGGCGAGCGCCAGCGTACCGGACGCCGTTTGTCCCTGCGCCATCAACGGGTTTTCGGGTTGCATAGGATCGTTGCTCCTTGGCAGTCAAAGCGCGGCGGAAATGGGCCGCCTTGTTAGAGTATGGGACGGAAGTCGCGGTTTCAAGGCCACGGGCGGTTGAACTAAAATAGCAGTAGATTCAATTGGTTGTTGTTTGATGCGGAATGCCGGAGGGTTGGCCGAGCGGTTGAAGGCACCGGTCTTGAACGCTCGCCCGCCCTTGGCGAGCGTGGGGCGCACTAACCTTCAGGTTACGTGCGCACCAAAACCGGAAGCGAAGGTGGGGTAACGGGGTACCAGTTTGGGAACGCGGAGGGTTGGCCGAGTGGTTGAAGGCACCGGTCTTGAAAACCGGAAGGGGTGAAAGCCCCTCGTGAGTTCGAATCTCACACCCTCCGCCATCGCGCAAGAGAGCGAAGCTCATTCAGGTCTTCCGGTTGCCATGTTGAAGTTGAAAACTCGACCATCGATTCTCTCGACGACCAATTGATTCGACGCGTTGAGACCGCGAATGTATCCCCAGCTGTAATGAGATGCGGTCCGTACCAATATCGCGCGATCAGGCACCAACGTGGCTAGAGGGATCGATGCCACTTTGCGTCCAGCTTCCCAAAAAATGATGAGGTCTCGCGAGTCATCGGCATCCAGCGGAATGAGAGTGGATCCCCCATATATCATCGCGACATGCTGACCGTCGTCGGAGACGAAGAGCAGCTGACTTCCCCCGTCCATAGTCCAGACGACCTTCAAGTCGTCCACGTCCACCACTCTTGTCGCTTGATGGCTTGAGATAGCGACGTACCGCCCGTTTGGGCTGCAAGCTCTCCAGGGGCCAGTAGAAGCCTTCGCTGGCGTGTCCGCAGCCGATGGATTCGCTAGCAGGGTTGTCCATGCCAGCGCTAACGCAGCGAGGATTCTTGCCACGTCACCCGGCGGGCACAGCTTGCGTCCGGCCGTTGCGGACCTGGCGCAAGAACACCGCGAGCTGCCACAGCACCAGCAGCGCGATCAACGCGAACAGGGTACCGGCGATGGGCCTCGTCACGAAGACCGTGAAGCTGCCCCGGCTCAACAGCAGCGACCGGCGGAAGTTCTCCTCGAGCATGGGGCCCAGGATGAACCCCAGCATGAGCGGCGCCGGGTCCAGCGCGAGGCGCAGGAAGATGTAGCCGATGAACCCGAACGTGGCCGTGACGAACACGTCCTCGAAGCTGTTGTTGACGCTGTACGTCCCGATGCAGCAGAAGAAGAGGATCGACGGGAAGAGGACCACGTACGGGATCTTGAAGATCGACAGCAGGTAACGGACCATCGGCACGTTGAGGAAGAGCAGGAAGCAGTTGCCGATCCACATGCTCGCCACCAGGCCCCAGAAGAGGTCCGGGTGCTGCGCGATCATGTTCGGCCCCGGCTGGATCCCCTTGATGATGAACGCACCCATCATGAGTGCCATCACCGCGTTCTCCGGGATGCCGATGCTCATCAGGGGAATGAAGCTCGTGCGCGCGGCGGCCTCGTCGGCGGCCGCCTGCCCGGCCACGCCCTCGATCGCGCCGTGGCCGATCTCGTCCTTGTACTTGCTCACCTTGCGGTCGATCGCATAGGCGGCGAACTGGGCGATCACGGGGCCCCCTCCCGGCAGGATGCCGAGGAACGATCCGATGGCGCTGCCCCGCAACGCGCTGGGAATGATCCGCTTGAACTCGGGCCAGGTGGGCATCAGGTGGATCTTGCCCATGAACGGCGTGCGTTCCTCGTGGCTGTCGACGTTCTTGGTGATCTCGGCGATGCCGAAGCAGCCCAGCGCGATGCTGATGAGGCTCACGCCGTCGATGAGGAACGGAAGGCCCAGCGTGTAGCGCTGCACGCCGCTGTTCACGTCCGTCCCGATCTGGCCCAGCAGCACGCCGACCATGCACAGGGCGAGGCCGTCGATCAGGCTGCCCGTCGTGACGAAGCTTACGCAGACGAAGCCGAAGAGCATGAGCGCCGTGTAGTCCGCGGGCCCGAACTTGAGCGCCACCTCGCCCAGGGCGGGCGCCAGCGCGGCCAGCACGAGGATGGCCACGGTTCCCCCGATGAAGCTGGAGACCCCGGCGGTGAACAACGCGAGCCCGGTCTTGCCCTTGAGCGTCATCTGGTAGCCGTCGATGCACGCGACGATGCTGCTCGCGTGCGGGATCTTCATGGTGATGGCGCTCACGCTGTCGCCGTACTGGGCCCCGTAGTAGATGCCGGCCAGCATGATCAGCGCGCCGCTGGTCGGAATCGAGAACGTGAGCGGCAGCAGCAGGCTGATCGTCGCGAGCGGCCCCAGCCCCGGGAGCAGCCCGACGAGCGTGCCGACCGTGCAGCCGATCGCGCAGAACATGAGGTTCTGGAGCGTGAGCGCATGCCCGAAGCCGAATGCGAGGTTGTGGAGGATGTCCAAGGTCAGTAGAGGGGCAGCTGCAGCCCGAGCCCTTTCTGGAAGATGAACGCTATGGCGAGCAGCACGGCCGCGACGATCGCGTTGCGGCGCACCGAATAGGTGGTGCCGGCGAGCGTCGAGACGAACACCAGGAAGACGATGCCGCAGGTCATGTTGACGTGCTCCGACAGCAAGGCGAAGCCGACCAGGCTCGCCATGATGATCAGCACGTTCTTCACGTTGAAGTAGATCGGGGCGCGTTCCATGAAGCGCGAGCGCAATACCATCACCGCGCCGAGGACGAACAGCAGCGAGCTCACCATGAGCGGGAAGAACCCGGGCCCCACGCGCTCCAGGTGGCCGATGTTGTAGCGCAGCGCCCCCCCGCCGAAGGCGAGCGCGATGGCGATGAGGAACAGCCCCTTGACCAGGTTCCGGTTGTTCATGGCCGCCATGATGAACGAATATCCGGCCGTAGCGAAATATCCTCCCGCCCCCTTGCGTCCCCGCGCCTGCCCGGCGCAGCATGCCGTTTCGCCCTTGCGACGGGAGGCGGCTATGCCGGTTGGACGCGCGTTGCGCTTCTTCCTTGCCCTGGCGATCGCGGCAGGCTTCGCGGTCGATGCCCTTGCGCAGCTCTCCGGATCGATGACGGGGGCCATCACGGTCACCACGTCGCAGACCTGCAATTTCACGAACCCGCCCGCGACGCTCACCCTGAACTGCTCGGGCTCGTGGCCGTGGACGGGCACGATCGGCGCGGACGGCACCGGCACCCTCACGTTTTCCGGCGGCGGCGGCGTCGCGTGCAGCGACGGCTCGACGTTGCCCAACCCGTTCGGCTCCACTTTCTCGCTCTTCGTCCCGACGAACGGCACCATCGCATTCCCGGTCGTCGATTCAACCAACACGACGTCGACCACCACCAACCACTTCATGTGCCCCGCGTGGACGATCCAGGTCACCGCGGCGCCCTTCGCCCTTTCCGGCACCGAGCAGTGCACGTCCACGACCAATTTCAACGACGGTTCCGTCTGCACCGACAACCTGACCTACGCGTATTCCGGGAGCGGCTCCGGAGGCAACGTCCGCCCGCCGATCTTCCCGATCACGGTGACGAGCAACATCACGCCCACCATCGCGAACGCGACGGCGCAAATCGCGCCACGCACCCAGGACGTGGGGACCTTCGGCAGCGTGTTCGTGTTCGCCCACGCGCGCCAGAGCACGGTGAGCGGCGCGTCGCCCAAGCGCGCGCGGCCGGCCGCGCCCGTCATCGCCCAGGATGGCGGCGGCCCGGATCCATGCGTGCTGGCGCAGGTCGATTCGAGCGGTCACCTCACGGCGGTCTCCAGCTCGACGATGCAGGCGTACACCACCGGCGTGCTCTCCTCGCAGCAGCAATCGGTGAGCATCCTCAACAACGTTTCCACGCCAAACGTGGCCGGCGCCTCGCTCTACGTGGGATACGGTTCGAGCGCGAGCTCGATGCTCTCGAACGGCGTGTACCAGGGCGCGGTGAGCGTGTCGGGCACGTCGCCCTGCTCGGCGGCGCTGCTCACGGGGGCCGCGCCCGATGCGCCCAGCGCGCTGAGCGGCCTCTGGTGGGCGGGCTCCTCCGAGAGCGGATGGGGCGTGACCTTCACGCAGCGGCGCAACGTGGTGGTGGCGGCGTGGTACACCTACGACGCGTCGGGCAATCCCAAGTGGTACTTCGCGTCCAACTGCAACCTGCCCGCGGGCGTCACCGGCACCGCCGGCACGTGCACGGGCCCGGTGTACGAGGTGACCGGGCCCACGTTCTTCTCGTCGACCTTCAACCCCAGCCTCGTGCACGTGAACACCGTGGGCAACCTGCAGGTGGCCTTCCGGGACGCCGGCAACGCGACCATGAGCTACACGGTGAACGGAGTGAGCCGCTCCGTAGCCCTCGTGCGCCAGGCGTTCTGGAGCGGCACGGTGCCCCCGGCCGTGGACTACACCGACCTCTGGTTCAACCCCAGCGAATCGGGATGGGGAATCGTCGTCACCCAGCAGTTCGGCATGGTCTTCCTCGCCTGGTACGTGTACGACGCGGGCGGGCGGCCCGTCTGGTACGTCGCGCCCAACTGCCCGCTCTCGGGCAGCTCGTGCTCCGGGGCGCTCTATTCGACGACGGGACCGCCCTTCGGGCCGACCTTCGACACGAGCGCCGTGCACGCGACGCAGGTGGGTTCGATCACCATGACCTTCACCGACGCCAACAACGCGACCATCAGCTATACGGTGAACGGCGCGTCGGCCACGAAGACGGTCACGCGCCAGGTCTTCTAGGAGCTGCATGTCTTCATGGCGGTCGTTTCCGCATGGATGACCTGGAACGCGAGATCGCCCGCCGGCTGGAGGCGGTGGCCGGCAGCCGCTACGAGGAAGACAAGGATGCGCTGCGCCGCTGGCGCAACCGCTTCGTCAAGTGGATCGTGGCGGCCGTCGCTGCGGTGGGCGCCGCGGCCCTCGTGTTCTACACGCTCGAATCGCACCGGCTGCCGCCCACGCTGCCCAAGCCGAAGGACAGCCCCGTGACGGTGACGATCGTCCCGGCTAAGCCGCCGTGAGGGACCGCAGGTGCGCCGAGCCGATGGCGAAGGCGGCGCGCCGCCCCTTGAGCTCCAGGCGAAGGCGGTCGGCCTGGCGCAGGATCTCGAGCGGGGCGTCCACGATATCGCCGAGGTTGTCCTCGAGGTCCCGCAACTCGTCGATCAGCTCGCGGATGCGCACGCGGTGCGCTTCGACTTCGATCTCGAGCATCTTGCGCTGGTAGTAGTCCACGCGGTCATTGTGGCGTGGGACCCGCCCGGAATCTGTGCGATGGGACACACGGACCGGCGGTCCGTGTTACGCCCGTCATTGAATCGCGCAGGTGAGCGTGCCGATGGCGAGCGGGGTCACGGCGATCCCGATGATCCCTGCCCGTTGTCCTATTGTGCCCGGGAGTGTAACTTACACCCGCCAACTAGGGGAGAGAACCATGCGATGGACCGCGGCCCTGATCGTCGCCTTGTCGGTTGAGGCCCACGCCGCCCCGCCACCGCCGCAGCCGCAGGATTCCAAGGGGTGGCTGGAGAAGGAAAACCTCGAGGTCGTCGACGCGAAGACGTTCAACGAGTTCGAGGCCGTGATCGCGCACCCGAAGGACAGCGCCGAGCAGCGCGCGGTCATCTTCATGAAAGGCAAGCCCGCCTGGCAGTCCACGCCCAAGGACACCGAGCCGGGCTCGAAGTGGACCATCGTTTCCATCGGCCGCGACCTCGAGGGCAAGGGCTCGCCCGACGTGCACTTCTCCACCAACACGGGCGGACCCAGCTGCTGCACCACGCACTACGTGTTCTCGCTCAAGCCGAAGGTGCAGCGCCTGGCGATCTACGCCGCGGGCAGCATGGGCGGCGGCGATTTCATCGAGGTCCCGGGCCGCAAGACGCCCGTGATGATCTCCGCGGACGATTCCTCGGCGAACGCGTTCGCGCCGTACGCGAACTCGTACTTTCCCCTCGTCGTGCTGGAGGTGGGCAGCAAGGGCCGCCTGCAGTTCGCGCAGGACATGATGCAGGCGAGGCTGCCGGGCATGCCGCCGCCGGTGTGCTCGCAGCCCTTCGCCAACACGAACCCGTGGCTGAAGGAACGCTGCGCGGAGTACGCGAGCGTCCGCCGCCACTCACGCACGCAGGAGATCAAGTCGCGGCTCGCGGCGATCAAGGCGAACCGGTCCGCCGACAAGCTCAAGTGGGAGGACTACTTCGAGAACGGCGTGCTCTCGGCGGTGTCGGCGGAGATCAACCGCTACACCTACACCGGGCACGGCGCGGCGGGGATGAACTGGCTCGAGACCGTGTGGCCAGGCAACGACGCCGTGAAGGTGAAGCTCATCCAGACGCTGCGCATGACGCAGGCGAAAAGCGTCTTCGCCGAGGACCTGAAGGCGATCGCGACGAACTAGCCGTCGTCGCGGCGGTTCAATCGGCCGCGGCGCCCACTTCGCGCGAAAGGAACCGCGTGGCCGCGCTCGCCGTCATCGGGCGGGCGAGCAGGAACCCCTGGCCGCGGCGGCATCCCAGGCGGCGCAGCTCCGCGAGCTGCGCTTGCGTCTCGATGCCCTCGGCCACCACGTCGATCGCGAGGCTCTGCGACATCGCCACGATGGCCGTCACGATCGCGGCGTCGTCCGCATCGTCGGTGAGGTCGCGCACGAACGACTGGTCGATCTTCACCGTGTCGATGGGCAGGCGCTTCAGGTAGGCGAGCCCCGAGTAGCCGGTGCCGAAGTCGTCGATCGCGATGCCCACGCCGAGCGCGGCGATCTCGTCGAGCGCGTGGCGCGCGTCGCCCGCCCCCTCGATGATCACGCGCTCGGTCACCTCGAGCTCCACCAGCGACGGGTCGAGGGCGAGCTCGCGCAGCAGGCCGCGCAGGTGGTCCACGAAGGCGCTGCGCGCGAGCTGGTTGGCCGAGACGTTCACCGAGATGGAAAGCCGCCGGCCGGCCGACTGCCACGCCTTGGCCTGCCGCAGGGCCTGCCCGAGCACCCAGTCGCCGATCGGCACGATGAGGCCCGAGTCCTCGGCCACGCTGATGAACTCGCCGGGCAGGATCGGTCCGGCGTGGCCCGGCGCGCGCCAGCGCAGCAGCGCCTCCATGCCGGTCACCGTGTTGTCGCGCAGGTCGAAGAGCGGCTGGTAGTGCAGGTCGAACTCGCCCGCCTCGAGCGCCCGGCGCAGCGCGTTCTCCAGCGTGAGGCGCTGCTGGGCGGCCACGTTCATGTGCTGCGTGAAGAACTGGAAGTTGCCGCGCCCCGAGTCCTTCGCGTGGTACATCGCGGTGTCGGCGTTGCGCATGAGCGTTTCCGCGTCGGCGCCGTCGGCCGGGTAGAGGCTGATGCCGATCGAGGCGGCGACGTGCAGGTCGTTGCCATGCAGGTGGAAGGCGCTCGCCAGCACGTCGAGGATCTTGCTCGCCACGGCGGAGGCGTCGGCGGAAGTCTCGATGCCCGGGATCACGATCACGAACTCGTCGCCGCCCACGCGCGAGACGGTGTCGCCCTCGCGCACGCACACGAGGATGCGGCTCGCCACCGATTGCAGCAGCCGGTCGCCCAGCTGGTGGCCCAGCGAGTCGTTGATGTTCTTGAAGCGGTCGAGGTCGAGGAAGAGCACCGCGAGCTGCGTGTCGTTGCGGTGCGCCTGCGCGATCGCCTGCTGGATGCGGTCGCGCAGCAGGACGCGGTTGGGCAGCCCGGTGAGCGCGTCGTGGTGCGCCATGTGCGCGATGCGCTGCTCGGCGAGCTTGCGCTCGGTGATGTTCATGGTGACGCCGATCACGCGGCGCGCCCGCCCGTCGGGCCCGCGCAGCACCTGGCCGCGGTTGGCGAACCAGTGCACGGAGCCGTCGGGCCAGACCACGCGGTGGTCCACCGAGAAATCGTCGCCGGACTTGATCGCGTGCTGCACGTTGGCCCGGAAGATCTCGCGGTCGTCGGGATGCAGGAATTGCTCGAGGTCGCGGAAGTGGGGGATCGGCGTGTCCACGGGCCGGCCCAGCAGGACCTTCAGGCCGTCGGAGCCGCTGAAGTGGTCGCCCACGCAGTCCCAGTCCCACATGCCGAGCTGCGCCGCCTCCATGGCGAGGCGCAGCTGCGATTCGCTCTCGCGCAGCGCGTTCTCGGCCTGCTTGCGGCGCGTGATGTCGGCGATCGTGACCATCGTGCCGTTCACCCGGCCATCGCCGCCATAGATCGGCGCGCACGACAGCGCCACCTCGATGTCGTGGCCGTGGCGGTCGCGCCGGCGCGTCTCCTCGACGAAGATGGTCTCGCCCGCGCGCGCCCTCACGCGCAGCATCGTCGCCTCGTCCACGAGGTCGGGCGGCACGATGCTGGTCGAGGTGCCGAGGACTTCCTCCTCCGACCAGCCGAACATGCGCTCTGCGGCGGGGTTCCACATGGAGATCACGCGGTTCTCGTCGCGCGCGATGATCGCCACGGGCGCGGCCTGGATCACGGCGCGCAGCCGCTCGACGCTCTCGCGCGTCTCCACCTCGAGGCGCTTCCTCTCGGTGATGTCCACCACGGAGCCCACCAGGCCCACGATCTCGCCGCCCGGGTCGAGGAAGGTGGCCTTGTTGACGAGGATGTCGTGCGCCGAGCCGTCCTTCGCGTCGAGGGCGGTCGACTCGTAGGTGGTCGATCCCGCCTTGGCGAGGAGCGCCTGGTCGAAGCTCTCGGAGTGCGACGCGATGTCGGAGGGCGCCACCTCGCGGTAGCGCTTGCCGATCACCTGCTCGCGCGGCCGGCCCACGAAGGCCTCGAAGGCGCGGTTGCAGCCGAGGTAGCGGCCTTCCTTGTCCTTGTAGAAGACCGGGTTGGGCATCGCCTCGAGCAGCTGCTGCGTGAAGGATAGCTGCGAGCGCAGCGCGCTGGTGGCCTTGTGCGCGAGCGCGACCGCCTCGCCGCGCGTGCGCGCGACCGCGTAGAGGATGCCGAAGAGCAGGATCGACATGCCCAGGCCCGCGCCGGCCACGAGGAGCGGGAAGGGCTGCAGCCAGGGCGAGAGCCGCGGCGACTCGTTGAACTCGACGCGCCATTGCCGCCCCGCCACCATGAGCGGGCGCCAGGTGGCCTGGGCGTAGCTGGGCCACCGCACGGGGCCGGCCTGGTCGTCGTGCGCGCGGAAGAAGAGCGTGTCCTCCGAGGCCCGGGAAACCGGCGCGCCGGCCGGGCCCACGTCGTGGATGCTGAAGGTCATGCCCTCGAGGATCGGCTCGCCCTGGATGCCCGAGAAGAGGTCGTCCACCCGCAGCACCACGTTCACGAAACCGGCGAGGGTGCCGCGCCGGTCACGCGCATCGGTCTGCGGCCCGGCCGCGTAGACGGGCAGGTAGATCACGAGGCCCGCGCTGGTGCCCTTTTCCTGGGCGAGGCGGTACCGGCCCGTGGCCGTGGGCTCGCCGCTGTCGCGCGCCCGTTCGGCGGCCGCGCGCGGCACTTCCCTCGCGCGGATGTCCATCCCGAAGACGTTCGCGTTGCCGGCCATGGGCTCGACGAAATCGACCACCCAGTATTCGTTGCGCTCGCCCTCCGGCCGGATGTCGAAGTCGGGGTAGCCCTGGCGCAGGACGGTGCGGTCGGCCCGCACCTGGGCCACGAAGGCATCGCGTTCCTCGGCCGGCACGCGGCGGATGAACTCCACGGCCTTCACGCCCGCGAAGCGCCGGTGCAGCTCGAGGGCCCCCGCGTAGCGGGAGAACTCGGCGCGGGTGACGGGGGTGTTGCGGGAGAAGAGGGCCTGCAGGCCGTAGAGGGCGTCCGTATAGCGCTGGACCTGCCGCTCGAGGAGGTTGGCGGCGAGGTTGGCGCGGCTGCCGAACTCCAGGCGGGCCTCGCGCTCGGCCTGGCGCGCCGTCCCGTGCCAGGCGAAGAGGGTCGCCGCGACGCCGATGGCGAGCGCGGAGAGCGCCACGATATGGGGCCTCAGGGCTCTCATTCGTTGTGGGTAAGGGGCCACGATAGAATAGCGGCTTTTCCCCGAAACCTCCCCCCGTGTCACTGATCGTCCAGAAGTATGGCGGCACCTCCATGGGCAGCCCCGAACGCATCCGCGAGGTCGCGCGGCGCGTGGCGCGCTTCGCCCGCGAGGGCCACCGGCTCGTCGTGGTGCCTTCGGCCATGGCGGGCGAGACCAACAGGCTGCTCGCGCTGGCGAAGGAGATCAACCCCGAGGCCGATCCCCGCGAGCTCGACGTGATCGCCTCCACGGGCGAGCAGGTCTCCATCGGGCTGCTCGCCATCGCGCTGCAGGCCCTGGGCGTCCCGGCGAGGAGCTACACGGGCTGGCAGGTGCCGATCCTCACCGACGCGGCGTACTCCAAGGCGCGCATCCTCGCCATCGAGGAGCGCCACGTGCGCGAGGACCTCGAGGCGGGCCGCGTGGTCATCGTGGCGGGCTTCCAGGGCATCGACGACGGCGACAACATCACCACGCTCGGGCGCGGCGGCTCGGACACCACGGGTGTCGCGCTCGCCGCGGCGCTGAAGGCCGACGAGTGCCAGATCTACACCGACGTGGACGGCGTGTACTCGACCGACCCGCGCATCGTGCCCGAGGCCCGGCGCCTGGACACGGTGACCTTCGAGGAGATGCTCGAGCTCGCATCCCTCGGCTCCAAGGTCCTGCAGATCCGCTCGGTCGAATTCGCCGGCAAGTACAAGGTGAAGCTCCGCGTGCTCTCGTCGTTCACCGACGTGAACTCCACCGACATGGGCACGCTCATCACGTTCGAGGAAGACGAGAACATGGAACAAGCGATCATCTCCGGCATCGCGTTCAACCGCGACGAAGCCAAGATCACCGTGCTGGGCGTCCCGGACAAGCCGGGGATCGCCTTCGGCATCCTGGGCCCCGTGGCCGACGCCAACATCGACGTGGACATGATCATCCAGAACGCGTCCACCGAGGGCCTCACGGACTTCTCCTTCACGGTGCACCGCAACGAATACAAGCGCGCGATGCAGATCCTGGAGACGACGGTGAAGCCGGCCATCGGCGCCAAGGGCATCGTGGGCGACGACCGGATCGCCAAGGTCTCGCTGGTGGGCATCGGCATGCGCACCCACGCGGGCATCGCCTCCAAGATGTTCGGCGCGCTCGCGCAGGAGCGCATCAACATCCAGATGATCTCCACTTCGGAGATCAAGACTTCCGTCGTCGTGGACGAGAAGTACATGGAGCTCGCCGTGCGCGTGCTGCACCGCGTGTTCGAATTGGACAAGGCGCCGGCCGAGGAGAAGATGAAGCCATGATGTCCCTTCTCCCGCGCCTCGCCCTCATCCTCTGCTCGGTTCCCCTCATGTCCCTCGCCCAGGTCCCCATGCCCACGCCGGCCGACGATCCCAACATGTGGCTCGAAGGCGTGACCGACGAGAAGGCCATCGACTGGGTGAAGGCCCAGGATGCGAAGAGCAAGGCCGAGATCGAGGGGCGGCCGGAGTTCGCGCCGCTGCACGAGCGCCTGCTCGCGATCTACAACTCCCGCGAGCGCATTCCGGGCGTGCAGAAGCGCGGCAAGTGGCTCTACAACTTCTGGCAGGACGCGTCCAACCCGCGCGGCCTCTGGCGCCGCACGACGCTGGAGGAATACCGCAAGAAGGACCCGGCCTGGGAAGTCCTTCTCGACTTCGACGCCATGTCGGCCAAGGACAACGTGTTGTGGGTCTGGAAGGGCGCCACGTGCCTCTTCCCCGATTACGACCGCTGCCTGGTATCGCTTTCCCGCGGCGGCGCCGATGCCGACGAGGTGCGCGAGTACGACACGGTGAAGAAGGAGTGGGTGGCCGACGGCTTCTTCCTGCCCGAGTCGAAGGGCTCGGCCTCGTGGCGTGACCGCGACACGATCTACATCGCGCGCGACTTCGGCCCCGGCACGCTCACCACGTCGGGCTACCCGCGCGTCGTGAAGGAATGGAAGCGGGGCACGCCGCTCAAGGACGCGAAGCTGGTCTTCGAGGGGCAGACCACGGACGTGGGCGCCTCGGCCTTCACGATCCACGAGAAGGGCCGCTCGTACGACCACCTGCACCGCAGCATCACGTTCTGGGAGCACGAGGATTTCCTGCGCGCGGGCGACAAGTGGGTCCTCGTGCAGACCCCGCGCGATGCCGACATCGCCACCGTGAACGACTGGCTGCTGGTGAAGCTCAAGACCGCGTGGAAGCCGGCCGACGTCGAGTACAAGGCCGGTTCCCTCGTGGGCATGAACCTGGACCGCTTCATGGCCGGCCACCGCGAGCTCGAGGTGCTGTTCGAGCCCTCGGAGCGCGTGGCGCTCGCCGACTACACGGTGACGCGCACGATGATCGTGCTCGACCTGCTGGACAACGTGAAGAGCCGCGTGGTGGAGCTGCGCCGCAAGGACGGCAAGTGGGTTCCCACCGAGGTGAACGTTCCCCCGGCCTCGACGATCGGCACCGGCGCGGTCGATCGCGACGAGAACGACGACTACTGGATGACCGTCACGAACTTCATCGAGCCCACCTCGCTCTACCTCGCCACGCCCGGCACGGGCCCCACGACGCGCGAGAAGCTGAAATCCCTGCCGGCCTTCTTCGACGCCAAGGGCCTCGACGTGACCCAGGGCGAAGCGACTTCCAAGGACGGCACGAGGATCCCGTACTTCGTGGTGATGCGCGAGGGCACCAAGCTCGACGGCAACAACCCCACGATCCTCTACGGCTACGGCGGCTTCGAGATCCCGATGCTGCCCAGCTACAGCGGCACCATCGGCGCGGCGTGGCTCGAGCGCGGCGGCATCTGGGTGCTCGCCAACATCCGCGGCGGCGGCGAGTTCGGCCCGAAGTGGCACGAGGCGGCCATCACGCACAACCGGCAGAAGGCGCACGACGACTTCATCGCGGTGGCCGAGGACGTGGAGCGGCGCGGCATCTCGTCGCCGAAGCACCTGGGCATCATGGGCGGCAGCCAGGGCGGCCTGCTGGTGGGCGCCACGTTCACGCAGCGCCCGGAGCTCTTCAAGGCGGTGGTCTGCCAGGTGCCGCTGCTCGACATGCGCCGCTTCCACAAGCTGCTCGCGGGCGCCTCGTGGATGGGCGAGTACGGCAATCCCGACGACGCGGACGACTGGCAGTACATCGAGAAGTATTCGCCGTACCAGAACGTGGTGAAGGACAAGAAGTACCCGCGCGTGTTCTTCTACACCTCGACCCGCGACGACCGCGTGCATCCGGGCCACGCGCGCAAGATGGTGGCCAAGATGGAGGCGCAGGGCCACGACGTGCTGTACTACGAGTACCTGGAAGGCGGCCACTCGGCCGGCAGCACGCCCGCGCAGCAGGCGTACATGTGGGCGTTGACGTATACGTTCCTGATCAACGAGCTGCGCTAGCGTCCTTCCGCGTTCCCCCCGCGCCGCGGATCGGCCGCGCCGATCCACCCGCTGCCCTCGCGCTTGATGTAGCCCGCGCCCGAGAGCAGCGGGTCCACCTCGATGGGGTGGCCGCGCGCGCGCAGCGCCTCGGCGAATGCGGCCGCGTCGGTGTCCTTCTCCAGCACGATCTTCCCCAGGTCCGCGGTCGTGACGTGGCCCTGCGTGACGGCGAACGCGGGTGTCGCGCCGTTCGCGAGGATTTCGATCCAGCCCTGCGCCACGTAATCCGGAATGCGCCCGCCCCCCGCGGATCCGCCTGCTGCCACCGGGCGGCCCCCGGCATCGAAGACGATCGCGGGCGCCATCGACGTGAAGGGCCGCTTGTGGGGCGCCATCGCGTTGGCGACGGTGGTGCCCGGCTTCGGCGCCGCGGAAAAATTCACCAGCACGTCGTTCAGGATGAAGCCGTCCACCATGATCCCCGAGCCGAACCCGAGGTTGATCGTGGTGGTCATGGCGACGATGTCGCCGTCGGCGTCGGCCACCGTGAGCTGGCTCGTGCCGCCCATCATCGACTCGGTTTGCGGCGCGCGCGATAGCTTCACGCCCGGCGGCGTTCCCGCCGCGGCGGGGCGCGCCTGCTGCGCGTCGATCGAGGCCGCCCGCTCGCGCACGTAGCCCGGCGACACCAGCGCCTGCGACGGCACGGAAACGAAATCCGGGTCGCCCACGTACTGGCTGCGGTCGGCGCGCGCGAGCTTGCCCGCCTCGATGAAGAGGTGGAGGAAATCCGCATCGTGGAAGTCGTAGCGGCTGCCGGCGCGCGCTTCCATCATCTGCAGCACCTGCAGGAGGTAGATGCCGCCGTAGGAGGGCGGCCCCACGGTGCAGAGGCGATAGGCGAGGAACGGGCCGCACACCGGCTCGCGCTCCACGGGCTTGTAGGCGCGCAGGTCCTCGACGGTCATGAGGGAGCGCAGCGTTCCGCCTTGCGCCGCCTTCACGATGCGCTCGGCGCCGCCTTCGTCGAGGAGCCCGGACGCGCCGTGCGCCGCCACGCGCCGCAGCGTCCTCGCATACCCGGGGTTGTGCAGCACCGTGCCGATCGGCAGGCGGTGGCCCTCGGCATCGAAGAACATGCGCAGGCTCGGATACTCGGGCAGGGTGATGTTGTCCTCGACCAGGATGCGATGCATGTACTCCGGCATCGGGAAGCCGCGCTCGGCGGCCTCGATGGCGGGCTCGAAGAGCGTGGCCCAGGGCAGCTTGCCGTAGCGCTTGTGGACCATCTCGAGCACCGGCAACGTTCCCGGGATTCCCACCGAACGCCCGCCGTGCCGAATGGCCGAGGGCGGCAGCAGGCGACCGTCCGTGTCGGTGCGCAGGCTCGCGGTGGTGCGGCCGGGCGCGCTCGAGCTGCCGTCGAAGCTCGTGAGCTTCTTCGCGTGCGCGTCCCAATACACGATGAGCGTGCCGCCCGCGATGCCCGACATCTGCGGCTCGACGAGGCCCAGCATCGCCTGCGCGGCGACGATCGCGTCGATCGCGCTGCCGCCGCGTGCGAGCATGTCGAGGGCCGCCCGGGTGGCCAGCGGGTGCGCGGTCTGCGCGATGACCTGGGTGGGGGCTCGCGCCTCCACCACCGGCGCCGCGTGCCACGGCGGCTGCGCGCAGGAGGTTGCAAGGAAAAGGAGGGTTGCGACGACCAATCGCTTCATGCGAGCTCCGGGAATGCGCGTCGCAGCCATCATCGCACGCACCGCTGTAAGGGGCGCGCGGCCCGGTCGACGGATGGCGGTCATTCCACCAACCCTCAAGGAGAATCGCCAGATGAAGATCGCCACGCTGCTCGCCCCCGCCGCCATCGCCGCCGCGCTGCTCGCCACGCCCGCCTTCGCAGACCGCGAAGACCTTACCGCCGATCCCTTCATGTTCATGAAGATGGCCGACGCGGACAAGGACGGCATGATGTCCAAGCAGGAAGCGATGAAGCTGGTCGAGAAGGCCTTCGACAAGGCCGACGCCAACAAGCGCGGCAAGCTCGACATGAAGCAGCTCGAGCAGTTCCTGAAGGACCTGATGAAGGGCGGCGCGTAGCGCCTCGCGGGGCCCCCTGTCGGCTATAATTCGGGTTCGCCGGAGAGATGCCCGAGAGGCCGAAGGGGGCGCCCTGCTAAGGCGTTATATGGGCTTAAACCCGTATCGAGGGTTCGAATCCCTCTCTCTCCGCCAGATTGCCGACGACGCCCACCTTGCGTGGGCGTTTTGCATTCAACCTTCTCGATGCACCACCGAAAATACTCGCCAGTGGATCACGTATACCTTACTCCATCGGCGCGGGTCGCACGGTTCACTCCTCAACACGGAATGCGTGAAAGGTTTGGGAAGGGCGAATGAATTTAGGGTGGCGCGATATGAGAGCTCGCCAGCTTTTGCTCGTCGCCGCGGTGGCCATTGGCGTCCCCTTGCCAACCCTGGCGAGCCCGGACGACAGCGGCTCCAGGGGCGTCATTGCCCATCCTCTCGACCAGGTGAACCCTGCGCAGCGCGAGCGAATCTGGGGCGAGATCGAGGCCAATCGGGCGAAGCTTCCGGTGGCGAAGTCGGGCGGGCACCCGCTTTTCGAGTGGCCGCTGCGTCCCGCACAGGGATACTCCGATCCCGGCTACGAGACGATGGCGTACTTCGTGGATCACGACCCCGCGTATCCGGACCACGTGAAGGACTACAACTGCGGCAGCCGCACGTACGACAACTCCACGGGACTCAACCATCCCGGCACGGATATCGGCCTCATGCCGGACAACTGGGCCGTGATGGACGCGCGCGAGGTCGAGATCATCGCGGCGGCGGCCGGCACCATCGTGTACAAGTCCGACGGCAACTTCGATCACGACTGCGACCGCAACCTGGCCAGCGCCGACTGGAATGCCGTGTATGTGCAGCACGACGACGGCTCGATGGCCTGGTACGGCCACATGAAGTCGGGATCGCTCACGTCCAAGCCCGTGGGTGCTCGCGTTGCGGTGGGCGAATTCCTGGGCAATGTGGGCAGCTCGGGCTACTCCACGGCGCCGCACCTGCATTTCGAGGTGTACGATTCGCGCAACAACCTTGTCGATCCGTTCGCGGGCGCTTGCAATAACTTCAACGCGGATTCGTGGTGGGCGTCGCAGCCCCCGTACCTTCGGCCCAAGGTGAATCGCGTGATCGCCGCGAGCCGCCTTCCCGTGGACTCGACGTGCCGTTCCGACGGGCGCCTGCAGGACCCGGGCACGATCAACGCCGTCGGCGGCTTCGTGCCCGGCGGCAAGATGTACTTCGTGGCGTTCGTGCGCGATCTCGCGACCACGGACGCGCTCACCTTCACGATCCACCGTCCCGACGGCTCGGTCTGGGACACGTTCAATGCGGGCACGCTCGACCAGGTCTACAGCTCGGCCTATTTCTACGTCACCTACACGCTCGAATCGAACGCGCCCACGGGCACCTGGCTTGCCGAGGCGAAGGCCGCCGGCACCACGGCGCAGGTTGCTTTCGCGGTGAACGCGACAGCCACGCCGCCCGCGAACTACACCGACATCTGGTGGAACGCCGCGGAATCCGGCTGGGGCATCAACTTCGCGCACCAATCCGACGACCTCTTCGCGACGTGGTTCACGTACGGCACGGACCACACGACGATGTGGCTCGTCGCGGACACGCGGCGCCAATCGGATGGCAGCTTCACCGGTCCCGTCTATCGCACCACGGGCACGCCGCTCGCGCAGATCAACGGCCAGCCCGCGATGCACGCGCCGGCGGCGACGGTGGGAAGCGCCACGATCCGTTTCGCGACGTCTTCGACGGCGACGTTGAGCTACACCGTGGACGGCATCGCGCAGCAGAAGTCGATCATGCGCGAACCGTTCTCGACGCCGACCACGTGCGTGGCGACCGCCGCGACGCGCGCCTACGCGACGAACTTCCAGGACCTCTGGTGGAACCCGTCGGAATCGGGCTGGGGCATCAACCTTGCGCACCAGGGCG
This sequence comes from Usitatibacter sp., assembly GCA_035519515.1. Lineage (GTDB taxonomy): Bacteria > Pseudomonadota > Gammaproteobacteria > Burkholderiales > Usitatibacteraceae > Usitatibacter. The sequence goes on from DATIWC010000058.1 coordinate 110,114, forward strand.
ACACGATGCTCGCGACGTGGTTCACCTACGGCGCCGATGGCCTGGCGCATTGGCTGGTCGGGCCCGACGTCGTGCGTCAGCCTACGGGGGAATTCACGGGCCAGCTCTACCGCACGACGGGCACGCCGTTCAACCAGATCAACGGGGCGGTCGCCTCGGCGACCGTCACGCCGGTGGGTTCGCTGACGTTCACCTTCACCGACGGCGAGCATGCGCGCATGGATTACACCGTGGATGGCGTGGCGCAGTCGAAGTCGATTGTCCGCGAGGTCTTCGGGGCCATCGCACCGCTTTGCCGCTAGCGCGGATCACGGGGCTACCGGAGATTGCCGGTATGCCCCAGGGAATAGCGGCCCGGTTGCGGCCAAACCGTAAGTCCGTGGGGTTCCTCGCCAACGCTGATGATTTTCACGCTCCCGTCCGCGGTATCGAACCGGTACACCACATCGTCGTAGCGCCCCGATAGCCAAAGGAACTTTCCGTCCGCGCTCACGTTGCCCATGTCCGGGCTGCCCCCTCCCGGAATCGACCATTGGGCGATGATCCTCCTGCTCTTGAATTCGAGCACCGACACGCTGCCCGGACCGTGGCGCGGCCCGTGGATGTCGTGGGAACCCCGATTGGCGACGTAGAGCAGGCGCGCATCGCGACTCGGATACAGTCCATGCGGTGCGATGCCGGCGGCGACGAATCCCACCTCGCGGAAATTCTCCGCATCCACGATGTGCAGGCCGTCGGCCGCCATGTCGGCCACGTAGAAGACCTTCCCCGTGGGGTCGATACGAATGTCCTGGGGCATCCCCTTGGATGCCGTGCAGATCTCCGTGCCGGGGATGCCGCCGGCGACGGGCAGCTTGAATCGCACCGGCGGCATCTTCAGCCGCAAGTAGCCGACCACTTTGCGATCGACCATGTCGATCTTCGCGAGCGACCCGTCGAACTCGCACGTGAAGACCGCGTAGCGCCCATCGATGGAGAAGTCGGCGTGGTTGATGCCCGGGCATCCGGGCACGTCGATGGAGTACTGCAGCGCCATCGTCGCCGGGTCGCGGAAGTCGAGGCGGCGGCGAGCTTCCGCCACGACGATCGCCGACCTGCCGTCGGGCGTGAAGTACATGTTGTACGGATCGTCCACGGCGATCTCGCGGCCGGGCTTTCCGGTGCGCGGGTCGATGGGTGTCAGGCTTCCATCGTTGCGGCCTTCGGCGTTGTTGGTGACCCAGAGCGTCTTGAGATCGTACGACGGCACGATGTGCTGGGGGCTTCGTCCGACCTTGAACCGGTTTGTCACCCTGAGCGTCAACGGATCGATCACGTAGACGTCGTTGGAACGCAGGTTGGGAACGTACACCCGGTTCAGATGCCCGGCAACGGCCTGCGAGAGGTGCCCCGCGGCTGTTTCGCTATAGAGGTTCTCTGCGTCGACAACCGGGGGCATCCCGCCGATCCCGGGCCGATTGGCCGCGGCCTCCTGATCCAGCGAGAACGTGGCAGTCGTCACCGCCATGGAAAGGATTGCGGCAAGCCAGCACACGATGCGTGACCGATGTCCCATCATGCCTAGGTCTCAATGAGATATCGCAGATCTTCTGCCACTTCTTCGGCCTCGAGGTCATGTGGGATCAGGAGCCGGGCGTGGCCGCCCTTGTCGATCGCATACCCGAATGCCGAGTGGTTCATCACGTAGCTGGTGGGTGTCGGGCCAGGCAGCCTTTCATAGAAGACGCGGAACGATTTCGCGGCGGCGGCTGTCTCCTCGGCGTTTCCGCGCAGGCCCAGGAAGCGCGAATCGAACAGCGGAAGATAGGCCTTGAGTACCTCCGAGGTATCGCGCTCTGGATCGACGGTGATGAAGATCACCTGGAGCCTGTCGGCATCGCTGCCGAGAATCTTCATCACCTTCTTGAAGCGCAGGAGCGTCGTTGGACAGACGTCGGGGCATTGCGTGTATCCGAAGAAGACGACGACGACCTTGCCGAAGTAGTCCGCGAGCGTGCGCACGCGTCCTTCGGGATCGCGGAGGTGGAACTCGCCTCCCAAACCGCCGCCGCTGATGTCCACGGAATTGAACTTGTGCCGGGCCGCGCCGGGCCCGGAGCCCCCGTTGCAGCCCGCGAGCGTCACCAGGCCCAGCATCGCGCCGATGGCCTGCCGCCGGTTAGTGCCCATTGTCGGAGGCAGTCGCGGCGGACTTCGCTTTTGCATGCACCTCGATCGCCTTGCGGAGGTGATTGGCCGTCTCCACGATCAGGGTGATCGGAACGTCGTCGCCCTCGCGGATGGGCTTCTTGAGGTCCATCAGCATGACGTGGAAGCTTCCCGGCTTGAGTGCCACGTCCTGGCCGGCGCGCAGGGGCAGGCTGGGGATTGCCGCCATCGTCATGATTCCACCCTCCATCTTCATCTCATGGATCTGGACGACACTCGCCACGGGCGATCGCGCCTCGGTCACCTTCGCGTCTTCCGCGGAGTGCAGGGTCATGAACGCGCCGGTCGCCGTCTGTCCCGGAACGGTCGCGCGGACCCAGGGGGACGACACGGTGACTTGGGCGAGCGCGGCAATGGGCATCAGCGTGATGGATGCAAGCAACGCGAGGGTTCTCATGAGCGGGTCTCCGGATCGCCGGCGGTGCCGTCCGGCCCAGCTCGACCAGCAGGCCGCCGCGATCGCGGCCAGCGCCAACCCGCGGCGTGCGCCTCGCGGCGAGTACCAGTGATGCCGATTCAACATGATCATTTGCATTGGGATCTCCAGGGTTCGCGGTTTCCAACGGTCGATTTCACGTGACGCGCCTTCTCGCGCGGAACTTCTTCCACCAGATGTAGATGCCGGTGACGGACAACATCGCGACGAACAGGCCGAAGAAAGCGACGAACAGCCTGTAGGTCAGCCCTCCCACCTTCCCCATGTGCAGCGCGAAGATCCAGCTGTTGATCGTGCTGCCGATGTTGTGGCCCGTGGGCACGTACAGGCTCAGCAGCCGACCTTTCTCGTCGAAGAGCAGGATCGTGCCTCCCTCATCGTTGTTCAGGTCCCGGTTGGTCCGTGCCCCGTACATGAACATCGCCTTGTCCGCCTCGTAGATGAGAAATTCCTCGTACTCGACATGGAAATCGTTCGCGACGCTCTGCTCGCGCAGCAGGCGCTGCGCCATGGCGTGGGCGTCGCTCCAGGACACGGCCGGGTCGAGCCGCGGCGAAGCGGCGGGCGGAAAAGTGTTCCCGTAGATGTCCGGCATGCCGAAGACGGTCCTCATTACGGGGACGTAGATCTCCTCGCTCAAGTTGAAGCCGACGCTTGACCACGCGAAGGCGAGCAGCAGGACCCAGAACCAAAGCCCTCCGGCCCGGTGCAGGTCGAAGTTGAGCCGGGCGAAGGAGGGGTGTCGCTTCATGAGCCAGGAGGGGTTCCACCAGCGGCGCAGCCAGCCGCCTCGTGCGGGAATCGTTGTTTGCGAGGGGCGGCGCCTCGACCTCGGAAAGGTGAGGTAGGCGCCGACGAAGCAATCGACGGTCCACAGGATCGCGATCACGCCGAACAGGTACGTTCCGAACGATCCGGGCAGCGCAAGCTGATAGTGGAGGCGGTTCACCAGCGTCATCACGTTGCGCGAGGTGATCGGCCACACCTCGTCGTGCGGCACGTCGCGGCCGACCTCGCGGCCGGTGTAAGGGTCGAGATAGAGCACGGAGAATCCCAGGGAATACGGCGCGTGCGTCGCGGGGTCGGTCCTGGGCTCCACGTAAGCCGCGAACGGCTCACCCGGCTTGCGGCGAAAGCTGACGAGGTTCACCGCGCCGTTTGGTACGGCGTCCTGCGCCATCTTGCGCAGCGCGAGAGGATCGAGCGGCTTCGCATTCCTCTCCTCGATGGCCGGCGGCGGGTTCAGCCACGCGTTCAGTTCGGGATTGAAGGCGATCACGCTCCCGGTGAGCGCGATGATGACGAGGAAGCCGGCCATGAAAAGGCCGACGTAACGATGCACCAGGACCCACAGTGATCTGCCCATAGACGATGGCTCTGGCTCGCGCCTCAGAATTCCATCCGCAACGACGCCGATGCCGAACGCGGCGCGCCATAGGTGACGTAGCCCCACGGCGCCACGTACATGAAGGCATCCGTGTAGTACGACTTGTTGAAGAGGTTCCTCACGTTGAGCTGCAGCGTCGTCCTGCGGCCCCAGGCCTTGAAGTCGTACGAAGCCATCGCGTCGACGACGGTGTACGAAGGGCTCCTGATGGTGGTGGTGTCGGTCAAGCCCGTGTCCGGGTCCAGATAGATGCCGGGCGCCGATCCCTGCCAGGTGAGCCCCGCTCCGATCTTCCACGCGCTCCATCCATCGCCCTTGAGCCGATATGTGGTGAACAACCGGAACATGTCTTCGGGCACGAAAGGCATCGCGCTGCCCTGGGGATATGTCTGCGTGCCCTCCTTCACGAAGACGTGGTCGTGGGTGTACGCCGCGAGGGCGTCCCAGCCCGGCAGGAGCTCGCCTTGAAGCGTGAGCTCGAATCCGCGAGAGGCGATCTTGCCGACGGTGGTTGGATAGAATCCGCCGGCTCCGTTCGGATGGGCGAGATCATTCGCGGCGACGTTGTTCTTGGTGAGATCGAACAACGCCAGCGACAGATTGGCCTTGCCACCGAGAAGATCCGCCTTGGCGCCTACCTCGTACTGGTTGGCGCCTTCGGGCTTGAGGGCCTGCCCCTGCCAGTCGGTCCCGAGCGAGGCGTTCGTGGCACCGAAATTTTCCGTATAGCTTCCGTAGAGGCTGAGATCCTGCGCGCGCCACAGCACGCCGAGCCGCGGGGTCACCGCGCTGTCGTGCGAAGGCGTGCTGGGCGTCGGGCCGCCGGAGCCGCCGAAGTTGACGCCGATGTTGGTCTCCCCCGAGCTTTTCACGTCCTGGTAACGCACCCCGGCGAGCACGTCGAAGCCCCCGGGCAACTTGACTTGGTCCTGGAGGTAGATTCCGTACGATGTCGTAGTGGTCTTCGTGGAGTAGTACGTGTCCGGGTCCAGCGGGATTCCCGCGGTCGAAGGCACATTGGAGCTGAATAGCGGAACGAAGACGAAGGGCCCGGCTGGATTGGAGTAACGGCTGTCGTAGTCCGCCTCGAGTCGGTAGTAGTCGCCTCCGAGGAGGAGGGTGTGCTTCACGGAGCCCGTCTGGAAATGACCGGTGAGATCGATCACCGTCCCGTCTGAGACGGTCTTTCCGGACAGTTGCGCGGTGTTCAAGCCCACGGTCCAGGTGTTGCTGTCGAGCTCGAGTGGGCCGAAGGCCGTGCTCAGGTTGAGCGGGGTCGAGAAGTCGACCTGGTTGTGGCTGATCTTCTGCTTGAGCGTCCAGTCGTCGTTTAAGTCGTGCGACCAGTTGACGCCGACGAAGGTTGTATCCGGATCGAAGTAGTACGGGGCCGGGTTCGCGCTCTTCGGTCCCCATTGATACTGGTGCGTCGTGGTGTCGTAAGGCACGACGGCCTGCTGATAGAGCGTCGAACGATCGCGCAGGTAAGAGGCTTCGAGCGAGACCCGCGTTCGTCCATCGATTCTCCACTCCAGGGACGGGGCGATGAAGATTCGCTCGTCCTTCACGTTGTCCACCCAGGACTTGCCCGTGTCGTAGGAAACGATGGCACGGTAAAGGACCGATTTTCGATCGTCGGCCGGGCCCGTCGCATCGACCGTGACGATGAAGTGATTCCACGACCCTGCGCTCACCTCCACCGATTCAAATGCGCTCGCGAGTGGTTGCTTGGTCACGAAGTTCACCACGCCACCGGGTTCGACGCGCCCGTAGAGGATCGATCCCGGGCCCTTGAGGACCTCGATGCTCTCCACGTTGGCGAGCGTGAGCAGCCCGCCCAATCCGCTCGGGTCGTCGATGCGGAAACCGTCGCGGAAGTAGGTGGACGTGCTGAAGCCGCGCAGATATATCGTTTCTGCCCAGCCGATGCTCGAGGAACGCACGCCGCTCACGTTCACGAGTGCTTGATCCAGGGTGGTGGCCTTTTGGTCCTGCAGGATCTGCTGCGTGAGTACCTGGATGCTCGCCGGCGTGTCCATGAGCGACGTGTCGGTCTTGGTCGCCGTGGTGGCCGCGGGCGTGTTATAGGCGCGCCCCGGCGGCGAGGCGGTCACTTCTATCGCTGGCGTCTGGGGCACGACCTGCTCTTCAGCCCCGGCAACGACGCAGCAACAGCCTGCGAGCACTGCGACAACGAAAAGTCCTGGCGTCGGCCAGCGTTTGCGGCTCCTCTTGAAGTGCGCTTTCGGGCGCAAAGCACCTGCGACATCACGCATTGAGTGTCTCCTGGAAAGCGGTGGCCTGCGCACGAAACTGCAGGACATGGCGTGACGAGCGCGACGGTGAGGTCGCTCGCACGCCGCTTGCGTTCAGGTCAGGAGAGGCTGGGAGGTGCCCGCGAGAGGGCGGGAGCCCAGAAGGAAATCGCGCGAGGAGGCTGCGAAAGCGGCGCGGAAAGTGCACAGCGCCGAATCGCGGAAAGGACAACAAGCGCGAACACCGGTGTGAGCAGAACCGGCAAATGGTCCTGCACACGGCAGAACGGACAGTGCCCGCTTTCGAACTCGTGGCCCCCCGAGGGCGAGGGTTTCGAGTCCTGGTCGATGGCGACGCGTTGAATCCCTGCGGCACTGCAGATCTCGCCCCAGGCCTGCCCGGTCCGCGCCGCGACCCAGTGCGAGATGGCCGGTGCCAGCGCGGCAAACATCACCGCCCACAGCGCCATCCATGAGATCCGTCGTCGCAGGTTGGACGTCATCGACGGGGCGGACATGTGGCCGAAATGACTTTCACAGACTCCAGCAGTTCCCGGAACTTGGGCCAGATTCTACCGCCTTCTTGCCCGGCGCTGTCCCGAAACCCCTTGGCGCGCAGGTCTGCCCGGTCCATCCGATCGTGGTGACGGTTGCCATGGTGACCGCTCCTGCTACGGGTGAAATGCGTCGCCGCTGGCGCGCCCGCGGGCCCGCGGCAATAATTACGCTCATGAAATCGCTCAGCGCGGTCGCCAGGCTCCGGGCGGCCATCAAGGTGGTGCACGAGAAGGCGGGAGCCCTCGAACGAGCCATTCCCATCTCGATCATCACCGACCCGAAGCTCGAGCAGCGCGTGGCCACGGTGCTCAATACCGGCTCGAAGATCCAGTTCAACAGGCATTACCTCCGGCAAGTCGCCGACGGGGGCGGGCGCCTGCACGACATCCTCGTGATCGAGCTTGCGCGCGCGGTGACGATCACCCTGGGCAAGCGCGCCCGGTAGGCGTCCCGCCGAAGGGCTATGATGGCCGTGTAGCCCCCATGGAGACTGCCATGTTCGCAGCAAGATTGACCGCGAGGGTCGCCCTCGCGTCGTTGGCATTCGCGTTCGCCGCTCCCGCGTTCGCCGACGAATACGACGACACCGTCAACATCTTCAAGAAGGCCGGCGAGAGCGGCCAGTTCTTCGACCACGCCTACGGCTACGCGGTCTTCCCGAGCATCGGCAAGGCCGGCGTCGGCGTGGGCGCCGCGCGCGGCAAGGGCCGCGTCTTCGCGCAGGGCAAGTACATCGGGGATGCCACGGTGACGCAGGTCTCCGTCGGCGCGCAGCTGGGCGGCCAGGTCTACAGCCAGATCCTCTTCTTCCAGGACGAGCGCGCGCTCAAGGAATTCACGGGCGGCAACTTCGAGCTCGGCGCGGACGCCAACGCCGTGGCGATCACCGCGGCCGCGGGCGCCAAGGCGAGCACCGCGGGCTCCTCGGCCGGCATGAGCGGCGGCAAGAACGACGCGAAGACCGTGGGCAGCAAGTACAACAAGGGGCTCGCCATCTTCACCGTGGCCAAGGGCGGCCTCATGTACGAGGCGAGCGTCTCCGGCCAGAAGTTCAGCTACAAGGCGAAGCAGCCCTAGAACAGCGTCACGTCGGTGGAGGCCACCTGCGATGACTTGAGGTGGCCCGCCTCGACGAGCGCCTCCCAGCTGCAGACGCGGTTGCGCCCGTTGGCCTTCGCGAAGTAAACGGCCTGGTCGGCGCGGTCCACGAGGATCGCAGCCGGCGTGGCGAGGTCCGTGATCTGCGTGAATCCTATGCTCACGGTGACGCGCCCCACGCCGGGAAAGCGGTAGTTCTCCACCGCCGCGCGGAAGCGCTCGAGCGCGACGTGGCCCGGCTGGCCCGGGTCGGCGCCGTGCACCACCACGAACTCCTCGCCGCCGAAGCGGTACAGCAGGTCGCTCGCGCGGAACGACCGGCGCATCACGTTGGCGAAGTGCACGAGGATCTCGTCGCCGTACAGGTGGCCGAACTCGTCGTTGATGCGCTTGAAGCGGTCGATGTCCAGCACCGCGAGGTAGTAGCGCCGGCCCGACTGCAGCCACGAGCGCAGGCTCGACTCCACGTGGGTCTGGAAGACGCGCCGCGTGCGCAGCCGCGTGAGCGGATCGGTCTCCAGGTGCGCGAGGCGCTCGAAGTAGGCCTGCCCGATGGCCGCCAGCTCGCACAGCCACGCGCGTCCGGCGCCCGGCGGCGGCGACCGGATCTCGATGGCGTAGCGAACCTCGCCGCCCGCGTGCAGGGGAATCACGAGGCGCCCACTGCCGCCCGGGGGCTCTTCGCTGCACGCGCGCCGGTGCAGCGCGTCGGCGAGGAAGGAATCGTCGCGCAGGGGCAACACGCCCTTCTCGTCGTCCGAATCGCTCACCGAGAATTCCTCGGCGTGCACTTCCTTGATCCGCGCGGCGCCGGCCGGGAAGACGCGCAGCACGCGAACCGTGGATTCCGGCAGCTGCTCGCGCAGGCGCTCGCCGAGCCACGCCGGCAGGCTGTCGCTCGCCTGGACGCCCAGCATGTCCAGCACGTCGCGCTGGAGCGTGCCGGACGCGGAGCCGGGGGGAAGCGGGAGGGGACGCGCGTGGTCCATGGGCTGCGGAATTGGGTCCCGCCTAGTTTCGCAGGTATGCTCGGGGTTCGCCATGAAGTACGAGCTCTTCTATTGGCCGGGCCTGCAGGGCCGCGGCGAGTTCGTGCGCCTTGCCTTCGAGGAAGCGGGCGTACCGTACGTCGACATCGCGTTGGTTCCCGGAGAGGGCGGCGGCGCGGATGCGATTATGCGCGTCCTGGATGACCCGAAGCTTGCCCGCCCGCCCTTCGCGCCCCCCTGGCTCAGGGTGGGAAAGCAACTCATTTCCCAGACGGCCAACATCCTCCTCTACCTCGGCCCGCGCCTCGGCCTCGCGCCGCCCGACGCCGCCGGCCGCACCTGGGCCCACCAGCTGCAGCTCACCATCGCCGACTTCGTGGACGAGGCGCACGACACGCACCATCCCGTGGGAAGCTCCCTCTACTACGAGGAGCAGAAGCGCGAGGCGCGCCGCGCCACGCATTTCTTCCTCAAGGACCGCGTGCCCAAGTTCCTCGGCTACTTCGAGCACGTGATCGAGCGCAACCGCGGCCGCGGCCCCTGGATGATCGGCTCGAGCATCACCTACGTGGACCTGTCGATGGCGCAAGTGGTCGCCGGGCTGCGCTACGCTTTCCCGAAGGCGATGCGAGGCGAGATGCGCAAGTACCCGCGGCTCGCGCGCCTGCACCGCGCGGTGCTCGCGAGGCCGCGCATCCGCAAATACGTGAAGTCGGGGCGACAGGTCCCGTTCAACACCACCGGCATCTTCCGCCACTACCCGGAGCTCGACCGGCCGGTCCGTTGAATTCGCCCATGCGAACCGTCCTCCTCGCCTGCGCCTGCGCGGCCGCCTTCGACGCCCTTGCGGCCGACAAGCTCGACCCGCGCGCGTTGCCGCTGGGCGACGGGCGCGTGAGCGACGCTCCGCGCCGCGGCTACGTCTTCTCGTGCATGACGGCCTTCCGCGGCGGCGGCGCGCAGCACACCGGCGACTGGGTGCACGGTTCCACCTGGGATTCCACGCGCAAGATCGCGGTGCGCGGCGACGTGTCCTGGCCCGACGCGCGCTTCGAGGTGACGGCGGGCGAGGGCGGGCGGCGGGTCAGCGGCAACGGGCTTCCCGTGGGGCACGCGACGGGCTCGTTTCCCATCGGCCGTGACGACCCCGCCTTCCAGATCGATCGCAACCCGAACGCGATCGAGCCGCAGCAGGTGATGCTCACGCTCCCCCGCGATCCGGTCGCGGCCGATCCGCCGCGCTGCGTGCCCATGGGCATGATCGGCGTGACGCTCGACGGCGTGGCGATGTACAACGCGCTCGACGCGGCGGGCAAGGACGCGGCGGCCCACGAAGTGCAGGACCGCTGCAACGGCCACCCGCAGCGGCGCGGCGAGTACCACTACCACGGCCCCTCGCCGTGCATTCCCGGCGCTTCCGGGAACAACAAGCTCATCGGCTACGCGCTCGACGGCTTCGGCATCTACAGCGGGCGCGACGACGACGGCAACGAGATCACCAATGCCGACCTCGACGAGTGCCACGGGCGCACGAGCCCGGTCGAGTGGGATGGGCATCGCGTCTCGATGTACCACTACGTGATGACGCGCGAGTATCCGTACTCCGTGGGGTGCTTCCGGGGCACGCCTCGTGGCTGGCGCTGACCGGTTCACGATGCCGGACCCGCGGCGATCGCCCGGCCGCACGATCACGGTGTTCACCTACGAGCCTCGCAAGTGCAACGCCGAAAGCCCCTTCGTCGTCGTGATGCACGGCCGCAAGCGCAATGGCGATGATTATCGCGACGAGTGGATCGAGTCCGCCGAGCGTTACGGCTTCAGGGTCGCCGCACCCGAATTCAGCGAGGCGCAATACAAGCATCCGCAGGAATACAACTACGGCGGCATGGTCGATGCGGACGGGCGGCTGCGCCCGCGCGAGGAGTGGATCTTCCGCGCGATCGACGCCGCGTTCCTCGAGGCGTGCCGCCGCATGGCCTCTTCGAGCGAGCGCTACACGCTCTATGGTCACTCGGCGGGCGGCCAGCTCGTGCACCGGTGCGCCACCTTCGCCTGGTCGCCGCTCATGGAGCGCGCGGTGACCGCGAACGCGGGCAGCTACACGATGCCCGTGCGCGACGAGGCGTTTCCCTTCGGCATCGGCGGGACGCCGGTGACCGAAGACGAGCTGCGCGCTTTCTTCGCGCGCCCATTGCTCGTCATGCTGGGCGACAGGGACAGCGACCCGGATGACGACCAGTTGCCGCGCGAAGCGGGCGCGATGCGGCAGGGGCCGCACCGGTTCGCGCGCGGCCGGCGCTACGTGGAGGTCGCGAAGCTCGAGTCGGCGCGGCTGGGCGTGCCGCTTGCGTGGAGGGTCGCCACGGCGCCGGGCGTGGCGCATTCGAACGCCCTGATGGCGCCGCACGTGGCCCGCGAGCTCTTCGGCGGATGACCGCGACCGCCGGCGCGCCGGAATCCGCCTCCGCTCCCCTTTCGCGCAGCTTTCGTTTCTTCCTCTGGACGCGCTTCACGTCCACCGCCGCGAACCAGATCCTGCTGGTGGCGCTGGGCTGGCAGATGTACGACCTCACGGGCAGCGCGCTCGACCTGGGCCTGGTCGGCCTCTTCCAGCTCGTCGCCACGCTCGTCGTGACGCTTCCCGCGGGCCACCTCGCCGATCATGTCGACCGCCGCAAGCTCCTCGCGGCCGCCATCGGGTTCCAGGCCGTCGCGGCGGGTGCGCTCGCGTGGGGCTCGCATGCCGGGTGGATCTCGCGCGAGGCGATCCTGGGGTTGAGCACGCTCATCGGCGTCATGCGCGCGCTGCAGATGCCCGCCTCGCAGGCGCTGATCCCCAAGCTCGTCTCCACGATGCAGCTGCCGCGCGCGCTCGCCATCAGCTCGTCGGTGATGCAGGTGGCCGTGGTGTCGAGCCCGGCGCTGGGCGGATTCATCTACGCGCTGGGCGCGGATCGGGCGTACGGCGTCTGCCTCGCCGTGTCGCTGGTGGCGATCGCGAGCGCGCTCGCCATCCAGCACGTGCCGATCATCCAGGCCCGCGAGCGCGCGACTCTCAAGTCCCTCTTCGCCGGGTTCGGCTTCATGTTCCAGGAGCCCGTGGTGCTGGGCGCGATCTCCATCGACCTCTTCGCGGTGGTGCTGGGCGGCGTCACGGCGCTGCTGCCGATCTACGCGAAGGACATCCTGCAGGCGGGGCCGTTGGGATTGGGGTTGCTGCGCGCCGCGCCCGCGGTGGGTGCGCTCGGCATGGGCGCCTGGCTCACCAAGCACCCGCTGGAGCGGCGCGTGGGGCCGCGGTTCTTCATCTCGGTCGCGGTGTTCGGCGCCTCGCTCCTCGCGTTCGCGTTTTCGAAGAACCTCCTGCTGTCGCTCGCGTTGCTCGCCGTGAGCGGCGCGGCCGACATGGTGAGCGTGGTGGTGCGCCAGACGCTGGTGCAGGTCGAGACGCCCGACGAGATGCGCGGGCGCGTGAGCGCCGTGAACGCGACCTTCATCGTGACGAGCAACCAGCTGGGCGAATTCCGCGCGGGCACCATGGCTGCATGGCTGGGCCCCGTCGGCTCGGTCGTGGTGGGAGGGATCGGAACGTTGGTAGTCGTGCTGGCAGGGTTGCGGCTCTTTCCCGGATTGGCCCGGCGCGACAAGCTCGTGCGATGAGCGCGATCGAAGAGTTCATCGCCATCCTCGAGCGCGGCCCGCAGGAGCCCGACTGCGTCTTCAATCCGTGGCGCGATTGCGATGACCGCGACGCGAGCCCGCGCCGCGACATGCCCGCACGGCGCCGCGCGAACATGGCGGCGTACCTCGAGGCGCGCCGCAGCCACGCGCGCGTGGTGCTGCTGGGGGAAGCGCCCAGCCACCGCGGCTGCCGCTTCACCGGCATCGCGTTCTGCTCGGAGACGGAGCTCGTGCACAAGCGCGATCTCGTCGCCCGCCACGCGCTCGAGCTCACGAGCCGCGAGTCGCACGTGAAGCCGCAGCGCGAGCGCAGCGCCGCCGTGATCTGGGGCGAGATCGAGCGCGCGGGCAAGCCCTTCGAGGTGGTGCTCTGGAACGCGTTCCCGTGGCATCCGCACCAGGCCGGCGAGTGCGCGACCAACCGCAAGCCGCGGCTCGCCGAAGCCGCGCAGGGCCGCATCGCGTTCGAGGCGCTGGTGCGCTGCTTCACGCACCGCGTGGAGGTGTTTGCGATCGGCAAGGTCGCCGAGGAAGCGCTCGCCCGGTGGGATAAGCCGTGCGCCGGCTACATCCGCCACCCCGCGCAGGGCGGCGAGGCGCGCTTCCGGGCCGGCTTCCGGGGCGAGGTCGCGCCTCGTTTATAGTTCGGCCATGTTGGACGGCATCGACACCCCGGCCCTGCTGCTGGACGCCGAAAAGCTGCGTCGCAACTGCGCCCAAATGCGCTCGCGCGTGCTTTCGCAGGGCGTGGTGCTGCGCCCGCACGTTAAGACGGCCAAGAACGTGGAAGTCGCCCAGATGGCGCTCGATGCGCCCTCGGGCCCCATCACGGTCTCCACGTTGCGCGAAGCCGAATACTTCTTCGACCACGGGTTCCGCGACATCCTCTACGCGGTCGGAATCGTCCCGCACAAGGTGCCGCGCGTCGCGGCGCTCACGCGGCGCGGCGCTCGGGTGAGCGTGATCGTGGACAGCGTCGAGGCCGCGCAAGGCCTCGTCAGTGAAAGCGAGAAGGCGGGTGTGCGCATACCCGCGCTCATCGAGATCGACAGCGACGGCCACCGCGCCGGCGTGGAGCCGGAGAGCCAGCGCCTGCACGATGTGGCCGAGGCGCTGGGCGATCACCTGCTCGGCGTGATGACGCATGCGGGCGATTCCTACAATTGCGACGGGCCGGCAGGGATTCGCGAGGTCGCCGCGCGCGAGCGTAAAGCGACGGTGTCTTCGGCGCTCGCACTGCGCTCTCGCGCCCATGCATGTCCCGTGGTGAGCGTGGGCTCGACGCCCACAGCGACTTTCGCCGATTCGTTCGCCGGCGTGACCGAGGTGCGGACCGGTGTGTACATGTTCCAGGACCTCGTGATGGCCGGGCTCGGCGTGTGCTCGCTCGACGACATCGCGATCTCGGTGCTCTCTTCGGTCATCGGCCACCAGGAGGAGAAGGGCTGGGTGCTCATCGACGCGGGGTGGATGGCGCTCTCGCGCGATCGCGGCACGCAACGGCAGAAGGTGGACCAGGGCTACGGAGTCGTCTGCGACGAGCAGGGCCGGCCGCTGGGCGACCTCATCGTGACCGAAGTGAACCAGGAGCACGGCATCGTCGCGCGGCGTGATGGGGGTGAGGTGGATTTCGCCACATTCCCGATCGGTTCTCTCGTGCGCGTTCTACCGAACCACGCATGCGCGACGGCCGCGCAACATGCCGAGTATCACGTGCTGCGCGACGGAAAGCCGGTCGAGACGTGGGAGCGGTTCGGCGGGTGGTAGGGGCGTCGTTTGACACTGCCGGGCGCGCTTCCTAACATGATGGATTCACCTGGAGGAGGACAACATGCGCGCCACCTCGATCCGTTCGGCTGCCAGGGCATTGAGTTTCCTCTCGTTCCTCGCGATCCCGTTCCTCGCCGCGCCTGCCTGGGCCCAGGCCCCGATCCAGAGCCAGGATACGAACATCTCGGGCCTCGTCGCCGAGATCACCGAATGCAAGCGCGCGGACGGCGTGCTGAGCGTTCGCATGCGGCTGAAGAACACGACGGACAAGAAGATCGACGTGCACCTGATTCGCCAACGCAACTATGACGACTACTACTTGACCGCCGGCAGCAAGAAGTACTTCGTGCTTCGCGATTCCGAGAAGACTCCGCTCGCACCGCGCGCCGACGGATCCGGCTACTTCAGCACCGGCATCGAGAAGGGCGGCACCTTTGTCTGGTGGGCGAAGTTCCCGGCCCCGCCCGCGGACGTGAAGAAGGTGAGCTACTTCACGCCGCTCGCGCCGCCCTTCGACAACATTCCGATCACCGACTGATCCGGCGCCCGCCATGGTCGGTTCGCGAAGGCTGCTGGGCCTCGTACTGCTCGGGGGCTTCTGCGCAGTAGCGGGCGCCGAGGATCAGCCCGCCAAGGTGCTGGACATCGAACGCCAGGTGCTCGACATCGAGGGCCTGTCGCTCGGCCTCGAAGGCGCGCTGCAGGATCTCGGTGCGAAGGTCGTGGGGCAGGAAATCGTCATCGAGCTTTCCGCCGATGTCCTGTTCGATTTCGACAAGGCCGATTTGAAGCCCGCGGCGAAGGGGACACTCGCCAAGGTCGCCGAAGTGCTGAAGGGAATGCCGAATTCTCCGGCCAGCGTCGACGGGCACACCGACGGCAAGGGCAATGCCGACTACAACCAGAAGCTCTCTGAACGGCGTGCAAGCTCGGTGCGGGACTGGCTGGTGAAGCAGGGGGGCGTTCCCGCCTCGCGCCTGACCGCTCGCGGCTTCGGCATGACGCGCCCGATCGCACCGAACGCCCGGACCGACGGCTCCGACGATCCCGAAGGCCGCCAGAAGAACCGGCGCGTCGAGATCCGGGTCACGAAGCGCGGCTAGCCGCGGGCGGCGAGCCTTTTCTTTGCCGCACGGTATTCGGCGAGCGCCATCCGCGCGTTGTAAGAGAGCATGAGAAGAGCGGGGATCGGAAGAGCCACAGCGATCAGGAACTTCCCGATGATCATCAGGCTCACGCCGACGAACACGAGGAAGAACGAGGCGAGGGCGCCGAAGACCGCGCTGATCATGAGGCGCTCGGCCCGGGTGGCCGTGCCGTCGACGAGCGACTCCATCTGCACGCTGGCGCCCGAGCGGTAAAGGGTCTTCACCTTTGCCCCCTTCATCGACAGGGGAGAATCCAGCGGCTGCAAAGTGGGGCCGACGTTCCCGGCAATGGCGCCTTCTTCTCCTTCCTCCGGCTTGCCCATCCGGACCGTGAGGAAGATCCCGGTGGCCAGCGAGCACACCAGCCCGAAGATGGCGACGACGAGGATCACCTTGCCGACCGCGGGCGCGACGGTGACGAAGTTCCTGTAAGCGGCCAGGCCCATGAGAGCGTCCTGCACGAAGAAGCTCGCGACGATCACGATCAGTCCGAGCACCCACAGCACAAGGCCCACCAACCACTTCCGGAAGAA
Organism: Usitatibacter sp.; assembly: GCA_035519515.1. Lineage (GTDB taxonomy): Bacteria > Pseudomonadota > Gammaproteobacteria > Burkholderiales > Usitatibacteraceae > Usitatibacter. The sequence continues at coordinate 126,177 of DATIWC010000058.1, forward strand.
ATAGATGAGGAACGCGATGACGCCGATTGCCCAGGCCGCCACCGCGATCGCCGGTAGGACGCTGCTGCCGTTCGGATCCATGGCGGCGCTCCCTGAATGGGCTTCGCCGAATCATTATCCGATCATTCAATGCTTCGCGCCGTGAATCATCGCGGGCAGGCCCTGCACTCGCACCTCTCCCCCTATCGATCTAGGACGTTGTTTCCGCTATAATTACGGGTTCGCGCCCGTAGCTCAGTTGGATAGAGTACCTGGCTACGAACCAGGGGGTCGTGGGTTCAAATCCTGCCGGGCGCGCCAGACAATCAAGGGCTTGTCGAGAGACAGGCCCTTTCTCATTCGGCGGCTTTAGGGATTTCTGTAGGGACCGTCCCTACACCCACAATCCGTAAGGCCGAGAGGCGTTCTGCATAGGGTGCGAGATGGTCCGCCGACAGGTGCGCGTAGCGCCTCACCATCTCCGGACTCTCCCACCCGCCCAACTCCTGCAACACGTTCTGTGGCGTGCCGTTCTGGACGTGCCAGCTTGCCCAGGTATGTCTCAGGTCATGCCAGCGGAAGTTCTCGATACCGGCCTTCCTGAGGGCTTCGCGCCACGCTTTGGTGTTCACCTGGCCGATGCGTTGACCTCGCCACGGGAACACGTACACGGGGTGCTGCCCGAGCTGCTTGCGAATCAGAACCACGGCTTCGGCATTGAGCGGAACAGAAATCGCCTTCCTAGCCTTGGCCTGGTCCGGATGAATCCAGGCAACGCGCCGAACAAGGTCGAGCTGCGACCACTGCAATCCCGTGACGTTGGAGCGGCGAAGGCCCGTTGCGAGACTGAATGCGGCCATCGAAGCGAGATGCGGCGGTAGGGCTTGTAGGAGGCGGTTTGCCTCCTCCTGCGTTAGCCATCGAATCCGGCGGGTTGGCTCCGGCAGCAGCCGAACCTTCGGGATGCGATCCACCCATTCCCAATCGTCCCGGCACTTGCGAAGAATCGCTCGGACGACTTCCAACATACGGTTCACCGTGGCATTGCTGACACCTTCGCCCAGGCGCTTATCCGTGAGTCGATCAACCGCATCGCGGTCGATCTGTTCCAGGAGCTTCCCGCCGAGGTACCGATCGACCCAACGCAGGTGCATCTTGTCGGTCTCGATCGTTGCCTTATGCTTTCGCTCCTTGACCCAACGGACGACAGCCTCATTCCAGGTGTGCCGTGGACGTTCTCCCAATCGGTACACCCGCCACAGCTCCACCTTGCGGTGGTCGTGGTACTCCTGAGCTAAGACCTTGTCGTCAGTCCCAGCAGACTCTTGTATTCGTCGGCCATCGGGGCCGATGAAATCGAGCCACCAGGTCTTTCCGCGCTTGTAGAGTGACATTCAGCGACCTCCTTTCTCGAGGTCACTCGCAGCGCTTGCCTGGAAGAAGCGTACTGGGATCGGACGAAGGCAACAAGATCGTCCCGAAGGAACACCCATCTGCGCCCGATCTTGGCTCCTGGAACAAGCCCCAGAGCAGCGCGACGGCGCAGCTCCTCAGGATGAAGCAGAAGAACTCGGGCGGCCGCTTCAAGGTCAAGGCTTTCCATCGCCGTCCGGATACAGCTTCGCGCCTGGTTCGCATGCCGCCATCGGATGCTGAAGCCGAGCGGGGATACCCGGTCGCATCACAAGCGACACGATCTCGTCAGGAGTCAGCCCCTGGTGGTGCATGGCATTGACGGCCTTCCCGTATGACGCCGACATGCACGACACGAGGTGATCCAACGACGCTTGAACTGCCTTCCTCTGCGTCCTGATCGCGGTCCGCGTGTCGGAGACAAAGGCGAGAGCCGGGAACGCGCCTGCGAGATACCGCGCCGGATCGAGCAGCACGTCGTATGGAATGTGCCGATCCCGATTGTGGAACTCGACCTCCCACCGCACCCAGGCGGAGTTTGGATCTCCCAGCTGCTTCCCCTTCTCGTAGACGCGAAGCAGTTTGCCGTGCGCTTTGCGCCCGACGTAGAACGTTCGCCCCGATCCCGACACCTGCTTCCAGTCGCCCTGAAAACTACATGCAGGGTTCCTGCCGCCCGCCCTGAATGCTCCGGCATCGTAGAGACCAACGGCAAAGTCAACGGATCGATGTCCTTCCGCATCGTCGTGGGCCAGGTCAACCCGCGTGATCCGAGCGGTGCACGCGCTCAACGCGACGACGAGCAAACGCCAGTCCTTCACCCGCGCACACAGGGTCCCGCTCAAGGACATGTAAACGCGGCCGCGCTGCGATTCCCCACCCCACGCGATCTTCCCAACAACTACCGACTCTCCCTCGCAATCCAGGAGCAGTGACGCCGCTTCCCTGAAGCCAGCCACACCACGCCCTGGCGCGTCATTCGATAGCCCAGGAACGCCGAGATACTGGGCTAGCGTCGGAACCCAATCCAGTTGATTCGGGAAATGTTCGCTGCCGACCGTGATAGAGAGCCAATCGACAAATGCCTTCGGCCCATCTGGTCCCCTTTCCCCCCGTGTTACTAGACGGGGGGTGGGAGCACGGCGCGGTGCGCCTTGCGGCGCAGCCACGCCGAGCTCCCACGTTGATGGGTCGCCGAATACGAATTCAGTGCGGCCGATGCGGCCGAAGACGTTTGCCATAGAGGACTCCATCAAGCGTTGATGAAGTCACAAGACCCAGTCCGCTGTGAGGGTGCGCCGTGGGTCACTACCTGTCGCCGCTGATTTGTGCCCCAGGCAGCGATGGCCTAAGGACTTGGAGGAAGCGGCGGGTAGCCTATGGTTTGGCTTGAGAAGCTAATACCTGTCTTGTGACGGACCCACGTAGAATTTCACGCACCGGGGGAGCTGGTCAATAGGGGTGAAAGACTCGGTCTTTGATACGGTATGATTTTGAACCGTTTGGGCTTCGCCTTCGAAAATAACCATGTTTTGGCCGGACCATTCAACAAGAGTTGCCAGCTTCCAATTCGCGTGCGGCATGGAGGAACACCGCGACGCGATACTTGCCGGAGGCAGTCGATTTTTGCAGGTCGCCGCCAAGCTAAAGGCCGAGGCAAAGGCCCTAAACGTCGGAGAAAACAACCCATCAGAACTCCCGCGGTTGCTTATAACGCGCAGCGACCTTGTTGTCGCTATTGGTTTATCGCGAATCGACATAACCTTGAGGCCTGCGGAGCACGTCGCTCATTCGTTTGGCGCGGCCTTGGAATATTTCGAGGCAACCATCTCGCCAGTGTTGCCGGACTTAATAGGATCGAACTGGAAGCACCTGTGGAGCGGTCTCATAGCCGAGTGTGAATTTCCAGGCCCTGAACCGATGGTTCTAGGAGTCGAGCGTGCTGCACCTGTGTTTGACACACTTCTGAAGATCGACCGGAAGGGGCGGAAGCTTTCTTCGT
>DATIWC010000059.1:0-27704 GCA_035519515.1 Usitatibacter sp.
TCCGGGATGTGGTTGAACGCGATGTGCAGCCCGCCGCGGTCGCGGGCCTTGTGGGCGCTCGCGAAATACACGGCCTGCTTGCCGAAGCGGGCGTTCAGCTTGTCGAGCGTGGAATAGAGCGCCCGTTCCTTGTTCTCCGAGGCGAACAGGGAACCGGTGTGGTCATCCTCGGCGACGAGATCGGAGTACGCCATGCCGACGCGCAGGATCGTGCGGTTCGACTTGGGCCGCTTCGCCCAGAGCTTCTCGAGCGCGTGCAGGAACGTCTTGGTGTCCTGCGTATCGACCAGTCGCATCTCGTTGGCCCAGTGCCCGCCGTCCAGGTACTTGAGGTCGATGGACAGGCGCGCCGCGTAGTACTTCGCCTTGCGTAGCCGCATGGCCGCCTTCTGCGTGAGGCGATTGAGGACCGCGAAGGCGTGCTCGGGATTGCGGTTGTCGGGCCCCAGCACGCTCGAATGCGAGATCGAGTGGTTGCCCGCCGTGCGCTCGTGCTGCTCCTCCCCGCGGATGCGGCTCCACATGATGTCGCCGCCCACGCCGCCCCAGATGGCGTGGAGCTCCTCGCGGGTCTTGCCCGCGAGGTCGCGCACCGTGCGGATGCCGTGGCGATGCAGGCGGCTCTCCATCTGCTTGCCGATGCCCGAAAGCGCGCGCACCTCGAGGTCGAAGAGGCGCTCGGGCAGCTCGCGCTGCTCGATCATCACCAGGCCGTCGGGTTTCACCATGTCGGAAGCCGTCTTGGCGATGAACGTGTTGGGCCCGATGCCGATCGACGTGCGCAGGTATTCGCCCACGTTCGCGTGGATGGCCGCCTTCACATCCTTCGCGATCTTCATCGCGCGCTCGGGCTCGCGCCACCGGCCGGTGAGCTCGCAATCCATCTCGTCGATGGAGAGCACCGCGCGCACGGGAACCACGGAGTCCACCACCTCCACGGCGCGGTGGTGGTAGTCGATGTAGATCTCGTGGCGCGCGACGACGAACTCGATGCCGGGGCAGAGCTTCTTCGCATCTGCCACCTTGGTGCCGGTCTTCACGCCGAAGCGCTTCGCCTCCACGCTCGCCGCGATGCACACGGTGGTGTCCGCCAGCATCGGCACGACCCCCAGGGGCTTGCCGCGCAGGCGCGGCTCCACCTGCTGCTCCACCGAGGCGAAGTAGGAATTGAAGTCGACGAGGAGCGATCGAAGGGTCATGGCGCACGTCATTGCCGGTGCATCGTCACGGGGCGGTTGGTGGCCTCCATGAACTTGCGGCGGAAGACGAGCGGATCCGCGATGCAGAAGCCCTGCTCGACGCGCAGCGACTCCACCTGGTCGATGTTGATCTCGATGGTGCTGCGCTTCACGAAGCCGAACTTGGCGATGATGCGCCGGTTGGTGATGGCAATCTCGGTGGAATGCACCTTCACCCACGCGATGCCGAGGAAGACGAAGCCCAGGAGGAACCAGAAGGTGGCGAGGCCCAGCACCAGGTAGCCCGCCTGCGACCACCACGACATGCGCGCGCGGTGCACGATGGTTTCGCCGGGCACGAGCGACTCGTCGATGTACGACATCGCGCTAGGCCGGCAGGTCGGTCGCTTCGATGAAGGCGGCTACGATCGCCTCGAGGCCGCGCCGGTCCTCGGCGTCGAAGCGCGCCAGCACGGGACTATCCACGTCCAGCACGCCGAGCGCGCGGCCGCCGCGCACGATGGGCACCACGATCTCGCTGCGCGAGGCGCTGTCGCATGCGATGTGGCCGGGGAACGCATTCACGTCCTGCACCACGATCGTTTCCCGCGCAAGCGCGGCGGTGCCGCACACGCCCTTGCCGAGCGCGATGCGCACGCACGCGGGCTTGCCCTGGAACGGGCCCAGGACGAGCTCGCCGCCCTTCATCCAGTAGAAGCCCGCCCAGTTGAGCTCCGGCAGCGTGTGGTAGACCAGCGCCGCGAGGTTGGCGGAATTGGCGAGCGCGTCACGCTCTCCCTCGAAGAGCGCGCGCGCTTGCGCGAGCAGCTCGTCGTAGAGAAGGGGCTTGGAATCGGGTCGGGCGCTCGCCGCGGCGAACATGGGAACCTCGCGAGGGTTCCCGTGATTTTACGCGAGCGGCGAGGCCCGGGTTCGGCTCAAACCTTCGGGGCCACCTGCGCTTCGTGCTTCGGGGGCTTGGCTTTCCGGCTCTTGCGGGGCGGCTTGGCCTGGGCCTTGGTGGCCTGCGCCTTCTTGGGCGATGCGCCCTCCGGCTTGGCCTTCGCGTCCATCTTCTCGACCTTGGCTTGCGGCGCGGGGGTGGCGGTGGCGGGGTCGGCCGCCGCGGCCGGAAGGGCCAGCGCGGCAAGGGCGGCGGCGACGAGCAATTTCGTCATTGAAAACTCCTTGATTTTATGGGGTTGAATTTCGCGTGCCGGGGCACAATCTCATCAACGGAACTTCCCGGGCGGGGTTGACGTCTTGTGCTTGTAAGATGCCGCCCCATGCGCGCCGTCTTCTTCCCCCTCGTTGCCGCCATGCTGCTGTCGCTTCCCTTTCCCATTACGTCGCAGGCGGTGGCCGCGGAATCCGCCACGCCCCCCGTCGCCGCGAAACATACGGTAACAAGCACCCACTTCGGTGAGGCGTTGGTGGATGACTACGGGTGGCTGAGGGACAAGGGCAATCCCGCGGTCACCGAGTACCTCGAGGCCGAGAACCGCTACACGCATGAAGTCATGAAGCCGCTGGAGGGCTTCCGGGACAAGCTCTACCGCGAGATGCTCGCGCGCATCCAGGAGACGGACGAGAGCGTTCCCTATCCGCGCCACGGCTATTGGTACTACCAGCGCGAGGTCGAGGGCCTGCAGTACCCGATCTACTGCCGGCGCAAGGGCTCCATGGAAGCGCCCGAGGAAGTGATCCTCGACGTGAACGAGCTCGCGAAGGGCCACGCGTTCACGTCCGTGGGCCTGATGGACGTGAGCCCCGACAGCGCGAGGCTCGCCTACACCGTCGATTTCACCGGCTACCGCCAGTACACGCTGCACGTGAAGGACCTCGCCTCGGGAGCGCTCGCCTCCGAGACGGCGCCGCGCGCCACCTCGCTCGCCTGGGCGGCCGACAGCCGCACGCTCTTCTACGTGCAGGAGGACGAGGTCACCAAGCGCAGCAACCACCTGCGCCGGCTCACGCTGGGCGAGCCGGGCGATGCGCTCCTCTACGACGAGCGCGACGAGCAGTACGACATCACCGTGGGCGACACCCGCAGCGAAGCGTTCGTCGTGCTCACCTCCACGAGCAAGGACACTTCGGAAGTCCGCGTGCTTCGCACCTCCGACCCGCAGGGCGAGTTCCGCCTGGTCGAGCCGCGGCACCCGGGGCGCGAATACTACGTCGAGCACCACGGCGACGAGTTCCTCATCCGCACCAACGACAAGGGCCCCAACTTCCGCCTCGCGCGCGCGCCGGTGGCGGATCCCGCGCGCAAGAACTGGCGGCAGGTGGTCGAGCACCGTCCCCACGTGATGCTCGAGGACGTGTACGCGTTCAGGGATTTCTGGGTGATGGTCGAGCGCGACAAGGGCCTCATCCGCCTTCGCTTCACGCGCTTCGCGGACGGCGAGTCGCACTACCTCGCCTTCGACGAGGCGGTGTACTCCGCGCATCCGGGCGCCAACTACGAGTACGACACGCCGCGCTTCCGCTACGTCTACGAAAGCCTCGTCACGCCGCGCTCCTGGTACGACTACGACGTCCCCGCCCGCACGAGCGCGCTGCTCAAGCGCCAGCCGGTGCTGGGCGACTACGATCCGTCCGACTACCAGTCGGAAGCGCTCACGGCGGTCGCCAAGGACGGCACGCGCATCCCGGTCTCGCTCGTGTACCGCAAGTCGCTGCGCACGAAGGATCCGCAGGCGATGCTGCTGTACGGATACGGCTCGTATGGCATCCCGCTCGACCCCTGGTTCTCGACCGCGCGCATCTCGCTGCTCGACCGCGGGATGATCTTCGCCATCGCGCACGTGCGCGGCGGCGGCGACCGCGGCCGCACCTGGTACGACGCGGGCAAGCTCCTCGAGAAGAAGAACACCTTCACCGACTTCATCGCGTGCGCCGAGTCGCTCGAGCGCCGGCACTACACCACGCCCGCGCAGCTCGTGATCCAGGGCGGCAGCGCCGGCGGGCTGCTCATGGGCGCGGTGGCCAACATGCGCCCGGACCTCTTCAAGGCCGTGGTGGCGCAGGTGCCGTTCGTGGACGTGATGAACACGATGCTCGACGCGTCGCTGCCGCTCACCACGGGCGAATACCTCGAGTGGGGCAACCCCAACGAGGAGAAGTCCTACCGCTACATGCGCTCGTATTCGCCCTACGACAACATCGGGCGCCACGCGTATCCCGCGATGCTCGTCGAGACCTCGCTCAACGACAGCCAGGTCGGCTACTGGGAGGCCGCCAAGTACGTGGCAAAATTGCGTTCGCTCAAGACCGACCGCAATCCCCTGCTGCTCAAGACGATCATGGAAGCCGGCCACGGCGGCGCCTCGGGGCGCTACGACGCCCTGAAGGAAACCGCCTTCACCTTCGCCTTCGTCCTCGACCAGGCCGGGCTCGCGCGTTAGCGTGGGCAACCTGAGGCTGTTTGCGGTCTGCGTCGCGATCTGGGGCTCGACCTGGCTCGCGATCAAGTACCAGCTGGGCCACGTGGCGCCCGAGGCGAGCGTGGCCTACCGCTACCTCGTCGCTTCCCTCATCGTCTTCGCCTATTGCGCGGCGCGGCGCCTGCCGCTGCGTTTCCCGCTTCGCGAGCACGCGTGGATCGCGCTTTTCGGCGCGCTGATGTTCTGCGTGAGCTACATCTTCGTGTACTACGCCGAGGAACATCTGGTCTCCGGGCTCGTGGCGGTGGGCTACTCGGCAAGCCCCTTGCTCGGCGCGGCGGGGCAGCGGCTCTTCTTCGGCACGCGCATGTCCCGCCGCGTGATCGCCGGGTCGCTGCTTGGCGTCGCGGGCATCACGCTCGTGTTCTGGCCGGAGTTCGCCCATGTCCGGGGGGACGGCGACACGGCCCTGGGCGCGCTCTACACGGTGCTCGCGGTGGTGATCTCCACGCTGGGCAGCATGGCCGCCCACCGCAACAACGACGCGAAGCTCCCCCTGTGGGGAACCATGGCCTGGGGAATGCTCTACGGATCGCTTCTCTCGTTCGCGGCGGCGCTCGCCGCGGGCAAGGCCCTCACCTTCGAGGCGACGCCCGGCTACGTGATCTCGCTCTTCTACCTGGCGATCCTGGGTTCCGTGGTGGCGTTCGCCAGCTTCCTCACGCTGCTGAAACGGATCGGGGCGGCGCGGGCGGGCTATATTGGCGTGATGGTTCCCATCGTCGCGCTCGTGATCTCCGCGGTTTTCGAAGGCTTCCACTGGGCTGCGCTCACGTGGGCCGGCATTGCCGTGTCCGTGGCAGGCAACGTGATCATCCTGCGCAGGATCTAGCCGCGGCCCAACGCTCGTCCCGTGCGACCGTCCACCCGCAGGATCATCGCCTGGTCCATCGTCTCGATAGCCATCCACGGGCTGTTCATGGCGATCCCGATGCGCAAGCCTACTGAAACCCTCACGGCGGTTTCATCGGGTCCGATGACAGTCAACATCGTCGAGGCGGAGGCGAAGCCCGCGGAAGCCCCCACGCCGCAGCCCACGCCCGCCCCGCCGCCGCGCCCGCGGCCGCCGGTGGCGCCGCCGCGCATCATCGCAAGGCAGGTGCCCAGGTCGCCGGAGAAGATTCCGCTGCCCGAGCCCACGCCGCCCCCGCCGCCCACGCCGCCGCCCCCCATCAAGGAGCCGCCGGTGGACATGCTGGCCGCGATCGACGCGCGCCGTGCCGCGCGCCACGCGGCCGAGGAGGCCATGGCGCGCGGGCCGCACAACCCGACGGCCGCCGAGCTCGCCGAATCGAACATCAACCGCAACCTCCAGTTCACGCCGGGCGACGGCACGGGCGGCGTCTTCCAGATCCTCAGCAAGGGCACGCGCACGGCGGAGTTCGCCTTCAACGGCTGGCAGCCCACGAGCGACCGGCGCTGGCGCGAGGTGATCGAGGTGGACGCGGGGCTGGGCGGCGACGTCGACCGCGCGATCGTGAAGCGGATGATCGAGCTCATCCGCACGCACTACCAGGGGGATTTCCGCTGGGAGTCGCGTTACCTCGGCAGGGTCGTGGTGCTCTCCGCGCGCCCCGAGGACAACGACGGGCTGGAAGACTTCCTCATGAGGGAATTCTTCGGCAACCCCATGGTGCGCGGGGCCCGGTAACCGTCGTCGAGGGTGCGCAGGAACGCGACCACGTCGCGGATCTCGGCTTCGTCGAGCGCGGGTCTCGCGCCCGGCTTGCGGCCGAACGGCGGCTCGCGGTTCACGTTGGCGCGCAGCCCCGGCGGAAGGTCGTCGAACACGTCCACGCGGCCGTCGGCTCCCCGCGGATACCATTTCGCGGGATTCGTGTCGCGCTGCGCGTAGAAGCGCACCACCTCCGCGAGATCATGGAACGCCCCGTTGTGGAAGAACACGGAGCGGCGCGCCACGTTGCGAAGCGTGGGCGTGCGGAAACGCCCGCAGTACTCCTCGCGCGACGAGAGGTCGGTGCGCAACGGGCCGCACAGGCCCAGGTCGGGCTTGCCGCCGGGCATCCTGAGCGTGCGGTTGCGCGGCACGCCGAGCGCGATGAAGCCCCAGTCGCTGAACGCCGGCAGCGCGCGCTCGCGCATCGAGCTCACGTGGCAGGCCGCGCAGTTGCCCTTCGCGGGATCGTTGAAGAGCCTGAGGCCGCGCTCCTCGGCGGGGCTCAACGTGGCCTCGCCGCGCAAGTAGGCGTCGTACTTGCTGTCGTACGGGTAGAACTCCGCCGGATCCTGCTGGAAGACTTCCAGGCTCATCACGATGGCGCGAAAGCCGCGGTCCGCATCGTCGAGCACGTGCTCGCCGAACGCCTCGCGCAGCAGCCCGGCGCTCGGTGAGCGGCGCGCGCGCGCCACCACTTCGGCCGGGTCGCGATTGGCCATCTCGAGCGGCGAGGTGAGCGGCAGCGCCGCCTGCTCGTGCAGGTTGCGCGCGCGTCCGTCCCACGTATGGCCGCCCGCGGGGCCCTGGTCTTCCCCGTCGTTGCCGTCGGACTCGAAGAAATGCTCGGTGAAGGCCGGCACCTTGTGCAGGTAGCGCAACGAGGGCACCGCCCGCAGGCCCGGCGTCTTGCCGTCGGGGCCCGCGAGCTGCACCGCGCGCGCGTTCGGCGGCCCGTAGGCATGCGCGGGGTCGTGGCAGCTCGCGCACGACGTGCGTCCCGAGGCCGACAGCGACTTGTCGAAGAAGAGCGCGCGGCCCGCGGCGGTCATCTGCGGGACGCCGGGTTGCCGTTCGAAGGGCGTCGAGTAGAAGGGCATCGCCGCGGCGAGCGCCGCGGCAGCGAGCAGCGATTTCACGGGCGAAGCAGACCCGTTTTCCGTTTCAATCGCGTGACGGCGCCGCCGCGCAAAGTGTCATGTTCGGACCTTCTAATCGGCACCTTCCTTCCTCCAACAACGAAACGGTGTTCTCCATGCGAATGAATCCGCTCGCGCTCCTGATTCCCGTCGTCCTCGCGGCCTGCTCGGGAAGCGGCGACAGCAGCTTCTGCGACGACGCGTGCCAGGCCTCGCGCCTGCAGAAGGTCACCAACATCGTGGTGATCTACGCCGAGAACCGCAGCTTCGACAACATGTTCGGCCTCTTCCCGGGCGCGAACGGCATCCCGGGGCTGAACCCGAGCGCGGTGGGCGCCCTCAATGCGCAGGTGGACCGCAACGGCAGCGCGCTCGCGAAGCTCCCGCAGACATGGGGCGGGGTGACCGCGGCCGGCCAGGCGCCCGTCATCACGCAGGCGATGAGCGACAACCTTCCCAACCAGCCCTACCAGCTCGACGCGAAGTACGGCATCACGAAGGACACCATCACGCGCGACCTGTACCACCGGTTCTTCGAGAACCAGATGCAGATCGACGGCGGCAAGAACGACAAGATGGCCGCGTGGGCCGACTCCGGCGGCCTCGTGATGGGCTACTGGGACGCGTCGAACACGAAGCTCGGGCAGCTCGCCAAGCAGTTCGTGCTCGCCGACAACTTCTACCAGGGCGCCTTCGGCGGCTCGTTCCTGAACCACCAGTACCTCATCTGCGCGTGCGCGCCCGAGTATCCCAACGCCGACACCGCGGCCGCCCATCCCACCATCGCGGTGGTGAACATGGATGCGAACGGCAAGTTCACCCCGAACCTCACGCCGTCGGCGACTTCGCCGGCTTCGGCGATCGACGGCCCGCCCGGTTTCCAGCTCTCCGGCAACGTCGCGCCGAAGAACTACTTCGGCGACGGCACCTTCCGCGCCGTGAACACGATGCAGCCGCCCTACCAGCCGAGCGGCAACGCGCCGGCGGCGAGCGACACGACGAGCCTCTACGCCAACCCGGCCGCGGCGACGACGCTCCCGCCGCAGACGCAGAAGAACATCGGCGACCTCCTCACCGCCAAAGGCGTTTCCTGGGCGTGGTACTCGCAGGCGTGGACGGCGGCCTCGGGCAACCGCGCGCTCATCTACAGCGGCGCGGCGGGCGGGCCCAACGGCGTGGTGCCCGACTTCCAGGCGCACCATCATCCGTTCAACTACTTCGCCAACATGGATCCGGTCACGGGCGCGGCCAACCGCTCGGGGCATCTCAAGGACTACAACGACCTCGTGGCCGCGGCCGCCGCCGGCACGCTGCCCGCGGTCGCGTTCTACAAGCCGGAGGGCGACACCAACCAGCACCCCGGCTACACGAACATCACCGGAGCCGACAACCACATCGCCGACCTCGTCGCGAAGCTGCAGGCGAGCCCGCAGTACAAGGGCATGGTCATCGTGATCACGTACGACGAGTTCGGCGGGCAGTGGGACCACGCCGCGCCCCCGAAAGGCGACCTGCTTGGCCCCGGCACGCGCATTCCCGCGATCATCGTCTCGCCGTTCGCGAAGGGGGGCACCGTGGACCACACGCAGATGGACTCCACGTCGCCGCTGCGCCTCATCCAGCGCCGCTGGGCGACCGATACGCTGCCGGGCGTCACGGCGCGCGACAACGCGCTCAAGGCGGCGGGATTCCCGGCCATGGGAGACCTCACCACGGCGCTGAGCCTCGACTAGGGCGCGCTGGAACGGCGCTCCTGGAAGGTGCGCAGGGCGCGCTCGGCGTCCTTGCGCACTTTCCACCTGAGGGGCGGGAACCACCCCAGCGCGGCGCCCGCGGGGCCGAGCGCCTGCGCGGCCCAGCGCCAGAACGGGAAGCTGTCGTGGTGGCGCACGATGAGGCCGTCGCGGAAGGCCATCAGCGCGCGCACGCGGTTCACCACGGGCCGCCCGGTCCGGCTGAAGGTGTAGCGCGCGGTCCAGGCCGCATGGGCTGCCTTGTCGTCGCCGGCCGCCTCGTCCAGCGTGACCTCGAGGTCGGCGGCGCGCGCGAGCAGCATGCGCCACATGTCGCCCGCGTCGGCCCCGTGCAGCATGGGAAAGACGGCGTCGCTGAAGGCGATGTCGGGGTGGTAGCAACGGGCCATCGCCTCGGCGTCGCGGGCGGCAAAGGCTCGGTAGAACTCGCGGACGACCTGTTCGTTGGGGTGCATGGGGCTGCCTCGGGCCCTTGACCCGAGTCAAGGCCCGGGCATTCTCCCGCTTTCTATACTCACTGGAAACCCGCCGTTTCGCGAGGAGAACCCCCTAAATGACCACCGTCGCCCCCGAGGCGAAGTCCAAGCCTGTTCCCAGCGATATCGAAATCGCGCAGCAGGCGAAGATGAAGCCGATCGCCGAGATCGCGAAGAAGCTCGGCATTCCCGATGACGCCATGGTGCCCTTCGGCCACTACAAGGCGAAGATCTCGCTGCCCTACATCGAGACGCTGAAGGGCCGCCCCGACGGCAAGCTGATCCTCGTCACCGCCATCAGCCCCACGCCCGCCGGCGAGGGCAAGACGACCACGACCGTGGGCCTGGGCGACGCCATGAACCACATCGGCAGGAAGGCGGTGATCTGCCTTCGCGAGCCCTCGCTGGGACCGGTGTTCGGCATGAAGGGCGGCGCGGCCGGCGGCGGCTACGCGCAGGTGGTGCCGATGGAGGACATCAACCTGCACTTCACCGGCGACTTCGGCGCCATCGCGCTCGCCAACAACCTGCTCGCGGCGATGATCGACAACCACATCAACCACGGCAACGAGCTGGGCTTCGACGTGCGCCGCATCGCGTGGAAGCGCGTGGTGGACATGAACGACCGGGCGCTGCGCCAGATCACCATCGCCCTGGGCGGCCCGGCCAACGGCTACCCGCGCGAGGACGGCTTCGACATCGTGGTGGCCTCCGAGGTGATGGCGATCTTCTGCCTGTCCACCAGCATCAGGGACCTGAAGACCCGCCTGGGCAACATCGTGTGCGGCTACACGAAGGACCAGAAGGCGATCCTCGCCCGCGACCTCAAGTGCCACGGTGCGATGGCCGCGCTCCTCAAGGACGCGCTCGCGCCCAACCTCGTGCAGACGCTCGAGCATTCGCCGGCGTTCATCCACGGCGGCCCGTTCGCGAACATCGCGCACGGATGCAACTCGGTGCTCGCCACGCAGACGGCATTGAAGCTCGCCGACTACGTGATCACCGAGGCGGGCTTCGGCGCCGACCTGGGCGCCGAGAAGTTCGTCGACATCAAGTGCCGCAAGACGGGCCTCAGGCCCTCGGCGGTGGTGCTGGTGGCGACCATCCGCGCGCTCAAGTACCACGGCGGCGTGGACGTGAAGGAGCTGGGCAAGCCCAACATGGAGGCGCTCGCCAAGGGCATCACCAACATCGAGCGGCACGTGAACAACATCCGCAACAACTACGGCCTGCCGTGCGTGGTGTCGATCAACCACCGCACCGAGGACACTGACGCGGAAGTGAAGCTGCTCATGGACAAGATGGCCCACCACGGCGCCAAGGTGATCCTCGCGCGCCACTGGGCCGAGGGCGGCAAGGGCGCCACCGAGGTCGCGAAGGAAGTGGTGCGCCTCTGCGGCGAGCCCAACAGCTTCAAGTTCGTCTACGAGGAGCAGGCCCCGCTCTGGGACAAGATGAAGGCGATCGCCACCAGGATCTACGGCGCCTCCGACATCACGGCCGACTCCAAGGTGCGCGCGCAGATCAAGAAGCTGCAGGAATCGGGCTACGGCCACTACCCGATCTGCGTGGCGAAGACGCAGTACTCGTTCTCCACGGATCCGCAGCTGCGCGGCGCCCCGTCGGGCCACGTGGTGAACGTCCGCGAGGTGCGGCTTGCCGCCGGCGCGGAGTTCATCGTGATGGTCTGCGGCGACATCATGACGATGCCGGGGTTGCCCAAGGTGCCCTCGGCGGTCGCCATCGACGTGGACGACAGCGGCAAGATCACCGGGCTCTTCTAGTGCAGGCGGTACGCCGCGTGGCAGGCGACGCATTGCTGCATCACGGCGGCGAGCGAGGCTAGCGCGGGCTTCACGTCGCTGGTGACGCTCGCGTTCTGCGCGTCCACCGCGAAGCGGCTGGCCGCCCGGTGCATCTGCTCGCCGATCTCCTGCATCGGCTTGGGCATGAACGGCGCGATGTGGCTCGCCCCGTGGGCCTCCAGGGAGCTCATGCCCAGGCGCTGCTCGGCGACCCCGGAGGCCTTGTCGAAGTCGCCCCGCGACAGCGCAAGGTCGATTTCCTGGAGCGACTGGAGGTGGTCGCGCATGTTGGCGATCGTGTGCAGGCGCATGGCCTCGGGGAAGCGCACCAGCTCCCGCGGGTCCCCGGAGCCCGCCTCCGGCGCGGCCGCTTCATGCGAGTGCTGCTGCGCGAAGGCCGCGAGCGCGATCGCCGCGGCGAGCGCCGCCAAGGCGCGTTTCACCTTCATGTCACCTCCCGATGTCAAGCCGATTTTGCCGCAGCCGCCCCGCGGGCGGATCCCCACGGCCGGGCGGACCGATCGCCTATAATCCCGCCATGGCCAGTATGCAGTCCATCGGCAAGTACCAGATCCTGCGGGAGCTGGGCCGCGGCGCCACGGGCAAGGTCTACCTGGCCGACGACCCGTTCGCCAAGCGGAAGGTGGCCATCAAGGTCGCGTTCCCGGAGGCGCTGAAGAACAGCGAGGACGGCGCCCTCTACAAGAGCATGTTCCTCAACGAGGCCGCGCTCGCCGGCAAGCTCAACCATCCCCACATCGTCCAGATCTACGACGCGGTCGTGGAGGACAAGTTCTGCTACATCGTGATGGAGTACGTCGAGGGCGGCACCCTCGAGAAGTTCTGCAAGCCCGAGACGCTCCTCGAGACGCGCGAAGTCGCGGAGATCAGCTTCAAGTGCGTGCGCGCGCTCGCCTTCGCGCAGTCGCTGGGCCTCACGCACCGCGACATCAAGCCGGGCAACATCCTCCACAGCGACGGCACCGACATCAAGCTCGCCGACTTCGGCGCGTCGATCAACAAGGTTTCCGACCGCACGGTGATCACCAACGTGGGCTCTCCCGCGTACATGTCGCCGGAGCTGGTCCAGGGCCACGCGCAGGCCTCGCACCTCACCGACATCTACGCGCTGGGCGTGGTGATGTACTACCTGCTCGCCGGGAAGCTGCCGTTCTCGGGCGCGAACACGCTCTCGGTCATCTACCAGATCGTGAACACCGATCCCGAGCCGCCGTCGGCGCACCGCGACGCCGTCTCGCCCGAGCTGGACGCGGTGGTGATGAAGGCCATGGCCAAGGACCCGGCCAAGCGCTTCCAGACGTGGGACGAGTTCGGCGCCGCGCTGGCCGAGATCTGGAAGAAGGAGCACAGGGCCGAGGAGAAGCGCGAGCAGTCCGACACCGAGCGCTTCAGCCTCATGAAGAACCTCGCGTTCTTCCGCGACTTCCCGGAGAACGAGCTGTGGGAGGTCCTCAAGATCAGCAAGTGGGCGAAGTTCAAGCCCGACACGGCGCTCATCAAGGAAGGCGACCACGGCGACTCGTTCTACGTGCTCGCGGGCGGCTACGTGCGCGTCACGCGCGGCAAGAAGACGCTCAACGTGCTCTCCGCCGGCGACTGCTTCGGCGAGATGTCCTACCTCACGGCCAAGGGCGACCCGCACCGCTCGGCCACGGTCACGACCACGTCGGACGCGATCGTGATCAAGGTGCGCGCCGAGGACCTGCGCAACGCCTCGCTCTCCTGCCGGCGCCTGTTCGACGAGCGGTTCCTCAACACGCTGGTCGAGCGCCTCGAGAACGCCAACGAGCAGCTCGCGGTGATGTCGTAGCGCCATGAGCGCCGTGCGCGAGGAGCCGCAGTTGGCGGGCCGGCGCTCGGAAGTCACGGCAGCGCTGCTGCGCGTGCTCGACGAGGCCTGCATTCGCGTGGCGCCCGAGGAGCTCAAGCCCTACGAGTGCGACGGCCTTTCCGCCTACCGCGCCACCCCGCTCGTCGCGACCATTCCCGGCACCGAGCGCGACGTGGCGACCATCCTGAAGGTGGCGCGCGAGACGAAGGCCCCGGTGGTCGCGCGCGGCTCCGGCACGGGGCTCTCGGGCGGCGCCCTGCCGCTCGCCGACGGCATCCTCCTGTCGCTCGCCAAGTTCAACCGCATCGTCGCCATCGACTCCGTCGGGCGGCGCGCGCGCGTGCAGCCCGGCGTCACCAACCTGCGCATCTCGCAGGAAGCCGCGCACTTCGGCCTCTACTACGCGCCCGACCCGTCGAGCCAGATCGCGTGCTCGATCGGCGGAAACGTCGCCGAGAACTCGGGCGGCGTGCACTGCCTCAAGTACGGGCTCACCGTGCACAACGTGGCCAGGGTGCGCGCCATCACGATGGAGGGCGACGTGATCGAGGTGGGCGGCGAAGCGCTCGACAGCCCGGGCTACGACCTGCTCGCGCTCGTCACCGGCTCCGAGGGCCTGCTCGCGATCACCCTGGAAGTCACCGTGAAGCTGCTGCCGCGGCCGGAGACCGCGCAGGTGGTGATGGCGTCCTTCCCGGATGTCGAGAGCGCAGGCGTGGCGGTGGCGCGCGTGATCGGCGCGGGCATCGTGCCGGCGGGCCTCGAGATGATGGACCGGCTCGCCACCAGCGCGGTCGAGGACTTCGTGCACGCGGGATACGACCTCTCGGCGCAGGCGATCCTGCTCGCGGAGTCCGACGGCACGCGCGAGGAAGTCGCCCACGAGGTCGCGCAGATGATCGAGGTGATGCGCGCCTCCGGCGCGACCGACATCAAGTGCTCGTCGAGCGAAGCCGAAAGGCTGCGCTTCTGGTCGGGACGCAAGGCCGCGTTCCCCGCCGTGGGCCGCATCTCGCCGGACTACTACTGCATCGACGGCTCCATCCCGCGCGCCGCGCTGGGCAAGGTGCTCACGCGCATCGGGGAGCTCTCGGCGCGCTACGGGCTGCGCTGCGCCAACGTGTTCCACGCGGGCGACGGCAACCTGCATCCGCTCATCCTCTACGACGCCAACATCCCCGGCGAGCTCGAGACCACCGAGCGCTTCGCCTGCGACATCCTGGAGATGTGCGTCGAGGTGGGCGGCACCATCACCGGCGAGCACGGCGTGGGCATCGAGAAGATCAACCAGATGTGCACGCAGTTCGCCTCGCCGGAGCTCGCGCAGTTCCACGCGGTGAAGGCGGCCTTCGATCCCGAAGGGTTGCTCAATCCCGGCAAGGGCGTGCCCACGCTGCACCGCTGCGCCGAGTACGGGGCGATGCGGGTGAAGGGCGGCGCGCTGCCGCATCCCGACCTGCCGCGCTTCTGATGGAAGCCCTCGCCGGCGCGGGCCTGCGCGACCGCACGCTCGAGGCCCTGCGCCGCATCCAGCCGCCCCCGCGCGTGGTGGCGGACGAGGAGGGCCTTAAGCCTTTCGAGACCGATGCGTTCATCCAGCGGCGCGAAACGCCCATGCTCGCCGCGTTGCCGGAGACGGAGGCGCAGGTGCGCGCGATCGTCTCCGCGTGCAATTCGCTCGGCGTGCCGGTGGTCTCGCGCGGGGCGGGCACCGGGATCTCCGGCGGCGCGATCCCGCGCCGCGACGGCGTCCTGCTGGTGCTCTCGCGCATGACGCGCGTGCTCGAGGTGGACGCGCTCGGGCGCAGCGCCACCGTCGAGCCCGGCGTGCGCAACCTCCACGTCTCCGAGGTGGCCGCGCCCCACGGCCTGTTCTACGCGCCCGATCCCTCGAGCCAGTCGGTGTGCTCCATCGGGGGCAACGTGGCGGAGAACGCGGGCGGGATCCATTGCCTCAAGTACGGCCTCACGACCCACAACCTGCTCGCGCTGCGAGTGGTCGATGCCGACGGGGACGTGTTCGAGGCGGGCTCGCGGGCGCTCGACGCGCAGGGCTACGACGTGCTCGCGCTGCTCGCCGGCAGCGAGGGCAACCTCGGCGTGATCACCCAGGCGGTGGTGAAGCTCCTGCCCCTTCCGGAGCGCGTGGAGACGCTGCTCGGCGCATTCCCGTCGGTGCGCCAGGCGGCCGACGCCGTGAGCGAGATCATCGGCGCGGGCATCGTTCCCGCCGCCCTCGAGATGATGGACCGCATCGTGATCGAGGCCTGCGAGCGCTGCTGGGCCATGGGGTTTCCCGCCGGCGCCGAGGCGCTTCTGCTCGCCGAGGTCGACGGCGGGGCCGAGGAGGCGCGCGAAGCGCTCGAGGCGGTGCGTTCGATCATGCAACGCTGCGGCGCGAGCCAGGTGCGCAGCGCCGAGGACGCGGCCGAGCGCGAGCGCCTGTGGAGGGCGCGCAAGGGCGCGTTCACCGCGCTCGCCTCGATCCTGCCCGACTACTACACGATCGACGGAACCATCCCGCGCCGCTGCCTGCCCGGCGTGCTCGAGAGGGTATACGAGCTCGCCGCCGAATACGGCCTCACGGTCGGCAACGTCTTCCACGCGGGCGACGGCAACATCCACCCGTGCATCTTCTACGACGCCAACAAGCCGGGCGACCTCGCGCATGCGGAGGAGATGGGCGGGCGCATCCTCGAGCATTGCGTGGAAGTGGGCGGCACCATCACGGGCGAGCATGGCGTGGGCGTGGAGAAGCTGCGCCAGATGTGCGTGCAGTTCCGTCCCGCGGAGCTCGCCGCCTTCCACGACGTGAAGCGCGCGTTCGACCCGCGCGGCATCCTCAACCCCGGCAAGGCCGTGCCCACGCTCAAGCGCTGCGCCGAGTGGGGCGGCATGCACGTGCACGGCGGGCGCTTGCCGCATCCGGATATCCCGAGGTTCTGATGGCCGACGCGTTCATCGCCGGGCTCTGCGAGAAGGTCCGCGACCATGCGGCGCGCAAGGCGCCCCTTCGCATCCGCGGCGGCGGGAGCAAGGATTTCTACGGCGAGCGAAGCGAGGGCGAGATCCTCGACCTCTCTTCCTACGCGGGCATCGTCGCCTACGAGCCGAAGGAGCTTGTGGTGACCGTGCGCGCGGGAACGCGGCTCGAGGAGCTCGAGGCCGCGCTCGCCGCCGAGCGCCAGATGCTCGCTTTCGAGCCGCCGCACTTCGGTCCCGGGGCGACGATCGGAGGCGCCGTGGCGGCCGGCCTTTCGGGCCCGCGCCGTCCCTACGCCGGCGCGGTGCGCGATTTCGTGCTCGGCACGCGCATCGTGAACGGCAAGGGCGAGGACCTCGCGTTCGGCGGCCGCGTGATCAAGAACGTGGCCGGATACGACGTCTCGCGCCTCATGGCCGGGGCGCTCGGCACGCTCGGCGTGATCACCGAGATCTCGTTCAAGGTGCTGCCGCTGCCCGCGGCCGAGGCCACGCTCGAGTTCGAGATGGACGAGGCGCGCGCCATCGAGCAATGCAACCTGTGGGCCGGCCAGCCGCTGCCGCTATCGGCGACCGCGTGGCAGGACGGACGGCTGCGCGTGCGCCTCTCGGGCGCGCCGCCCGCCGTCGCCGCGGCCAAGGCGAAGATGGGCGGTGCCGGCGTCGATGCGGGCGATTACTGGCGCGATCTGCGCGAGCAGCGCCTGGCGTTCTTCGCGGGCTCGCCCCTCCTGTGGCGCCTTTCGGTCCCGCAGGCCGCGCCGCCCATCGCGACGGGCGCGCAGCTGATCGAGTGGGGCGGGGGCGTGCGCTGGGTCGCGGGCGAGATCAATGCGCTCGACGTGCGCTCGTCGCTTCAGCGCACCGGCGGCCATGCCACGCTCTTTCGCGGCGGCGACGGCTCCATCGGCGTCTTCCAGCCGCTGCAGCCGGCGCTCGCGAAGATCCACCGTCGCCTCAAGGAAGCGTTCGACCCGGCCGGCATCCTCAACCGCGGCCGCATGTACGCCTTCTGATGCAGACGAACCTCGCCGACTGGATCAAGGATTCGCCGCAGGGGCGCGAGGCCGACGCGATCCTGCGCAAATGCGTGCACTGCGGCTTCTGCCTCGCCACTTGTCCCACATACAACCTGCTGGGCGACGAGCTCGACAGCCCGCGCGGCCGCATCTACCTCATGAAGGAGATGCTGGAGGGCGCGCCGGTCACCCAGCTCACCCAGTTGCACCTGGACCGTTGCCTCACCTGCCGCGCGTGCGAGACGACGTGCCCGTCGGGCGTCGAGTACGGAAAGCTCGTGGACGTGGGGCGCGCCGTGGTCCAGTCGCGCGTCGCGCGCTCGCCGCTCGATCGCATGCGCCGCTGGGTCCTCAAGAGCGTGCTCCCCGAGGGGCCGCTCTTCGGGGCGCTGCTGGGCCTGGGCCGCGCCATGAAACCGGTCCTGCCTGCCCGGCTGGCGGCGAAGATTCCCGCCAGGCGCGATGCCGGCGCCTGGCCCACCGCGCGGCACGCGCGGCGCATGCTGCTGCTCGACGGCTGCGTGCAGCCGGCGATCGCCCCCTCGATCGACGCGGCCGCCGCGCGCGTCCTCGACCGCCTCGGCATCTCGCTCGTGCGCGCGATCGGCTCCGGCTGCTGCGGGGCGGTCGTCATGCACCTCGACTACCAACGCGAGTCGCTCGCCTACGCCAAGGCCAACATCGACGCCTGGTGGCCGCAGATCGAGGCGGGCGCGGAGGCGATCGTGGTCACCGCGAGCGGTTGCGCCACGATGGTGAAGGAGTACGGGCACCTGCTGCAGCACGATCCGGCGTACGCCGCCAAGGCCACGCGCATCTCCCATCTGGCGAAGGACCTCTCCGAGGTGCTCAGCGCGGAGCGCGCGCGCCTCGCCCCGGCCTACCCTCCCGGCGACGGCCGGCGCGTCGCGTTCCACTCGCCGTGCAGCCTGCAGCACGGCCAGCGGCTGCTGGGCCTGGTCGAGCCGCTCCTGCAGGATGCGGGCTTCACGCTCACGCAAGTGCCCGATGCGCACCTGTGCTGCGGCTCGGCGGGGACCTACTCGCTGCTGCAGCCGGAGATCTCGCGTCGGCTGCGCGACCGGAAGGTGACGTCGCTCGAATCCGGGACGCCGGCGGTGATCGCCACCGCGAACGTGGGGTGCCTCACGCACATGGATCCGGTGGCCGCCGTGCCGGTGCGCCACTGGATCGAGCTCATCGACTCGCGCCTGTCCGCCGGTAGAGGATGAAGAGCTCGTTGCGGTCGCCGGGGCGCGAGCCGCGCCAGGCTTCCGTCCAGCCGCTTCCCGGCGGCACGATGCGCGACGGCGACGCTTGCGCGAGCAGCATGCCGCAGCGGGCCGCCGCGGGATCTTCCAGGCGCACGGTGCGAAGCCCCACGAAGTAGTCGAGCAGCGCGCGCTGCGCGTCGGCCACGTTGCGCCGCGCGACGCACGTGCCCGGGGGAATCCGCGCCGCCACCCGCGCGGCGAGGGTGCGGTAGCTGCGCGCCGTGTCCACCAGCGGCAGGCCGAGCGTCATCATCAGCATCCACGCCATGGTGATGCCCGCGGCCCAGTTCACCAGCGCGCGCCGGTTGGAGCGCAGCGACCGCGCGACCACCGCGACCCAGACGAGCGTGAGGAGCGAGGCGAGCGCGAAGGCGATGAAGCTGAACGGGTACTTGAAGCCGGGCACCTCGCGGGCGATGGCGGCCGCCGCGGCCTCCGGGCGGCCGGTCATCGCCGCCACGTAGCCGACCCACAGCAGCGCCGCGATCAGCAGGAAGGTCATCATGCCGAACCAGTCGAGCGCGCTCGCCGCGCCGCGGGGCAGCGAATCGAGCTCCGCCACGCCGAGGAGCGCGAGCGGCACGAGCAGCACGAGGCCGTTGGGCTCGCGCGAATCGCCGAAGATGGAAACGGCGAGGAAGAAGACGACGAAAGCGATCGCCGGCAGCATCACGTCGCGCCGCCCCGCGAAGGTGCGCCGGGCCCGCCACAGCGTCCACGCGGCGAGCGGCCAGGCGGGCCACGCGTACCACGGCAGCACGCGCGCGAAATAGAACATCTCCGAGAACCGTTCGCTCCCCGTGGCGTCGGTCCAGCGCGATGCCGTGGCGCTCGCCAGCCACGCGCCGAGCGATCCCGGGCCCGAGAAGGCCAGCATGGCGGGCCAGAGGGCCACCAGGGGCGCCGCCACGAGCACGGCGATGCCCAGGGCTTGTCCATAGGCGCGCGTGCGCCAGAGCGGGCTCGCGGCCGGCAGGGCGGCCCACGTCGCCACCAGCAGCGCCGCGGGCAGGAAGCCGTTGCCGAGGAACGCCACGCCCACGCCGGCGCCGGCGAGCGCGCCGCCCAGCCGCGGGCGCCGTGCCGAGACGATGAGGCCGTGCAATCCCAGGGCGATGCCGGTGAGGCCCGCGAGGTCCGGCATCATCTCGTGGGCGCGCAGCAACAGGCCCAGGCAGCCGATGAAGAGCAGCACGGCTTCGCGCACGGCGCGCGCGCCCATCAGCTCGCGGCTCGCCGCCGAAATGAGCGCGAGCGTGCACGCCATGAAGAAGCCCGAGGCGAGGCGCGCGGCGTCCGGCACCGGCAACACCAGGCCGAAGACCTTCGCGAAGAGCGCCGCCACCCACATGAAGAGCGGCGCGCGGTCGAGGAACGGCTCGCCCGCGATGCGGAACGACACCCAGTCGCCCGACTTGAGGATCTCGTTCACCGCGCCGAAGACGACCGCCTCGTCGTACTTCCAGGGGTCGTGCCCCACCAGGCCGGGCAAGAGCCAGGCGACGCACACGAGCAGAAACAGGGCCGTCTTGAGGGGCGTGCGCGTGCCGTCGTAGGCGATGCGGCCGCGCGCGGAGTCCTCGAGGATCGTCATGGCGGCGATTTAAACAAAAAAGGCAGCCCGGGGGCTGCCTTGTTCGGCTCGGCGGGCGGGAATTACTCGGCCGCCTTCGCGGTGCCCTTGCGCGCGTAGCGCTTCTTGAACTTGTCCACGCGGCCGGCGGTGTCCACGATCTTCTGCTTGCCCGTGTAGAACGGGTGGGATTCGGCCGAGATCTCGATCTTGTAGACCGGATATTCCTTGCCGTCCTTCCACTTGATGGTTTCGTTCGTGGCCACGGTCGAGCGCGTCACGAAGCCGAAGTCGCAGCTGGTGTCGAGGAAAACGACCTCGCGATAATTGGGGTGGATGCCGTCTTTCATGATTTTCGCCTTGTGGGTGGGCACGAA
Organism: Usitatibacter sp.; assembly: GCA_035519515.1. Taxonomy (GTDB): domain Bacteria; phylum Pseudomonadota; class Gammaproteobacteria; order Burkholderiales; family Usitatibacteraceae; genus Usitatibacter. The sequence goes on from DATIWC010000059.1 coordinate 20,551, forward strand.
CTGTGGTGGTGCGCGGGTGCCCGGAAAACCCAAATTATCCCAGAAAAGGTCAATCAAAGCAAGGGCTTGTAGTGCCGCTGGCGTAGACGCAGGTCTTTGAGCGGACAGGGTTTTTTGGCCCGAAGGCTGCTTTGGGTGACGTTTTTCGTTACCGCCCTACGCGGCCCCGATGCCCCTGAGCCTTCGGCTCATCCCTTCTTCATGGAGCCGAAGAACTCATCATTGTTCTTCGTGGCCCTCAACTTGTCCAGCAGGAATTCCGTCGCCTCGAGCTCGTCCATGCCGAACAGCAGCTTCCTCAGGATCCACACCTTGGGAAGGATGTCGGGGCCGATGAGCAGCTCCTCGCGGCGCGTGCCGGAGCGGTTCACGTTGAGCGACGGGTAGAGGCGCTTCTCGGCCATGCGGCGATCCAGGTGGATCTCCATGTTGCCGGTGCCCTTGAATTCCTCGTAGATCACGTCGTCCATGCGCGAGCCCGTGTCGATGAGGGCCGTCGCGATGATGGTGAGCGAGCCGCCTTCCTCGACGTTCCTCGCCGCGCCGAAGAAGCGCTTGGGGCGCTGCAGGGCGTTCGAATCGACGCCGCCGGTGAGCACCTTCCCGGATGCGGGAACGACCGTGTTGTAGGCGCGCGCGAGGCGCGTGATCGAGTCGAGCAGGATCACCACGTCCTTCTTGTGCTCGACCAGGCGCTTGGCCTTCTCGATCACCATCTCGGCCACCTGCACGTGGCGCGTGGCCGGCTCGTCGAACGTGGAAGCCACGACCTCGCCGCGCACCGTGCGCGTCATCTCCGTGACTTCCTCGGGGCGCTCGTCGATGAGCAGCACGATGAGGACCGCCTCGGGGTGGTTCGCGGTGATGGCGTGGGCCATGTGCTGCATGAGCACCGTCTTGCCGGCCTTGGGCGGGGAGACGATGAGGCCGCGCTGGCCCTTGCCGATGGGCGCGATGATGTCGAGGATGCGGCCGGTGAGGTTCTCCTCGGCCTTGATGTCGCGCTCGAGGTTCATCACCTCGTCGGGGTGCAGCGGCGTGAGGTTCTCGAAGAGGATCTTGCTCTTCGCGTTCTCGGGCGGCTCGCCGTTCACCTTGTCGACCTTCACCAGGGCGAAGTAGCGCTCGCCGTCCTTCGGCGTGCGGATCTCGCCCTCGATGGAGTCGCCCGTGTGCAGGTTGAAGCGGCGGATCTGGGAAGGCGAGACGTAGATGTCGTCGGGCCCGGCGAGGTAGGAGGTGTCGGGCGAGCGCAGGAACCCGAAGCCGTCCTGGAGGACTTCGAGGGTTCCGTCGCCGAAGATCGCCTCGCCCTTCTTCGCGTGGCTCTTCAGGAGCGCGAAGATGAGTTCCTGCTTGCGCAAACGGTTGGCGCCCTCGAGCTCGGCCGTGTTGGCCATGTCGACGAGCTCCTGGACGTGCTTCAGTTTGAGGTCGGATAGGTGCATGCAGCGATCCTGCGAGGAGGGTTTTGGAGGCCGGGCCCGGAAGACCTCACGGGCCGTCGATACGGGTAAAGCGCTTCAGGAATCGGGGGTTTGGCCTGGCGGGGACGAGCGGCCCAGTGTCGGGCGATCGTTGCGGGGAAGCGGCCAGGGTCCGGGTGAGATTATCGGGTTCAGATATTGCTGTCAATGAAGGCCGCGAGCTGGGTGCGCGAGACGGCGCCCACCTTCTGGGCTTCCAGCGAGCCGTTCTTGAAGAGCATGAGGGTGGGGATGCCGCGCACGTTGTACTTGGGCGGCGTCACCTGGTTCTCGTCGATGTTGAGCTTGGCCACCTTCAGGCGCCCCTCGTAGTCCTTGGCGATCTGGTCGAGCACCGGCGCGATGATCTTGCAGGGGCCGCACCACTCCGCCCAGTAGTCGACCAGGACGGGCGTCTGCGACTGCAGGACCTCGGTCTCGAACGTGTCGTCGGTGATGTGAACGATTTTCTCTGCCATGTTTCCTCGGATGGTTTTGGAGGCGCCCGCGAGAGGGGGTTCGGGGGGAACCGGGGCGCTCGTATGCCGTTATCGTAGACCAAAAACCGCCTTCCGGGGCAAGCGGCGGCTTGGGCCGGGCCGCATCGGTCTGCTAAAATCGACGATCTTCCTTCCGGGCCTTCGCGAGGGGTCGTTCGATGGCATACGTGGTCACCGAGTCGTGCGTGAAGTGCAAGTACACGGACTGCGTGGACGTCTGCCCCGTCGACTGTTTCCGGGAAGGGCCCAACATGCTGGTGATCGATCCCGACGAGTGCATCGACTGCACGCTGTGCGTGGCCGAATGCCCCGTGGAGGCGATCTTCGCCGAGGACGACGTCCCGGGCGACCAGAAGGACTTCATCGGCCTTAACGCGGAGCTCGCCAAGGTCTGGAAGCCGATCGTCGAGCGCAAGCCCGCCCCCCCCGACGCCGACGAGTGGAAGGACGTGAAGGACAAGCGCGGGATGATCGAGAAGTAGCCGGCTACTCGTAGAGCTTGCCGCGCGCCTTCCCGCCGAACACGCGGTACGAGAGGATCGTGTAGGCGACGATGAACGGCACCACGATCACCGCGCCGATGAAGAGCGCCTTCTGCGCCGAAGGATGGGCGGCGGCCTCCCAGATGGTGAGCTGGTCGATCACCACGTACGGGTAGATGCTGTAGGCGAGGCCGAGGAAGGCGAGCGCGAAGATCGCCACGGCGAGCGCGTAGGGCGCGTAGTCGCGCTTCGAGCCGGCGCCCAGCCGGCGCGTCATGCGCCAGAGCCATGCGCCGCATGCGAGCGTCGCGAGCGGCAGCGCCATCACCCACAGCGTGCGCGGGAAGTCGAACCACTTGTCGCGCACGGTGGCCGAAACGAGCGGCGTTGCGAGGCTCACCAGCGCCACGCCGAGCGCGACCCACAGCAGCCCCCAGCGTGCCCACGCGAGCGACCTGCGGCGAAGCTCGCCCTCGGTCTTGTACACGAGCCAGGTCGCGCCCAGCAGCACGTAGCCGCCGCACAGGCTCGCGCCCACGACCAGCGCGAACATCCAGTAGCCGAACCCGCCCTGGAAGCCCGTGATGTAGCGCCCCAGCATCACGCCCTGCCAGAAGGACGCGCCGAACGATCCGGCCCAGAAGAGCCAATTCCACAGCTCGCGGTGCCAGCCCACCGCCTTCACGCGCAGCTCGAAGGCCACGCCGCGCAGCATGAGGGACACCAGCATGGCCACCACCGGCAGGTAGAGCGCGCCCAGCACCACGCCGTGCGCCCGCGGGAACGCCGCGAGCAGCACGCCCACGCCGAGCACGAGCCATGTCTCGTTCGCGTCCCAGAACGGCGCGATCGAGGCGACCATGGTGGACTGCTCTTCCTCGCTCGCCGCCGGCATCAGCATCCCGACGCCCAGGTCGTAGCCGTCGAGCACGACGTAGGCGAGCACCGCCACGCCCATCAACCCCATGAAGAAGACGGACAGGTCCATGGTCATTGCGCGGCGCGTGCCAGCGCGACGACGCTCGCTTCGCCGTCGGGCCCCGCGGGCGCCCCATCGCCCGCCAGGTGCGTGAGGACCACCATGTATGCCGCGAAGAGCCCCGCGTAGGTGACCACGTAGCCGGTGAGGCTCGCGCCCAGCTGCGAGCCGTGGATCTCGCCCACCGCGTCGGCGGTGCGCAGCAGGCCCGTCACGAGCCACGGCTGCCGGCCCACCTCGGTGACGATCCAGCCCGAGAGCGTGGCGATCCAGCCCGAGAACGTGAACGTCGCGAGCGTCCAGAGCAGCGGGCGCGGCGCCGCCCGCCCGCCCCGGGTGGCCCACGCCGCGTACCACGACACGAGCAGCATGAGCACGCCCATGCCCACCATCAGGCGGAAGCCGTAGAAGAGCGGCCACACCGGGGGGCGGTTGGGCTCGAACGCGTCGAGCCCCTTCACCTCGCCGTGGATGTCGTGCTTGAGGATGAGGCTGCCCGCGTAGGGGAGCTCGATCGAGTAGTCGTTGCGGCGCTGCTCCTCGTTGGGCACCGCGAAGAGCACGAGCGGCATGCCGCGCTCCGTGTGCCACAACGCCTCCATCGCGGCGATCTTCGCCGGCTGGTGCTCGAGCGTGTTCAGGCCGTGCTGGTCGCCCACGAAGACCTGGACCGGCACGAGGATCGCCGCGGTGACGAGGCCGGCGCGCAGCGTGCGCCGCGCGCCGGGGTCGCCCGCTTCCCGGAGCAGCCGCCACGCCGAGAGCCCGGCCATCACGAACGACGCCGTGATGCCCGAGGCGATCAGCATGTGCGCGAAACGGTACGGGAAGGACGGGTTGAAGATCACCTCGAGCCAGTCGCCTGCGATCCATTGGCCGGCGCTGCGGACTTGCCCCGTGGGCGTCTGCATCCACGAGTTGAGCGCAAGGATCCAGAACGCGGAGACCGTGGTGCCGAAGGCCACCAGCGTGGTCGACGTGATGTGCAGCCATCCGGGCACGCGGTTCATGCCGAACAGCATGATCCCGAGGAAGGTGGCCTCGAGGAAGAACGCGGTGAGCACCTCGTAGGAAAGCAGCGGCCCCGCGATCGCGCCCACGTTGTTCATGTAGCCCGGCCAGTTGGTGCCGAACTGGAACGACATGGTGACGCCGGTCACGATCCCCATCGCGAAGGTGAGCGCGAAGATCTTCACCCACAGCTTGTACGTGGCGAGCCATTGCGGGTCACGCGTGCGCTCGTACGCAATGCGGAAGCCGAGCAGGAACCACGCGAGCGCGATGGTCACGGCCGGGAACAGGATGTGGAACCCGATGTTCAGGCCGAACTGGGCGCGCGCAAGAAGGAGCGATTCGTCCATGGCGGGACTCTGCGGGCGGATTGTAGCCCACCCCATGCATGGACAGGGGCCGGAGTAAAATTATCCATGACTCAGGCGGCCGCACGCGGCAAGCTCAAGATTTTCTTCGGCGCGTTCCCCGGCGCGGGCAAGACCAACGCGATGCTCGGCGCCGCCCACAGGATGCGCGAGGCGGGGCGCGACGTCGTGGTCGGCGTGGTGGACAGCCACGAGAGCGCCGACCGCGTGCTGCTCGACGGCTTCGAGCGCCTGCCCGCGGGCGGCGCGCCCGACGGCGAGCTCGACCTCGACGGCGCGTTGAAGCGCCGTCCCCAGGTGCTCCTCCTCGACGACCTCGCGCACTCCAACCCGCCCGGCGCGCGCCACCCGAAGCGCTGGAACGACGTGGACGAGCTGCTCGCCAACGGCGTGGACGTCTTCACCACCATGAGCGTGCAGCACCTCGAGAGCCTGAACGACGTGGTGGGCGAGATCACCGGCATCCGCGAGGCCGAGACCGTGCCCGACACGTTCTTCGACACCGCCGACGAGACGGTGATGGTGGACATGTCCGCCGACGAGCTGCTGCTGCGCCTGCGCGAGGGCATGGTGCACGTGGGCGCCGACGAGAAGGGCGTCGAGGGCACGTACTTCAAGAAGGGAAGCCTGCTCGCGCTGCGCGAGATCGCGCTGCGGCGCACGGCCGACGTGGTCGAGGACGAGCTGCAGAAGTACCGCGTCGACAAGTCGATCGAGGCGGTATGGAAGACGCAGGGCCGGCTGCTTTGCTGCATCGGCCCCGAGCGCGGCGCCGAGCACGTGGTGCGCAGCGCCGCGCGGCTCGCAAGGCGCCTGGGCGCGCCGTGGACGGCCGCGTACGTCGAGACGCCGGACTTGCAGCGGCTCCCCGACGAGGAGCGCGGGCGCGTGCTGGGGGTGGTGCGCCTGGCCGAGGAGCTCGGCGCCGACAGCACGATCCTCACCGGCAACGACGTGGGCCAGGCGATCGTCGAATACACCCGCGAGCAGAACATCGGCACGGTGGTGGTGGGGAGGGGCCGCCCGCGGCGCGTGGCCTTCACGCGCAGCATGAGCGACCAGGTGGCGGGCGCCGCCGAGAGCCTGGACGTGATCGAGATCGGGCGCGCGGGCGCGAGCGCGGGCGTCGCGGCGGAGCCGGCGCAGGTGCGCGAGCGCGAAGGCGAGGGCAGCCGCGTGGGCGAGAAGCGCGTGCGCTACGTGTGGACCGTGCTCGCCTGCGCCGCGGCCACCGCGCTCATGGGGGCGCTGCACCAGGCCCTCGACCTCGCCACGGTTTCCATGATCTACATGCTCACCGTGGTGCTCTTCGCGGTGAGATGGGGGCGCGGGCCCGCCATCGTGGCCTCGGCGATCAACGTGCTCGCGTTCGACTTCTTCTTCGTCCCGCCGCGCTTCTCGCTGATGGTGACCGACCCGCAGCACCTCTTCACGTTCGCGGTGATGTTCACCTCGGGGGCGCTGATCGGCGAGCTCGCCGGGCGGCTGCGCTTCCAGGCGCGCGTGGCCTCGCACCGCGAGAGGCGCGCGCGCACGCTCTACGAGTTCGCGCGCGACCTGGCGCGGCTCAGGAACTCGATGCAGGTGATCGAGACCACGGAGGAGTTCATGTCGCGCCAGTTCCGCGCGAAGGTGGCGGTGCTGGTGCCCGACTCGACCGGCACGCTCGTCTCGCCCACCGCGCGCGGCATGACCAACCCCTTCGACAGCACCGCCGCGCAGTGGGCCTTCGACCAGGCCCAGCAGGCCGGCGCGGGCACCGACACGCTCGCCGCCAACGAGTACCTGTTCCTGCCGCTGCGCTCGCCCACGCGGGTGCGCGGCGTGCTCGCGGTGCGCCCCGAGCGCACGCGCGAGCTCTTCATCCCCGAGCAGCGCCACCAGTTCGAGATCTTCGCCGCGCTGGTGGCCACGGCGCTCGAGCGGGTGTACTACGTGGACGTCGCGCGCGACGCGATGCTGATGGCCGGATTGCGCAGCGGCGAGGTGAGCCTCGCCCGCGAGCGCCGCGCGGTGGCCGACCTCGTGGACGCGGCGATGCGCGCGCTGGGCGCGGCCACCGCCAAGCACGAGGTCATCGTCGAGGTGCCGCGTGACCTGCCGCTCGTGCCGGTCGACCCGGCCCTCATCCAGCGCGTGCTCACGAGCCTGGTGGGAAACGCCGTGCGCCACACGCCGGCCGGCACGCGGGTGAGGATCACGGCGCGCTCCGAAGGCCGCCTGGTGGAGGTGAGCGTGGAGGACAACGGCCCCGGCCTGCCCAAGGGCCGCGAGGAGGAGCTCTTCGAGTCGTTCACGCGCGGCGAATCGGCCACCGAGCGCCGCGGCGCGGGCCTGGGGCTCGCCAT
>DATIWC010000060.1:0-6535 GCA_035519515.1 Usitatibacter sp.
AGCTTGCGGGCATCTCCCTTGGGCTCCTCATCAATTTCAACGTTGCTCACTTGCGCGACGGAATTCGTCGGCGAGTTCTTACCCCCTGATTCCTCTGCGCCCCTCTGCGTGCCCTCTGCGCGCCTCTGCGGTCCAATCTCCCGGCTGAATTACGCCCTGCCTGCAAGGTCCCCAATGTCCAATAACGAACTTCCCCAGGACGAGAACCAGATCATCGCGGAGCGGCGCGCCAAGCTCGCGAAGCTGCGCGAGGCCGGCCAGGCCTTCCCGAACGACTTCCGGCGCGAGCACCTGTCGTCGGAGCTGCACGCGCGGTACGGCGCGAAGACCAAGGAGGAGCTCGAGGCGGAAAAGCCCGGCCCCTTCGTCGTCGCCGGCCGCATGATGTTGAAGCGCGTGATGGGCAAGGCCTCGTTCGCCACGCTGCAGGACATGGGCGGGCGCATCCAGCTCTACGTCAACAACGACGGCGTGGGTGCCGGGGCGCACGATACCTTCAAGCACTGGGACCTGGGCGACATCCTCGGCGCCGAAGGCACCCTCTTCAAGACGAAGACCGGCGAGCTCACGCTGAACGTCTCGAAGATCCGGCTCCTCTCCAAGTCGCTTCGCCCGCTGCCCGAGAAATTCCACGGCCTCACCGACATGGAAGCGCGCTACCGCATGCGCTATGTCGACCTCATCACCAACCCGGAGTCACGGCGCGTGTTCGAGATCCGCTCCCGGCTCGTGCAGGCGATCCGCGAGTTCTTCGTGGCGCGCGGCTACCTCGAGGTCGAGACGCCGATGATGCAGCCGATCCCGGGGGGCGCGGCCGCGCGCCCCTTCAGGACGCACCACAATGCGCTCGACATGGAGCTCTTCCTGCGCATCGCGCCGGAGCTCTACCTGAAGCGCCTCGTGGTGGGCGGCATCGAGAAGGTATTCGAGATCAACCGCAACTTCCGCAACGAGGGCATCTCCACGCGCCACAACCCCGAGTTCACGATGCTCGAGTTCTACGAGGCCTACCAGGACTACAACTACCTGATGGACCTCACGGAGGCGCTGCTGCGCGAGGCGGCGCAGAAGGTGCTCGGCACCACCACCCTCACCTACCAGGGTGCGGCCATCGACCTCGGGAAAAAGTTCGACCGGCTCACGATGGCGCAGGCGATCGCCAAGTACAACCCGCACTTCCCCCTCGCCGAGCTGGAGAAGCCGGAATACCTCAAGGTCGCGCTCGCGCCCTTCGACGTGGAAGTCTTCGCCACCGACGGCGTGGGCCTGCTGCAGCTGAAGCTCTTCGAGGCGACCACGGAGGACAAGCTCATCGAGCCCACGTTCATCGTGGCGCACCCGGTGGACGTCTCGCCGCTCGCGCGCGCCAACGACGCGAACCCGAAGGTCACCGACCGCTTCGAGCTCTTCATCACCGGGCGCGAGTTCGCCAACGGCTTCTCGGAGCTGAACGACCCCGAGGACCAGGCCGCGCGCTTCCTCGCGCAGGCCAAGGCCAAGGAAGCGGGCGACGAGGAAGCGATGTACTACGACGCCGACTACGTGCGTGCGCTGGAGTACGGGCTGCCTCCCACCGCGGGAGAAGGCATAGGCATCGACCGGCTCGCGATGCTCTTCACCGACAGCCCTTCGATCCGCGACGTGATCCTCTTCCCGCAGCTCAAGTCGGCGGAAACGTAGTACCCGCGTGATATTCTTTCCCTGCACCTAGAATCCACATACCAGGAGGTAGCATGCGAACCAGCATCCTGCGTGCAGCGGTCGCGGCCGGCGTGGCGGTGTTCGCCACTAGCGCGTTCGCGGTCTGCAACGAGTGCGGCACCGTCACCGACGTGCGCACCGTCAAGAAGGAAGGCGAAGGCACGGGCACGGGCGCCGTGCTGGGCGGCATCGTGGGCGGCGTGGTCGGGCACCAGATCGGCAGCGGCCGCGGCAACACGGTCGCCACGGTCGCGGGCGCCGCGGGCGGTGCCTACGCCGGGCACCAGATCGAGAAGAACAAGAACGCGACCACCACCTACGTCGTCTCGGTGAAGATGGAGGACGGCAACCAGCGCACCTTCAACTTCTCGAACGAGACGAGCTACAAGGTAGGCGACAAGGTCAAGATCGTCGACAAGAAGCTGGTGCACGCGCAATAGCGCGCTACTCCTGCGGCCACGGCTGGAGCGAGGTGATGCGCAGGACGTCGCCCGTCTTGCGGTCCACGAGGACGGAGAGGTCCGCCTTCCCCGAGCGCATGGGCAGGAAGCGCACCTGGTCTTCGGCCCGGCCCGTAGCCGCCACCGCCGCGTCGACCTCGGCCTTGCGATGCGGGTTGCGCTTGCGCAGCGTCTCCAACGGCATCGCCTGCATCCGCACCTCGTCGCGCACCTGGTCGTACGGGACGTAGTAGCGCGGGTAGTACTCGGCGTCCACGCCCGCGAAGCCGGAGATCATCAGCCTGAACAGCTCGTCGGGGTCCTTGGGCAGCCGCACGCCCACGAGCTTCGGGCCCGTGACGGGCAGGTCGTCGTATCCCTTCGCGTGCGCCTTCTCCAGCTCACCCTCCGGGAAGCCGTTGGCGCGCACGATCTCGTAGCGGTCCTTCACGAAGGCGATGTAGGCGGGGCGTGCCTCGAAGAGCACCCACACGCCGTAGGCCAGCGCGAGGGTCTGCAGCAATACGATCACGACGAGGTCGAAGGCGAGGCCGCGCTTGCCGGGCCGGAAGATGATGAGCGTGATGAGGGGGCCGAGGGCCACGTCCACGCCCACGATGATGAGGAAGATGTCCTTGCCGCCCGCCGACTCGTACAGCACGTCGGGATACCAGAAGAAGTAGATGGGCAGGAAGACCGCGAGCGCGATGGCCGCGGACAGCGCGAGGTGGTTGAGCGCCGCCCCCGCGCGGGGCGGCAGCCTAGGCGCGAGCTTCCAGGTCATGCTCCGTGGCGGCGGTCACTCTCACGCTCATGAAATCGCCGGGCCTTGCGCCGGCAGCGCGGGCAATCCTGACGACTCCGTCGATTTCCGGCGCGTCCGAGGCGCTGCGCGCGATCGCCGTGCCGTTCGAGACCTCGTCCACCAGCACCTGGAGCGTGCGGCCCACCTTGGCGGCAAGCTTGCGCGCGCTGATGGCGGCCTGCGCCTGCATGAATCGCGCGCGGCGTTCTTCCTTCACCTCCTCGGGCAGCGCATCCGGCAGGTCGTTCGCCTTCGCTCCGTCGACGGGTGAATAGGCGAAGCAGCCCACGCGGTCGAGCTCGGCCTCGCCCAGGAACGCGAGCAGCTCCTCGAACTCGGCCTCGGTCTCCCCCGGGAAGCCCACGATGAACGTGGAGCGCACGGTAATGCCGGGGCATTCGGCGCGCCAGGCGCGGATGCGCTCGAGGTTCTTCTCGCTCGAGGCCGGCCGCTTCATGAGCTTCAGGATGCGGGGGCTCGCGTGCTGGAAGGGAACATCGAGGTACGGAAGGATGCGCCCCTCGGCCATGAGCGGGATCACGTCGTCCACGTGCGGATACGGGTAGACGTAGTGCAGCCGCACCCATACGCCCAGCTCGCCCAGGGCGCGCGCGAGGTCGAGCATCCGCGTGCGCAAGGGCTTCCCGCCCCAGAAACCGGTGCGGTACTTCACGTCCACGCCATAGGCGCTGGTGTCCTGCGAGATGACCAGCAGCTCCTTCACGCCGGCCTTCACCAGCGATTCGGCTTCCTTCATCACGTCGCCCACCGGGCGGCTCACGAGGTCGCCGCGCATCGACGGGATGATGCAGAAGGTGCACCGGTGGTTGCAGCCTTCCGAGATCTTGAGGTAGGCGTAGTGGCGCGGCGTGAGGCGGATGCCCTGCGCAGGCACCAGGTCCGTGAACGGGTCGTGCGGCTTGGGCAGGTGCGCGTGCACCGCGTCCATCACTTGCGCCGTCGCGTGCGGGCCGGTCACTGCGAGCACGCGGGGATGGGCCTCGCGGACGACGTCGCCCTTGGCGCCGAGGCACCCGGTGACGATCACCTTGCCGTTGGCCGAGAGCGCCTCGCCGATGGCATCGAGCGATTCGCGCACCGCCGCGTCGATGAAGCCGCAGGTGTTCACCACCACCAGGTCCGAGCCCTCGTAGGTGGGCGCGATGTCGTAGCCCTCGGCGCGCAGCTGCGTGAGGATCGATTCGCTGTCCACCAGGGCCTTGGGGCAGCCCAGCGAGACGAATCCCACGCGCGGCGCAGGCGCCGGGCGCGGCCGCCGGGTCGATCGGGCCATGCGGTTACTTGCGGGTGCGCGGCTTGCGCGCGGGCCGCGCGGCCTTCGCGCGGGCCTTGGGCTCGGCAGCGGGCGCCGGCGCCCCGCCCTGGCCGGCCGAATAGGGAAACCCGGAGAAGAGCTTGAGCGCCTGGTTGCGCAGCTCTTCCTGCATGTCGATCACCGCCTTGGCGCCCTTCTCCAGGTAGCCGCCCACCTGCTGCCCGGGGGCCATGAGCTGCGCCCACGCTTCCGAGGGCACCTTGGGCAGCTCGCCGTAGAGCGATTGCGCCTGCTCCTGGAAGCGCTTCTGCGCCTCGTGGAAGGTGGCGATGGAGCGCTCGAGGTAGGAGCCCATGAGCCCCTGCATCGCGTGCCCGTAGTAGCGGATGATGTTGGCGAGCATCGCCGTCGAGAACATGGGCACGCCGCCCGATTCCTCCTCGAGGATGATCTGCAGCAGGATCGCGCGCGTGAGGTCCTCGCCCGTCTTGGCGTCCTGGACCTGGAACTCCTTGTAGCCCAGCACCAGGTCCTTCACCTCCGCGAGCGTGATGTAGCTCGAGGTCTCCGTGTCGTAGAGACGGCGGTTGGGATATTTCTTGATGACGCGGGGCGCGGCCATGTGGGCTTGTCCGGTGATGTTGCGCTACATCAAATCCGCGCTCGGCCGGGGGTTGAGGACCACCGCGGCGGCGCAGGCTCAAGTGGTTAATTTTATTACATTTTGCGCCATGCCGGGCGGCGCCGCAAGCGGCTTGCAAGCCACGCTGGTGCAATGCACCAAAATTCGCTTGACAGCCCCCGCCCCCCTTCCTAGAATGGAATTGTTGCGGCGCACCATGAACGGCGCCGCCAGACCAGGAAACGATCATGAACACCGCCGCGAACCCGCTCTCCCAGATCACCACCGTCGCCGTCGATTCAGCCGCGCGCCTCACCCGCATCTCGATGGACAGCGCCGAGCGCGCGATCGCGGTGAACCTCGAGTACGCCAAGGGCGCCCTCGACAAGGTCACCCAGGACGCCCGCGCCCTCACGCAAGCCCGTGACATGCAGGAGCTGCTCGCGGTGCGCACGCGCATCGCCGAGAGCACCCTCGAGAGCATGATGGGCTTCTCGCGCAGCCTCTACGAAATCGCTGCCGAGACGCAGTCGGAGCTCGGCAAGCTCGCCGAGGAGCGCATGTCCTCGTTCCAGCAGTCGGTGACCGACACCGTGGACCAGGCCTCCAAGTCCGCCCCCGCGGGCAGCGACGTGGCGCTGGCCGCGATCAAGTCCTCGCTCGCCGCGACGAGCGCCGCCTTCGACAGCTTCAACAAGGCCGCCAAGCGCGCGGCGACCCTCGCCGACGCGGGGATGCGCAGCACGCCGGCCAAGCCGCGGAAGAAATAAGACGGCCCTTCGGGATCGAATTCAAGGCTCCTCCTCCTTTATCGCATTTCGGATAAAGGTTCGAACCCCGGGATCAAACCCGGGGTTTTTTTTGGTGGAAAGACAACGATGAGACGGGTAGCTCTGGTAACCGGCGGTGTGGGCGGCATCGGCACCGCGATCTGCAAGCGCCTCGCGCGCGACGGCCACTTCGTGGTCGCCAACTACGCCATTCCCGGCACCGAGGAACGCTGGCGCCAATCGATGGCGGCCTCGGGGCTGAACGGCGCGCACAGCGCGCTCGCCTTCGGCGACGTGACCGACTACGAGGCCATCGGCGAGATGGTCGGGAAGATCGCGAAGGATCACGGCCCCATCGACATCCTGGTGAATTGCGCCGGCATCACCAAGGACTCGACTTTCCGCAAGATGACGCCGGAGCAGTGGCGCGCCGTGCTCTCCACGAACCTCGACAGCGTCTTCAACGTGACGCGCCACGTGATCGACGGCATGATCGAGCGCGGCTGGGGCCGCGTCATCAACATCTCCTCCGTGAACGCGGTGCGCGGCCAGTTCGGCCAGACCAACTACGCCGCCGCGAAGGCCGGCATCCTCGGCTTCACCAAGTCGCTCGCGCAGGAAGTCGTGAAGAAGGGCATCACCGTGAACGCCATCTCGCCCGGCTACGTGCAGACCGACATGGTCATGGCGATCCGCGAGGACGTGCGCCAGAAGATCGTCGCCGAGATTCCCGCCGGGCGCCTGGCGATGCCCGACGAAATCGCCGATGCCGTCGCCTTCCTCGCCTCGGAGAATGCCGCCTACATCACCGGGACGAACCTCGCGGTGAACGGCGGGCTGCACATGTACGCGTAGCTACCCCGTATAGCACTCGTACACGATCGCGCTCACCCTTCCCGACGCCGTCGTTTCGAACCGCAC
>DATIWC010000061.1:0-10592 GCA_035519515.1 Usitatibacter sp.
TCGCCCCGGACCGCGGCCGGGTCCTCGAGCGCCAGCGTCACGCCGTGCGCCGGGACGACGGCGTGGGCGAGCGCGGCTGCCGCGACCTCGCACTTCGCCCGGCGCAGCAGCGCATGATCGAACTGCCCCGGGCTCTGCATCGCCGACGCGGGGATCGCTCCATGATGGGCGCTGACGAAGTCGAGCGTGCCGAAATCGAGGCTCACCACACCGGGCAGGGCGGCGATCGCCCACGCCTCGCGCACGGCTGCAGGTGTCTCGATCATCACGCTCACCGGGATCGCCCTGTTCCAGCCGCAGCGCGCAACCTCGTTCCGGAGCACCTGCTGGAAGCGGGCCACGTCGGCGGCCGATTCCGCTTTCGGCAGCGTCACGAAGGCGATGCGATCGCCCGCGGCGCCGATGAGTGTAGTGAGGTCGGTGCGCCACGCCGGATGCGAGAGATCGTGAATCCGGGCCCCCACCCGGTTGAAGGCGTTCTCCTTGCTCGCAATGAGCGCGGCCATCGTCTTGGCGTGCGCACGCTCCTGGCCGATCGGGGCACCGTCCTCGCAGTCGCAGGCGACATCGAAGATGGGGCCGCGCTCGCGCTGCAGCTCCAGCGCCTTGCGGATGTAGCGTTCGCTCCCCGCGTAGTGCACGCACGGCGGCAGCGGCGGCAGCGCACGTTCGGTGCCGTAGAGCGCGGTCGCGGGATGCAGTTTGCCGCTCATGGCCCTGCCTGGACGGGCGCTTCAGGTTAGAAGCGCGGCGACGCCGGTGCGCTCCTCTTCGAGTTCCTTCAGCGTCGCGTTCATTCGTTCCCGCGAGAAGGCATCGATCTCGAGGCCCGGCACGAGGCGGTATTCGCCGTCCGCAGTGGTGACGGGAAAGCCGTACATCAGGTCCACCGGGATCCCGTAGCTGCCGTCGGAGGGAATGCCCATCGTGACCCACCGTCCGCCGCTGCCCGACAGCCAGTCTCGCACATGATCGATCGCGGCGTTGGCGGCCGAAGCCGCCGAGGAGAGGCCGCGCGCCTCGATGATCGCCGCGCCGCGCTTGCCGACGGTCGGGATGAACACGCTGCGATTCCAGTTTTCGTCGTTGATGCGCTCCTTCAGCGACTGCCCGCCCGAGGTCGCGAAGCGGTAGTCGGGATACATGGTCGGGGAGTGGTTGCCCCAGACGATCAGCTTCTCGATCGAATCGACCGCGACGCCGGCCTTTACCGCCAGCTGGGACAGCGCCCGGTTGTGATCGAGACGCAGCATGGCGGTGAAGTTCTTCTTCGGCAAGGCCGGCGCCGACTTCATCGCGATGTAGGCGTTGGTGTTGGCCGGATTGCCCACAACCAGCACCCTGACGCCGCGTTGCGCCACCTCGTTGAGCGCCTTGCCCTGCTCGATGAAGATCTTCGCGTTCTCGAGCAGCAGATCCTTGCGCTCCATCCCCGGTCCGCGCGGGCGCGCGCCGACTAGCAGCGCGAGATCGATGTCCCTGAAGGCGACCCTGGGATCGGCGCCTCCGCTCATGCCCGTCAGCAGCGGGAAGGCGCAGTCCTCCATCTCCATCATCACGCCCTTCAGAGCCGCCTGGGCCTTGTCGAGCGGCAACTCGAGCAGCTGCAGGATGACGGGCTGGTCGGCACCGAGCATCTGGCCGCTGGCAACGCGGAACAGCAGGCTGTAGCCGATCTGACCGGCGGCGCCGGTGATGGCTACGCGGACGGGCTTCTTCATGGACGGGACTCCTGGGCGGCGTTGGAATTCGAGGTCCGCGGGTTCCGCGGCTGGGCGCCGCGGCCGCCCCCGGTGACGCTTGCATGTTACGGGCCGGCGCGAGGGGTGTCAACCAAGTCTTATATATGTTATATGATATATGATATAGGACAATCTTGAACCGGATTCGTCTTGAGACAGAGCCGCGCCCTCCACCCGATGCCTACCCGGCCGCCGCGTTCGCGCGCGGCGCGCAGGTCGCGTTCGCCCGCGTTCCGCCCGCTGTACCTGCAGATCCGCGACCTCCTCGTCGAGCGCCTCGACGCCGGCCAGTGGCGCCCGGGGCAAGCGATCCCAAGCGAGCTCGACCTCGCGGCGCGCTACGCTGTCTCCCATGGAACGGTGCGCAAGGCGATCGACGCGCTGGCGGCGGAGAACCTCGTCGTCAGGCGCCAGGGCAAAGGCACCTACGTCGCCACGCACACCGAGGAGCGCTCCTCGATGTTCCGCTTCCTGCGCATCCGTCGCAACGACGGGCGCGACGAATACCCGGCAAGCCGGCTGATCGACGTGCGCCGCGGCAAGGCGAGCGCGGAAGTCGCGCGCGCTCTCGAGCTGAAGCCCGGCAGCGCGGTGTTCGTGCTGCGCCGGCTGCTCGAATACGGCGGCGAGCCCGCAATCCTCGACGAGATCGTCCTGCCGGCCACGCTCTTCAAGGGTATGACGCGCGCCCGCGTGGAGGCGTACCACGGCTCGATGTACAGCCTGTTCGAGACGCAGTTCGCGGTGCGCATCCTCAAGGCACAGGAGAAGCTCCGAGCGGTCGCAGCGGACGCCGCGACCGCCGCGCTGCTGCACGTCGAGCCCGGCCAAGCGCTGCTCGCCGTAGAGCGCGTTACGCGTACCTACGGCGACCGCCCGGTCGAGTGGCGCCGCGGGCTGTGCGTGACACGCCGCCACCATTACCAGAACGACCTGGGCTGACAGTCTCCGGGCACAGGCGTAGCTCGCTCGAACGCGCTGCGCTCGCGGCCGCTGCGGTGCCCGCGGGGCGCGGATTGCCTGTATAATTTTCATCGCGCAACAGCTCCCCGGGCGCGCTCGTCGCCTTCGCGTGAGACCAGGCAATACGAGGGAACCTCTGCCATGCCCGTCCTAGAGCGACCGCTTGGCCGGCCGCGCCCGGTCTATCTCAACCTGCTGCGCATCCGCCTGCCTCTGCCGGGCATCGTATCCATTCTGCACCGGATCAGCGGGGCGGGCCTGTTCCTGGTCGGCATCCCGCTCCTGCTGCTGGGTCTGCAGCACAGCCTCGGCTCACCCGAGGAATTCGCGCAGCTTCGCGCGGCGCTCGCGCACCCGCTCGTCAAGCTGGTGCTCTTCGCGCTTGCCTGGGCTTACCTGCATCATTTCTGTGCGGGTATCCGCTTCCTGCTGCTCGACGTGCACCGGGGAATCGAGCTCGCGCCCGCGCGGCGCTCGAGCCTCGTCGTGCTGATCGTCAGCCTGGCGCTCACCGTCGCGATCGGAGCGCGCCTGTGGTGAAGCGCATCGCTGTCGGCGCCCATTACGGGCTGAAAGACTGGCTGGCGCAGCGCGTCACCGCCGTACTGGTGGCGCTCTACACCCTGCTCTGGGTCGGCATCGCCGTCTATCACGGAGGAATCGACGAGGCGTTGTGGCGGGCGCTGTTCGCGAGCTCCGTGTTTCGCGTGGCGACCCTGCTCTTCGGGCTGGCGCTGCTCTGGCACGCCTGGATCGGGATGCGCGACATCTGGATGGACTACGTCAAGCCGACCGCGGCTCGGCTTACGCTCGAGGTGGCAACCCTCGTTGCGCTCGCCGGCTACGGCGCTTGGCTCGCCGAGATCCTCTGGGGCGCCCGATGAGCCTTCCCGTGCGGCGGTTCGACGCCATCGTCGTCGGCGCCGGCGGATCGGGCCTGCGCGCGGCCCTGCAGCTCGCGGAGGCAGGGCTTTCGGTGGCGGTGCTGTCGAAAGTTTTTCCGACGCGCTCGCATACGGTCGCGGCGCAGGGCGGGATCGGCGCCGCGCTCGGCAACATGGGCGAGGACAGCTGGCTCTGGCACATGTACGACACGATCAAGGGCTCCGACTACCTCGGCGACCAGGACGCGATCGAGTTCATGTGCCGCATGGCGCCCGAGGTGGTGATCGAGCTCGAGCACTTCGGCATGCCCTTCGACCGCAACGAGAACGGCACCGTGTACCAGCGGCCGTTCGGCGGCCACTCGGCCAACTTCGGCGAGAAACCGGTGCAGCGCAGCTGCTGCGCGGCCGACCGCACCGGCCACGCGATGCTGCACACGCTCTACCAGCGCAACGTGCTCGCGCGCACCCAGTTCTTCGTCGAGTGGATGGCGCTCGACCTCATCCGCGACCGCGAGGGCAGCGTGCTCGGCGTGACCGCGATCGAGATGGAAACCGGCGAGATGGCGATCTTCCACGCCAAGGCCACGCTCTTCGCCACCGGCGGGGCGGCGCGCATCTTCTCGTCCTCGACCAACGCCTTCATCAACACGGGCGACGGCCTGGGCATGGCCGCGCGCGCCGGAATTCCGCTCGAGGACTTGGAGTTCTGGCAGTTCCACCCGACGGGGGTGGCGGGCGCCGGCATCCTCATCACCGAAGGCGTGCGCGGCGAAGGCGGCTACCTGCTCAACAAGAACGGCGAGCGCTTCATGGAGCGCTACGCCCCGACCATGAAGGACCTGGCTTCCCGCGACGTCGTCTCGCGCGCCATGGCCACCGAGATCAAGGAGGGCCGCGGCCTGGGCGAGCATGGCGACCACGTGCTGCTCAAGCTCGACCACCTCGGCCACGAGACCATCGAGAAGCGCCTGCCCGGCATCCGGGAGATCTCGCTCAAGTTCGCGAACGTCGACCCGGTGAAGGAGCCGATTCCGGTGGTGCCCACGGCGCACTACCAGATGGGCGGCATCCCGACCAACTACCACGGCGAGGTGATCGGGTCCTCGGGCCGCGTGAATGGGTTCTACGCGGCGGGTGAATGCGGCTGCGCCTCGATCCACGGCGCCAATCGCCTCGGCACCAACTCCCTCACGGACCTGCTGGTGATGGGCAAGAGCTCGGGGCAATCGGTCATCAAGTTCCTGCAGGGCGAAGGGGCGGCCCATCGCGACCTGCCCAAGGATGCCGCCGACTATTCGCGCGCCCGCCTGGCGCGCCTGGATTCGCAGACGGGCGGCGAGCAGGTGCACGACGTTCGCGGCGAGATGCAGCGCACGATGCAGGCGCACTGCGGCGTCTTCCGCTTCCCCGACATGCTCACCGAAGGCGTGGCGAAGATCATCGCGGTCGCCGAGCGCGCCAAGCGCACCGAGATCCGCGACAAGTCCAAGGTCTTCAACACCGCGCGCATCGAGGCGCTCGAGCTCGACAACCTGATCGAGGTGGCGCGCGCGACGATGATCTCGGCCAACGCTCGCCAGGAAAGCCGCGGCGCCCACGACCGCGCCGACTTCCACAAGCGCGACGACGTGAACTGGCTCAAGCACACCCTGTGGCATCGCGACGGCGACCGGCTCGACTACAAGCCGGTCACGCTCAAGCCACTTTCGGTCGATACCTTCCCACCCAAGGCCCGGGTCTACTAGATGAAATTCCGCATCCAGCGCTACGATCCCGACAAGGACGCCCAGCCGCGTTTCCAGGACTACGACGTGGCCATGGGGCCGGCCGACCGGATGCTGCTCGATGCGCTGGTGCGCATCAAGACGGTGGACGATTCGCTCGCGTTGCGCCGCTCGTGCCGCGAGGGCGTTTGCGGCTCCGACGCGATGAACATCAACGGCAAGAACGGCCTCGCCTGCACCACGCGGCTCGTGGACCTGGCCGAGCCGGTGGTGATCCGGCCGCTGCCGGGGCTGCCGATCATCCGCGACCTGATCGTGGACATGACGCAGTTCTTCGCCCAGTACCACTCGATCAAGCCCTACCTCGTGAACGACACGCCGCCGCCCGAGAAGGAGCGGCTGCAGTCGCCGGCCGAGCGCGAGGAGCTCGATGGCTTGTACGAATGCATCCTGTGCGCGTGCTGCTCGACCTCGTGCCCGAGCTTCTGGTGGAACCCGGACAAGTTCGTCGGCCCCGCGGGGCTGCTGAACGCCTACCGCTTCATCGCCGACAGCCGCGACGAGGCCACCAACGACCGGCTCGACGACCTCGAGGATCCCTATCGCCTGTTCCGCTGCCACACCATCATGAATTGCGTCGACGTGTGCCCCAAGGGGCTCAACCCCACGCTCGCGATCGGGAAGATCAAGGAACTCCTCGTGCGCCGCGCTGTGTAAGGCGGAGGAGCCACAGATGAACACAGATGAACACAGATAACCCAATGAGCGTCGGTTCGAGGCAACGCAACCATGTGCACGAAACTCAATCTGTTGGGTTGGTCTTATCTGTGTTCATCTGTGTTCATCTGTGGCTCCCACCTCAGTAGACCGCGCAGCATTGGAACGGTTGAAGTGGCGCAGCAGGAGAGGGCTGCTGGAGCTGGACCTGGTGTTCGAAAGGTTCTGGTCAGGACCCGGGGCGAAGCTGGATGACTCGCAGGCGGCGGCGCTGGGCAGGTTGCTGGAGTTGCCGGACAACGATTTGCTGGATCTGGTGATGGGCAGGGCGCACACCCCCGATGGTGCATTGGGGGAGATCGTCGAAATTCTACGGGCCGCCTGAGCGGCCAGGGGACCGCGACCATGGAAGCGAAAGGCAAGGCGACACTCAACATCGAAGGCGGCAAGAGCCTCGAAGTCCCGATCTACGGGGGCACGATCGGCCCCGACGTGGTGGACATCCGCACGTTGTATGGCAAGACGGGGGTCTTCACCTACGACCCCGGTTTCCTCTCCACCGCTTCGTGCGCCTCGAAGATCACCTACATCGACGGCGACGCCGGCGTGCTGCTCTACCGCGGCTACCCGATCGAGCAGCTCGCGGTGCACTGCGATTTCCTCGAGGTCTGCTACCTCCTGCTGAACGGCGAGCTGCCGAAGAAGGCGGAGAAGGAGAAGTTCGACTGGACCGTCACGCGCCACACCATGGTGCACGAGCAGCTGGCGCGCCTCTTCCAGGGCTTCCGCCGCGACTCGCACCCGATGGCGGTGATGGTCGGCGTGGTGGGCGCGCTTTCGGCCTTCTACCACGACTCGCTCGACATCACGAACCCCGAGCACCGCGAGATCTCGGCCTTCCGCCTGATCGCGAAGCTGCCGACCATCGTCGCCATGGCCTACAAGTACAACATGGGCCAGCCGTTCATCTATCCGCGCAACGACCTGGGCTACGTGCCCAACTTCATGCGCATGATGTTCGGCGTCCCGGCCGAGGAATACCAGCAGAACGACGTGCTCAACCGCGCGCTCGACCGTATCTTCATCCTGCACGCCGACCACGAGCAGAATGCGTCGACGTCGACGGTGCGGCTCGCGGGGTCATCCGGGGCCAATCCGTTCGCCTGCATCGCCTCCGGCATCGCGTGCCTCTGGGGCCCGGCCCACGGCGGCGCGAACGAGGCCGCGCTGCAGATGCTGATCGACCTGCAGAAGGAAGGCGGGATCGCGAAGGTCGGCGAATTCGTGAAGAAGGTGAAGGACAAGAACTCCGGGGTGAAGCTCATGGGGTTCGGCCACCGCGTGTACAAGAACTACGACCCGCGCGCGAAGCTCATGCAGGAGACCACGCGGGAGGTCCTGGCCGCCGTGGGCGCGGAGAACGACCCGCTGCTTCCGCTCGCCATGGCGCTCGAGAAGATCGCCCTCGAGGACGAGTACTTCGTCTCCCGCAAGCTCTACCCCAACGTGGATTTCTACTCGGGCATCGTGCAGCGCGCCCTGGGAATTCCCACGTCGATGTTCACCTGCATCTTCGCGCTCGCGCGCACGGTCGGCTGGATTGCGCAGTGGAACGAGATGATTTCGGACCCGGAGCAGAAGATCGGCCGCCCGCGCCAGCTCTACAACGGCCCGACCAAGCGCGACGTGGTCCCGATCGCGAAGAGAAAATAGGCCTCGCAAGGCCGGCAGAGACAGGAAGAGGAAATTCGTCATGGCAAGCGTGATGAAGGAATTCGAGGGCACCTCCAACCTCTACGGGTCCAATGCCCCGTACGTGGAGGAGCTCTACGAGGCGTACCTCGCCGATCCCGCCTCGGTCGACGGCAACTGGCGCTCGATGTTCGACGCCTGGCAGCAGGGCGGGGGCGCGAAGGACGTGGCCCATTCCGGGATCATCGCCGCCTTCGAGCAGCTCGCGCGCGACCCGCAGGCGGCGCCCGCGCGCGGCGCGGGACCCTCGGACGACAAGGCCCTCAAGGTGCTGCAGTACATCCGCGCGCACCGCGTGCTGGGCTCGCGCTATTCGCAGCTCGATCCGTTGAAGCGCATGGAGCGCACGCCCGTGCCCGAGCTGGAGCTCTCGTACTACGGCCTCACGGACGCCGACATGGACCGCGAGTTCTCCGCCGGCTCGTGGCAGGGGATGAAGGGCCCGATGAAGCTGCGCGACATCGTGGCCAACGTGAAGAAGACCTACTGCGGCACCATCGGCATCGAGTACATGTACATCTCCTCGACCGAGGAGAAGCGCTGGATCCAGGGCAAGTTCGAGGGGTCGCTGTCGACGCCCAGGTTCAGCGGCGAGCAGAAGAAATGGATCCTCGAGCGCATCACGGCCTCGGAGACCCTCGAGCGCTACCTGCACACGCGCTACGTGGGCCAGAAGCGCTTCTCGGGCGAAGGCGGCGAAAGCATGATCCCGATGCTCGACACCGTGATCGAGAACGCGGGCGCCCATGGCGCCAAGGAAGTCGTGATCGGCATGGCGCACCGCGGGCGCCTGAACGTGCTGGTGAACAACCTGGGCAAGATTCCCGCGGACCTGTTCGGCGAGTTCGAGGGCAAGCACGCCGACGAGCTCGCGGCGGGCGACGTGAAGTACCACCAGGGCTTCTCCTCCGACGTGAAGACCGCCGGCGGCACGGTGCACCTCACGCTCGCCTTCAACCCTTCCCACCTGGAAATCGTGAACCCGGTCGTCGAGGGTTCGGTGCGCGCCCGCCAGCACCGCCGCGGCGACCATACCGGCGACCAGGTCCTGCCGGTGCTCATCCACGGCGACGCGGCCTTCGCGGGCCAGGGCGTGGTGATGGAGACGATGGCGCTCTCGCAGACGCGCGGCTACCGCACCGGCGGCACCGTGCACATCATCGTGAACAACCAGATCGGCTTCACGACCTCGGACACGCGCGACGCGCGCTCCTCGCTCTATTGCACCGACATCGCGAAGATGATCGAGGCGCCCGTCTTCCACGTGAACGGCGACGACCCGGAAGCCTGCGTCTTCGTGGCGGCGCTGGCGGAGGAATACCGCAACCGCTACCACAAGGACGTGGTGGTCGACCTGGTGTGCTTCCGCCGCCTGGGGCACAACGAGCAGGACGAGCCGTTCGTGACCCAGCCGCTGATGTACAAGAAGATCGCCCAGCACCCGGGCACGCGCAAGCTCTACGCCGACAAGCTCGAGCAGGAAGGCACCATCGGAGCGGGCTTCGGTGACGAGCTGGTGACGAGTGTCCGCACGGCGCTGGACGCGGGCAAGGGCACCAATCCCAAGATCCTCTATGGCCTCAGGCCCGCGCTCGCGATCGACTGGGCGCCCTACATGGGCATCGCCTGGCGCCACCCCGCCGATACGACGGTTCCGGTCGCGCGCCT
Organism: Usitatibacter sp.; assembly: GCA_035519515.1. Taxonomy (GTDB): domain Bacteria; phylum Pseudomonadota; class Gammaproteobacteria; order Burkholderiales; family Usitatibacteraceae; genus Usitatibacter. The sequence goes on from DATIWC010000061.1 coordinate 9,454, forward strand.
GAAGCAGCTTTCGCAGCGCCTCACCGATGTCCCCTCCAACTTCAAGCTGCATCCGTCGGTCGAGCGGCTGCTGGCGGCGCGGCGCGAGATGGGAGAAGGCAAGCTGCCGCTCGATTGGGGCATGGCGGAGAACCTCGCCTACGCTTCCCTGGTCGAGGATGGCCATCCGGTGCGGCTCTCGGGCCAGGATGCGGGCCGCGGCACCTTCGCCCACCGCCATGCGGTGCTGCACGACCAGAACCGCGAGAAGTGGGATTCGGGCGTCTACATCCCGCTGCAGAACATCCGCGACCGCCAGGGCAACTTCGTGGTGATCGATTCGCTGCTTTCGGAAGAGGCCGTGCTGGGCTTCGAGTACGGCTACGCCACGGCGCAGCCCTACGAGCTGGTGATCTGGGAAGGGCAGTTCGGCGATTTCGTGAACGGCGCCCAGGTGGTCATCGACCAGTTCATCACCTCGGGCGAAGCCAAGTGGGGCCGCATGTGCGGGCTCACGCTCTTCCTGCCGCACGGGTTCGAGGGGCAGGGGCCCGAGCACTCCTCGGCGCGCCTCGAGCGCTTCCTGCAACTGTGCGCGGATCACAACATCCAGGTCTGCGTGCCTTCGACCGCCGCGCAGTTCTTCCACATGATCCGCCGCCAGGTCGTGCGCCCGATGAGGAAGCCCCTCATCGTGATGACGCCCAAGAGCCTGCTGCGCAAGAAGGAGGCGACCTCGCCGATCGCGGAGCTCGCGTCGAACGGCTTCCAGGTGATCCTGCCGGAGACCGAGAAGCTGCAGGCGAAGAAGGTGAAGCGCGTGATCTTCTGCTCGGGCAAGGTGTACTACGACATCGCCGCCGAGCGCGCCAAGCGCGCGATCGACGACATCGCCATCGTGCGCATCGAGCAGCTCTATCCGTTCCCCCACGACGAGTTCCAGGCGCAGATCGATCTCTACGCCAATGCGAAGAGCGTGGTGTGGGCCCAGGAGGAGCCGGGCAACCAGGGAGCATGGCACCGCATCCAGCACTACCTGCTGCGCCACATGCGCCCGGAACAGACGCTGTCGTACGCGGGGCGCAAGTCGTCGGCGTCGCCGGCGGTCGGCTACCTGCAGCTCCACAACGAACAACAGAAGGCGCTCGTCGATGCGGCGC
>DATIWC010000062.1:0-6407 GCA_035519515.1 Usitatibacter sp.
TGACGCAAGCATCCACTGGAGTGATTCGATGAGCTCGCCCGCCATTCCCGCAGTCCCGGTCCCGCAGGACCTGCGCCGCCGCCTGGTGACGAAGTCCATCATGCGCCAGGCGCTGATCGACTCGTTCGTGAAGCTGCTGCCGCAGCACCAATGGCGCAACCCCGTCATGTTCGTGGTGTACCTGGGCAGCATCCTCACGACGATCCTGTGGGTCCAGGCCCTCGGCGGCGGCGGCGAAGCCGCGCCCGGATTCATCCTGCACGTGACGATCTGGCTCTGGTTCACCGTGCTCTTCGCCAACTTCGCCGAGGCGATCGCGGAGGGGCGCAGCAAGGCGCAAGCCGATGCCCTGCGCTCGGCCAAGCGCGACACGATGGCGAAGAAGCTCCCGTCCGCGCAGAAGAGCGAGAAGTATTCGTCGGTCCCGTCGACGGCGCTGCGCAAGGGGGACTTCTTCCTCGTCGAAGCCGGCGACCTCATCCCGGTGGACGGCGAGGTGATCGAAGGTGTCGCGTCCGTGGACGAGTCGGCCATCACCGGCGAGTCGGCCCCCGTGATCCGCGAATCCGGCGGCGACTTTTCGTCGATCACCGGCGGCACGCGCGTGCTTTCCGACTGGCTCGTGGCGCGCGTCACCGTCAATCCCGGCGAGGCCTTCCTCGACCGCATGATCGCCATGGTCGAAGGCGCGCGCCGCCAGAAGACGCCCAACGAGATCGCCCTCTGGATCCTGCTGGTGGGCTTCACGCTGGTCTTCCTGCTCGCGACGGCGACGCTGCTGCCCTACTCCATCTACGCCGTGGAAGTGACCAAGGCGGGCACCGCGGTGACGGTCACCGTGCTGGTGGCCCTGCTCGTCTGCCTCATCCCGACGACGATCGGCGGCCTGCTCTCCGCCATCGGGCTGGCGGGCATCGGCCGCACGCTTCGCGCCAACGTGATCGCGATGTCGGGCCGCGCCGTCGAGGCGGCGGGCGACGTGGACGTGCTTCTCCTGGACAAGACCGGCACCATCACGCTGGGCAACCGGCAGGCGAGCGAGTTCCTTCCCGCAGGCGGGGTGAAGCAGCAGGACCTCGCCGACGCCGCGCAGCTCGCGTCGCTGGCCGACGAGACCCCCGAGGGCCGCAGCATCGTCGTGCTGGCGAAGCAGAAGTACAACATCCGCGAGCGCGACGTGAAGGCGCTCGGCGCCACCTTCGTCCATTTCACGGCGCACACGCGCATGAGCGGCGTGGACGTGGGCCAGCGCCAGATCCGCAAGGGCGCCGCCGACGCCGTGCGGGCATTTGTCGAGGCGCAGGGCGGCAAGTTTCCCGCCGAGATGCAGCTCATCGTCGACACCGTCGCGCGCCGCGGCAGCACGCCGCTCGTGGTGGCCGAAGGCCCGCGCGTGCTCGGCGTGATCGAGCTGAAGGACATCGTGAAGGGCGGCATCAAGGAGCGCTTCGCGCAGCTGCGCCGCATGGGCATCAAGACCGTGATGATCACCGGCGACAACCGGCTCACGGCAGCCGCGATCGCTGCGGAGGCGGGTGTCGACGACTTCCTCGCCGAGGCCACGCCGGAAGCCAAGCTCGAGCTGATCCGCAAGGAGCAGGCGGGAGGGCGCCTGGTCGCGATGACGGGCGACGGCACCAACGACGCGCCGGCGCTCGCCCAGGCCGACGTCGCGCTCGCGATGAACTCGGGAACGCAGGCGGCGAAAGAGGCCGGCAACATGGTCGACCTCGACTCCAACCCCACCAAGCTGATCGAGGTGGTCGAGATCGGCAAGCAGCTGCTCATGACCCGCGGCTCGCTCACGACCTTCTCGATCGCCAACGACGTCGCGAAATACTTCGCGATCATCCCGGCGGCGTTCGCGACCACCTACCCGCAGCTGAACACGCTGAACGTGATGTACCTCGCGACGCCCAACAGCGCCATCCTCTCGGCGGTGATCTTCAACGCCCTCGTCATCATCGCGCTGGTGCCGCTCGCCCTGAAGGGCGTCACATACGTCCCGCAGGGAGCGGCGGCCGTGCTGCGCAAGAACCTGTGGATCTACGGCGCGGGGGGCGTGATCGTGCCCTTCATCGGCATCAAGGCGATCGACATGATCCTCGTCGTCCTCGGGCTCGCCTAGTCGTCATTCCCGCGAAGGCGGGAACCCAGCCAAGGAAACAGAATGCTCACCAATCAACTCCGCCCGGCCCTGGTCATTCTCGTCGTGCTCAGCCTCGTGACCGGGCTCGCCTACCCGCTCGTCGTCACCGGAATCGCGCAAGCGCTCTTCCCCTCCGAGGCCAACGGCAGCCTCATCATGAAGGACGGCAAGGCCGTGGGATCGAAGCTCATCGGGCAACCGTTCGCCGATGCGAAGAACTTCTGGAGCCGCGCCTCGGGAACGTCGCCCAACCCCTACAACGCCGCCTCCTCGAGCGGAACGAACCAGGGCCCGACGAACCCGGCGCTCACGGACGCGGTCGCCGGGCGCGTGAAGGCGCTGAAGGATGCCGATCCCGCCAACACGCAGCCGATCCCCGTCGACCTCGTGACGGCCTCCGGAAGCGGGCTCGACCCGCACATCTCGCCCGCCGCGGCCGAATACCAGGTGGCGCGCGTCGCGCGGGAACGCAAGCTGCCCGTCGAAAAGGTGCGCGAGCTGGTCGCGAAGCACACGGAAGGCCGCCAGCTGGGCTTCCTCGGCGAGCCGCGGGTGAACGTCCTCGAGCTGAACCTCGACCTCGACAGCCTCAAGTAGAGGCGATCCGCAAAGGCGAGACGGGCCCGCGCGCGGGCCCGTTTCCTTTATGGCGCCTTTACGCGCGGCGCCCCAACTTCTACGACGTTTTTCCCCGCAAGGACCTACATTGTCCCTGTGAGTCGACGAGGTTCGACTGAACCCACGAGGAAGCAAGCCATGAGTGCCCAACCGGAAAGCCAACTGCCGGCCACGTTCCGCGTCTGCAAGGCCCGGGACCTGGACGGATCGCTCTGCGTCACGGTGGAAAGCTCGCAGCTCCTGCAGGTGCGCCGCGCCATCGTGAAGTCGGGCTGCGCGCCGATCGGCATCGTGAAAGCCGCGCCGCTGGCCGGCGGCACCAAGGTGCGCCTGCTCATCGCGCTGCGGCCCGAATTCGTCCAGCCCGTCATGGATTCGATCATGGGCTGCGTGGGCTCAGGCGAATTCGGGCGCGCCGCCTAGCGCCGCGGCCGGCCGCTGTGGAAGAATGCGTCCGTGCCGCTCGATCCCCCGCCCCCGATCGAAACCGCGCGTCTGCTGTTGCGCCTGGTCGACGAGTCTGACCTTCCCGCCCTGATGAGCGTGAACGGGGACGACGAGGTCACGCGGTTCCTGCCCTATGCCACCTGGCGCACGCTGGACGACGCGCGCGCCTGGCTCGGGCGCATGCGCGGCTTCCAGGACACGGGCCTCTCCCTGCAGTTCGTGGCGGCCGACAGGCGCACGGGCAAGGCGATCGGCACGCTCCTCATCTTCCGCTTCGAGGAGGCGAACGCGCAGGCCGAGCTGGGGTTCGTCCTCGGCCGGTCCTACTGGGGCGGCGGCTACATGCGCGAGGCCCTCACGGCCCTCATCGGCAGCGCGTTCGCGACGATGGGCGTGCGCCGCCTCGAAGCCGTGGCCGATTCGCGCAACGCGGCGTCGGTCGGCCTGCTGCGCCGGCTGGGCTTCGTGCGCGAAGGCGTCCTGCGCGAGCGGTGGCTCGAGGACGGCGTGCCGTGCGATGCCGAGGTGTTCGGGCTGCTGCGCCGCGAGTGGACGGCCGGGCCGGCCTAGCCCGCGCGCCGCATCAGGGATTCGCCGGGCTCCACGCCGCGCGCGGCGACCTCGGCCGCCGCCGCGGGCTCGAATCCGAGCCGCTCGAGCAGCCGGCGCGACCGCCCGTTCGCCGTCTTGAACACCGCGAAGAAGACCCGCGTCCCGTGGCGAAGCGAAAGCTCGTCCATCATCGCGCCGACGGCGCGGCTCGCGATTCCCCGGCCCCAGTGCGCGCTCGAAAGCACGTACGCCACGTCTGCGCTGGCGTCGCCGCGAACCGTCGCCTGCACGTAACCGGCGAGCGAACCGTCCCGCAGCTTCAACACCCAGTTGAGCCATTCTTCCTTGCCGTCGGGGGACCGCCGCGATTCGAGCTTGCGGAAGCGCTCGCGCAGCCACTCCTCGCTCGCGGGCGGCTCGTTCTCGAATTCGTAGATGCGCGCGTCCGACAGGACGGCGAACATTTGCGCGGCGTGGCCGGCGACCTGCGGCTCGAGCGTCACGACCCCCGCCTCGAGGGTCCTCATTGGGCCGGCCGCCTTCGCCGCGCCTCAGGCGACGCGCGCCGGCCGCTTCGCGAAGAACCGGCCGAACACGGCGAGCGCGTGGTCGATGCCGGCCGCGTCCACGTCGAGGTGCGTCACCAGGCGCAGCTTCGGCGACACCAGCGCCACGACGCCGCTGGCATCGAGGTGCTCCTTGAGCTCCGCGACGGACTCCCTGGGAATCGCGGCGAAGACCATGTTGGTCTGGACCGCGTCCACCTTGAGCCCGAGCGCGGCGAGGCCCTTGGCGAGGCGCTCGGCGTTGGCGTGGTCCTCGGCCAGGCGATCCACGTTGTGCTCGAGCGCGTAGAGGCCCGCCGCGGCGAGGATGCCGACCTGCCGCATCGTGCCGCCCAGCATCTTGCGGATGCGCCGCGCGCGGTCGATGAGGTCCCTGCGGCCCACGAGCACCGTGCCCGCCGGCGTGCCCAGGCCCTTGGAGAGGCACACGGAGACGGTGTCGAATCCCGCGCAGAGCTCCTTCACCGGCATGCCGAGCTTCACCGCGGCGTTGAAGATGCGCGCGCCGTCCAGGTGGGTCTCGAGCTTGCGGCGGCGCGCGAGCGCGACCGCCTCGGCGAGGTAGGCGCGCGAGATGACCTTGCCGCCGATGGTGTTCTCGAGCGCGAGGAGCTTCGTGATGGCGAAATGCGCGTCGTCGGGCTTGATCGCGGCCTCGACCTCGGCCAGGTCCAGCGTGCCGTCCGGGCGATTGTTGAGCGGCTGCGGCTGTATCGAGCCCAGCACCGCCATCCCGCCGGCCTCGTAGTGGTACGTGTGCGCGTCCTGGCCGACGATCACCTCCTCGCCGCGCTGGCAGTGGGCCATCAGCGCCGCGAGGTTCGATTGCGTTCCCGAGGGAAAGAACAGCCCCGCTTCCATGCCGAAGCGCGCGGCGGTGACTTCCTGGAGGCGGTTCACGGTCGGGTCGTCGCCGAACACGTCGTCGCCCACCGGGGCTTCGGCCATGGCCTTGCGCATGGCGGCCGAAGGCTGCGTGACCGTGTCGCTGCGCAGGTCGATTCGCTTCATGCGGCAGGCCCCCTCCTCAGCGCAGGCTCTCGTTCACCTTGCCGAGCGCGGCCGACCCGGGACAGAGCTCGCGGTCGCCCAGCTCGTTGAGCGGCCGCTCGACGGTGTTGAGGGCGGCGTGCAGGTCGCGCGGCTTCGAGGCGAAGTACAGCAGGCCCGTGACGATCTCGCCGCGCGCGTAGCGCGACTGAACGTAGGTCATGGCGGCGATGCGATCGGACGGGTCGTACGTGTCGTGGAGCTTGCGCAGCACGATGGTCGAGCCGTCGTGCTGGCGGATCTCCTGCACGCTGCCCGGCTCGTACTGGGTGGTGATTTCCTTGTGGAACGTCATCACGTCGAGGGAATTCACGGCCTCGTTGTGCTCGCGCACGTAGTCGTAGCTGCGGGTGGAGCCTTCGTGGTTGTTGAACGCCACGCAGGGCGAGATCACGTCCAGGAACGCCGCCCCCTCGTGCGTGAGCGCGCCCTTGATGAGCGGCACCAGCTGGTGCTTGTCGCCCGAGAAGCTGCGGCCCACGTAGGTCGCGCCCAGCTGCAGCGCCATGAGCACCAGGTCGATGCCTTCCTCCGGGTTGATCGCGCCGCGCTTGGCCTTCGAGCCGCGGTCGGCGGTGGCCGAGAACTGCCCCTTGGTGAGGCCGTACACGCCGTTGTTCTCGACGATGTAGGTCATGTTCACGCCGCGGCGCATGATGTGCGCGAACTGGCCGATGCCGATGGAGGCCGAGTCGCCGTCGCCCGAGACGCCGAGGTAGATCAGGTCGCGGTTGGCGAGGTTGGCCCCGGTGAGCACCGAGGGCATGCGTCCGTGCACGCTGTTGAAGCCGTGCGACTGCCCGAGGAAGTAGGTCGGCGTCTTCGACGAGCAGCCGATGCCGGAGAGCTTCGCGACGCGGTGCGGCTGGATGGCGAGCTCCCAGCACGCCTGGACGATCGCCGCGCTGATCGAATCGTGCCCGCAGCCGGCGCAGAGCGTGGAGACCTTGCCCTCGTAATCGCGTCGGGTGAGCCCGCGCGCGTTCACTTCGAGCGTCTTGTGATGCATCCGTGGTTTGGCGAGG
>DATIWC010000063.1:0-72265 GCA_035519515.1 Usitatibacter sp.
TGGCCACGGCGCTCGAGCGGGTGTACTACGTGGACGTCGCGCGCGACGCGATGCTGATGGCCGGATTGCGCAGCGGCGAGGTGAGCCTCGCCCGCGAGCGCCGCGCGGTGGCCGACCTCGTGGACGCCGCGATCCGCGCCCTGGGCGCGGCCACCGCCAAGCACGAAGTCTCCGTGGAGGTGCCGCGCGACCTTCCGCACGTGCTGGTCGATCCGGCCCTCATCCAGCGCGTGCTCACGAGCCTCGTGGGCAACGCCGTGCGCCACACGCCTGCCGGCACGAAGGTGAGGATCACGGCGCGCCCGGAAGGCCGCCTGGTCGAGGTGAGCGTGGAGGACAACGGCCCGGGCCTGCCCAAGGGACGCGAGGAGGAGCTGTTCGAGTCGTTCACGCGGGGCGAGTCGGCCACCGAGCGGCGCGGCGCGGGCCTGGGGCTCGCCATCAGCCGCGCGATCGTCGAGGCGCATGGCGGCACCATCCGGTCGGAGCCGCGCGGGAAGGGCGCGCGCATCGTCTTCACGCTGCCCGCGGCCTAGAAGCGCGAGCCTCCCAGGATCGAGTCCACGTCGCAGGTCTCGGTTCCGGTGAGCTTGATGGACAGCCGCAGCGACATCGCGTTGGGCGTGGCGAGGATGCCGGTGGCCCGGAAGCTGCCCTGCTTGCCGTCCGTGCAGCTGTACGTGCCCGCCCAGGTGGGGGCGCCGCCGGCGCCATAGGCCCCCAGGTAGGTGCAGTGCAGGCCCGTGATGGCCGTCTCGTCCACGCCGAGCATCGAGGCGAGCGGATCGAAGCTCACCACGTAAGCCGCGTAGGTGCCGTGCGCGCCGTTGTTCTCGGGCGCGGCGCAGTTGCTGCGGCTCTCGAGGTTGGCGCCGTTCCAGTTGCCCGGCAGGACGCTGCGCGGGTCGGTGGGCCGGCGCGCGAGCGGGTTGTCCTGGGCGAGCGCGGCGCCGGCGAAGAGCGCCGCGAAGAAAGCGAAGGCGCGCAGGGCGCGCGCCGCAGGGGTTCTCGTGGCCAAGGCTTCCTCCATGCCCGGTTGGGCCGCCGCGCTCCCCGCGAGGCTTCGCGCGGCGTGGGTCCGATGGGGCTATGGAGGAAGGTTACGCGACGTCGACCTGCATCGCTCCGTCGTTGGAGGCGAGGATGCCGCCGGCGCGCTCGGCCGTCACCGGCCGGGACAGCAGGAACCCCTGCCCGAACTCGCAGCCCAGGTCCTGCAGGATGGAGAGCTGCGCGCGCGTCTCGATCCCCTCCGCGTACACCTGCTTGCTGAGCGCCTGGCCCAGCTTGAAGATCGCCTTCACGATCTCGCCGCCTTCGCCCTCGCGGCTCATGCGGTCGATGAACGAGCGGTCCACCTTGAGCGCGTCGATGGGCAGCGTCGCGAGGTACGAGAGCGACGAGTAACCGGTGCCGAAGTCGTCGATGGACAGCTGCACGCCCATCTGGCGCAGCGCCGTGAGCGTGGAGACCGCGTTCTCGATGCCGTTCATCAGCACGCTCTCGGTGACCTCGAGCGTGAGCTGCGCGGGCTTCATCTCGGCCGCGCGCAGCGACCGGTCCACGTGCGCCACGAAATCCGGGTGCGAGAGCTGCAGGCTGGAGACGTTCACGCTCATGCGCAGGTCGCTGCCGACGCGGATGTCGCGCCACTCGCGCATCTGGCGGCACGCCTCGGCGAGCACCCAGTTGCCCAGGGGCACGATGAGGCCGGTCTCCTCGGCCACCGGGATGAACATGGTGGGCTCGAGCAGGCCGCGCTCCGGGTGGTTCCAGCGCGCGAGCGCCTCGAACCCCACGAGCTTCGAGTCCTTCAGCGTGCAGATGGGCTGGTACTCGAGGTAGATCTGGCCCTTGCCGAGCGCCTTGCGCAGCTCCGTTTCCAGCTGCAGCTGCGCGGAGACGTGCGCGTGCTGGCTGGAGTCGAACAGCGCGAACTGCGCCTTGCCCTTGGACTTCGCCTTGTACATGGCGATGTCGGCGTCGCGGATGATCTGGTCGGAGCTCTGGTAGTTGTTGGTGCTGAAGGTGATGCCGATGGAGGCGCTGATCGCCACCTCCATGTGGCCCAGCTGCACGGGCTTCTGCAGCTCCTTGTGGATGCGCTCGGCGAGCTCGACGGCGTCGCGCTGGCGCGGCAGGTCCTCGACCAGGATGGCGAACTCGTCGCCGCCCAGGCGCGCCAGCACGTCGGTCTCGCGCAGCATCGACTTAAGGCGCCGCGCCACGTTCACCAGGAGCTCGTCGCCCGCGCGGTGGCCGAGGCTGTCGTTCACGACCTTGAAGCGGTCGAAGTCCAGGTACATCACCGCGAAGCGCTGCTCGGGATGGCGCTGCACGCGCGCGATGGCGCGGTTCAGCTGCTCGTCGAAGTGCACGCGGTTGTAGAGCTGCGTGAGGTTGTCGTGGTAGGCGTTGTGGTAGAGCTCGGCCTCGGCGCGGCGGCGGGCGCTCACGTCCTGCGCCTGGACGATGAGGTTCTGGGCGTGCATCTGCCAGTCGCGGGCGAGCGAGACGTTGAGCGCGATCCAGACGTCGGAGCCGTCGCGGTGCCTGGCGCGGATCTCCATGTGCACGGAAGGAAGCTCCGCCTTCACGAGCTTGTTGATCGGGCCCATGAGGGCGTCCAGGTCGGCGGAATTCACGACGTCCTGCAGGCGCGTGGCGAGGAGCTCCGCGGGGTTGCGGCCCAGCATGTCGCTGAAGGCCTTGTTGGCCTGGGTGAAGCGGCCTTCCGTGGTGACGAGCGCCATGCCGATGGCGGCGTGGGAGAAGGCGCTGTGGAAGCGGCTTTCGCTCGCCTTGAGCTCCTCCATGTGGCGCTGGTCGGCTTCCTTGTGCTGGTAGTAGAAGTGCAGCGTGGACAGGAACATCGCGATGAGCGGCGCCGACACCATGAGCGCGAGCAGCCCGAACTGCTGGAACGCGATGAAGAGGACGCTCGAGATCGAAGCGCCCGTCACGTAGGCAAGGCCGATCCAGGCCATGTCCACCAGCCACTTGCGGGGCGTGAACGGCTGGCCGCGCTTCAACGCGATGAGCGTCGAGGTGAACAGCGTGTTGGCGATCCAGTACAGCACGGCGAACGCCATCACGGCCACCAGCAGGGCGCCGCCGTTGTAGCCGGCCGCCAGGATCGCCGAGCGCCCCACTTCGAATACCGACGCGCACATCAGCATGGCGAGCGAAGCCATGGCGGGGGTGACGATGCGGCTCGTCCAGCGCTTCGAGGCGCGCCACGAGGCCACTCCTCCTTCGAACGCGGCCGCGAGCACCGCGGCATGGACGCCGTAGACCAGCATGATGAGGAAGATGAACATCTCGCCCCCGGCGATCGCCGTCTTGGCGCCGGGGATGCGAACGGGGAAGAACCCGGCGATGGCGGCCACGAGCGCACCGGCGATCACCTGCAGCAGCATCCCGGCTTCGAGATTGGCGACGCGGGACACCGAATAGGTGAGCGACCAGACGCCGAGGACGACGACGGTCCACCAGTAGCGCCGCGCGGCCGGGGTGTAGTCCTGCATGTCTATGATCGTCATGGCTGCCTCTCGTTGCCTGCGGGTTCGATCCGTCATTCGCCCGGCATCGGGCCGGCTTCCGCGTACACGCCGCCTTCGGCGATCACGACGCCCTCGGCGACCACGATGCTTTCGGCGATCACGATGCTCTCGGCGATCACGATGCTCTCGGGCAGCACGATGCCGTCGGCCAGCACGATGCCCTGGGACACCGTGAGGCCCGTGTCGAGCGTGTCACCCTGCGCGGTGGCGATGCCGGCGACCGAGGTGCTCGCGGTGAAGGCGCCGGTGCCGAGCGCCGGGTCGCTGGTGCCCAGGACGTCCGTCACCGACACCACGCCGGGACTGAGGAGCGCGCCGACGGGCGCCGTGCCGTTCTGGATCGCCGAGGTCACCTGCTGCCCGACCCAGAGCACCTGCGGGTCGTATGCGCGCTGGTATTGCGTGAAGAGGTCGTCGCCGCTCAGGACGTAGCGCCCGCCCATGAACACGAAGCGGCTCCACACGGCGGCGTGGCCGTCGATCGACGTGCTGTACGACGGCGGCATGTTGTGGCCCGGCGCGACCATCGAGTCGCCCACGGCGATGGTGCCGTTGGCGATGCGCGTGGCCAGGTCGGGCACGAGCGCGCCGGCGATCGAAAGCGCGCCCGGCACGTTCACGAGGCCCGCGCCTTGCTGCAGCATGTCGGCCGCGGGCAGCGGCTCGGCGCTGTACTGGAGTATCGCCTTCACGAGGGCCGGCGTGAGGCCCGGGTTGGCCTGGAGCATCAACGCCACCGTGCCGGTGATCACCGGCGTGGCGAACGAGGTGCCGCTCGCCTTCATGAGGCCCTTGCCCACGGCGCCCTGCTGGAGGACGAGTTGCGGGAAGGCGACGGCGAGCAGGTTGTTGTGCGTGCCCGGCGCGTCCGTCGAGAGGCTGCCCACCACGCGGTTGCCCGGCGCGACGAGGTCGGGCTTGAGGACGTTGTCGTATTGGACGGCGCCGGTATTGTCGATGTAGGAGCCGCGCGTGGGGCCACGGCCGCTGAAGTTGTTGACGGTATCCCCGTCGCGCCCCGCGGTGTCGTGCGTGTTCACCGAGCCCACGGTGATGACGGACGGCTCGTCGCCCGGTGACGTGATGGTGCCGTACGCGGTATTGCCGTCGGGGCCGACACCGTAGTTGCCCGCGGCGACCACCACCGTGATGCCCGCCGCCACGGCGTTGCGCGCCGCGAGGCAGAGGGGATCGGTGAGGTACGAGTCGGTGGAATCGGTGCCCAGGCTCACGTTGAGCACCTTGATGTTGTAGGCCGCGGCGTGGTTCACCACCCAGTCGATGCCCGAGATGGTGGTGGCGACGTCCCCGTGGCCGTTGCCGTCCAGCACTTTCACGTCGTAGAGCGCGGCGCCGGGCGCGACGCCGGTGGAGTCGACCGTGCCGCCCACGGTGCGGCCGGCCGCCACGGAGGCGACCAGCGTGCCGTGGCCGTAGGGATCCTGGAACGTGCTGCCGCTCGCATCGACCGGCGTGTCAGGCGTGGCGAGCGGCGAGGTGAAGTCGACGCTCACCTTCACGCGCGAGTTGCCATCGTCGCCCACGAACCCGCCGTGGGACGCCATGATTCCCGAGTCCACGAAGGCGATGCCGACGCCACTGCCGTCGAGCGAGGTGCCCGCGAGCGCCGACACGCGGACGTCGTCGGCGCCGGTGATGAGCTCCATGGCGCTCGTCGCGCCGCGCACGTGCCGGTTGGGCGCGATGCGCCAGACGTCCGGGCGCTGCGCAAGCAGGGCGACGAACGAAGCGGGCAGCTTCGCGGAGATGCCCGGCACGATGCGGAACCTGCGGCCCACGGTACCGCCGCCCAGTCCCACGGCCGTGCGCAGGCCGTTCAGCTGCCGGTCGGTGCTTCCGCCGTTGGCGAGGATGAGGACGTCGACCAGCTGCTGTCCTTTGGACGTGCGGCTGACCCAACGCTCGCGGCCCGTGCCGTGGCCGGCGAGCACGCTCGCGAGATCGTCGGAGATCTTGTTGCGGCCGTTGTCGGCGTGGTTGCCGCCGCGGCCCGCGTTCGCGAGCAGGTTCGCGATCCGCGAGCCGGCGCCCGCGCCGATGCCGTGGTTGGCGGCGCCCGATTGCGCGAGCGACGGGCCCGCCGAGAAGAGCAGGCCGAAACCGAGGACCGCCGCGGCGAAAGAAGCCGCGAGGCCGTGTGCCAAGCGTAACTTTTTGGGGATCGTGATGGGCATTTCCGCCTCCGTGCGCTATGAACCACAGCACACTTCGACCCGACTCTATGCCGCGGCGCCGCGAAAGCCCTGTGAGATTTCGCACACTCCGGGCCGGGGCTCGCTTACAGGCGTAAGGGGGTCGATTACAAGCGTAAGAATCGGCGGCAGGCTCATGGGGCGAGCCAGCGGGCGGCTATCATTCCGGGCATGCACCGCGATGTCCCGCGCATTGAAAAAACCGATTTGCTTGAGCGGCTTGGCGCGGGCCATGGGGCGCGGATCACCGTGCTCACCCCCAACCGGCGCCTCGCGCAGGTGCTCGCCCGGGAATTCCACGCCGCCCAGGCTTGCAAGGGCCTGAAGTCGTGGGAAACGGCCGATGTCCTGCCCTGGGAGGCGTTTCTCGGCCGGCTGTGGGATGACGCCCTTTTCTCCGGGGAGGCCGCGGGCCTTCCGCTCCTCCTCGCACCCTCCCAGGAGCAGGCCCTGTGGGAAGAGGTCCTTCGAGGCAGCCGCTACGCGAAGGAGCTTTTCGCGCTCGCGCCCGCGGCGGCCCAGTGCCGCGAGGCCTGGGCGCTCGCGCAGGCCTGGCGGATCCCGCTCGACGCGCGGCGCATCCCGGACGAGGACGGCAAGGCTTTCCTCGAATGGTCCGCGCACTACGAGCGCCACACGCGCGAAGCGCGGCAGGTCGAGGGCGCGCGCCTGCCGGACGTGCTCGTCGCGCTCCTGGAACGGGAAGACCTGCGCAAGCCGGCCACGCTCGTGTTGCATGGCTTCGACCTCCCGACGCCCCAGATGCGCGAGTTTCTCGCGGCCTTGGGCCAGAGCGGCTGCGAGATCGTGGAGACCGCCCCGGCGGCGCACAAGGTGCAGGCCGCGCGCGTCGAGGCGAGCGATCCGCGCATGGAGATGGAACACGCCGCACGTTGGGCGCGCGCGCGCCTGGCGGCGGCGTGCGAGGCAGGGCGCTCCGTGCGCATCGGGGTCGTCGTGCCGGACCTCGGCAAGGCGCGCCGGGCCGTGCAGCGGACCTTCGCGGCGGTCATGCAGCCCGGCCTCCCGCTCGCGGCGGCGCCCACGCCCCTGCCGTTCAACGTCTCGCTCGGCGCAGCGCTGGACGAGCACGCGCTCGTCGCGGACGCGCTGCTGCTGGTGGATCTCTGCGGGCCGCGCATTGCGTTCGAGCACGCGAGCCGCCTCCTGCGTTCGCCCTTCATCGCGGGCGCCGGGGAGGAGCTGCATGCGCGAGCGCGCCTCGATGCCCACTGGCGCAGGCACTGCGCGCCCGAAGTGACGCTCGATTCGTTGCTGCGCCAGTGCAAGGCGCCGACCGCGCCGCCGGTGCCCATCTTCGTGGACCGCTTCAGGCGCCTCGCGGATTTCCGCAAGGCGAGCCTCTTCGAGGCGCAACCCGCCTCGCAGTGGGCGCGCGCCTTCTCGGACGCGCTTCGCGTCGTGGGCTTCCCGGGCGAACGCGCGCTCGATTCGAACGAGCAGCAAACGCTCGAGAAGTGGCACGAGCTGCTCGCCGAGCTGGCGGGCCTCGAGCGCGTGGTGCCGAAGATGGGTTACCACGCGGCGCGCGGGAGGCTGCGCCAGCTCGCGCGCGACACGATCTTCCAGCCCAAGGCCGCCGACGTGCCCATCCAGGTGATGGGCGTGCTCGAATCCGCGGGCCAGGAGTTCGACCACTTGTGGGTGATGGGCCTGAACGACGATGCGTGGCCGCTGCCCGCTCGGCCGAACCCCTTCATTCCCGTCGCCGCGCAGCGCGCCGCCGGAATCCCGCAGGCCGATCCGGCGGCTTGCCTCGAGCTCGACCGGCGCCTTACGCAACGCTGGCTCGCCTCGTCGCCCGAGGTCGTGGTGAGCCACGTGCGCATGCGCAAGGAGGCCGAGCTCTCGCCGAGCGCGCTCATCGCCTCGCTGCCGGCAACGCGCATCGAGGATCTCGGCATCGACCGCGTGGCCTCGCTGCGCGAGGCGATTCGCGCCACGGGCTTCGTGGAGGCGATCGAGGATGGGCGGGCTCCGGCCGTGAAGGATCTTGCGCGCAAGGGCGGCACGGGTTTGTTCAAGGACCAGGCCGCGTGCCCGTTTCGCGCCTTCGCCGCGAGGCGCCTGCGCTCCGAGGGGTTGGAGGCTCCTCGCCCCGGCCTCGATGCCAGGGATCGCGGGACGCTGGTGCACGAAGTGCTGGCGGCGGTGTGGAACCGCCTCGGCAGCCTTGCGCGGCTGCTCGAGCAGGGCGAGGCGCAGCTCGACGAGCTGCTCGCCGAATGCGCCGAGGCCGCCGTCGCGAGAATGAAGGCACGGCATCCCGATGCGCTCTCCGGCCGCTATGCCGCGCTGGAACGGGAGCGGCTCGTGCGCCTCGCGCGCGATTGGCTCGCCGTCGAGCGCGCGCGTCCCGGCTTCACCGTGGCCAGGACCGAGGACGAGCGCCAGGTCACGTTCGGCGGCGTCACCGTCACCGCGCGCCTCGACCGGCGCGATGCGCTCGCCGCGGGCGGCGACGTGGTGATCGACTACAAGACCGGCGCGTGCAAGACCGCGGCCTGGATGGGCTCGCGAATGGACGAGCCGCAGCTGCCCATGTACGCGCTGGGCGGCGAGGATGCGGCGCAGGTCGTGGCCGTCGCCTTTGCGCAGGTGCGCACCGGCGAGATGCGCTTCAAGGGCGTCTCGCGCGTCGCGAACCTGGTGACGCGCGACGTGGGCACCATCGACAAGGACCGCAAGGGCAGGGACCTCTACCGCGGCTGGCCGGAGCTCCTCCAGGCCTGGCGATCCGAGCTCGACCGCATCGGGGCCGCATTCGCCGCGGGCGATGCGCGGGTCGATCCCAAGTCGGTGACGCAGTCCTGCGGCTTGTGCGAGCAGCACGCCTTGTGCCGCATCGACGAGAAGACGCCCTTCGGCGCGGCGCAGGCAGAAGGCGATGCCGATGAATGATTCCCGCGCCGCGCCCGACCAGGCTGAACGCGATCGCGCGCTCGATGTCGGGCGTTCGTTCATCGTCCAGGCGCCGGCGGGATCCGGCAAGACCGAGCTGCTGATCCAGCGCTACCTCGCCCTGCTGGCACGGGTGGACCGGCCGGAGGAGATCGCGGCGATCACGTTCACGATCAAGGCGGCTGCCGAGATGCGCCAGCGCGTGCTCGCGGCGCTGCGCGCGGCGCGCTCCGAGCCGCGCCCGCAGGCCGTGCAGGATGCGCGAACCTGGGATCTCGCCCGCGCCGCGCTGGAGCGGGACGTGGCGCGCGGCTGGAACCTCGAGGAGGGCGCCGATCGCCTCAAGGTCCAGACGATCGACGCGTTGTGCGCCTCCCTCACGCGGCAAATGCCCGTGCTGTCGCGCTTCGGTGGCCAGCCCGAGGTGATCGAGGATGCGACGGCGCTCTTCGCCGAGGCGGCGCGCAACCTGCTCGCCTCGCTGGACGGCCAGTCGCCGGAAGAGGCGGCGCACGTCGAGCGGTTGTTGCGCCATCTCGACAACGACACGGTCGCGGCCGGCAAGCTGATCGCGGCGATGCTCGCGCGGCGCGACCAGTGGCTGCGCACGCTCAAGCGCAACACGGATCGCGCCTCGCTCGAGGCGGCCCTGGAGGAAGTCCGGCGCGCCGCGGTCGACGAGATGCTGGAGGCGTGGCCGCCCGGCGTGGACATACCGCAGCTCGATGTCGACGGATGGATCGCGCGCGCGGCCGCGTGGACCACCACCGCCAAGACCTGGCGCAAGGATGGCGGCGCGCCCGCCGCGATTCGCAACGACGAGCTGCTCGAGGCCCTGCTCGGCGTGAAATCGTTGCCCCCGGCGTCGTATTCGCAGGACCAGTGGGATGCGCTCGAGGCGATGATCGCGCTGGCGCCGCTCGCCATCCGCGAGCTGCAGCTCGTCTTCGCGAAGCATGGCAAGGCGGACTTCACGGAATTCGCGCTGCGCGCGCTGCAGGCGCTGGATGCGGCCGATGGCCCGACGGACCTGCTGCTGGTCCTCGACTACCGCATCCGCCACATCCTCGTCGACGAGTTCCAGGACACGTCCCACACGCAGTTCCGCCTGCTCGAGCTGCTCACGTCGGGCTGGGAACCCGGCGACGGCCGCACGCTCTTCCTGGTGGGCGACCCGATGCAATCGATCTACCGCTTCCGCGAGGCGGAGGTGGGGCTCTTCCTGCAGGCGCGCCAGGAGGGGATCGGCCACGTGGCGCTGGATGCGGTCACGCTCTCGGCGAACTTCCGTTCGCAGGCGGGCCTGGTGGACTGGGTGAACGAAGCCTTCGCGCGAGTGATGCCCGGCGCGGGCGACGTGCGCACCGGCGCGGTTCCCTATTCGCCTTCGCAGGCGATCCATGCCGCCGAAGGCGAATCCGTCAGCATCCACGATTTCTACGAGGGCGACGGTGCGGGCCAGGCCGCGCGCGTGGTGGAGCTCGCGCGCGAGGCGATGCGCGCCCCGGGCCGCCGCCCGGGAGAGCCGGCGAGCGTGGCGATCCTCGTGCGCAACCGGATGCACCTGCTCGAGGTGATCCCGAAGCTGCGCGAGGCCAACGTGCCCTATCGCGCGGTCGAGATCGAGTCGCTCGGGCGAAGCCCCGCGGTGCGCGACCTCCTCGCCCTCACGCGCGCCTTGTCGCATCCGGCCGATCGCGTCGCGTGGCTCGCGGTGCTGCGCGCGCCGTGGTGCGCGCTCACGCTCGCCGATCTTCTCGTGCTCGCGCCGGGCGAGGAGCCGGTGACGGTATGGCAGGCGGCGAACGATGGGCCGCGCATCGAGCGCCTTTCCGCGCAGGGGCGCGCGCGTTTGGAGCGGGCGCGCGGGATCCTCGGCCCCGCGCTCGAGCGGCGCGGGCGCGGCAGCCTGCGCGAGATCGTCGAGGCCGCGTGGCTCGCACTCGGCGGCCCGGCGTGCGTCGAGGACGAAACGCAGCTCCAGGAGGCGGAAACGTACCTGGACCATCTCGAGGCCCAGGAGGAATCGGGCTCGCTCGCCGACCTCGCCGAGTTCGAGGAGTCCCTCGCGAAGCTCTTCGCGCCGCCCGACCTCGCGTCGCCCGAATGCCTGCAGGTGATGACCATCCACAAGGCGAAGGGCCTCGAGTTCGACACGGTGATCGTCCCGGGCCTGTCGGGCAAGAGCGGCCACGACGATCGCAGCCTCTTCCTCTGGATGGAGACGGCCGAGCAGTCGCTGCTGCTCGCGCCGATCCAGGCCGCGGGCGGGAAGAAGGAGGCGATCTACGAGCTGGTGCGCCGCCTCGACGGCAAGAAGGCGGGCCACGAGATGGGGCGCCTGCTCTACGTGGCGGCCACGCGCGCCCGCTCGCGGCTGCACCTGCTGGGCGAGGCGAAGCGCGACGACAAGGGCCTCGCGAAAGCCCCTGCGAAGGGTTCGCTGCTGGCGAAGCTGTGGCCCGCGGTCGCCGGCGCCTTCCGCGGCGAAGCGCAGGCGCCTGCGGCGGGCGACGGGGCCCGCACGGTTGCGCCCGCGCAGCAGGCGCGGCTGCGCCGCCTCGACATCGGCCGCTATCGCGTTGCACCGCCGCCCGCCGTCGCGTGGATCGCGCCCGCGGATCCGGAGCTGGGCGAGCCCATCGAGTTCTCCTGGGTCGGCGATACGGCGAGGCGCGTGGGCGGCGTAGTGCACCGGTGGCTGCAACGCATCGCCGAGGAGGAAGCGCGCGGCTGGAACCGGGCGCGCGTCGAGAAGCAGCGCGATGCGATCCGGCACGAGCTCGCCTCGCGGGGCGTGGCCGCAAGCCAGATCGAGGATGCGTCGGCGAGGGTCGTCGCCGCGCTCGCGGGCGCGCTCGAAGACCCGCGCGGCAAGTGGCTGCTGGGGCCGCAGGCGAACGCCCGCAACGAATACCGCATCTCGGCGCTGGTGGAAGGCGTGCGCCGCGACCTCGTCATCGACCGCGTCTTCGAGGACCTCGCGGGCACCTGGATCGTGGACTACAAGACCGGCAGCCACGAGGGCGCCGATCTCGAGGGCTTCCTCGCCGAGGAGCAGACGCGCTATCGTCCGCAGCTGGAGCGCTACGTGCTCGCGCTGGGCAAGCCCGAAGCCCGGCGCGGCCTCTACTTTCCCCTGCTCAAGGGATGGCGGGAATGGACTTCGTAGGAACCTTTCGCGCGATCGCCGCCGCTGCGATCGCCTTCGTGCCGCCGGCCATTGCGCAGGACCTGCTCAAGGACTCGCCCGCATCGGACTGGCGCGAGCTCGATCCCGAGAACACGCTCTACCTCGAGCTTCCCGCCGGCCGCGTGGTGATCGAGCTCGCCCCCGCCTACGCGCCGGCCAACGTGGCCGCGATCCGCAAGCTCCTGCGCCAGCGCTACTTCGACGGCAGCGTGGTCCTTCGCGTGCAGGACAACTACGTGGTGCAGTGGGCGCGCCCCGAGGACGATCCGCGCGCGAAGGCGATGGCGGCCGTGAAGGTGAAGCCCGAGTTCTCGCGCCCGGTCGACCCCGGGCTGGAGTTCACGCCGCTGCCCTATCCGGACACCTATGCGCCCGAAGTGGGCTTCTCGCAGGGCTTCGCGGCGGCGCGCGATGCCAAGCGCGGGGAGACATGGCTCGTGCACTGCTACGGCTCGGTGGGCGTGGGGCGCGACGACGACGCGGACTCGGGCAATGGAAGCGAGCTCTACGCGGTGATCGGCCAATCGCCGCGCGGCCCGGCGCCGATGGGCTTCTACGAGAAGCCGTCCCAGCGGATCCCGATCGCCTCGGCGCGCCTCGCGGCGGACGTGCCCGAGGCCGGGCGGCTGAGGCTCGAAGCCCTGCGCACGGACAGCGCCACGTTCAAGGCCTACATCGCGTCGCGCGCGACGCGCAAGGAATCCTGGTTCAAGGACCCCATCGGGCGCATCGGCGTCTGCAACATGCCGCTGCCGGTGCGGGTGAAGGGGAGCTAGGCCTTCAGGCGCCCAGGTCGCGCGTAAGGCGCGCGACGGCCTCCTTGAGCGAGGCCACTTCCGATTCGAGGCTCGCGATCTGCGCCTTCATGGCGGCGACCTCGCTCACCGTGAGCGACTCGGAATGGGCCGAGGTGTCGGGTGCGGCGGGAAGCGCCGCGGGCTCGCCCGAAAGCAGGTGCACCCACCGTGTCTCGCGCGCCCCGGGCGCCTTCGCGAGCTCGCGCACCAGCGCGCCTTCCTTGCGCTCGGCGAGCTCGTTCAGGAACGCCTCGACCGAAAGGATGTCGCCGAAGCGGTGCAACCGCTCGCTGTTGATGCGCAGCTCGCCCGCCGTCTGCGGCCCGCGCAGGAAGAGCACGGCGAGCAGCGCCGCGGACTGCGGCGGCACGCCCAGCGCCTTGCCGAAGTTCTGCGCATAGCGCATCACGCGGCCGCCGCTCGACTCCATGACCATGGAGGCGGACTTGAGGCGATCCACCGCGGCCTGCACCTCGGCCTCGGAGGCTTCGATCACCGGGTCGCGGCTCGTCTTCTGGTTGCAGCCGGAGACGAGCGCGTTCAGCGTGAGGGGGTAAGTGTCGGGCACGGTGTGCTGCTTCTCGATCAGCACGCCGAGCACCCGGGTTTCCAGCAGCGAAAGGACGGGGACGGACATCATCCCCGCAGTGTGTCAGAACTTCACGCCCGCGAGGAGCCCGAGCACGCCTACGGCGATGAGGTAGATGGCGACGATGAAGCTGAGCAGGCGCGGCATCACGAGGATCAGGATTCCCGCGATGAGCGCGATGACGGGGCCGACGTGCACGAGCATGGTTCTCTCCCGGCAGGATTGGGGTGCCGTTCTGATCCGCACGGCGCCCGGGAGTTCAGCGTGCCGTCAGGAGCGCAGCCACCCCGCCATGAGCCAGCCCGCGAGCAAGTCGGCGAGGCGCGCGGGCTGCTCGAGGGACGCCATGTGGCCGCAATCGTCGATCACCTCGAGGCGCGCGCCCGGGATCGCATCGGCCATCTCCTTCAGGACTTCCAGCGGCATGAGCAGGTCGTCGCGCGCGGCGACCACGAGCGTGGGGCAGCGGATCTTCCCGAGGTGCGGCCGGCTGTCGATGCGGCCGATGATCGCGTTCTCCTGCCGCGCGAACGCTTCCTTCCCGACGCCGAGCGCCATCTCCGTGATCGTGCCGGTGATCGATTCGTCGGCGAGGTGCGCCTCGGTCGCGAGCCGCGGCATGAGCGCCTCGACGACCGCGGGGAAGTCGCGCTCGGCAAGCGCCATCAGGCGGCGCCGGTTCGCGGTGGACTCGGCCGAATCGGGCCGCGCGTTCGTGCAGAGGAGCGCGAGGCGCTCGATGCGCTCGGGCGCCTGGCGCATCGCCTCCAGGGCCACGTAGCCGCCCATCGAGTGGCCGGCGAGCGCGATGCGGCCGCTGGGCGCCTCGCGCAGCGCGTCGGCGGCCAACCCGGCGATGGTGTCGGAGCGCGTCAGGTCGGCGACGGTGCAGGTGGCGATCCCACCGAGCTTGCCGATCTGTGCGGCGAAGGCGTCCGCGTCCTCGAGGAGGCCGGGGAGGAAGACGAGCGGGGCTGGCGCCATTCGCGGTTCTCCGCCTGCAGGAAGTCGCGCACGATCGCGATGTGCGATTCTGCCATCAGCGAGGGCGCGTGGCCGCTTCCGGGGATTTGCGCGAGGCGCGCGCCGCCCTTGGCGTCGAGCATGGTGCGCGCCACCGCCTCGGGGAAGATGCGCGAGCGCTCGCCGCGCACGAGCAGCACCGGGCAGCGCACCCGGTACCACGCTCCCCAGAAGAAGAGGCCCGAGGCGACCGGCATGCGCATCACCTGGGCGATGCGCGGGTCGTAGTGCAGGCGATAACCGGAACCCGCCGGGCGTGAGCCGTGCACGGCCAGCTCCTTCCACTGCGCGTCGGTGATCTCGCCCCAATCGCGATGCGTGTGGCGCAGGTGCCGCTCGACCTCGTCCAGCGAGGCGAAGCGATCCGGCGCATCGAGGTTGCGGCCGATGGCCTGCAGCGCGTCGGACGGAACGTACGCGCCGATGTCGTTCATCACGAGCGTGCGCACGGGGCTTGCCGGCTGCGAGGCGAGCATCATCCCGAGCAGGCCGCCCATGGACGTGCCTACCCAATCCACCTCGCGTACGCCCAGGTGCGCGATCAGCCCGTGGATGTCGGAGAGGAACTGGCCGAAGTGGTAGTGCAGCGGGCCTTGCAGCCAGTCGCTCTCGCCGCGTCCCGCCATGTCGAGGCAGATGACGCGGGCATGGGGCGCGAGCGCCGCGGCGAGCGCGTCGAAGTCGCGGGCGTTGCCGCTATAGCCGTGCGCGCAGATGACGACGCGCTTGCGGCTGCGCCGGCCCCAATCCGTGTAGTGGATGCGATGGATGCCGCCGGGGCCCAGCGCGCGGAAGAAGCCGTGGCGCGGTCGCGGGCCCGGCGGCGGTTCGAGTCAATAACGGGCGACGGCCCGGTGCAGGAAGGGATCGGCCCTGACGGCCTCGCGGTCGGCCGCGGCGCTTTCGGGCGAGCCCGCGATGCGGCGCACGCCGGCGACCATGCGGGCGACGCCCGCGGCGAAGAGATGCGCGAGGTAGACGCTGCGCTCCAAATTGGCGCGGCGCACATATTCGGCGACGGAAACGTATTCCGGGTATTCGGTCTCGAAATTCATTTGCAACCTCCTTTTGGAAGATTACGCAGCGCGATCCGGGTAATGGGGCTTGAAACGCGCCTCAGGGACAAAATATAGTGATATTGTTGCGCTGCAACAACCGATTTGTATTGATGCAACGGAGCAACCAAACGTGTCCATCGCCCGCCTGACCGCTCGCACGCCGCCGCTGAACGCGCTGCGCGCCTTCGAGGCCGCCGCGCGCCACCTGAGCTTCAAGAACGCCGCCCGCGAGCTGCACGTCACTCCGGGCGCGGTGAGCCACCAGGTGAGGCTCCTCGAGGACCACCTGGGGGCGCCGCTATTCCGGCGCCTCACGCGCGCCCTCGAGCTCACGCCCGAGGCCGAGGCGATGCTGCCCAAGGTGCGCGAGGGCCTGGAATCGCTGTTTGCTGCGGTGCAGCGGGCACGCTCGCGCCACGAGACGCGCCCGCTCACCGTGGTCTCGCCGCCCAACTTCGCGGCGCGCTGGCTCGTGCCGCGGCTTGCGCGCTTCACGATGGCGCATCCCGAGATCGAGCTGCACGTGGCGAGCCGCCAGGCGATGGTGGATACGGGCGCGCAGCCGGGCCTCGTCGCGCCGCATGCGGAATCGGCGGAAACGCCGGTGGCGATGGTGCGCTTCGGATCGGGCAACTACCCGGGCAACCGCGTGGACGAGGTGTTCTCGGCGGTCTACGTGCCGGTGTGCAGCCCGCGCCTGCTGCGCGGGGAGCACGCGCTGCGCAGCCCCGCCGACCTGCGGCACCACACGCTGCTGCACGACGACACGGTGAGCGAGGAGAGCACGCGCCCCACGTGGACCGACTGGCTGCGCTCGGCCGGGATGCACGACATCGACGGCACGCGAGGGCCGCACTTCAGCGACGCGGCCCTTGCGCTCGACGCGGCCATCGAGGGCATGGGCGTGACGCTCGCCATCAAGTCGCTGCTCGACGCCGACATCGGCGCGCGCCGGCTGGCGGTGCCGTTCGACATCGCCGCGCCCGGCGGCTTCGCGTACTACCTCGTCACGCCGGAAGCGGCCGCGGGCGACGAGGCCATCGAGACGTTCCGGGAGTGGCTGCTCGGCGAGTCGGCCGCCGAGCGCGCGTCATAGCCAGCCGATGCGCTTGAACATGCGGTAGAGCACAACGTCGATGACGAGCATGGCGACCAGGCACGTCGGGTAGGCGTATGGCAGGTCGTACTCCGGAATGTCCTTGAAGTTCATTCCGTAGATGCCCGCAATGAGCGTGGGTATCGCCAGCAGGGCGGCCCAGCCCGCGATCTGCTTGGTCACCACCGTCTCGGCGAGCGAGATCATCGAGAGGTTCACCTGCATGGCGGTGATCACCATGTCGCGCAGGCCGTCGAGCTGCTGGCTCACGCGCAGCAGGTGGTCGTAGACGTCGCGGAAGTATTCCTGCGTGCCGTGGCACACGCCGGGCACCCGCCCGCCCATCAGCTTGTGCACGCCCTCGATGAGCGGCTCCACGGCATGGCGGACGACCATGCCCTTGTGCTTGAGCGCATAGAGCTCGTGGATGTTCTGCTTCACGTTGCCGCCGGCGAAGATGCGCTCCTCGATCTTCTCCAGCTCCACCTCGAGCGCGTCCACGATCGGGAAGTAGCGGTCCACCACGTTGTCGACGAGCGCGTAGAAGACGAAGCCCGAGCCGATCTTCAGGAGCTCCGGTTCGCTCTCGGCGCGCGTGCGCACCTCGACGAAGCCGTGCTCGGTGCGCTGGCGCACCGAGAGGATGTAGTTGGGGCCGATGAACACGTCGATCTCGCTCACGTGCATCTCGTCGCCGTGGATCTCGACGACCTGCATCACGCAGAAGATCGAGTTGCCGTATTCCTCGACCTTGGGCCGCTGGTGGCCGTGGTGCGCGTCCTCCACCGCGAGCGGGTGCAGGTCGAACTCCTGCGCCATCTCGTCGAGTTCCTCGGGAGTGGGATCCTTGATCGCGACCCACACGAAGCACTCGGGGCGCTTCACGTACTCGCCGATCTCCTCCTTGTGGATGTCGGCGAGCTTGCGTCCTTCCTGGTACGCCACGCAGTTGACGATCATTTGTTCCTCATCTCCGCTGCCACGTTGCCGTCGCCTCCATCGTGAGGGCGCCTTGCGCGTTGCGCGTCCAGAGCCGCGCGGCTGCGGCAGCTTCGTCCGGCTGGCCGCACGTCTCGAACGGCCCATTATCGAACAGGGGCTGGAATGCGCGGAACCGATACTGGACGAGCGTCGTTTCAGGGCGGTTTCGGCGCAGCAGGTCCACGAGGAGCGTGGCGACGAGCGGGCCGTGCACGACGAGCCCCGGGTAGCCCTCGACGCCCGTCGCGTACGGGTGGTCGTAGTGGATGCGGTGGCTGTTGAACGTGACCGCCGAATAGCGGAAGAGGAGCACCGGGTCCGGCCGGATTTCCCGGCGCCACGCCTCGCCCGTGGGCGCTGGCTGCCCCTCGGCCGCCAGCCGGCCCTCGCCGCGGTAGACGATGTCGTGCTCGTCCGAGAGCACGAGGCCGCCGGCATCGCTCACCTCGTGGCGCACGGTCACGAAGGTGAGCGTCCCGCTCCTGCCCTGCTTCGTCGCGATGTCGCGGATGGTGGAGGTGCGGCGCACGGCCGAGCCCACGACGAGCGGGCGCGCGAACTCGAGGCGGCTGCCGGCCCACATGCGCTGCGGAAGCGGAATCGGCGGCAGGAACGAGCCCTTCACCGCGTGGCCGTCGGGGCCGGCTTCCGACTCGCGGTAGAACGGCAGGAAGTAGAGCCAGTGGGCGAGGGGCGGGGCGGCATCGCCCGGGCGGGGCGCGGGATCGTCGCGGTCCAGCAGGGCGGCGAGCGCGACGAGCGGCGCGACGGTGACGACGTCCTCGCGCGTCTCGCTTCGCCCGATCCAGTCGGCGTACGGGGCCGGCGCGGCCGTCCCGACGCCTACTGCCACGTGCCGCCCAGGGCGCGCATCAGCGCGACGGTCGCGGCGAGCCTGCGCCCCAGCAACGTCACCATCGTGCGCTCCTCGTTCAGCTGCGTGGCCTGCACCAGCGCCACGTTGAGGAAGCTCACCGTCCCCGCCTTGTACTGGTTGAGCGTGAGGGCCACGCTCTCCCGCGCCGCGCGCACCGCTTCGGTTTCCACGTTGGTTTCCTCGGTGAGCCAGTGAACCGTCGCGAGATTGTCCTCGACTTCCTGCAAGCCTCCAAGCACCGCCTGCCGGTAGTTGGCGACCTGCTCGTCGTAGGCGGCGCGCTGCAGCTCCACCTGGGCCGAGCGCGCGCCGAAATCCAGGAGGGTTCCGGCGAGGTCCGCGCCGAGGGCCCAGAAACGGTTGGGGGCGGAGAAGAGCTTGGCGAGCTCGCCGCCGGCGTAGCCCGCGTTGCCCGTGAGGCTGAGCGCGGGAAAGTACGCGGCCTCGGCCACGCCGATGCGCGCGTTGGCCGCGGCCATGCTGCGCTCGGCCGACGCGATGTCGGGCCGGCGCTCGAGGAGCGTGGAAGGAACGCCCGGCGGAACGCCGGGGATGTGGACGTCGAGCTTCACCGGCGTGAGCATGAACTCGGACGGCGCCTTGCCGGCGAGCACCGCGATCGAATGCTCGAGCGTGGCGCGCGTGGCGCGCAAGTCGATTAGCTGCGCCTGCGTGCTCAGCAGCTGTGTCTGGGCCTGCACCACGTCCACCTTCGAGACGACGCCGGCGGCATAGCGGTTCTTCGTGAGGTCGTAGTTGGACTGGAAGGCCTTCACCATGTCCACCAGGAGGTCGTTGCCGGTATCGGCTACGCGCAGCGAGAAGTAGGCCGTGGCGAGGTCGGCCTGCATCGACAGGCGCGCGTTCTCGACGTCGGCGGCGCTCGCTTCCTCGGTGGCCTTCGCGGCCTCCACCGTGCGGCGGATGCGACCCCAGAGGTCGATCTCCCACTGCGCATCGAGCGAGACGCTGTAGCGCGTGGCGGTGGCGCGGGTGCGCGTGGCACCGGCGTCGTAGCCCACCGTCGGGAAGAGGCCGGATTGGGCGGCCTTCACGGAGGCGTGCGCCTGCCGGTAGCGCGCTTCGGCCGCGGCGAGCGTCTGGTTGGAGACCTGCACCTGCTCCTCGAGCGCGTCGAGGATGGGATCGTGGAACGCGACCCACCACTTGCCCTTGGGCACCGCGTCGCCCGGGTTGGCCTTCACCCATTCGCCCGCTTCCTTGTACTGCGCGGGCGTGGCGGTGTCGGGCTTCTTGTAGTCGGGCCCCACGGCGCAGCCTGCGAGAAGGACTGCGGCCATGAACGGGCCGGATCGCCTGAAGGAGTCGATGCGAAACCTCATGTTGGCTTGGTTTGCAGCTCGAATTGCTGCTCGCCCATGCCCAGCTTGCGGCGCGTCCAGAGGCGGAAGCGGTCGAGGAAGATGTAGATGGCCGGCGTCGTGTAGAGCGTGAGGAGCTGGCTCACGAGCAGTCCGCCCACGATCGAGATGCCGAGCGGGCGGCGAAGCTCCGCGCCGTTGCCCGTGCCGATGGCCAGTGGGATCGCGCCCAGCGCGGCGGCCATGGTGGTCATCATGATCGGGCGGAAGCGCAGCAGCGCCGCCTCCCGGATCGCGGTGAGCGTGTCGCAGCGGCCCTCGCGCTCGCGCTGGAGGGCGAAGTCGATCATGAGGATCGCGTTCTTCTTCACGATGCCGATCAGCAGGATCACGCCGATCAGCGCGATCAGCGTGAATTCGGTGTTGAAGAGCTTCAACGCGAGCAGCGCGCCCACGCCCGCCGAAGGCAGCGTCGAGAGGATGGTGATCGGGTGCACGACGCTTTCGTAGAGGATCCCCAGCACGATGTACACGGTGAGGAGCGCGGCGAGGATGAGCCACGGCTGGTTGTCCAGGCCCTGCTGGAAGAGCTTCGCCGTGCCCTCGAACGAGGCGTAGATCGTGTTGGGCACGCCGATGCGCGCCATGGTGTCCTTGATCACTTCCGAGGCCTGCGACATCGACACGCCCTCGGGCAGGTTGAACGAGATCGTGGCCGCCGCGAACTGGCCCTGGTGGTTCACCGCGAGCGGCGCCAGCGTGGGCTCGTAGTGCGAGATCGCCGAGAGCGGCACGCGCCCCTTGGTGGGCGAGAGCACGAAGATCTGCTCGAGCGTCTGCGGGCTCTGCCACCACTGCGGCGCCGCCTCCATCACCACGCGGTACTGGTTGCGGTCCTGGTAGATGGTCGAGACCTGCGCCTGCCCGAAGGCGAGGTTCAGCGCCGTGTCGATCGAGCGGGGCGTGACCCCCATGCGCGCAGCCGTGGGTCGGTCGATCACGAGCGTCATCTGCAGGCCCTTGTCCTGCTGGTCGGAGGTGACGTCGGTGAGCTCGGGGCGATCGCGCAGCGCCGCTTCCAGCCTCGGCGCCCACGTGCGCAACTCGTTCAGGTCCTCGCCGCGCAGCGTGAACTGGTTGGAGGCCTCGGTCTGCCGGCCGCCCGCGCGGATGTCCTGCACCGGGTTGAGGAAGAGGTTCGCGCCCGGCTCCTGCAGGAGCTTCGGCCGCAGCCGCCCGAGGATCTCGTCGAGGGTGGCGTGTCGCTGGTTCAGGGGCTTCAGGGCGATGAACATCTGCGCGGAATTGCGCTGCCCCCCGCCGGTGAACGCCGTCACGTTCTCGACGGCCGGGTCGGCCATCACGACGGCGGCGAGGCGGTCGAGCTTCTGGCGCATGGCCTGGAACGAGATCGACTGGTCGGCGCGCACGAAGCCGATGAGGCGCCCCGTGTCCTGGGTCGGGAAGAAGCTCTTCGGGATCTCGGCGTACATGAAGATGTTGAGCGCCACGGTGGCGAGGAACACGATCACCATGAGCAGCGGGAAGCGCAGCGACCAGCCGAGGCTCCGCTCGTAGCCGCGGTGCAGCGCGTCGAAGGCGCCCTGGCTCAAGCGCGCGACGCGCCCGGGCTTCCCGTCGGAGGCGGGCCTCAGCAGCCGCGAGCACATCATCGGCGTGGTGCTGAGCGAGACCAGCAGCGAGATCCCGATGGCCACCGAAAGCGTGACGGCGAACTCGCGGAAGAGCCGGCCCACGATGCCGCCCATGAAGAGGATCGGGATGAAGACCGCGACCAGCGACACGCTCATGGAGACCACCGTGAACGCGACCTCGCGCGCGCCCTGCAGGGCGGCAGGGAAGGGCTTCATGCCCGCCTCGATGTGCCGCGAAACGTTCTCGAGCACCACGATCGCGTCGTCCACCACGAAGCCCGTGGCGACGATGAGCGCCATGAGCGAGAGGTTGTTCAGGCTGAATCCCAGCAGGTACATCGCCCCGAAGGTCCCCACGAGCGAGATGGGGATCGCCACCGCGGGAATGAGCGTGGCCCGGCCGCTGCGCAGGAACACGTACACCACCAGCACCACCAGCGCGACCGAGATGAGCAGCGTGCGTTCCACGTCGTGCAGCGAGCCGCGGATCGTGCTCGTGCGCTCCATCATGACCGACACGTCGACGCTCCCCGGGATCGAGGCCTGCAGCTCGGGGATGAGGCTCGTGATGCTGTCCACCACCTCGATGATGTTGGCGTTGGGCTGGCGGAAGACGATCATCAGCACCGCGGGCTTGCCGTTGGCCATCCCGTAGTTGCGCACGTCCTGCACGCCGTCCACGACGTCGCCGAGGTCCGAAAGGCGCACCGCCGCGCCGTTGCGCCACGTGACGACGATCGGCTTGTACTCGTCGGCCTCGCGCGCCTGGTCGTTGGCCTGCACCGTCCACGAGCGCACGCCGTCGTCCAGGAAGCCCTTGGGCCGGTTCGCGTTGGTGTTCGTGATCGCGGTGCGCACGTCGTCGAACCCGATCGCGAGGTCGTTGAGGACCGTGGGATTGAGCTCCACGCGCACCGCGGGCAGCGAGCCGCCGCCCACGATCACCTGCCCCACGCCCTTCACCTGCGAGATGCGCTGCGCGAGGTTGGTGGAGGCGATGTCGTAGAGCTGGCCCCGGTCGTAGCGGGGCGAGGTGAGCGCGATGATCATCACCGGCGCGTCGGCCGGGTTGAGCTTGCGGTAGGTGGGGTTGTTGGGAAGGCTCGTGGGCAGCGTGGAGCGCGCGGCCTGGATCGCCGCCTGCACCTCGCGCCCCGCGGCGTCGATGTTGCGCGAGAGGTCGAACTGCATCGTCACGCGCGAGTTGCCGAGCGATGAGCTGGAGGTGAGCTCGGTGATGCCGGCGATGCGCCCCATGGCGCGCTCGAGCGGCGTGGCCACGGTGGCCGCCATCACCTCGGGGCTCGCGCCGGGCAGCGAGGCCGACACCGAGATGGTCGGGAAGTCCACCTGAGGCAGTGGGGAGACCGGCAACAATCCGAAGCACACCGCGCCCGCGAGCGCCACGCCCAGCGAGAGCAGCGTCGTGGCGACGGGGCGGCGGACGAAGGGCTCGGTGATGTTCACGCGGGGCTCGGCTCAGTCGGCGTCGCTCGGCGCGGGCACGCCATCTTCGATCGGCCGCGTCTTCTTGCCCCAGCGCGTGGCGAGGCGGTCGAAGTAGAGGTAGATCACCGGCGTCGTGAAGAGCGTGAGCATCTGCGAGAAGATGAGGCCGCCGACCATCGCGATGCCGAGCGGGTGGCGCAGCTCGGAGCCCACGCCCCAGCCGATCATGAGGGGCAGCGCGCCCAGCATCGCGGCCATGGTGGTCATGAGGATCGGCCGGAAGCGCAGCAGCGAGGCCCGGTAGATCGCGTCGCGCGGCTTCAATCCCTGCTCGCGCTCGGCCTCGAGGGCGAAGTCGATCATCAGGATCGCGTTCTTCTTCACGATGCCGATCAGCAGGATGATGCCGATGATCGCGATGATGCCCAGGTCCTGGCCCGCGATCATGAGCGAGAGCAGCGCGCCCACGCCCGCGGAGGGCAGCGTCGAGAGGATCGTCACCGGGTGGATGTAGCTCTCGTAGAGCACGCCCAGCACGATGTACATGGTGACGATCGCGGCGAGGATGAGCAGCAGCGTGTTGAGGAGCGAGCCGCGGAAGGCGGCCGCCGCGCCCTGGAAATCGCTCCTCACGCTGATCGGCATGCGGATCTCGTCGCGCGCCTTCTCGATCACCTTCACCGCGTCGCCCAGCGAATAGCCCGGCGCGAGGTTGAAGGAGATGGTGGTGGACGGGAACTGCCCCAGGTGCCCGATGGAAAGCGAGCCCGGCTTCTCGACGATCGTGGCCACCGCCGAGAGCGGCACCTGGCTCGCGCCCGCCGTGGTCGGCGCGCCGGTCGCGGCCGAGGTCTGCACCGAGCCGTTCGCGTTGAGCTGCTGCACCCCCGTGGCCGGCACGTAGATGTTGTTCAGCGCGTCGGGCCCCATCTGGAACTCGGGCTTCACCTCCAGCACCACGCGGTACTGGCTCGCCTGCGTGTAGATGGTGGAGACCAGCCGCTGGCCGAAGGCGTCGTAGAGCGCGTTGTCGATCGCGGCGGGCGTGACCCCGAGGCGCCCGGCGGTGTCGCGGTCGATCTGCACGTACGCCTGCAGGCCCTGGTCCTGCAGGTCGGAGGCCACGTCCATGAGCTGCGGGAGGGCGGCGAGCTGCGCCACCATGCGCTGCGTCCACTGCGCGAGGTCGGCCGCGTTCGCGCTCTCGAGCGTGAACTGGTATTGCGTGCGGCTCACGCGGTCCTCGATGGTGAGGTCCTGCACCGGCTGCATGTAGAGCTTGATGCCGCCCGCGTCGGCGATGCGCTGCTTGAGCCCGTCCATCACCTTCGCCACCGGGGGGCGGGAGCCGTGGGGCTTGAGCGCGATCAGCAGGCGCCCGGCGTTCATGGTGATGTTGGCTCCGTCCACGCCGATGAACGACGAGACGCTCTCCACGGCCGGGTCCTGCAGGATCACGCCGGCGAGCTCGCGCGTGCGGTCCGACATCGAGGTGAACGAGGCGCTCTGCGGCGCTTCGGAGATGCCCTGGATGAGCCCGGTGTCCTGCAGCGGGAAGAAGCCCTTCGGGATCGCGATGTACAGGATCACGGTGAGCACGAGCGTCACCAGGAAGACCGCGAGCGTGAGCGGCTGGCGGTCCAGCACCCAGTTGAGCGCCTCGCCGTAGCGCTCGATCACGCGGTCGAACATCTCGCCCGTCCTGCGGAAGAAGCGCCCCTGCTTCTCCGGCGGCGTGTGCTTGAGCAGCCGCGCCGCCATCATCGGCGTGAGCGTGAGCGAGACGACGGCCGAGATGAGGATCGACACGGCCAGCGTGACCGCGAACTCGCGGAAGAGCCGCCCCACCACCTCGCCCATGAAGAGGAGCGGGATCAGCACGGCGATGAGCGAGAAGGTGAGCGAGATGATGGTGAAGGCGATCTGCCGCGTGCCCTTGAGCGCCGCCTCCATGGGCGGGTCGCCTTCCTCCACGAAGCGCGCGATGTTCTCGATCACGACGATGGCGTCGTCCACCACGAAGCCCGTGGCGATGGTGAGCGCCATGAGCGTGAGGTTGTTGATGCTGAAGCCGGCGAGGTACATCACGCCGAAGGTGCCGACGATCGACAGCGGCACCGCCACGCTCGGGATGATCGTCCCGGCCGCCGTGCGCAGGAAGATGAAGATCACCATCACCACCAGCGCGATGGCGAGCATCAGCTCGAACATCGTGTCGTGCACCGAGGCGCGGATGGTCACGGTGCGGTCGGTGAGCAGCTGCACGTCGATGGAGGCGGGCAGCGTCGAGGTGAGCGTCGGAAGCAGCGCCTTCACGCGGTCGACCACTTGAATGACGTTCGCGCCGGGCTGCTTCTGCACGTTCACGATGATGGCCGGCGTCTCGTTCATCCACGCGGCGAGCTTCGTGTTCTCGGCGTCCTCGACCACGTCGGCGATGTCCGAGAGCATCACGGGCGCGCCGTTGCGGTAGGCGATGATCACGCCGCGGTATTCGGCGGCGCTCCTCAGCTGGTCGTTGGCGTCGATCGTGTAGGCGCGCGTGGGGCCGTCGAAGCTTCCCTTGGCCTGGTTGGTGTTCGCCGCGTTGATCGCGTTGCGGATGTCCTCGAGCGAGAGGCCCTGCGAGGCGGCGGCCTTGGGGTTCACCCGCACGCGCACCGCCGGGCGTTGCCCGCCCGAGAGCGTCACCAGGCCCACGCCCGAGACCTGCGAGACCTTCTGCGCGAGCCGCGTGTCCACCAGGTTCTGCACCTGCGTCATCGGCATCGTCTTCGACGTGACGCCGAGCGTGATGATCGCGGCGTCGGCCGGGTTCACCTTGCTGTAGATGGGCGGGGAGGGCAGGTCGGTGGGCAGGAGGTTGCTGCCCGCGTTGATGGCGGCCTGCACGTCCTGCTCGGCGGTGTCGAGGCTCTCGGTGAGCTCGAACTGCAGCGTGATCACCGAGGCGCCGCCGGAGCTGGTGGAGGACATCTGCTTCAGGCCCGGCATCTGGCCGAACTGGCGCTCCAGCGGCGCGGTGACGGAGGAGGTGATCACGTCCGGGCTCGCGCCCGGGTAGAGCGTCACGACCTGGATGGTCGGGTAGTCCACCTCGGGCAGCGCCGAGAGCGGCAGCTGGCGGTAGGCCACGATCCCCGCGAGGAGGATCGCGAGCATCAATAGCGAGGTCGCTACCGGGCGCAGGATGAAGATCCGCGACGGGTTCACTGCGCGGCGCCGCCTTGCCCCTGCCGGCTCTTCTTGTAGGCCTCGCGCTGCTCGGGCGTGAGGCTCTGGTAGCGCTTCCTGGCCGCCTCGCGTTCCTCGGGCGTCATGGACTCGAGGCGCTTCTTGTAGTCGCCCTTGCCCGCGCCGTCGGGCGCGAGCGCCGCGCGCGGCTGCCCCGGCTGCACCACCTCGACCTTCATGCCTTCACGGATGCGGTCCAGTCCGTCGGTGACCACGCGCTCGCCGGCCTGCAGGCCGCTTTCCACCGAGGTGACCTCACCCTCGGCCGGGCCCAGCTTCACCGGCCGCGTGGAGACGGTGCCGTCGTCGCCGACCACGTACACGATCGTGCCGTTGGTGGCGCGCTGCACCGCGGCCATCGGGATCGTGACCACGTCGTGCAGCGTGTACACCACCATCTTCACGTTCACGAACTGGTTGGGGAAGAGGTTGCCCTGCACGTTCGGGAACTGCGCGCGCAGCTTCACGGTGCCGGTGGTGACGTCGATCTGGTTGTCCGTGGTGACCAGGAAGCCCTTGGCGAGCAGCACCTTCTGCTCGCGGTCCCACGCCTCCACCGGCGGCTTGTCGCCCGAGTTGAGCCGCTGCATGATGCGCGGCAGCGTGTCCTGCGGGATGGTGAAGATCACGGTGATGGGATCGAGCTGCGTGATCACCGCGATGCCGTTGGAATCGGTGCCGCGGATCTGGTTGCCCGGATCCACGAGCCGCAGGCCCACGCGCCCGCTCACCGGGGCCGTGATGGTGGTGTAGGAGAGGTTCAGCTTCGCGGTGTCCACCATGGCCTGGTCGATCTTCACCGTCCCCTCGAGCTGCTTCACGAGGGAGGCCTGCGCGTCCACCTGCTGGGTGGCGATGGAATCCTGCGCGAGCAGCTTCTGGTAGCGGTCGAGGTCGAGGCGCGCGTTGTTGAGCGTGGCCGCGTCGCGGGCGAGCTGCCCCTCGGCCTGCTCGAGCGCGACCTGGTAGGGAAGGGGGTCGATCTTGGCGAGCGTGTCGCCCGCCTTCACGATCTGGCCTTCGGCGAACTGCACGCTTTCGAGCATGCCGTCGGCGCGCGTCTTCACGGTGACGGTGCGCAGCGCGGTGACGGTGCCGAGCGCGGCCTGGATCACGTCGAGGTCGCCGGTCTTCGCGGCCGCCACCGACACGGGGCTCGCCGGGCCGCCTCGCGCGCCGGCTCCTCCGGCCTTGCCCGCACCCTTGCCGAACTGGCCCTTGCCCGCCTTGTCCTGGCTCTTGCCGGCATCGCCCCCGCCGCCGGGCCAGAACGCATAGGCAAGGACCGCCACGAGGACGACCGCCACGACGCCGATCACGGGGACCCGCCAGCGCGGGCGGCGGCGTTCGGGGGGAGGGGGCAGTTCGGCCATGGACGCCTTTGTCGTTGTTGGGCTTGCGTTGGAGCCGCGATTCTCCGGCCAGTTTCAGTGGCGAGGTGCGTCGAAATGTAACGAGGCGGGAGCGAGCGGCGGCTCCTGCATGGCGGCGACCTGCTCCCTCAGCTCGAGGACGCGGTCCTGCCAGTAGCGCTGCGTATTGAACCATGGGAACGCGATGGGGAAGGCGGGGTCGTCCCAGCGCCGCGCGAGCCATGCGCAGTAGTGCACCAGGCGCAGCGTGCGCAGGGCCTCGACGAGCTGCAGCTCGCGGTCGTCGAACTCCGAGAAGTCCTCGTAGCCGCGCAGCAGGTGACCGAGCTGCTGCGCCATGGAATGCCGGTCGCCCGAGACCAGCATCCAGAAGTCCTGCACGGCCGGCGCCATGCGGCTGTCATCCAGGTCCACGAAGTGCGGGCCGCCCGCGTCGTTGCCGGTGGAGGGCGTCCAGAGCACGTTCGAGGCGTGGCAGTCGCCGTGCGTGCGCAGGTACGCCACGTCGCCGGCGCGCTCGAAGGCTGCGCGCACGCCCTCGAGCGCCAGCGCGCAGGCCTGCGTCCACGCGGGCTCCAGGTCGGGCGGGATGAACCCGCTCGAGAGCAGGAATTCGCGCGGCTCCTCGCCGAAGCTTTCGACGTCCAGTCGCGGCCGGTGCACGAAGGCCCTCGCGCGCCCCACGGCGTGGATGCGCCCGATGAATCGCCCGAGCCATTCGAGCACCTGCGGGTCGTCGAGCTCGGGCGCGCGGCCACCGCGGCGCTCGTAGGCCGCGAAGCGGAAGCCCTCGAACGCATGCAGCGTGCGCCCGGCGAGCTCGAGCGGCGGCACGACGGGCACTTCGGCCTCGGTGAGCTCGCGCGCGAACGCATGCTCCTCGAGGATCTGCGCGTCGCTCCAGCGAGCGGGGCGGTAGAACTTGGCCACCACCGGGGATGCTTCCTCGAGGCCCACCTGGTAGACGCGATTCTCGTAGCTGTTCAGCGCGAGGAGGCGGCCGTCGCAGCGCATGCCGAGCGATTCGATCGCGTTCAGCACGACGTCGGGGGTGAGGCGCGAATACGGATGGATGTCCGTCACGCCGCATTCTAACCCCTTCAATCTTTAGGGGTTTTCCGCGGGAACTCGCGTGCTATCATCCGCGGCACATCGGTCCCATCACTTCCGGAGCAGAACGATGAAAAATCCTTTGGATTCGCTTTGGGGCACCGTCATCACGGGGTTCGTCCTGACGGTGGTTCTGTACTACCTCGCACGCGCCATGATGGGGGGCTGACATGACCGCCGACTTCGTCTTGCATGGGCTGGGCCGCTGGCTGCACATCTTGTCGGGCGTGATGTGGATCGGCCTGCTCTACTACTTCAACTTCGTGCAGGTGGACGCGTTGAAGAAAGCCGCGGCGGACACTCCGCCCACCGGCGCGGGCATCACCAAGCACGTCGCGCCGCGCGCGCTCTTCTTCTTCCGCTACGGCGCGCTCGCCACGGTGATCTTCGGTTTCATGATCCTGGGCGACAAGGCCGGCGACGCGCTCTTCTTCAAGGAGAAGGCCTACGTTCCCATCGGCATCGGCGCGTGGCTGGGCCTCATCATGTTCTTCAACGTGTGGGCCATCATCTGGCCGAACCAGAAGAAGATCCTGGGCATCGTGCCGGCTTCGGACGACGAGAAGAACAAGGCGCGCCGCGTGGCGTTCCTCGCCTCGCGCACGAACACGGCGCTGTCCATCCCCATGATCTTCTTCATGGCGGCGCAGCCGGTGTTTCACTACCCGATGTTTGCGTAGCTACTTAACGGGTGGAAGGCCGGTGACCTTGTCGCCGGCCTTCACCTTGCGTTCCGCGAACCATCCCTTGTTCGTCTCGATCGCGTAGCGCGCGGGCCCCGCGGCCATGTGCGTGTCGAGCGTCTGCGGTTCCATGTCGAGGATGTTGAGGATGCGCCCGTCGGCGTCGAGGAACGCGACGGAGAGCGGGATCAGCGTGTTCTTCATCCACATCGCGTGGTAGGCCGGCTCGTCGAACACGAAGAGCATGCCGTCGTCGCGGCCCATCTTCTTCCTGAACATGAGGCCGTGCTCGCGCTGCTCCTCGCTGATGGCGAGCTCCACCTTGAGAGGGTGCGAGCCGACCCTGATGGTGGCCGTCTTGAAGGCGACGTCGTCGGCGAAGGCCCCGGAGGCGGCGAAAAGGGCGAGCATCGCGAGCAACCTCGCGAAGCGCGCCATGTCGAAGAGGCGGAAGGATCGGGGATGCATGGAGGAAATCCGGCCAATGAAGCTCGCGAATCTTAACCCAGCTGCGGCCGCGCTCGCAGCGGCGTTCCTGCTCGCCTCTTGCGCGGTCGCGCCGACCGCGCCCCCGCCCAACCAGCCGGAGACTGCGCAGGCGGCCGCGAAGCGGCGCGCCGAGGCGCCCCGGCCCACCTACAACCTCACCGGCTACCCGCCCGCGGTGCGCGAGGGCTATATAGACGGCTGCGAATCGGCCAAGCACTCCCAATACGCGCGCAAGGACGCGGCGCGCATGTCCAGCGACGGGCAGTACTCCATGGGCTGGAACGACGGCTTCTCGATGTGCGCGAAGAAGTGAGCTAAGCCCTCGAAGCGACCCACGCCGCGATCACGTCGAGGATCTCGGGCACGT
Source organism: Usitatibacter sp. (assembly GCA_035519515.1). Classification (GTDB taxonomy): domain Bacteria; phylum Pseudomonadota; class Gammaproteobacteria; order Burkholderiales; family Usitatibacteraceae; genus Usitatibacter. The sequence continues at coordinate 29,995 of DATIWC010000063.1, forward strand.
CGCCCATCGCATTCTCGAGGGTGATGGCTATGCCGGGGCGGCTTTGCCGGATCGCATCGAGGATGCGGGGCACGTCGCGCTTCAGGTGCCCGCCCTGCGCCATGAAGAGGGGAACCACCGCGACCGCCGTGGCGCCCTGCGCGCAGAGCCTGTCGATGGCTTCCTCGAGCGTGGGCGCCATGTGCTCCAGGTAGGCGAGCGAGAGCGGCCGGCTGGGCAGGGCCTCGTGCACGCGATCACGGATCGCTTCGAAGGGCCGCGCCCACTGCGGATCGGCCGCGCCGTGCGCGAAGAGGACGAGGCCGCGCACCTCAGTGCTTCCCGGTCGAGCCGAAGCCGCCCGCGCCGCGCGCGCTCGCCTCGAAATCCTCCACCACGTTCAGGTCCACCTGGACCACCGGCACCACCACGAGCTGCGCGATGCGCTCGAGCGGCTTCACGACGAACGCCTCGCGGCCGCGGTTCCAGCACGAGACGAACACCTGGCCCTGGTAGTCCGAGTCGATGAGTCCCACCAGGTTGCCCAGCACGATGCCGTGCTTGTGGCCCAGGCCCGAGCGCGGGATCACGATCGCCGCGAGCCCCGGATCATCGAGGTGGATCGCGATGCCCGAGGGAATGAGCGCCGTTTCACCGGGATTGAGCGTGATGGCCTCGTCGATGGCGGCGCGCAGGTCGAGGCCCGCGGAGCCTTGCGTGGCGTAGGCCGGCAGTTGCTCGCGCAGCCGCGCGTCGAGCACCTTGACGTCGAGCTTCCTGCGCGCCAACTACGAGACCTGCTTGATGGGCGTGACGTTGGCGGGCAGCGCGTCGCGAAGGCGGATGGCGTGCTCGACCACCGCCATCGCGATGCGCGACTTGGGCGCGCGCGCGAGCGGGTGCGCGCCGGAATCGTCGTAGATCGTCACCTCGTTGTCGTCGCGCGAGACCGCGTCCTGCACGAGGTTGGCGACGATCATCGGCACCTTCTTCTTCGCGCGCTTGGCCTGCGCGTAGTCGGCGAGGTTCTCGCTCTCCGCGGCGAAGCCCACGCAGAACGGCCCGTCGGGGAGCGCGGCGACGTGCGCGAGGATGTCCGCGGTGGGCTCCAGGTGCACGTCGAGGGGCTGCGCCGACTTCTTGATCTTGCGCGACGACGCCGCGGCCGGCGTGTAGTCGGCGACCGCGGCCACGGCGAAGAAGTACGCGGCGCCGGACACGTGGCGCTTCACCGCGTCGAGCATCTGGGCGGCGGAGGTCACGCGCACCGTCTGCACGGAGGCGGGCGGCTCGATGGACGTGGGGCCGCTCACGAGCGTCACGTTCGCGCCCAGCGCGGCCGCGGCTTCCGCGATGGCGTAGCCCATCTTGCCGGAGCTCAGGTTCGTGATGCCGCGCACGGTGTCGATCGCCTCGAACGTGGGGCCTGCCGTGACCACGACCTTGCGGCCGGCGAGGCGCTTCGGGGCGAACACCGCGAGGATGCCCTGCAGCAGCTCCTCGGGCTCGAGCATGCGGCCCATGCCGACCTCGCCGCACGCCTGGTCGCCCGCGGCGGGGCCGAGGATCGTGACGCCGTCGGCGCGCAGCGCCGCGACGTTGCGCTGCGTGGCGGGCTTCTCCCACATCTCCACGTTCATTGCGGGCGCGACTAACAGCGGGCAATTGCGCGCGAGGCAGGTCGTGGTGAGGAGGTCGCCCGCCATGCCGGCCGCGAGCTTGGCGAGGAAATCGGCGCTCGCGGGCGCCACCACGATCGCATCGACGCCGCGCGACAGCTCGATGTGCGCCATGTTGTTGGCGAACGAGGCGTCCCAAAGGTCGGTCGCCACGGGCTTGCCCGTGAGGGCCTGGAACGTTGCCGGCGTGACGAAGCGCGTGCCGGCCTCGGTCATCGCAACGCGAACGTCCACGTTATTGCGGATGAGGAGCCGCGCAAGCTCGGCCACCTTGTAGGCGGCGATTCCGCCGGTGACGCCGAGCAGCAGCCGACGCGTCAAAACCTTGTCCATGAAGGCATTTTACCCACTCGCGAGGCTCGCATGTCGATGGCCGGGCGGGCGGCTCCCGAGCGGCCGCGCGAACGATTGCTGGCGCAGGGACCGTCGTCGCTTTCGGACGCGGAGCTGGTCGCGCTCTTCCTCGGAACCGGCGTGCGCGGCAAGAGCGCGCTGGACGTGGCCCGCGAGCTGCTTGCCCGCTTCGGCCGCCTTTCGCGCCTGCTTTCCGCCGCGCAGTGCGAGCTCGATTCGGTGCCCGGCGTGGGGCCGGCCAAGTCCGCGCAGATCGCGGCGGTGATGGAGCTCGCGAGGCGCGCGCTCGCCGAGCAGATGCGCGCGCGCGACAGCCTCGCCTCCCCCGCCGCCGTGCGCGGCTACCTGCGCCTGCGCATGCAGGATCTTCCGCATGAAGCGTTCTACTGCGTCTGCCTCGATGCGCAGAACCGCGTGATCGCCGCCGAAGAGCTTTTCCGCGGCACGCTCACGCAAACGTCGGTCTATCCGCGCGAAGTGGTCAAGCACGCGCTCGCGCACAACGCGGCCTCCGTCATCCTCGCGCACAACCATCCCTCGGGCGTGGCCGAGCCGAGCGTGCAGGACCAGGCGCTCACCCGCACGCTCGCCGAGGCCCTGTCGCTGGTGGACGTGAAGGTGCTCGACCACTTCATCGTCGCCCCGGGCGCTTGCCTTTCTTTCGCAGAGCGCGGCCTCATGTAGCGCGATCGGACCCCTCCCGGCCGCCCATTCGGCAGTTGCGGTGCAGGCGATGCGGCTGCTATAATGTAAGACTTTGATTTAGCCTCGGATTCCAAGGGGAATTACCAATGTCTCGCGTTTGCCAAGTGACGGGGAAGGCGCCCCGGGTCGGACACCACGTGTCCCACGCCAACAACAAGACCAAGCGCCGCTACCTGCCCAACCTGCAGTACCGCAAGTTCTGGGTCGAGAGCGAGAACCGCTGGGTGAAGATGCGCCTTACCAGCGCGGGCCTTCGCCTCATCGACAAGCAGGGCATCGACGTCGTGCTCGCCGAGATGCGCGCGCGCGGCGAGAAGGTTTGAGGGGGCTAGGCCATGCGTGAAAAGATCAAGCTCGAGTCGTCGGCCGGCACCGGCCACTTCTACACGACCACCAAGAATAAGAGAACGATGCCCGACAAAATGGAGATCAAGAAGTACGATCCCGTCGCCCGGAAGCACGTCGTCTACAAGGAAACAAAGATCAAGTGAATTCGCCGCAACGCCTGAAATGAAAAGCCCCGCCGAAGCGGGGCTTTTTCATGGGTGCTTCGCCCGCGCTACTTCTGGTGGGCGATCACGTCATCCTTGATCTGGTCGTAGACCGACTGCGGGATGATCTTCTTGTCGACCAGCTCGTTCTTGCCCTTGTAGGGGCGGTTCTTCACGATCAGCGCGGCGCGCTTCTCGCCGATGCCGGGCAACTCCATCAGCTCCTTCTCCGTGGCGGAGTTGATGTCGATCTGGCCACCCTTCTTCGGAGCGGCCGCGGCTGGCTTGGCTTCGGCTTTCGGCGCTGCGGCTGCTGCGGCCGGAGCGGCTGCGGCGGGCTTGGCTTCGGCTTTCGGCGCTGCGGCCGGAGCCGGGGCTGCGGCAGGCTTCGCGTCAGCCTTCGGCGCCTCGGCTTTCTTCTCGTCCTTCTTGGCGGGCTCGGCCTTCTTCGGCTCTTCCTTCTTGGCCTCGGGCTTCTTCTCGTCCTTCTTGGGCTCTTCTTTCTTGGCGGGCTCGGCCTTCTTCTCCTTGGCGGCCTTTTCCTCTTTCTTCTTCTCGTCCTTCGCGGCCTTCTCTTCCTTCTTCTTGGCGTCGGCGGCGGCCTTTTCCTCTTTCTTCTTCTCTTCCTTGGCCTTCTTCTCCTCCTCCTTCTTCTTCGCTTCGTCCTTCTTCGCATCGGCGGCAGCCTTGGTATCGGCGGCCTTGGTATCCGTGGCCGGGGCCTGCGCGAACGCCACCCCGATGGACGCGATGATCGCGGCCATCCAAACAAGCAATCTCTTCACTGCAACCTCCCCTTGGGAATTCCTGCGAAAACCCGGGCTCTGACGGCCCGGAATCCTTGAACTTCGGGCGCTAGTTTACCCGCAAGCGAAAAGCCCCGCCGGGGCGGGGCTTTCGGTGCCGGGGGCGAGGCCGCTCAGGCGTAGCAGCGCAGGCGACGCGAGAAGAGCACGAGCTGCGGCACGTCGCTGCGCTCGGCGCGCTCGCACCAGTCCCTCAACTGGCCCACGAGCTGCTCGGTGTTGAGCGTCGAGCGCTCCCAGAGGTGCGCGAGCTCCTGGCGCATGGCCGCGGTGGTGTTGAGCAGCGGGCTCGAGGCGAGCACGGCGCCGACCTTCTCGCATTGCGGCAGGGCGCGGGCATCGCTGTGCAGCCACTTGCGCAGGGTCTTCAACGCCGCGCTGTCGTGGCCCTTGGCGCGCATGGCGGCAAGCTCGACGGCGCAGCTGTCCTTCATCGACTTCGCGTAGTTGGCGAGCACGTCGTAGCGGTGCGCGATCACGGCCTGCAGCGTCGCGGCGTCGACTTCGAACTTGGACGGGTCGAGCTTCACCTTGGGCGCGGTCTTGCGCACGTGCGCGAGGCCGAACGCCGAGAGCAGGCGGATGTAGCCCCAGCCCAGGTCGAACTCGTACCAGCGGATGGAGAACTTGGCCGACGTGGGATAGGCGTGGTGGTTGTTGTGCAGCTCCTCGCCGCCGATCCACGCGGCGACGGGGGTGATGTTGGTGCTGGCATCCTCGGTCACGAAATTGCGGTAGCCCCACCAGTGGCCGATGCCGTTGATGACGCCCGCGGCCCAGAACGGGATCCAGGCCATCTGGACGCCGTAGATCAGCAGGCCCGGCACGACGCCGAAGAGCGCGACGTCGATCGTGGCCATGATCACGATGCCCCACTTGTTGAGCGGCGTGTACACGTTGCGCTCGAGCCAGTCATCGGGCGTGCCGTGCCCGTAGCGCTGCATCGTCTCGGGCTTGTACGACTCCTTCACATAGAGGACCACCCCGCCCCAGAGGACGCGGTTGATGCCGAGGATCTGCGGGCTGTGCGGGTCGTCTTTCGTCTCGCACTTGGCGTGGTGCTTGCGGTGGATCGCGGCCCACTCCTTGGTGATCATGCCGGTCGTCAACCACAGCCAGAGGCGGAAGGCGTGCGCGATGACCGGGTGCAGGTCGAGCGCGCGGTGGGCCTGGCAGCGGTGCAGGTAGACGGTCACGCCCGCGATGGTGATCTGCACCATGACGAGGCAGGCAATGACGTCGCCCCACCAGGGGAGATTCAGGAGACCCGTGAACATAGGGGATGTGTGCCTTGTGGGATGGGCCGGGCAAAAAAAGACCACGGGCCCTGTATGGGTATGGGCCGGATTTTAGCCCACCCGGAAAGGCAGGGCGCACATTTTTCCGACAATACCTCTAAGCCTTTGGTGCGGAAGGCTTTTCCAACGTTTCAGGCGTAGGAATCGAGCGCAAATCGAGGCGCTGCGCCGCGAGCTCGATGCCGGCCGCGCGGAAGGCCTTGAGGACGTCCCGGAGAATGTCGCTGCGCAGGTCGGCGTCGCCCACGGACGGGTCGCGGATCCAGACCACCAGCTCCAGCTCCGCGCCGTGCGCGCCCAGCTGTTTGACGCGGGCCGCGAGGGGCGGTTCGGCGATCACCCGCTTGTGGCCATGGCCTACTTCGGCCAGGATCGCGAGCGCCCGGTCCACGTCGCTTTCGTACGAGACGGTCACCGGCACCACCACCGAGATGCGCGGGTCGCTGTAGGTGTGGTGGGCCACCGTCGTGGTGATGAGAGTCTCGTTGGGGATGATCGACTCCACCCCGTCGCCTCCCTTGATCACCGTGTAGCGCGACTCGATCGCCCTCACCTCGCCGCGCCGGCCGTCCACGGTGACCACGTCGCCGATGCGAAGGCTGCGGTCCAGCAGCACGATGAACCCGCTCACGTAGTTGCTCGCGATCTTCTGCAGGCCGAAGCCCAGGCCCACGCCGAGCGCGCCGCTGAAGATGGAGAGCGTGGTGACGTCGATCCCGGCGATCGGCAGGGCGATGAAGAGCGCGGCGAGCAGCGTGGCGATGCGCACGAGCTTGCCGATCACCACGCGCGTGGTGAGCTCGATGCTGTCGGCGGCCATCACGCGCGTCTCGGTCACGCGCGAGAGCCAGAGCGCGATCGTGAAGGCGAAGAAGAGCGCCGCCGCCGCGCGCAGCACGTCCAGCAGCGTGATCTCGGTGCGGTTCTTCCCCACGTGGATGCCGTAGGAATCGAGCGCGCCGGTGACTTCGCCGAGCATCCCGACCATATGCAGGATGACGGCGATCCACGCCACGGCGATCACCACGCGGATCACGGCGCGCTGGACCCCGCCCTCGGGCATCACGATGCCCAGCACGTAGCCGGCGAGGCGAATCGCGAGCAGCGCGAAGACGAGCGCGTTCGCCACCTCCATCGGGCCCGTGTCGGTCTCCTGGAGGGCGCCGAGGATCACGCGCGCGACCCACACGAAGACCAGGGCGAAGGCGGGGAACGCGACGCGCTCGAAGTCGCCCTTGCCGAACTTCCAGCGATTGCTGATGCGGGAGTGCCGGCAGAGGACCCGCGCGAGCAGCCACCCGAAGGCGATGGCGGCGAGCGTGGCCGCGCCCTGCACCGCGAGGTCGAAGGGCGACTGCGCTTCCGTCACCGCGCGGATGGAGCGCGAGATGGGCGAGAGGTCGACGTTCACTTGCGTTCCAGCACTGCGGCGAAGAATCCGTCGGTTCCGTGGACGTGCGGATAGAGGTGAAGGTACGGCTGCGCGCTGCCCGGCATTTCGACGCCTTGCCGCGCAAGGATATTGGACACCGGCACGAGCTGGAAATCCGCATGCGCGGCGAGGAATTCCGCGACGATGTCCTCGTTCTCCTCGGCGAGCAGGCTGCACGTGCCGTACACGAGGCGCCCGCCGGGCTTCACGAGCGAGGCCGCGGCGGCAAGGATCGCGCGCTGCTTCACGTTCAATTCCGCGAGCGCCGTTTCGTCCTGGCGCGCCTTGAGGTCGGGATTGCGCCGCAGGGTGCCCAGGCCCGTGCACGGCGCGTCCACGAGGACCCGGTCGATCTTGCCGCGCAGGCGCTTCACCTTCGCGTCGTTCTCGCCGGCGATGCGCTGCGGGAAGACGTTCGACAGGCCCGAGCGTTTCAGGCGCGGCGCGAGGTTCGCGAGCCGCTTGTCGGAGACGTCGAACGCATAGAGCCGCCCCGACGATCCCATCGCGGCGCCCAGCTGCAGCGTCTTGCCCCCGGCGCCGGCGCAGAAGTCCACCACCATCTCGCCGCGCCGCGGCTCGACGAGAAGCCCCAGCAGCTGGCTGCCTTCGTCCTGCACTTCGACGGCGCCGTCGAGGAACATCGGGTGCTGGTTCAACGCCGGCTTGTCGCGAAGCCGCACGCCCAGCGGCGAGTAGCGCGTGGGCGTGCCGGGCGTTGCGTCGGATTCGAGCCGGTCGAGCACCGCCTGGCGCGGCGCCTTCAACGTGTTCACGCGCAGGTCCAGCGGCGCGGATTGCTGCAGGCCGCGCGCGAGCGCGAGGATCTCGTCGTCGGGCATGCGCTTGCGCAGTCGCGCGATCACCCAGTCGGGCAGGTCGGCGCGCAGCTCGAAGGGCAGGGCGTCGAGGTCCTGCGCCTTCAACTTCGCGAGCCACGCGCGCTCGTCGTCCTTCAGCACCGACTCGATCTGGCTCACGCCGATGCCCTGCAGCTTCACCAGCGCGGCGAGCGCGATCTCGCGCGGGCTCGCCGTGGGCGTGAGGTATTCGAGGGCGCGCCGGCGGCGCAGCGCCGCGTACACGGTGTCGGCGACCCAGGCGCGGTCGCGGGCGCCGAGGCTGCGGTTGTCGCGGAAGAAGCGCCGCAGCGCGGCATCGGCGGGCTCGCGGGCCGGCAGGATCACCGTGAGCGCGGCGACGATCGCGTCCAGCTGCGCGCGCGTGAGGTTCACGGCGGCGCTATTCGCTGACCTTGGTGGCGGCCTGCTCGACCGTGAGGTGGTTCTTGGCCACCGGGAAGCGCAGCTTCACCGGCAGGTAGTGCTGGTCCACCCCGAGCCAGACGTCGATCACCTCGCCGTCCTTCGGGTCCGTGTGGCGCACGTGCAGGGCCTTCACCTTGCCCAGCGGGATGTCGATCTCCTCGACGCCGAGCAGCTCCAGGTGGAACTCGTAGAAGCGCCGCTGCGTGAACACGCGCAGGTCGTAGGACTGGCCGGTGGGCGGCGCGTGCGCGAGCTGGAAGATCATCGAGAGCCAGTCCACCGTGTTGCCGGTGAGGTCCACGGTCTTGGGCTTGTTGTCGCCCTTGTCGAGCGTGACCTTGCGCGCCTTCCAGTCGAACGCGATGCCCTCCGGGATCGGGTTGCCCGGCTTGTGCTCGGTGTAGCTGTCGGGCCGCAGGCCCTCGGCGGTCACGGTCCCCCTGGCTTCCTGCAGGAGGCGGCCCTGCAGGAAGAGCGTGAAGAAGCCCTCGGCCTGCGCCTCGCCCGTGATCGTGTAGTTGTCGCCGTCGCGATTCCAGTGATAGGCCGCGGTGCCGTCCACGAACGCGGAGCTGAGCTGGTACTCGATCGTGAGCTTCGAGGGCAGCGCCTCGACCGGAAACTTCGGCGGCTCGGGCGCAGGCGCCGGGACCGCGGGCTGCGCCATCGCCACCACGTCGGGCTTCGGGGGCTCGGGAGGCGGCGCGGGCTCGTCGATCACGGGCGTGTCCACCTGGGATGCGAGCGGCTCGGGTGCCACCTCGGCGATCTCGCCCGGCAGCGCGATGGGGTGGAAGACCGGGCGAGGCTTCGCGACGCGCTTCGGGGCCGGCTTCGGCGCGGGCGGTGCCGGAACGAGCTTCGCCTCGGGCGAGGGCTCCGCCTCGAGCGTCGCGGTGTAGCTTTCGTCGGCCACGGCCTCGTCGATCTTGCCGAAGCGCTCCGGCAGGCCCGCCATCACCGCCGCGTGCACCGCCGCCGAGATCGTGACGGCGATCAGCGGGACGCGGTAGCGGTCGAGGAAGGCGAGCGCGCGCGACATGGCCTACCGGGCCTCCAGCGAGACGAGCACCTGGTCGAGCTTGAACCCCTTGGGATCGTCGAGCAACACGCGCACCGGGAAATTGAAGCGGTCCTTGGCGAGCCAGACATCGGCCTTGGTGTCCTTCGGGTCGTTCGTCACGCGCTGGTAGTGGCGCGTCTCGAACTCGCCCGCGGGCGTTGCGAGCCGGGTTTCCTCGATGAACTTGTACGTGTACATCTCGATCTTGCGCCGCGTGGCCATGGGCACGACGAGCGTGGCGCCCATGTCCTTCATGCTCATGAACTGGTACATCATCGAGATGCGGTCCTGCGTGGCGCGCGGCAGCGCCGTCACGCTGTCCTGGCCTCCCGAGGACGTGCGCATCACGCCCTTGTCCCAGTCGAACTCGCTCGTGAGGTCGCGCTTGCCGTTCTTCAGGCGCCGTTCGAAATAGCTGATGGGCTGCAGGCCTGCCTCGCCCACGCGGCCTGAGCTGCCGACCGTGATCTGGTCGTCGAGGAAGGCCTTGAGCGGCCCCTCGGAGCGCGTGACGCTCTCGATCGTGTACGAGTTGCCGTGGCGCGCGAACAATTCGTCCACGCGGCCGATGGTGATGCCGGTGTAGCTGATGGAGTACTGCGCGACGATGTGCTCGGGCGGCGTCGCGGCGAGCGACGGGAGCGAAACGCACAGCAGCAGAGAGGCGATGAATCTCAAGAGTCCGTTCCCGGTGAAATCAGGGGTTGCGTGGGAATCCGCGCCCCGCGCACGCGCACGGCGCCATCCGCCGTGAATTCGATCCGCTTCTCGACGAACCAGCGCACCGCCTGCGGATAGATGCGGTGCTCGACTTCCAGCACGCGCGCGGCGAGCCGTTCTTCCGTGTCGTTCTCCAGCACCGGCACCGCGCCCTGCACGATGATCGGCCCGCCGTCGAGCGCAGGCGTGACCACGTGGACCGTCGCCCCGTGCACCTTCACGCCCGCGGCGAGCGCCCTCGCATGCGTGTGCAGCCCCGGGAAGGAGGGCAGCAGCGACGGGTGGATGTTGAGCATCCGCCGCGGGTAACGTGCCACGAAACCGTCGGTGAGAATTCGCATGAACCCCGCCAACACCACCAGCTCCGGCTCGCAGGCATCGATCGCGCCGGCGAGCGCCGCGTCGAACGCCTCGCGCGTGCCGTACCCCGTGTGATCGACCACCTTCGTTTCAATGCGGTGCGATGCGGCGAATTCAAGCCCCCCGGCCCCCGGGCGGTTCGAAATCACCGCGCGCACGTCGAGACCCGTCCCCGCTTCCACGATCGAGCGCATGTTGCTGCCCCGACCGGAGATGAGGATCACGCCCTTCAGGCGACCACCGCCTGCGGCGCTCCCGCCGCGCTCTCCACGATGGAGCCGATCTCGTAGGCGTTGATGCCGTGCGCCGCGAATGCCTCCAGGGTCTTCGTCGCGTCGGACTTGTCCACCACGAGCGCCATGCCGATGCCGCAGTTGAACGTGCGGTGCATCTCGGCGTCCTCGATGTGCCCGTGCTTCTGCAGCCAGTCGAAGATCGCCAGGCGCGGCCAGCTCGAGGCATCGATCTTCGCGCACAGGCGCTGCGGGATCACGCGCGGGATGTTCTCGATCAAGCCCCCGCCCGTGATGTGCGCGAGGCCCTTCAGGGTGACCTGCTGCATCACGTCGAGGACCGGCCTCACGTAGATGCGCGTGGGCTCCAGGAGGGCCTCGCCCAGCGTGCGGCCGGCGTCGAAGGGCTCGAAGAGGTCCTCGCCGCTTACCGCGACCACCTTGCGGATGAGCGAAAAGCCGTTGGAGTGCGCTCCGCTGGACGCAAGCCCGATCACCGCGTCGCCCGGGGCGATGGTCGTGCCGTCGATGATCTTCGATCTCTCGACCAGGCCCACCGCGAAGCCCGCGAGGTCGTATTCGTTCTGCTGGTACATGCCCGGCATCTCGGCGGTCTCGCCGCCGATGAGCGCGCAGTTGGCGCGCGAGCAGCCTTCGGCGATGCCCTTCACCACGTCGGCGGCCACGCCCACGTCGAGCTGGCCGGTGGCGAAGTAGTCCAGGAAGAAGATCGGCTCGGCGCCCGACACGAGGATGTCGTTCACGCTCATGGCCACGAGGTCGATGCCGACGGTGTCGTGCTTCTTGAGCCGGAACGCGAGCTTGAGCTTGGTGCCCACGCCGTCCGTGCCCGAGACCATCACCGGGTTCTTGTACTTCTTCGAGACCTCGACCAGGGCCCCGAACCCCCCGATGCCGCCCAGCACCTCGGGCCGCATGGTTTTCGCGGCGAACGGCTTGATGCGCTCGACCAGCGCATCGCCCGCGTCGATGTCGACGCCGGCTTCGCGGTAGGTGAGCGGCGAGGTCTTCGTCGCCACGGGGGCCGATCCTTTTGATTCGAGAGGCGAAATTCTAGCCGATTTGGCCCCTCGGCGCCCCTTTTCCTGCGTTTGTCGTTCCCGCGTTCATGGGGATGGCGGGTACTTCCTCCCGAGCAAGTGATCGACCGAGATCTTCCCCGGCCCGTAGAAGAACGTGACCAGCATCAGCGCGCCCCACAGCATGTGGTCCTTGAGGCCCGCGTCGGAAAGGTCGGGGTACGAGATCACCGCGACGATGTTGAAGGCGAAGAGGGCGAGCGCCGCCGGGCGGGAGGCGAGGCCCAGCGTGAGCAGCACCGGCAGCCCCAGCTCCGCGCTCGTGCCGAGGAACGCGGCCACCTCGGGCGGCAGCAGAGGCACCTGGTATTCGTTGGTGAAGAGCGAGATCGTGATGTTCCAGTCGTTGAGCTTGGTGAGCGCCGAAAGGAAGAACACGCGCGCCACGTACAGCCGCACCATCAGGGCGAAGATGGATTGCAGCGAATCGACCCAGCGTGCGCCCGCCGTATAGAGGCGGACGACGGTGTGCGGCAACGAGCGCGCGTGTGCGTTCACGGTGGCCCCTTACGACTTCTTGGGCGCTTCGGCCTTGGTCTTGCCGCCCGCCTTCTCGCAGGTGCCCTTGGCGACGTACTTCCACTCGTCGGCCGAGTTGTCGGTCTTGGAGGTGCCGGCGCAGGCGTGCTTGGCCGTGCCGCAGTCGTTCTGGCCGGCCTTGGCGATGCCGTAGCACTTCTCGGTGCCGTTGGGCTGCTTGACGGGGCCCGCCGCGTTGGCGGTGGCGACGCCGAGCGCCAGGATGCCGGCGACGGCGAGGGTCAGGGACGTTTGGCTCTTCATTCGTGGGTCTCCTCTTGGGTTGTGGACAGACGACGTTTCGGGCCCGGACGCGGGCTATCCTCCCGCTTGAGTCGCGGCCGGGGCGCCGGCCTTACAAGGCCCGCGAAGTGTATGACAGCCGGGGGAAAGCGCCTAACTAGGCGTCGCCGCTGCCCTGGAAGGTGGGCAGGTACTTCTTCGCGAAGTCGAGCATGCGCTCGATGGGAACCTTCGCGCGCTGCCCGATCGCCGGATCGACGTGCACCTCGTGCCCCGGGGCGCCTTCGAGGGTCTCGATGAGGTTGTAGAGCCCGTTCATCGCCATCCACGGGCAATGCGCGCAGCTCTGGCAGGTGGCGCCCTTGCCGGCGGTGGGCGCCTCGATGAAGGTCACGCCGGGCAGGCGCTTCCTCATCTGGTGGATGATGCCGCCGTCGGTGGCGACCACGAACTCCCGGGTGCCCTTGGCGGCGAAGCGCTCGGCGGCCTGGATGATGCCGGTCGTGGAGCCCACCGAGTCGGCCATCGCGATCACGCTGCGCGGCGACTCGGGGTGCACCAGCACCTTGGCGTTGGGATGCAGCGCCTTCAGCTCCTCGAGCTGCTGCGCCTTGAACTCGTCGTGCACGACGCAGGAGGCGTTCCACATCAGCATGTCGGCGCCCGTCACGCGCTGCACGTAGTCCCCCAGGTGCTTGTCGGGCGCCCAGAGGATCTTCTTTCCCTCCCGGTGCAGGTGCCCCACGATCTTCTCGGCGATGGAGGAGGTGACCATCCAGTCGGAGCGCGCCTTCACGGCGGCGCTCGTGTTGGCGTAGACCACGACCACGCGATCGGGATGCCCGTCGCAGAACTTCGAGAAGAGGTCGATCGGGGTCGCGAGGTCCAGGGAGCACTCGGCCGCGAGATCCGGCATGAGCACGCGCTTCTCGGGATTGAGGATCTTCGCGGTCTCGCCCATGAAGCGCACGCCCGCGACCACGATGGTCTTCGCCGGGTGCGCGTGGCCGAAGCGGGCCATCTCGAGGGAATCGGAAACCGTGCCGCCCGTGGACTGCGCCAGGTCCTGGAGGTCCGGGTGGACGTAGTAATGCGCCACCAGGACGGCGTCGCGCTCCTTCAGGAGCTTGCGGGCGCGCTCGAGGAGGGCCGGCTTTTCCCCGGCCGAGGCGATGCGCGGCGGTTTGGCAGGGGCGATCCCCATGTCGCCGTTGAAGCGCTCGAAGCGGATCTGGATCGGTGTCGCGGTGGCCATGGCCTCATTCTAAGGCAGGGGTGCGTGCTAACATTTCGGCCCATCGGCGTCCCGGGAACCGGGGCGCGCCCGGGCCAAGCCATCCGCCGGAATCGTCCGCGGGGCGCAGGCCCGCCGGAAGGGTCATGAAGCAGCTGCTCCTCGACTTCACCCGGGCCCCAGCGCCCACCTTCGCGAACTACATCCCCGGCGGCAACGCCGAGCTCCTCCACGCCCTTTCGAGCGCGTTGCGCGGCGAGTTGCCCGAGCGTGTCCTCTATGTGTGGGGTGAAAAGGCGGCGGGCAAGAGCCACCTGCTGAAGGCCTTCGCCGGGGCGAGCGGCGGGCGGGCGCGCTACGTGCCGGCACCGGACTTCCTGGACGCCGCCCACGCGCCCATCTTCGCGATCGACGACGTGGAGCAGCTCACCGACGAGGAGCAGGTGTCGCTCTTCAACGCGTACAACGAGAAGTCGTTCGAATTCCTGCTGGTTTCCGCCGGCGCGGCCCCGAAGGACGTGGCCATGCGCCGCGACCTCGCCACGCGGCTTGCCACCGGCCTCACGTACCGCGTGCTGCCCTTGTCGGATGCGCAAAAGCGCGACGCGCTGGCGGCCCACGCGAAGCAACGCGGCTTCGCCATTCCCGAGGAAGTCACCGCCTACCTGCTCACCCACGCCCGCCGCGACATGGGCTCGCTCATCGGCGCGCTCGATTCGCTCGACAAGTACTCGCTGGAGACCGGCCGGCCCATCACGGTGCCCCTGGTGAAGGCGGCGCTGCAGCGCGAGCTGCCCATGGGGCGTCCGGCGTGAAGCTCGCGCTCTTCGACCTGGACAACACGCTGCTCGACGGCGACAGCGACCACGCCTGGGCGCAGTTCCTCATCGAGGAGGGCGTGCTGCACCCGGACGAATACCACGCGAAGAACGAATGGTTCTACGAGCGCTACAAGGACGGCACGCTCGACATCCACGAGTTCCTCGACTTCCAGCTGGCACCCATCGCCAACCGCCCGCGCTCGCAGCTGGACGCCTGGCACGTGGACTTCATGCAGCGCAAGATCCGCCCGATGATCGCGCCCGGGGCGGTGGCCCTGATCGAGAAGCACGCCGGCGCGACGACCGCGATCGTCACCGCGACCAACCGGTTCATCACCCAGCCCATTGCGACCGAGCTGGGCGTGCCGACGCTCATCGCGACGGACATCGAGGAGAAGGACGGCATCTTCACCGGCAAGCCACGCGGCACGCCCACCTTCCGCGAAGGAAAGGTCGAGCGCGTCGAGGAGTGGCTCGCGGGCAAGGGGCACAACCTCGCCGATTACGAAAGCTGGTTCTACAGCGATTCGCTGAACGACCTGCCGCTGCTGCAACGGGTGACGCACCCGGTGGCGGTGGATCCGGACGCGACATTGCGCGCACATGCCGAGGAGCGGGGATGGCCTGTGATTTCCTTGCGATGAAATGATCAAGAACTACATCGACAAGCTCTTCGGCCGGCGCGACCGCGTCACGCACAAGGACGCGCGGCCCGTCATCTATCCGAAGGACAAGCACAACATCGCGCGCGAGGACATCAGCAAGTGCGCGCGGCGCACCTGCGAGGAGCTCCAGCGCGCGGGCTACGCGGCCTTCGTGGTGGGTGGCGCGGTGCGCGACCTCTTGCTCGGCATCCGTCCCAAGGACTTCGACGTCGCCACCAGCGCGACACCCGAAGAGGTTCGCTCGGTATTCCGCCGCTCGCGCATCATCGGGCGGCGCTTCCAGATCGTGCACGTGCTGTGCGGGGCGGAGACGGTCGAGACCTCCACCTTCCGCGCGCACTTCACCCGCGAGCCCGACGCCGAGAACACCGACGAGCACGGCCGCATGCTCTCCGACAACATCTTCGGCACCCAGGCCGAGGACGCGATGCGCCGCGACTTCACCGTGAACGCGCTCTTCTACGACCCGGTGAAGGAGGAGGTGTGGGATTACGTGCACGGGCTGAAGGACCTGAAGGCCCGCAAGCTGGTGATGATCGGCGATCCCCCGACGCGCTATCGCGAGGATCCGGTGCGCATGCTGCGCGCCGCGCGCCTCGCCGCGAAGCTGGGCCTCGAGATCGACGCGAAGACGCGCGAGCCGATCCGCTCCATGAGGCACCTGCTCGAGAACGTGCCCCAGGCGCGGCTCTTCGAGGAGATCCTGAAGCTCCTGCTATCGGGCAACGCCGTCGAATGCGTGCGGCTCCTTCGCGAGCTGGAGCTGCATCACGGGCTGCTGCCGCTGCTCGACACGGCGCTCGAAGATCCCGAGGCCGGCCCGTTCGCGATGGCGGCGCTGCGCGCAACCGACGAGCGCCTGCGCGAGGGCAAGCCCGTCTCGCCCGCGTTCCTGCTCGCCGCGCTCCTCTGGGGCCAGGTGGAAAAGAACCTGCGCCGGTTCGAGAGCCAGGGCCAGCCCACGATCCCCGCGCTGCATTCGGCGATGCACGAGGCGCTCGACGAGCAGCGCGAATCCCTCGCCATCCCGCGGCGCTTCGACGCGACGATGAAGGAGCTCTGGCTCATGCAGCCGCGCTTCCTGCAGCGCGGCGGCAGCCGCCCGTACCGGCTGCTCGAGCATCCGCGCTTCCGCGCCGCCTACGATTTCTTCGCGCTGCGCGCGGAATCCGCCAACGCCCCGCAGGAAGCGGCGCGCTGGTGGGATCGCTTCCAGCACGCGGGACCCGACGAGCGCGAGCGCATGCTGGTGAGCGACGAGGCGGGGCCGAAGAAGAAGCGCCGGCGCCGGCGCGGCAAGCGCAAGCCGGTGGAGGGCGCGCCGACCGGGCTGCCGGATGACGTGAGTGGCGAGAGCGACGAATGACGCGCGCCGCCATCGCGCTGGGTTCCAACCTCGACGACCCCGAGGCCCACGTGAAGCGCGGCTTCGACGACATCGCCGCCCTTCCGCAGACGCGGCTGCTTGCGCGCTCGAAGCTCTACCGCACCAGGCCCATGGGCTACGCCGACCAGCCCGACTTCATCAACGCCTGCGCGCTGGTCGAGACGTCGCTTGCTCCGCGCACATTGCTGAACGAACTGCTTGCCATCGAGAAGCGCCACGGCCGCGAGCGCACGATCCCCAACGGCCCGCGCACGCTCGATCTCGACATCGTGCTGTATGGAAACGAGCGGATCGTGGAGCCCGGCCTGGTGATTCCGCACCCGAGGGCGCATGAACGGGAGTTCGTCCTGAAACCGCTGCACGACGTCTGGCCCGGTGCCTTGGCATGAAGCATCGTTACCTCGTCGTCGAAGGCGCCATCGGCTCGGGCAAGACGACGCTCGCCCACCGCCTCTGCGAGCGCCTCGGCGCCACGACGCTGCTCGAGGATTCCGCGTCGAACCCGTTCCTCGCGCACTTCTACCGCGACATGCGCCGCTACGCGCTGCCCACGCAGCTCTTCTTCCTCTTCCAGCGGGTGGAGCAGCTGGAGCAGCTTCGCCAGCCCGACATGTTCGCGCAGCCGACGGTCTCCGACTTCACGCTCGAGAAGGACCCGATCTTCGCGCGCCTCACGCTGGACGAAGCCGAGTACCGCCTCTACCAGCGCATCTACGAGCACGTGAAGCCGCGCGCGCCGCAGCCCGACCTCGTGATCTACCTGCAGGCCTCCGTCGATACGCTCATCGCGCGCGTGAAGAAGCGCGGCAACCCGATCGAGCGCGCCATCGACGAGGATTACCTGCGCCGGCTCTCGGAGGCCTACACGCGCTACTTCCACAACTACGACTCCGGGCCGCTCCTCATCGTGAACAGCGAGCGCCTCAATTTCGTGGACAACCCGGAGCACCTCGACCTGCTGATCGAGCGGATCCAGGGCATGAGAGGCGGGCGGGAATTCTTCAACCGGGCCTAGTCGCACCCCGGGTGCCGCATGTTGCAACGCAGCGAAACCGTGGCACAATCCGCATCCCGCCCCCGAACCGCCGCCCCATGAGCGCCCAAGGAGCCCCCAAAGTCGCCCGCGTCACCGTCCCGAAGCTGCAGGAGCGGGCGCGCGCCGGCGAGAAGCTCGCGATGCTCACGTGCTACGACGCGAGCTTCGCCCGGATCTCCGACGAAGCGGGCGTGGACATGCTGCTCATCGGCGATTCCCTCGGCATGGTGATCGAGGGCCACGACACGACGCTCAAGGTCTCGATGGAGGCCACCGAGCACCACGTGCAGTGCGTGGCGCGGGGCAGCGGGAAGGCGCTCGTCATCGCCGACATGCCGTTCGGCAGCTTCCAGGAATCTCCCGCGCAGGCTTTCCACAACGCGGCGCGCCTCATCGCGGCGGGCTCGCAGATGGTGAAGATGGAGGGCGGCGCGGTGATGGCCGAGACCACGCGCTTCCTCGTCGATCGCGGCATCCCGGTGTGCGCGCACATCGGGCTCACGCCCCAGTCGATCAACACGCTGGGCGGCTATCGCGTGCAGGGCAGGACCGACGACGCGGTCGAGCGCCTGCTCGCCGACGCCAAGGCCCACGAGCAGGCCGGTGCCGCCATCGTCCTGATGGAGGCGATGCCCGCGACGCTCGCCAAGCGCGTCACCGAATCGCTCGCGGTGCCCACCATCGGCATCGGCGCCGGCCCCGACGTCTCGGGCCAGGTGCTCGTGAACTACGACATGCTCGACATCTATCCCGGCCGCAAGGCGCGCTTCGTGAAGAACTTCATGGAGGGCGCGCCTTCGGTGAAGGCGGCGATCGAGGCGTACGTGAAGGCCGTGAAGGACAAGACGTTCCCGGGGCCCGAGCACTCCTTCTAGCATCATGGACGTAATCCACTCCGTCGCCGAGCTTCGCGCGCGGCTCAAGCGCGAAACGGCTGTCGCGCTCGTGCCCACCATGGGCAACCTGCACGCGGGCCACCTCTCGCTGGTGACCCTCGCGCACGATCACGGCAGCTGCATCGTCGCCACCATCTTCGTGAATCGTTTGCAGTTCGAGCCCGGCGGCGATTTCGACCGCTATCCGCGCACCATCGAGCATGACCTCGCGATGCTCGAGGAAGCGGGCTGCAACGTGGTCTTCGCGCCCGGGGAGAAGGAGATGTACCCGGGGCCGCAGGAGATCCGCGTGACGCCGCCCAAGGTGGCCGAGCAGCTCGACGGCACGCACCGGCCGGGGCACTTCGAGGGCGTGACCACCGTCGTCTCGAAGCTCTTCAACATCGTCGCACCGCACGCGGCGGTGTTCGGCAAGAAGGATTACCAGCAGCTGCACGTGATCCGCGCGATGGTGAAGCAGCTCAACTTCGGCATCGAGATCGTCGCGGGCGAGACGGTGCGCGAGCCCGACGGGCTCGCCATGTCCTCGCGAAACAACTATTTGTCGGCCGACGAGCGCAAGGAGGCCGTGATGCTTTCGCAGGAGCTCGCGAAGGTGAAGCAGGCGATCGAGTCGGGCTCGCACCGCCAGCATCGCCACGAGGAGATGGCGATGGCCGCGCTCGCCACCGCCGGATGGAAGGTGGACTACGTGGCGCTGCGCAACCAGGCGGCGCTCGCGCCCCCGGGAGCGCACGACACGGAGCTCGTCGTGCTCGGCGCCGCGTGGCTCGGCAAGACGCGGCTCATCGACAACATGGAGATTCGCGCCAAGGCGTAAGCTTCCCGCCGGAGCGGCTGCTCGAGGGGGGGCGGGCATGGCGATTCCTGTGGCATGGGCGCGGGCTGCGGCCCTGGCGGTCGTCGTCGCGGCGGGTTGCGCGACGGTGAGCCGCGAGGAGGCCCTGAAGCTGGGCTCCTTCGAGCGCGTGCCGGGAAAGGGCGCATACCCCGGCGCGATCCTGGGCGCGCCCCACTCGGGCGACACCCGCACCGACGCGATCACGAGGGACGTCGCCCACGACTTGGGATTGCCAGCCGTCATCGCGCACGGCTTCACGAAGAAGGAGACGGGCGACCTGCGCCTGAACGTGAACCGTCCGACCGAGGGCGCGGGGCTCGCGGTCGACCAGGAAGGCTGGACGGCGCGCGCGGACGCGGTGTTCCAGGAGTACAAGCGCAACCTCCTCGAGTCGAGCGGCGGCCGCCTCGATGTCCTGGTCGAATTCCACTGCACGGCCGACCACCTCACGGGCGGCGCGATCAACGTCGGCACGAAGGGGCTCACCGCGGAACAGGCGCGGCACCTCAAGGACATCTACAGGCGGGTGCTGGACCGGACTGCCGCGGGCACCAACATCCGGCGCGTGGACATGCTGATCGAGCCCGTCGACTCCGTGCCGATGGGAAGCGGCGCGGCGAAGAAGATGGGCACGCCCACCCTCGCGCGCATCGCCATGGAGATCGAGATGCCCCTTTCCATCACGCCGCTCGCGGTCGGCGACGGGCCTTACCGGAAGGTCTACGGCGCGTTCCTGCGCGAAGCGATCCCCTACCTGCAGGCGCGCTGACGCATCACTGCGCCTGGATCCCCGCGTCCTTCACGACCTTCACCCAGCGCGCGTTCTCGGAGCGCAGGAACGCGCTCGTTTCGGGCGGCGTCATGAGCCGGATCTCGGCGCCTTCCCCGGTGAGGCGCTGGCGCACGGCCGGATCGTCGAGCGTGGCGTTCACCGCGGCGTTGATCTTCTGCACCACGTCGGCCGGCATGCCCCTGGGCCCGATGAGCGCGCTCCACGTGCCCACTTCGAAATCGGCGACGCCGGCTTCGGCCATGGTGGGAACGTCGGGCACCGCGGGGTTGCGGTCGTGGGAAGCGAGCGCGATCGCGCGCACCTTGCCGGCGCGGATCTGCGGCACGACGGCAGGCAACGTCGCGAAGTTCACTTGTGCGTCGTTCGTGATGATCGCCATCACCGAAGGCGAGCCACCCTTGTAGGGAACGTGCGTGAGGTTGGCGCCGGTGCTCTTCACGAGCAGCTCGGCGGCGAGGTGGCCCGGGGAGCCCACGCCGGACGACGAATAGAACATCGGCGACTTCGCCGACTGCTCCTTGAGCTCGGCCGGCGTCCTGAACGTGGATTGGGGCGACGCGATCATGATCATCGGGTACGAGCACACCATCGCGATCGCGGAGAAGTCGTCCAGCGGATCGAACTTCTGCTTGAGGAGCCCCGGGTTGATGGCGTGCAACGCGACCGTGGACATCATCAGCGTGTAGCCGTCGGCGGGCGTTTGCAGCATGAGCTCGGCCGCGAAATCGCCCGCGCCCCCGGGCTTGTTCTCGATCACGATGGGCTGCCCGAGCTTCTCGCCGAGCTTGGGCGCGATCAATCGCGCGACGACGTCCGTGGAGCCGCCGGGGGCGTAGCCGACGTAGACCTTGATGGGTTTCTCGGGATACGCCGCGAGGGCCGACGAGGCGACGAGGGCCATCGACGCGAGGAGCGCCCGCATCACTTGCCCCTGAACTGCGGCTTGCGCTTCTCCATGAACGCGCGCCGGCCCTCGATGTAGTCCTCGCTCTCGAAGCAGTCGAGGATCATGCGGCGGGCGAGCTCCATGTCGGCGTCGTCCTGGCGAAGCACTTCGCGGATGATGCGCTTGCCGGCCTTGATGGTGAGCGGCGCGCCGGTGGAGATCGCGGCCACGTACTCGCCCAGCAGCGCCTCGAGGGACTCGGGCTCGGCGATGCGGTTCACGAGGCCGATGCGGTGTGCCTCGTCGGCGGCGATGCGGCGCGCGGTGAAGAAGAGGTCCTTCGCGCAGCCGGGCCCGATGAGCTCGGTGAGGTTCTTCATCGCGGAGAAGCGGTAGCCGAGGCCCAGGCGCGTGGCCGGTATGCTGAACACGGAGTTCGTCGCGGCAAGCCGGATGTCGCACGCGATCGCCACGTTCACGCCGCCGCCCAGGCAATAGCCGCGGATGCACGCGATGGTGGGCTTCTCGAAGACGTGGATGCCCTCGAGCGCCGCCTCCGCCATGGTCTCGTACTTGCCGACCGCCTCCTTCGCCGCGCGCATGTCCTCGAACTGCGAGATGTCGGCGCCCGAGACGAAGGCCTTCTCGCCCTCGCCCGAGAAAACGACGAGGCGCACGTTGTCGTCCTTCGCGGCCTTCTCCAGCAGCGGCGGCACGGCGCTCCACATGTCCACCGAGAGCGCGTTGTGCTTCTCGGGGTTGTTGAAGCGGATGTGCAGGGCGGCGCCGTCGAGCCACGTCTTCACGCGCCCGGTGCCGCTCACGTAGGCCATGTCGTTCATCAGAAGACTCCTGCGGCCTTCATGCGCGCGAGCTCTTCACCCGAGTAGCCGAGCTCGGAGAGGACTTCCTCGGCATGTTCGCCGCGCCGCGGCGCGGAACGCGCGATGGTGGAGGGCGTGCGGGTGAGCGTGACGGGTTGGCCCACCAGCGCCTGTTCGCCCAGGCGCGGCGAACGCACCTTCTTCAGTATGCCGAGGTGCTGCACCTGCGGCTCCTCGAAGACTTCCTTCAAATTGTTGATGCGGCCGCACGCGACGCCCATGGCGTTGAACTTCTCGATCCAGAATTCGCTTGTCTGCTGCGTGAGACGCTTCTCGATCTCGGCGTTCAGCCAGTCGCGATTCTTCGAGCGGGCCGCCTTGTCGTGCGAGCGCTCGTCGGTCATCCAGTCCGGCGCGTCGAGCGCCTCGCAGAAGCGCTCCCAGATCTTGCCGCCGAAGACGGCGATGTTGATGTGGCCGTCCTTCGTCCTGTACACGCCCGTAGGAATGCTGGTGGGGTGGAAGTTGCCGGCCTGCCCCGGGATCTCGTGGTCGAGCGTCCAGCGCGCCGCCTGGAAATCCATCATGTAGATCTGCGCCTCGAGCAGCGACGTGTGCAGCCATTGGCCCCTGCCCGAGACCTCGCGCTCGAGCAGCGCCACCGTCACGCCGTACGCCGCGAAGATGCCCGCGGAAGAATCGGCGATCGCCACCCCGACGCGCACGGGGCCCTGCCCGGGCAAGCCGGTCACCGACATGAGGCCGCCCATGCCCTGCGCGATCTGGTCGAAGCCCGGGCGCGTGGCGAGCGGCCCCGTCTGGCCGAAGCCGGAGATGCTTGCGTACACGAGCCGCGGATTCACCTTCGAGAGCGCCTCGTAGTCGATGCCGAGCCGATGCTTCACGTCGGGGCGGAAGTTCTCCAGCAGCACGTCGGACTTCGCGACGAGGCGCTTCAACACCTCGATGCCCTCGGGATCCTTGAGGTTGAGCGTGATGGAGCGCTTGTTCCTGTGCGTGTATTGGTAGTCGCTGCCTTCCTGGCCGCCCAGCGTGTCGTCGCCGCGCATCGTCTCGGGCATCTGCACCTGGATCACGTCGGCGCCCCAGTCGGCGAGCTGGCGCGCGGCGGTGGGGCCGGCGCGCACCTGCGTCATGTCGATGACGCGGAAGCGGGCGAGGGCCTGCGAAGCGGGGATGTGGGGCATCGGCTAGGCCGTCGTGCCGCCGAGGCTGCTCATCACGTTGCGCAGGATGCGCTCGAAGAGGGAGGCATCGGGATCTCCCCTGATGATCACGATCTCGCGCAGCTTGAAGCTCTTCGCGAGCTCCGCGCGGCCGCATTCGAGCACCTTCCTGCCGGCGCGGTCGCAGAAGAGGAAGCGCGACTTGAGCGGGCTCATGTAGAGGAGCTTCGCGGGCTGGCGCGGCGCGTCGGGATCGGACGATTGAACGCGGATGCCGACCCACACGCCCTCCTTGAGCTTGGAGGGCAGCGCGAGGTCCTTCGCCGGCTTCTTCTCGGGTTCGGGCTTCGCGCCCTTGGGGAGCGGCTTCGCCGGCTCCGCCTTCGGCGCGGCCGCAAGCGCCGGCGGCGCGTCCGCGGTGAAATCCAGCTCCTCCACCTGCACGGCGCCGCCGCCGAACGGGTTCTGCACGGTGATTTCCGCCGTGAAGTCCAGCTCTTCGTCCACGGGCTTGGCGGCAGGCGCCCCGGCCGCGGGCACGCCCGGGCGAGCGCCCGCGGGCATCGGCGACCTGGTCGCGGTCGTCACGGCGCTCGCGGGACGCGCCGGCACCGGGTCCGTTTCCATCGCGCGCGGCTTGGCGTCCATCGCCATCACGGTGGTGTGCAGCTTCATGAGGTCGGCGTAGAACGTGGTGCGCACCGAATCCTCGACGCCCACGCTGTTCAATCCCGTGGTCATCGCGCGCAACAGCGCCGGCACGGTGGCGGCAAGCTTGCGGCGCTCTTCCGTCCTGGGCTTGGGCTCGACGCTCCAGATCAACTGGTCCATCGTGGCGAGCGCGTTCTTCCACGGATCGCCCTCCTTGCCGGTCTGCGCGTACACGACGAGCAGCACCTTGATCCACTGCTGCGCGAGGAAGTCGCGCACCGGCTTGGCCGGATGACGCTCGCGCAGCCGCGCGCGGATCTCCTCCTGCGCGAACGTCCGGCCGGCGGCGAGGTTCTCCAGCTGCTCGAGGCGCTTGGTCTCGACCTTCGAGGTCTCCGCGGCGCGCTGGTCCTCCTCGGCGACGAAGGCCTGGAGCTTCTCGTTGGCCCCGGTGAAGATCTCGACCTTGTCCTCGAACTTGTCGACGATCTCCCGCTCGATGGCCTCGAGCTTCGGGTAGACCGGGTGCTTCTCGTCGAACTCCGCGGGCAGCCGCGCGCCCAGCTCGCCCAGCAGGTCCAGGTGCACGCGTGCGGGGTGGCCCTTGTCCGAGAAGAGGGCCTTGTCGGAGATCGCCACCTTGAGCATCGGGATCTGCAGGCGCGCGGCGAGCGCCTTGATTCCCGCCGGCACCTTCGGATCGTCGAAGAGCTTGTCGAACAGCAGGGACACGACGTTCAACGTCATCGCGTCCACCTGCCCCATGCTCTGGCCGACGCTCGACTGCTTGAGCTGGGCGAGGACGTTGGTGAGCCCGCCCGCGGCGGTCAGCGCCGCGAGGTCCACGCCGGTCACGCCCTCGAGGTTGCCCACCTGCAGGCGCGAGAGCGAGGAGAGGAGCTCCGCGCCCTGGACCATGGGCACGCCGCCCACGCCCATGCCGCCCGACGCGGGCTGCAGGGGCGCGCCGCCCATCATCTTCTGCAGGGCGCCGAACACGTCGTTGGGCAGGGCGGGCTCGGCGGGGCCCGCCTCCTCGGCGGATTCCACGTCGTCGCCGCCCTTCTTCGCCGCGCGGTCCTTCTTCACGACGGTGTAGCGGATCTTGGGCAGGATCGAGTTCTCCACCAGCAGCTCGTTCACGTCGTCGATGCCCGAGCGCAGGTCGTCGAGCATCGATTCGTCGAAGAGGTGCATGAAGGTCGCGCGCACCTGCACGTCCTTTTCGACCTCGCGCAGCGCGTTCTTGAACGCGTCGCAGAAGACCTGCGGGCCGAAGGGGTTGTCCTCGGACTGCAGGTTCCCGTCGCCCAGCATCACGGCGGCCCGCTGGTCGAGGGCGCCCAGCCCCTCGTCGCAGTGCTTGCGGATGGTGGCGGCCAGCTTGTTGTAGCGCAGCGTCTCCTCGAGGTCCTGGTCGTCCACGAGCTCCAGCTCGATCTCGAAGGCGCCGGTCTGGTCGCCGGCCACGGGGCGGTTCAGGCCGCGCTTCACCTTGCGCACCCGCTTGGCGAAGAGCTTCATGTAGCGCTCGCCGAATTCCCGCTCGATGGCCTCGCGGGCGCGCAGGGCGGTGTCGCGCCCGGCGGTGAGCACGCCGCGGGTTTCGGAATCGTCGGTCTTGTCGATCAGGTCGTTCAGCGCCGCCTCGGCGCGCTCGAGCATCGCGGACACGGCTTCCCCCACCCGCTCGTCCATGAGGTCGCGGCTCTTGTCGAGGATTGCGTCAAAGGGCGTGCCGGCCATCGCGGGGAGAAATATAGCGCGTCAGGGCTCGCCGATCAGGAATTCCTGCGCAGGAAGTCGAAGTCCACGCCCTGGTCGGCCTGGGTGACGTGGTCCAGGAAGAGCTTAAGGTAGCCCCGCGGCGCCTGCGGCGGGTTGACCGGCGCGCTTGCGCGCCGCGCCGCCATCTGTTCCTCGGGCACCAAAAGCGTGAGCTCGCGCTTCGCCACGTCGAGGCGGATGCGATCGCCCGTGCGCACCCAGGCGAGCGGCCCGCCCACCGCGGATTCGGGGGTCACGTGCAGCACGATGGTGCCCGCCGCCGTGCCGCTCATGCGCCCGTCGGAGATGCGCACCATGTCCTTCACGCCCGCGCGGGCGAGCTTCTTCGGGATCGGCAGGTACCCGGCCTCGGGCATCCCCGGCGCGCCTTTCGGGCCGATGTTCCTCAGCACGAGGATGTCGCCGGCCGTCACGTCGAGCGAATCCGAGTCGATGCGGCGCGCGAGGTCCCCCGCGTCCTCGAAGACGACCGCGCGCCCCTCGTGCTTCATGAGCCGCGCATCGGCCGCCGATTGCTTGATGAGGGCGCCGCCCGGGGCGAGGTTGCCGCGCAGCACGGCGATGCCGCCCTGCGGATAGAGCGGCTTGGCGCGAGGCCGCACGACATCCTGCGCGAAGGGCTTGAAAGCCTCCATCTCCTCGCCGAGCGTGCGGCCCGTCACCGTGAGCGCATCGAGGTGGAGCAGGGGCTTCAGCTCGTGCAGCACGGCCGGCAATCCTCCCGCATGGTGCAGGTCCTCCATGTAGTGGCGGCCGGAGGGCTTCAGGTCCACCAGCACCGGTGTCTCGCGGCCGAGAGCGTCGAGGCGCGCGAGGTCGACGGCAATGCCCAGGCGACCGGCGATCGCGGTGGCGTGGATCACGCCGTTGGTCGAGCCGCCGATGGCGAGCAGCACGCGCAGCGCGTTCTCGAAGGCCCTCGGCGTGAGGATGCGATCCGGGGTGAGCTTCGCGCGGGCGATGGCGACCGCGGCCGTGCCGCTGCGCTCCGCGATGCGGATGCGATCGGCCGTCACGGCGGGCGCCGAGGCGCTCCCGGGCAGCGCGATGCCGAGCGCCTCCGCGATGCACGCCATGGTGCTCGCGGTGCCCATCACGGAGCAGGTGCCCACGCTCGCCACGAGATCGTCGTTCACCTCCGCGATCTGCACGGCGTCGATCTCCTCGGCGCGGTAGCGGCCCCAATAGCGCCGGCAATCGGTGCAGGCGCCGACGCGCTCGCCGGCGTAGGAACCCGTGAGCATGGAGCCGGTGACGAGCTGCACGCACGGCACGTTGGCCGAAGCCGCGCCCATGAGCTGCGCGGGCACCGTCTTGTCGCAGCCGCCGATCATCACCACCGCGTCCATGGGCTGCGCGCGGATCATCTCCTCGGTGTCCATGGACATGAGGTTGCGCAGGTACATGGACGTGGGATGCGCGAAGCTCTCGTGGATCGAGATGGTGGGGAACTCGAAGGGAAGCCCCCCGGCGAGCATCACGCCGCGCTTCACCGCCTCGACGAGCTGCGGCGCGTTGCCGTGGCACGGGTTGTAGGCGCTGCCGGTGTTCACGATGCCCACGACGGGGCGGTCGAGCGCATCGTCCGTGTATCCGGCGCCCTTGATGAACGCCTTGCGCAGGAAAAGCGAGAAATCGCGGTCGCCGTAGCTGGTGAGGCCCTTCTCCAGGCCCTGGCCTTTCTTCTCCTTCATGGAAAACATCATACAATTGCGGCCTCTCCCGGAGCTTGCATGACCCCCAACAAGATCCCCGCCACGCTGATTCCCGGCGACGGCATCGGGCCCGAAGTCACCGAAGCCACGTTGCGCATCCTCGAGGCCGTGGGCGCCCCGTTCGAATGGGATCGCCAGATCGCCGGCATGGCGGGCGTGGACAAGTGCAACGACCCGCTGCCGAAAGAGACGCTCGACAGCATCCGCCGCACGCACCTCGCGTTGAAGGGCCCGCTCACCACGCCGGTGGGCGGCGGCTACCGCTCGTCCAACGTGCGCCTGCGCGAAGAGTTCAACCTGTATGCGAACCTGCGCCCGGCGCGCACGCTGGTGCCCGGCGGCCGCTACGAGGACATCGACCTCGTCCTCGTGCGCGAGAACCTCGAGGGCCTCTACGTGGGCTTCGAGCACTACATCCCGATCGGCGACGATCCGCACGCGGTCGCCGTGGCCTCCGGCGTGAACACGCGCGCCGGCGCCCAGCGCGTGTGCGAGTTCGCCTTCGACTACGCGGTGAAGAACGGCCGCAAGAAGGTCACGCTCGTGCACAAGGCCAACGTGCTGAAGGCGCTCACGGGCCTCTTCCTCGAGGCGGGCCGCGAAGTGGCCAGGCGCTACGAGGGCCGGGTGCAGTGCGACGACCGCATCATCGACGCCTGCGCGATGCAGCTCGTGATGAACCCGTGGCAGTTCGACGTGATCGTCACCACGAACCTGTTCGGCGACATCCTCTCCGACCTGAACGCGGGCCTGGTGGGCGGCCTGGGCATGGCGCCCGCGGGCAACATCGGCGTGAATGCCGCGATCTTCGAGGCGGTGCACGGCAGCGCGCCCGACATCGCGGGCAAGGACATGGCCAATCCGCTCGCCCTCCTGCTCTCGGCGGCGATGATGCTCGACCACGTCGGCCACCGGGACAAGGCCACGCGCATCCGCAAGGCGGTGGACCAGGTGCTGCGCGAAGACAACGTGCGCACCGGCGACCTGGGCGGCAAGGCGGGCACGAAGGAGTTCACGGCTGCCGTCGTGAAGCGTGTGTCCTGAACGCGTGATGTCCTCGAGGCGAGCGTTCCTTGCCGCCGCGGCTCTCGCGGCCGCGGGGTGCCCCGCCTGGGCCGAGCTGCCGTGGCCCTCGCGGCCGGTGAAGCTCGTGGTGGGCTATCCCATCGGCGGATCCAACGACCGCATCGCGCGCGAGCTGGGCCGCAGGCTCTCCGAGGCGTGGAAGGTCCCGGTGACCGTCGAGAACCAGGCGGGCTCGGGCGGCACCCTGGGCGCCGATGTCGTGGCGAAAGCCAGGCCGGACGGCTACACGCTGTGCTTCCTCTCCTCGTCGTTCGCGACCAACGCGGCGGTGCAGCCGAGCCTGCCGTTCGACCCGATCCGCTCGTTCACGCCGGTGGCGATGGTGGCGCGCGGTCCGATGATCCTCACCGTTTCCAACGCCGTGCCGGCGCGCTCGATGCTCGAGCTCTTCGCGCTCGCGCGGCGCGAGCCGAACGGCCTTTCCTATGCTTCGCCCGGCCCGGGGAGCTCGGGCCGTTTCGCCATGCAGCTGCTCATGGATGCCGCAGGCATCCGCATGAGGCACATGGCCTACCCGGGCGTGGCTCCCGCCGTGACGGACCTCATCGCGGGTCGCGTGGACGTGCTCATCGCGAGCGCGCCCAGCGTGTACGAGCAGGTGAAGTCGGGCCATGTCCGCGCGCTGGGCGTGACGAGCCTGGGCTCCTCGCCGCTGCTGCCCGACCTGCCGCCCATCGCGCAGATGGGCGTGCCCGGCTACCGCTTCGAGGTCTGGTGGGGAATCCTCGCACCGTCCGCAACCCCGCAAGCGGTGGTGGAGAAGGTGAACGCGGCGGTGGGCGCGATCCTCGCCACGGCGGAGATGAAGGCCATGCTCGCGAAGGAGGGCGCGGATCCTTCGCCGCTCACGCCTTCGGCCTTCGCGGCGAACATCGCCGGCGATATCGGGATGTGGCGCAAGGTCGCGAAGCAGGCCGACATCAAGGCGGAGTAAGATTCACCGCGATCCATCCCAGGGAGAAACAGAATGAACAAAAGCGCCCCCCTGCACGTCCTGGCCCTCGTGTTGCTCCTGGCCGGCTGCGCTTGCCTCACGGGTGAGCGGCCGATGGGCGGCAAGGCTTCCTACAAGCCGGACGTCCTGTGCAAGAAGAACGGCACCTGTGACCTCGTGGTCGCCGTGTCGTCGTGCGATCCGTCGGGTTCGGGCATCAGCGTGCCGGACCTCACCGGGGTCGAGATCGGCGCCGCGCCCCAGGTCACCTGGTACCTGGTCACCGACGGCTACGAGTTCGCGCCCGTCGACGCGATCAAGTTCAAGACCGACGGCTGGCAGAACGAATTCAGCCCGCCCACGGGCAACGCGCACAAGTGGATGACGAAGGACAAGAACAGCCGCGCCACCCTGCAGGAATACCAATACAGCGTGACGGTGGTGAAGAAAGGCGGCGTGGCCTGCGCCACCAAGGATCCGACCATCGTCAACGGCCTCTAGGCCTTTTCCGCGAGGCGCGAGCGCGCCTGCGCGATGGCCTGCGCGTAGTCGAGCGCGCGGCCCGAATGCTCGGCGGCGCGGTAGCGGGCGCCGAGCGCCGTGCGCGCCTTGTCCATGAGCGGTGAGAGGAAGGCGTCGTCTGCCGCGTCGCGCCGCAGGCCCGCGGCCTCGTTCTGCGCCTCGGCCACGCCGAAGAAGCGCGCCGCGTTCTCGAAATCCGCGCGCGCGGCGCACAGGCCCGCGCACACTTCGAGCGCCGCGAGTCCCACGCGCTGGAACCCGGAGCCGTGCGCGATCTCCATCGCTTCCGAAAGCAGCGCACGTGCCTCGGCCGGCCGGGCGCGGTTGATCTCCACCATCGCGAGGTTGAGCAGGCCGATGGCGCGGCTCTCGTCGTCGCCCATCTCGGCGCAGGTGGCGACCACGTCGCGGTAGAGGCGCTCGGCGATGTCGAGCGTTCCCTCGGTGCGGTGCAGCTGCGCCATGGCGTTCATCGCCGCGGCAAGGTTGCGCTTGTCCCCCAGCTCGCGCGCGAGGGCCACGGATTCCTCGAGGTGCGCGCGCGCCGCGGCGAGGTTGCCCTGGCCCAGGCAAGCCATTCCGAGCGGCTGCAGCGCGTTGGCCGTGCCGGTCCTGTCCCCGAGCGCGCGCGCGATCGCGAGGCTCTCCTCCAGGTAGCGCTGCGCCTCGGCGTAGCGGCCCATGTAGAAGGCGAGCTGCCCCGCGTCGAAGAGGCCCCGGCAGCGCGCCTCGTCGCGCTGGTCCGGCGGGCAACGCGCGAGCGCCTCGACCACGACGCGGTAGCCCAGCCCGAGCAGCCCGCGGCTGATCCAGTAGCCCTTGGTGGCGCGCGCGATTCGCAGGCCCATGGGCGCGCCGTTCACGGCGTGGTCGCACCAGGCGTGCGCGACGAGGATGTTCTCGCGCTCGTCGTCCACGCGCGCGAGCCAGGCGGCCGAGGCCGGGCCGAAGAATCCTTCGCGGGCCCGCTCGGACCAGCGCAGGAAGAAATCCAGGTGGCGGCCGCGCACGGCGTCGTCTTCGCCCGAGGCGACGAGGAGCTCCTGTGCGTACTGGCGCACGGTGTCCAGCAGGCGGTAGCGCTCGCCGCTCGCGTCCATGGCCACCAGCGACTTGTCCACGAGCCGCGTGAGGAGGTCCACCACGTCGCCCGCCTGGACGTCGCCGCCCGCGCCGACCGCCTCGGCCGCTTCCAGCGTCCACCCGCCCGTGAACACCGCGAGCCGGCGGAAGAGCTCGCGCTCGGCGATCTCGAGCAGGTCGTAGCTCCAGTCGATGGAACCGCGCAGCGTCTGCTGGCGCGACTGCGCGGTGCGGTCGCCGCCCTTCACCAGGCGCAGCGAATCGTCCAGGCGGGAGGCGATCTGCTCGACCGAGAGCGAGCCCACGCGCGCCGCGGCGAGCTCGATCGCGAGCGCGATGCCGTCCAGGCGCCGGCAGATGGAGGCGACCGCCGGGGCGTTGGCAGCGGTGAGCTTGAAGGCGGGCAGCACGCCGGCCGCGCGATCGACGAAGAGGCGCACGGAGTCGCAGCGCGCGAGCGCCTCGACCGCGTCGCGTGCGGCGGGGACCTCCAGGGCGGGCACGGGAAGCACCGCCTCGCCCGTGACGTGCAGCGCCTCGCGGCTGGAGGCGAGGGCGCGCACGTGCGGCGCGGCCACCAGCATCGCCTTCACGAGCTCCGCGGCGGGCTGGAGCACGTGCTCGCAGTTGTCGAGCACCAAGAGGAGCCTGCGGTCGCGCACGTAGCGCAGCAGCGCCTCGAGCACCGGATGGCCCGCGTCCTCCTTCACGCCGAGCACCGAGGCCACGGCTTGCGCGACGCGCACGCCGTCGGTGAGCGGCGCGAGCTCCACGAACCAGATGCCGTCGGGATAGTCGCCGAGCACGTCCTGCGCGACGCGCAGCGACAAGCGCGTCTTTCCGGTGCCGCCCGTGCCGCTCAGGGTCACCAGGCGCGAGGCCGCGAGCATTTCCTTCACCCTGGCGATCTCCGGCGCGCGGCCCACGAAGCTGTTGAGCGCCTCGGGCAGGTTGTGGTTGCGCGCGGGCGGCGGGCACGACGGCGCGTCCACCGTTTCCACCGGCGCCACGAAGCGGAACCCCCGGCCGGCGACCGTGGCGAGCGCCTCGGCGCCCAGGAGCTTGCGCAGCGCCGAGATCTGCACGTGGAGGTTGTTCTCCTCGACGACGAGGCCGGGCCAGACCACGTCGAAGAGCTCGTCCTTGGACACCACGCGGTCGCGCCGGTCGAGCAGGGCGACCAGCACATCGAAGGCCCGCGCACCAAGATGGGCCGCCTTGCCCTCCACCAGCAGCGTGCGTTCCGCGGGGCGTACCTCGACCCGGCCGAACCGGTAGGACTGGGCCACGGATTAAAGCCTCCTTTCAGGACATTTTAGGCCGCCTTAAAGACGGGGCACGCCCCGGCGGCCGAAAGTGCTTCCCAGACACGACGCCATCACCCGGAGAAGCCCATGAACGATACGAACCGCAACTCGCCCCGCGACTTCATCGCGATCGCCGCCGTCGTATTCGCGATCGTGGTGAGCCTGGTCGGCGCCTGCACCGTGATCGCCGATTCGTCGGCGAGCGCACAGCACCGCCCCATCCGCCTCGCCCTGGCCTGAAAAGGAGGTCCAAATGAACGACGAATTCCGCGGCCACGCGCCGCTGCCCAACGAAGAAGAGCTCGCGTGGATGTCCGTGGAGCCCTTCGCCGCCATTCGCCGCGTCGCGGTGCTGGTGCTCTTCGCCTTCGCGGTCGCGATGGTGCTGGGCCCTTCCACGGAACCGGCCGTTCCCTCGAAGGCGGGGATCGAGCCCGTGCAGCGGGAGCGCCCCGACCTGGAAGCGCGCGGCGGGGTCCTCGTCTCCGCGGAGCCCGTGCGCGATTCCGGCTGGATTCCCGTCGCCACGGGAATGACGCTCAGTGCGCTTCGGCCCCTTGAATGAGCAGCTGCACGAACATCTGGATGGCGCTCTTGTTCTCCACGCTGATCGAGGAGAACTCGACGCCGGCGCGCGGCGCGGCCGCGTGCGGCACGATCTTCACCACGCGCCCGTAGAGGTCGCGCACGCGCTTGCCCACCAGCGGCACGTCGAACTCGATCGAGACTTCCTGGAATTGCGGCACCGCCTCGGCGAGCTCCGCGAGCACGCCGAAGTAGCCGATGTCGATGACGCGCCCCTTGAGCTCCTCGGGCATCACCACGTCGTTGGACACGAGGTGGTAGCTCATCGGCAGGGACACGGGCACGCGGGGGCTGCGGCGCGCTTCCTGGCGGGGCACGTCCTTGCCGAGCGCCGGAATCGAGAGGACCTCGCGCAGCGCCACCATGGCGCTCTTGCCCTTCACGAAGACGTCCATGGGGTCGCCCGTCTTCACCCAGTCCTTGCAGCGCCCGTAGGTGCTCTCGCTGATGAGCACCTGCCCGCGCAGGCTGAACGATTCGATGCGCGAAGTGAGGTTCACCTCGTCGCCGATCACCGTGTGCTCGGAGTAGAGGTCGGAGCCGAGGAGGGCGGCCATCACGCGGCCGGTGTTCACGCCGATGCCGAAGTAGATCTCGGGCAGGTCCTCGTCGCGGTGCGTGTTGTTGATCTCCTCCATGGCGATCTGCATGTCCACGGCGCACGCCACCGCGCGGCGCACGCTGTCCTCGCCGGGATGCGGGCCCGACTCGAAGATCACGAGGATCGAGTCGCCCATGAACTTGTCGATGGCGCCGTGGTGCCGGAAGATGATCTCGCTCATGCGCACGAAGCAGCGGTTGAGCAGCTCCAGCACGATGACGGCGGGGTATGCCGAGGTGATGGCGGTGAACCCGCGCAGGTCGGCCAGCATGATGGTGACCTCCCGCGTGAGGGTGCGGTCGTTTCCGCGCGCGCCCGCGAGCGAGCCCATCGCGCTCGACAGGACTTTCTCGATGCGCGACCGCGCGGCCCGCGTGAGCGCCGAGCCCGACTCCTGCGCGATGATCTCCTGGATCTGCCGCAGGGCCTCGTGGACGACCGGGTCCTTCATGACGGCGAGCCTCCCCTCGCTACTGCCGGCGAAGGATACTCCGTTACTTCCCGAGCGGCTCCGTCTGGGACTGCACCACGCGCTTGTCGAACATGCGCTTCTGCCCGTCGGTGAGCGACTCGTAGAGCGCGGCGAGATGGGACTTCAAGTCGCGCGATGCTTCGGCGCGCAGGCGGTCGTCCTCCACGATGGAGGAGACGACGGTGAGCGCGCTCGGCGGATTCTCGCCGCTTTCGCGAAGCGCCATCAGGTGGCGGCGCCGCGCCGTGGCCATCTCCGCGAGGTCGCGAACATCGCGCTCGAAGGGGTTCCACGCCTCCACCTGAGGCGTGGTGAGGCCCAGGTCGATGCGCAACGAAGGCAGCTCGCGCGCGAGCGACGAGAACGGATCCTCTGGCGTGGCGTGGGCGGGCTTGTCCTTGTCCGCGTCGCGCTCGCGCGACGATGGCGAGTCGCGGCTGCCGCCGCCATGCCGGCCGTAGCCCTGTGCGCATGCGGAGGCCGCGAAGGCGAGGGCAACGCAGGCGGCGATGAGGGTGGCGGCGATCTTCACGAGTCTGCGTAGGCTAGCATTACCCACCTTCCCGGCGCATTGATGGAGACCCCGTGCGAATTCCCCCCTGGAGCGAAGCGGACGCACCGCGCGACCCGAACCTCACCAAGGCGATCCTCGAGCGCCGCGGCGGCAAGTACATCGCGCTCGACCGGGCGCTGCTCTGGAGCGAGCCGCTCGCGCGGGGCTGGAATACGTACCTCAAGGCGGTGCGAAGCGAGATGGGCGTCTCGCCGCGCCTCCGCGAGATCGCCATCTGCACGGTGGCGCGGCTCACCGGCGCCGGCTTCGAGTTCGACCAGCACTGGCCCGACTACGTGAAGGCGGGGGGCAATGAGCGCCTCAGGTCGCGGCTCGACAAGCCCGAAGAGGCGATCCGCGACCCGGAGTTCAGCGCCGACGAGCGCCTCGCGATGCGCTACGCGCTGGCGATGACGCGCGACATCCACGTGCCCGAGGCGCTCTTCGAGGAGATGCGCGAGCGCTTCGACAACACGCAGCTCGTGGAGCTCACCGCCTCCATCGCCACCTACAACATGGTGGCGAGGTTCCTCATCGCGCTGGGGATCTGAGGCGGCGGCTTTCCGTGACCCGTGCGCGCATGGCCGCGTTCCTCGCGATCGCCGCGATGCTCCACGGCTGCATCAGCGCGCCTGCGGACCCGCCCGAGGCGCTCGACATCGAGGTCGACGGGCATCGCGTGCACGACGATCCGGGAGGCGGGGCCGGCGACTGGGACGAATATGTGCTGTCCATTCGCAACGAGGCGGGCGCGGCCGTGGTCATCACGGGCGTGACGCTGCTCGCGACAACGGGCGAAGCCCAGCAGCGGGCGCAGGGCGAGCGCGGGCCCGACCTGGGCGCGGGAGCGATCAGCCTTCTTCCCGGCGGTGGACCTGGATCCCTCCTCGCGTTGGCCCCGGGCCTGCTGGGCGCGGCGATCCTCGAATACAGGAAGACGCCCCTCCAGGCGGCATTCAGCCGGCAGACCGAGTTCCCGGTCGGCATTGCGGATGCGAAGCGCATCGAGGTCCGCGCGACCTTCCGGCACGCAGCGCCTCCCGGAAGCCTGCAGGTCGACTACCTGGTCGACCGGCAGGGCCGCCGCACGACCCGGGTGGCCATACCGCCGGCGGTGGCGACGCGACTCTCGGGGCCCTCGCGGTAGCCCGGGACGACTACTTCATCGTCTCCTTGAAGAACCACTGCATCTCTTCCCACGAGCGCTGCGCGGCCATCTTGTTGTAGCCGATGCCGGGGATCTTGTAGTCGTCCGCCTTCGGGTTGCTGAAGGCGTGCACGGCGCCCGCGTAGGTGACCATGTACCAGTCGACCTTCGCGCCGTCGAGCGCCTTCTTCATGTCGTCGATATCCTTTTCCGGCGTGAAGGTGTCCTCGGCGCCGTGAAGCACGAGGATATGCGCCTTGATCGCCTTGGCCTGCTCCTCGGTGGGCGCCATCAGCCCGCCATGGAAGGTGACGGCTGCGTCGAGCGGCTCGCCGCTGTAGGCGAGCTGCAGCACGGTCGATCCGCCGAAGCAGAAGCCGATCGCGGCGAGGTGCTTGCCATCCACGCCCGGTTGCTTCCTCAGCACGTCCAGCCCGGCCCTGGAGCGCGAAGCCATCAGGCCCTTCTGCCCGGTCACCTGGTCGTACCACGCCTGCGCCTGCTTCACGTCGGACGTGTTGGCGCCGTCGCCGTACATGTCCGCCGCGAACGCCACGTAGCCCATCTCGGCCAACTGGCGCGTGCGCATCTTCGTGTAGTCGTTGAGCCCCCACCATTCGTGGATCACGAGCACGCCCGGCCGCGCGCCCTTCTTCGCGTCATCCCACGCGAGGTAGCCCTTCAACGCCTTGCCGTCCTGCTGGTAGGCGATCTCCTGGGTCACGACCTTGGCTTCGACGCCGGCGCAGGCAATCGAAAAGAGCGCGCAGGCGAGTGTGGCGGCAAGCTTCATCGGATCCTCCGGTGGGTGCGCAAGATGGGAATGATAGTGCCAACCGCCACTCCGCCGATCACCATGGCGGCGGCGGCGAGCTTCCAGGGCGGCAGCGCCTCGCCCAGCAGGAGCGACGAGGCGCCCATGCCGAACACCGGCACGAGGAGCGCCCAGGGCACGACGATCGCCGCGTCGTAGCGCGTGAGCAGCCAGCTCCACGCGACGTAGGCGAAGAGCGTATTGCCGATCACCTGCCACGCGACCGCCGCCCATCCGTCCCAGCGGGCATTCATGACCGCGTGCCAGACCGCGGGGCCGCCGTCCACGGCGAGCGTCATCGCGGCAAGCGGCGGCGCGGCGAACAGGCTCGACCACGCGACGAAGGCCAGCATGTCGATGCGCGCGCCCGCCTCGCGCGAGGCCTTCTTCACCACCACGTTCGCGCACGCCCAGAAGAACGCGGCGAAGAGCACGAGCACCACGCCCTTGGGCGTGATCGAGGCGTCCAGGTGCCAGCCGATCACCGCGAGCCCCGCCGCGGCAAGCACGAGACCCGCGAGCGCGATGCGGCTTGCGCGCTCGTGGAAGAGCATCATCGACAGCCCGATCGTGAAGAACACCTGCGTCTGGATCACCAGCGAGGCGAGGCCCGGCGACATGTCGGCGCGCAGCGCGAGGAAGAGGAGCGCGAACTGCCCCACGCCGAGCAGCACGCCGTAGACCACCAGCCAGCGCCAGCGGCCGGGCGGACGCTTGAAGAAGAAGATGAACGGCACGGCGCTGAAGAAGAAACGCATCAGCGCGAGCAGGAACGGCGGGAAGTCGCGCAGCGCCGTCTTGATCACGACGAAGTTCGTTCCCCACACGAACACGATGAGGAACGCGAGGCCCATGTGGACCGGGCGCACGCTACCGCACCTTGTCCATGGCGAGCGCGTAGATGTCGCACGGCATTCCGTGGTCGGGCGGCGCGGCGCCCTGGTGCTCGAAGCCCATGCGCCGGTAGAGGGGCACCGCGACCTTCATGACCGGGCTGGTATAGAGGCCGAGCGTGGCGACGCCGTCGCGCCTGGCGCATCCGATGCACGCCTCGACGAGCGCGCGTCCCAGGCCCAGCCCGCGCTGCTCGGGCGGCACCGAGAGCATGCGCAGGATCGCCCACTCGGCGGGAAAGAACTCGCGGCGCGGCCGCCCCGGGGCGACGTAACCCACGGCGCCGATGACCGCGGTGCCCGAGATCGCCACCAGCAGCTCCGCGTTCTCGCCGATCCAGCGCATCGGGGGCGTCTCGCGCATGGCGCCGATCCACTCGGGGTGCTCGAGGCCGTATTGGCCGAATGCGCGCGCTGCCACCGCGTCGGCGGCGTCCCACTCGCCGTGCGCCGCCTGTCGGATCCGGAAGGGCATGCCGGGAGTATACGTTCGGCGTACGATCCGCCCCATGATCGAGCAGGCCGATCTTTTGTTGCGTGCGGCGACCGTCGCGCTGGCCCTCACGGCGGCGGCGGCGATCGCTTCGCGTCCGCGGCGCACGGAAGTCGCGGGCTACGCCGCGTTCGCGGTGGCCGGGATCGCCGCGTTCATGATCGCGTCGGCACCCGGCGCGCACGCCACGCTCGGCCTCGCCGCATTTTTCTTCAACGCCTGGTGCCTCGCCACGCCGGGCGTGGTGTGGCTCCTCGCACGCGCGCTCTTCGGCGAGCGCGGGCGCCACGAGGCGATTCACGTGGCCGCATTGGGCTTGCTCGTCGCGCTCAGCATGGCGGGCGACTACGGGCGCTTCCGGCTGGGGCCGCTCGCGAGCTGGCCGGACGCGGCCCACATGCTCCTCCTCGCGGGACGCGCGGCGGCGCTGGCTCTCCTCTTCTCGGCCTGCGCCATGGCGATCCTGCATTGGCGCGCGGACCTGGTGGAACAACGCCGGCGTGCGCGTGCGGCGTTCGTGGCGATCGTGGGCTGCGCGTTCGCTGCGCTCGCCGGATCCGAGTTCGTGTTCGGCGGCCGGGGCGCGCCGCTCGAGCTGCTGCTGGCCGGGCACTCGCTGCTGCTCGCGCTGTCCTTCGGCCTCACCCTCGTGCTCGCGCGCGGCGGGCTGGCGGAGCTGCTCTCCCACCAACCCGTGCGCGGCCGCGGGCTGCTCGCGCTCGTTCGTTCCGACGGCGTCGATGCGGCGCTCGCGCGGCGCGTTTCCGAGGAGATGGCGAGCCGCAAGCTCTGGCAGCAGGAGGGGCTGGGCATCGCCGGGCTCGCGCGCGAGCTGGGCACGCAGGAATACCGCCTGCGCCGCGCCATCAACCGCCACCTCGGGTACCGCAATTTCAACGATTTCCTGCACGACTACCGCCTGGCCGAAGCGGCGGCACGGCTCGCCGACGCGGCGCAGGCCCACCTCCCGGTGCTCACCATCGCGCTGGAGTGCGGTTACGGATCCATCGGCCCG
The DNA here is from genome assembly GCA_035519515.1 of Usitatibacter sp. GTDB lineage: Bacteria > Pseudomonadota > Gammaproteobacteria > Burkholderiales > Usitatibacteraceae > Usitatibacter. The sequence continues at coordinate 68,474 of DATIWC010000063.1, forward strand.
TTCAACCGGGCCTTCAAGGCGCGATTCGGCGTGACGCCCGGCCAATTCCGGAATCAGGCAGCTTTCATGCAGGATTCGGCGAGCCAGGAGGCGAAGCGCTAGCTACCTTCGGGGGTTGGAATCCAACCCGGAGGTCGAAATGTTGCGCCTGTTCATCCTGGTCTTGCTGCTGGCCGGCTGCTCCTGCGCCTCCGCCCAGCCGCTGCCCCGCAAGGGCGGCTTGCCCGAAGAGAAGGTCGAAGGCGTCGATATCCGCTACGGCGAGGTGAAGACGTCCAAGGGGTACCGCGTGCGCACCTATACGTCGCGGCCGCGCGGCACCCAGGGCCGATTGCCGCTCGCCATCTTCATTCCCTGGCTTTCGTGCGACGCCGTCGAGAACCCGCGCAACTTGAAGGATGGATGGTCGTCCGCGCTTCGCCACGTGATGCGCGAGGCGGGCATGCAGGTGGTGCGCATCGAGAAGCCGGGCGTGGGCGACAGCGAGGGGCCGGATTGCGGGGACACCGACCTCGACGACGACATGGCGGCATTCCGCGCGGGCATTCGCGCGGCACTGGCCGATCCGGGCGCCGACGCCTCGCGCGTGTACCTCATCGGCGGCAGCGTGGGCGGAGCGCTCGTGCCGGTGCTCGCCAGGGACGTGAAGCCGCGGGCCCTCGTGGTGAGCGGAGGGTTCTCGCGCACCTGGCTCGAGCACATGCTGGACATCGAGCGCCGGCGTCTCGAGCTCTCCGGCAAGGCGCCTTCCGAGGTGAACGAGGCGATGCGCGCGTTTTCCGGCTTCTACGACGAGACGCTCAACCGCGGCCTCACGCCGGCGCAGGCGATCGCGGCGCACCCGGCGTGGAAAGCGTTCTGGTATGACGAGCCCACGCGGCAGTACGGGCGGCCGATGCGCTACTACGCGCAGCTCCAGGCGCTCGACGTGGAGGGCGCGTGGCGCGAGGTCTCGGTGCCGACGCTCGTGCTGCGCGGGGGCCTCGACTGGATCATGGGGCGCGAGGAGGCCGAGCGCACGGTGGAGATCCTGCGCGCGCGCGACCCCGCGCTCGTCACCTACGTCGTGCGCCCGTCCATGGACCACAACCTCGCGGCCTTCGCGGACATGAAGCAGGCGTTCGCGGGCCGCGGCGGCCGCGCCGACGAGGGCGCGGGGCCGGTGATCGTGGAGTGGCTAAGAAGCCACTAGCTCAGCGGCACTCCACGTGCACGGTGTCGGTGCGCTCGGTGATGTGCGTGTTGCCCGAGCCGACGTGGATCGCCTGGGATACGTCGTAGCTTTCACCGGGCTTGCCGAGCCGCCACTTTTCGTGCACCACCATGCTGCGCTCGTGGTCGGCGGGCCGGACCGTGTGGGTCGGGCCCTTCGCGCCGTCGCTGCGCTCCCAGTGGTAGCTGTAAACGAAGCCCCTGGGATGAGGCATCGTGTAGTTGATCGTGGCGGTGAACACGATCTCGATCGGGCATCCCCTGCCGCGGTACTCGTGGCGGTTGACCGCCATGTGGATCGGCCCGAAGGGATCGGCAACCGCGGGAACGGCCGCGAGGACGGCCGGGACAGCGAGGACGAGAGCCAGCGAGCGCATCGTGTTTTCTCCCTGTGGGTTGCGACCGCGCGAGGTTACCACTGAAACGGCGGCTTGCAGCAGGGAAGTGAGGCAGTGCACAGCTTCGCCAGCCTTCCCGGGGCTTAAATGGCCTCATTCGTTTCAGGGAGGAGCGGTCATGCAGCAAACGTCGTCGCCGGATTCGCCGGCACAGCCCGTCTTCGTATGGTCCGATGCCTGGGTGATGGCTTCCGTCGCGGTCGGCGGCGGCCTGAAGGGCTGCGAGCTCAAGGACGTCGTGGCCGCGGGGGAGCTGCTCAACCGGGCGCTGCTGAGCCCCATGGAGCTGCGCGGCGCGCTCGCCAAGCTCCTCGCCCGGGGCTACGTGGATCGCACCGGCTCGCACTACGTCATTGCCGGTGAGGCGCGCTACGCCGTCGAGCAGATCCTCCGCCAGCATGCCCCGTCCTTCAACGTGATGCAGTTCTTCGAGGAATTCCTCGACGTGGACGCCTACGCCGCGAACGACGCGGACGCGTGGGCGCCCGGCCGCGGCTCGGGGGACATTACCGAGATGCAGGCCGAGGCGGCCATCGCCGCGCATCGCGCGCAAGTCGCCGGCATCTGGCGCGAGCTGCGCCGCGTGGACGACGATTCGCTGCCGGAGCGCGCCGTGCGGGTGTTCGGGGAGGCGGCGCGGGCCCACTCCTAGGGCCGTTCAGCTTCCAGAAGGGTTCGAGGGTTAGGGTGCGCCCCTATGAGCGACACCCTCGTCATGATCGTCCTGCTGGGCGGACTCACCGTCGGCATCTGGTTCTCGTACCGGCTGTTCATGCGCGGCGACACGGACGCCGAGCGCGTGCAGATGAAGCTGCCCGCGGACTTCAAGCCCGATTGGTCGTACCGCTGCGGCGACACGTACGTGGGCTACGAGCCCGCCAGGGACCGCCTCGTGATCGTGGACTATCCGCGCAGCGCCGTGATGAAGGCGGCGGACCTGCGCGAGGCGGGCATCGAGGATGAGAGCGTGCTGGGCATCGTGCACCGCTGGATCGTGGTGCACGCGGGCGAGCCCGCCACGAAGCTGCGCATCTGGTTCCGCCTGAGCACCGCACGGCGCGAAGCAATGCTCGCCAAGTTGAAGGGCCTCTCCGCGGCGGGTTGAAATCCCGGGCATCGAGCCCGGCGGGCGCGCGAAGGTAGGATAGGCGCCCATGACGACATTCCATTCGCCCCAGCGCTACGCCATCGCGTCGTGGATCGTCACGGCGTGCCTGCTTGTCGCCGCGCTCTTCCTGCACTTGCTGCCGGCGCTCCTGGCGGGGCTGCTGGTGTACGAGCTGGTCCATGCAGTCGCCGCCCGGCTGCCGCTCAAGCGCGGCAGCGACGGCAAGCTCGCCGCGGTGGGCCTGCTTGCCACGCTGATCGTGCTGCTTCTCGTGCTCGCCGGCATCGGCCTCATCGCGTTCTTCCGCGGCGACGCGGGCAACCTGCCGCGCCTGCTGCAGAAGCTCGCGGAGATCATCGAGACCGCCCACCAGCGCCTGCCCGAGTCGCTGGTGGGTTTTCTTCCTTACGACGAGGGCGCGCTGCGCGACGCGATCACCGAATGGCTGCGCTCCCACGCCCAGGTGCTGCGCACCGCGGGCGGCGAGGCGGGCCGGCTCCTCGCGCACGTGCTGATCGGCATGGTGATCGGCGCGATCGTCTCGCTGCACGACGCTCGACCGCGCGAGTCCGACGCGCCGCTCACGCGCGAGCTCTCGGAGCGCGCGCGCCGGCTGGGCGAGGCGTTCCGCCGCATCGTGTTCGCGCAGGTGCGCATCTCCGCGCTCAACACGATCTTCACCTGGGTCTACCTGGAGGTGGCGCTGCGCCTCTTCGGCGTGCACCTGCCGCTCAGCAAGACGCTCGTCGTGGTGACGTTCCTCGCGGGGATGCTCCCCGTGGTCGGCAACCTCGTTTCCAACACGATGATCGTCGTGGTGAGCCTTTCGGTGGCGCCCGGGGTGGCGATCGCTTCCCTCGCCTACCTCGTCGTGATCCACAAGCTCGAGTACTTCCTCAACGCGCGCATCGTCGGCAGCCGCATCCATGCCTCGGCGTGGGAGCTGCTGGTGGCGATGGTGCTGATGGAGGCCGCGTTCGGCATCGCGGGGCTCATCGCCGCGCCGATCTACTACGCGTACCTCAAGGACGAGCTGGCGGCGCGCGGGCTCGTATGATGCGGTCGAGCTCGTCG
>DATIWC010000064.1:0-10607 GCA_035519515.1 Usitatibacter sp.
CTCATCGTGATCGAGCACAACCTCGACGTGATCCGCGCCTGCGACTGGATCGTGGACCTGGGCCCCGAGGGCGGCGAAGCGGGCGGCGAAGTGGTGGCCACGGGCACGCCCGAGCAGGTCATGCAGCACGAGACCTCCCACACGGGCCGCGCCCTTCGCGATTATGAAAGGGCCCTGTCGCCGCAGGCGCAGAAGCACCTGCGCTCATCCGCGGCGGAGCCGCGCATCCCGTACCGCCCGCCCAAGACCATCCAGGTCCGCCACGCCCGCGAGCACAACCTGAAGGGCATCGACGTCTCGATCCCGCGCGAGAAGTTCACCGTGGTGACCGGCGTCTCCGGGTCGGGCAAGTCCACGCTCGCCTTCGACATCCTCTTCGCCGAGGGCCAGCGCCGCTACCTCGAGTCGCTCAACGCCTACGCGCGCCAGTTCGTGCAGCCGGCCACCAAGCCCGACGTGGACGCCATCTTCGGCATCCCGCCCACGGTGGCCATCGAGCAGCGCACGAGCCGCGGCGGCTCCAAGAGCACGGTCGCCACGCAGACCGAGATCCACCACTTCCTGCGCCTGCTGTTCGTGAAGCTGGGCACGCAGCATTGCCCCGATTGCAACGTGCCCATCGAGCCGCAGAGCATCGACGCGATCGTGGCGCGCCTCATGAAGGAGCGGCGCGGCGAGACGCTGGCACTCCTCGCGCCGCTGGTCACGAACCGCAAGGGTTTCTACACGGACCTCGCCAAGTGGGCGCTCGCCAAGGCCGTCTCGCACCTGCGCGTGGACGGCGAGTACCTCCCCACCAAGGGCTGGCCGCGCCTGGACCGCTTCCGCGAGCACACCATCGAGCTGCCCGTGGCCGAGGTCGCGGTGAAGCCCGAGAACGAGAAGGCGCTGCGCCATGCGGTGGAGCAGGCCCTCGAGATGGGCAAGGGCGTGCTGCACGTGGCCGGCGGCTGGGGCGACCGCGAGGTGCAGATCTTCTCGGTGAAGCGCGCGTGCCCGTCGTGCGGCCGCAGCTTCCCCGAGCTCGACCCACGCCTCTTCTCGTACAACTCGAAGCACGGCTGGTGCCCGGCGTGCTACGGCACGGGGCTCAACATCGACCAGGTCGATTGGGACGAGGAGCGCTCGAAGACCGGCGCGGAGGACAACGTGCTCGATTCGTGGGTCGAGTGGCTCGAGCTCGACGAGACCTGCGCGCAGTGCGAGGGCAAGCGCCTGAACCGCGAGGCGCTCGCGGTGCGCTTCCGCGGCCAGTCCATCGCCGACATGAGCGCGCAGCCGATCTCGAAGGCCGCGACGTTCTTCGAGAAGCTCGCGGTGTCGGGCCGCGAAGGCGAGATCGCGCGCGACATCCTCGCGGAGCTCGCCTCGCGCCTGGGCTTCCTCGAGCAGGTGGGGCTGGGCTACCTCTCGCTCGACCGCGGCGCGCCCACGCTCTCCGGCGGCGAGGCGCAGCGCATCCGCCTCGCGGCGCAGCTGGGCTCCAACCTGCGCGGCGTGTGCTACATCCTCGACGAGCCCACCATCGGCCTGCATCCGCGCGACAACCTCGTGCTGCTGGACACGCTCTCGCGGCTCAACGCCAAGGGCAACACGCTGGTGGTGGTCGAGCACGACGAGGACACGATCCGCCGCGCCGAGCACGTGATCGACCTGGGCCCCGGCGCGGGGCGCCTGGGCGGCGAGATCGTGGCGCAGGGCACCGCCGAGGAGCTGAAGGCCCATCCCGCCTCGCTCACGGGCCGGTTCCTGCGTTCGCCGCTCCTGCACCCGCTGCAGCCGCGCCGCGCGATCGCGAGGAACACGCCTTCGGTCGAGGTGGTGGGCGCGCGCCTGCACAACCTGAAGGACATCGACGTGCGCTTTCCGCTGGGGCGCCTTTCCATCGTCACGGGCGTGTCGGGCTCGGGCAAGTCCACGCTCGCGCGCGACGTGCTGCACGAGAACCTCTCCGCTCTCGTTGCAGGCCAGCGCAATGGGGACAGAGCACATCGTTCCTCGAAGCGTGGTCTGTCCCCATACGCGCTGACCGGCGCCAGGGCGATCAAGGGCGTCGAGCACGTGACGCGCGTGCTGGAGGTCGACCAGACCCCCATCGGCAAGACGCCGCGCTCCTGCCCCGCGACCTACGTGGGCTTCTTCGACAACATCCGCAAGCTCTTCGCCGACACGCAGGAAGCGCGCATCCGCGGCTACACCGCGAGCCGCTTCTCCTTCAACACCTCGGGCGGGCGCTGCGACGGCTGCGAAGGCCAGGGCGTGAAGACCATCGAGATGAGCTTCCTGCCCGACGTGAAGGTCGCCTGCGAGGCGTGCAACGGCGCGCGCTTCAATCCCGAGACGCTCGCCGTGAAGATGCGCGGCAAGAGCGTGGGCGACGTGCTCGCCATGAGCGTGGACGAGGCGGTGGACTACTTCACCAACCATCCGTCGATCCACCACTGCCTGCGCCTGCTGCAGGACGTGGGGCTGGGCTACCTCACGCTCGGCCAGCAGAGCCCGACGCTCTCCGGCGGCGAGGCGCAGCGCATCAAGCTCGTGACCGAGCTCGCGAAGGTGCGCGGCCCCCAGGCGCCGCGCCCGGGGCGGGCCTCGGTCCAGCAGCACACGCTCTACGTGCTGGACGAGCCCACGGTGGGCCTGCACATGGCCGACGTGGAGAAGCTGATCCGCGTGCTGCATCGCCTCGTCGATGCGGGCAACACGGTGGTGCTGATCGAGCACAACCTCGACGTGATCGCGGAAGCCGACTGGATCGTGGACCTGGGCCCCGAGGGCGGGGACCAGGGCGGGCGCGTGGTCCTCGCCGCGCCGCCGGAGGAATTCCTCAAGGCCGGCGCGCGAACCCACACGGCGCGGGCGCTGCGCGAATTCATGGCGACTCACGCGCGCTGATCGAAGCCTGCGCGTATGCTACGCACCGTCGAAGGAACCGGGGAGCCCCGATGAAGATCCGCGCTGCCGCGCTGGGAATCGTCCTCTCGCTGCAGATCCCGCCGGCACCGGCCGCCGAGAGGCTCGCTCCCGGCGACCTGCCTCCGCCGTTCCTCGGAACCAACCTGGCCGGAGACGACGTGAGGACTGCCGACTTCGCCGGCAGGATCCTGGTGGTCACCTTCTGGGCCTCCTGGTGCGGGCCGTGCCAGAAGGAGCTCCCGATGCTGGAAGGGATCCAGCGCGTGGCCGGCAAGGAGAAGGTCCAGGTCGTCGCGATCAACATCGAGGACCGCGAGAAGTACCGGACGATCGCGCGCAGGCTCAAGACCCTGGCGGTGAGCATCAACCACGATACGGGAGAGAAGGCATCGGAAGCCTTCGGCGTCCATGGAATCCCGCACCTGGTGCTGATCGGCCGGGACGGGAAAGTGATCGCGGTGCACCGCGGCTACAGCGAGCAGGGCATCGACGCGATCATCTCCGAGATCAACCAGGCCCTCGCGGCAAACTGAGCCGCGCATGGAAGAACGCGTCACCTTCCGCGCCTGCCACCTCTGCGAGGCACTCTGCGGGCTCGAGATCCGCACGCGCGGCGAGGAGATCGTCTCCGTGCGCGGCGACGGCGAGGATCCGTTCAGCCGCGGCCACGTCTGCCCGAAGGCGGTCGCGCTCATCGACATCCACGGGGATCCCGACCGCCTGCGCGGGCCGGTGAGGCGCGTGGGCAGCGAGTGGCAGCCGATCGGATGGGACGAGGCCTTCGACCTCGTGGCCGCGGGATTCGCCCGCGTGCAGCGCGAGCACGGCGACAATGCGCTCGGCGTCTACCTCGGCAACCCGAGCGCGCACCACATGGGGATCATCCTCAACGGGCCTTCGTTCATCCGCGCGCTGCGCACGCGCAACCGCTTCTCGGCCACCTCGGTGGACCAGCTGCCGCAGCACGTCGCCTGCCACGCGATGTACGGGCACTACTTCCTCTTCCCGATTCCCGACGTGGACCGCACCGCGTACTGGCTCATCCTCGGCGCCAATCCCGTCGCGTCCAACGGCAGCATCATGACGGTGCCCGACGTGGCGAAGCGGCTGAAGGCCGTGCGCGAGCGCGGCGGCAAGGTCGTGGTGATCGACCCCTGCCGCACGGAGACGGCGCAGGCCGCCACGCGCCACCACTTCATCCGCCCGGGAACGGACGCAGCCTTCCTCGCCGCGCTGGTGAACGCCGTGCTCGAGCTCGGCCCCCCGCGCGTGGAGCGCTACGGCGCGAAGCTCTCCGGCCTCGCGGCCGCGATCGAAGCGTTGCGGCCTTTCGGCGTGGAGCGCGCGGCGGCGGCCACGGGCATCGCGGCCGGTGACATTCGGGCCATCGCCCGTGAATTCCGCGAAGCGCCCTCGGCGGTTGCCTATGGCCGCGTGGGCCTGTGCACGCAGCCCTTCGGCACGACCTGCCAGTGGCTGGTCCAGCTGCTCAACCTGGTGACCGGCAACCTCGACGCGCCGGGTGGTGCCATGCCCACGCGCCCCGCCGTGCCCGTGACGGGCCCAGGCACCAAGCAGGGCGGCTTCGGCAGCTTCAAGGCGCGCGTCTCGGGACGGCCCGCCTTCGCGGGCGAGCTGCCGGCGGCGGCCATGGCCGACGAGATCGAGGCGCCGGGCGAAGGCCGCATCCGGGCCATGCTCACCATCGCGGGCAACCCCGTGTCCTCGACGCCCAACGGGCGCCGGCTCGACCGCGCGTTCGAAAGCCTCGACTTCATGGCGGCCATCGACATCTACGTGAACGAGACGACGCGGCACGCCGACGTGATCCTGCCGCCCGCCTCGATGCTCTGCCACGACAACTACGACGTGATATTCAACTCGCTCGCGGTGCGCAACGTCGCGCGCTTCAATGCCGCCGTCTTCGACAAGCCCGAGGGCGCACGCTACGACTGGGAAATCTTCAACGGGCTGGGCGCGGCGTACGCGCGGGCCACGGGCGGCGAGTACAGGGCGATGCCCGATCCGTCGGCGAGCGTCGCGGCGGCGCTGCGCGCGGGGCCGTACCGCGGCACGATTTCCATGGACGCGCTGAAGGCCGCGCCGCACGGCATCGACCTGGGCCCGCTCGAGCCCTCGCTGCTCGATCGCCTCGAGACGCCGGACGGGAAGATCCATTGCGCGCCCGGGGCTTTCGTGGCCGACCTCGTTCGTGTCGAAAGGGATCTCCTTTCGCCTGCGCGCGTGGAAGGGCTCCTCCTCGTCGGGCGGCGCCACCTGCGCAGCAACAACTCGTGGATGCACAACTCGCAACGCCTGGTGAAGGGCCCGCGGCGCGACCACCTGTGGATCCATCCCGAAGATGCCGCGGCGCGTTCGATCGCGGATGGCGATCCCGTGATGCTCGCTTCGCGCGTGGGCGAGGTGCGGGTCACCGCGAAAGTCACCGACCGCGTGATGCCCGGCGCCGTCTGCCTGCCGCACGGCTTCGGCCAATCGCGCGCGGGCGTGCGCCTCGCGGTCGCGAGCCGCGTGGAGGGCGCGAGCTACAACGACGTCACCGACGAGGCGGCGATCGATCCGCTGTCGGGCGGTGCGGCGTTGAACGCGCTGCCGGTCTCCGTGACGCGGTGCGCGGCTTGAGCCGGCCCGGCAAGTTACCGAATTTTTCACGCGGCACCTGGGCAAATCCGCGGGGTAGAATTTCGGGATGAAACGCCTCGCCTTGCTCGCGGCGGCCGTGCTCGCCGCGCTTCCGGCCGCCGCCGATCCGCAGAAGGTCTTCCGGTACGCGTGGCCCATCGCGGAATCCACCTGGGATCCCCAGAAGGCGATCGACGTGTACTCGGGCATCGGCAACTCCGCGATGTTCGACCCGCCGCTCACCTACGACTACCTCGCGCGCCCGCTCAAGCTCATCCCGAACACCCTCACGGCGCTGCCCGAGATCAGCGCCGACGGCCTCACCCTCACGATGCACGTGAAGCCGGGCATCTACTTCGCCGACGATCCCGCGTTCAACGGCAAGAAGCGCGAGCTCACGGCGAACGACTACGTCTACACGATGAAGCGCCTGCTCGACCCGAAGCTCGCGGCGCCGCTGCTCTCGGAGGTCGAGGGCTACCTGGTGGGCGTGGACGAGGCGCTCGCCAAGGCGCGCAAGGACAACAAGCTCGACTACGACGCGCCCATCGAGGGCCTGAAGGCGCTCGACCGCTACACCTGGCAGATCAAGCTCACCAAGCCGATCTACATCTGGGTATACAACCTTGCCGATTGCCGCATCGCCTGCGCGGTCGCGCGCGAGGTGGTGGAGAAGTACGGCGACGACATCGGCGCCCACCCGGTGGGGACGGGCCCGTACAAGCTGGGCTTCTGGAAGCGCTCCTCGAAGATCGAGTTCGAGCGCAACCCGAATTTCCGGGAGATGTATTTCGACGGGTTGCCGCAGCCCGGCGACACGGAGGCCGAAGCGGTCCTCGCGAAGCTCAAGGGCCGGCGCCTTCCGATGGTGGACAAGGTCGTGGTCTCGATCATCGAGGAGCCGCAGCCGCGCTGGCTCGCGTTCCAGAACGAGGAGCTCGACCTCATGTTCGGCGTGCCGGGCGAGTTCGCCAACATCGCCATGCCCAACAACAAGGTGGCGAAGAACCTCGCGCGCCGCGGGGTGCAGATGGCGCAGGTGCCCGGCCTCGACCTCACCTACGCGTACTTCAACATGGAGGATCCCACGGTCGGCGGCTACACCCCGGACAAGGTGGCGCTGCGGCGCGCGATCTCGCTCTCCTACAAGACGAAGGACGAGATCGCCATCGTCCGCAAGAACCAGGCGATTCCCGCGCAGGCGCCGTACAGCCCCGGCGTGGCGGGCTACGACCCGGACTTCCACACGACGGCGAACGAGTACAACGTAGCCAAGGCGAACGCGCTGCTGGACATGTTCGGCTACGTGGACCGCGACGGCGACGGCTGGCGCGACATGCCCGACGGCAGCCCGCTCGTCATCAAGTTCAACTCCACGCCGAGCGCCGACGACGCCCAGATCGACCAGCTGTGGAAGCGCAGCCTCGACGACATCCACGTGCGCTTCGACGTGCGCAAGGCGAAGTGGCCCGACCTCCTGAAGGAGTCGCTCGCCGGCAAGCTCATGATGTGGCAGCTCGGCGGCTCGGCCTCGATGCCCGACGCGGATACCTGGCTCACCGCGCTCTACGGCCCCAACGCGGGCGAGAAGGGCAACGAGGCGCGCTTCAACCTGCCGGAATACAACCGCCTCTACGAGAAGGCGCACGTGATGCGCGACTCGCCCGAGCGCACGCGGCTCTACGAGGAGATGGCGAAGATCATCATCGCCTACGCCCCCTGGAAGATCAACGTGCACCGCATCTACACGGACATGTGGTACCCGTGGGTGATCGGCTACCGCCGGCCCCTGCTCATCACCGACAACTTCTGGATGTTCATCGACATCGACCCCACAAAAGAAAAGGGGCCGCGGGGCGGCCCCTAAAGGTCGATGTAACCGACCTGGGGTTCGGAGCTACTTGAACGCGTAGCGGATCTGGCCGTACACGAACCGCGCCCGCGCGTCGTAGTAGTTGGGGTCGTAGCCCGCCTGGAACGTGAGGTTCTGGTTCGTGAGCGGCGGGTTCCGGTCGAAGATGTTCTTGCAACCCAGGGTGAGCGTGAGGTTCTTGAACCCGGTGTACGAGCCCTGCAGGTCGTAGAGCTCGAGCGTTCCCACGCGGCGCAGGTCCCCGTTCGGATCGGGCTGCGTGTCGATGTAGCTCGTCTGGAACGTCTGGCCGAGCGTCGCCATCCACGGGCCCTGGTCCCACGTGATCGACGCGTAGTGCTTCCAGCGCGGGATCACGCCGGGCACGATGGCGCCGAAGTTGTTGGCCACGAAGCCCCCGAAGCTGCCGTCCAGCGCCTCGCCGTCGTAGCGCGTGTAGTACGTGCCCGTGATGTCGAAGCGCAGCCGTCCCCAGCTCTGCCGCGGCACGCGATAGTGCGCCTCGGCGTCCCAGCCCTCGATGTGGACCGCGCCCAGGTTGATGAGCGTCTGCGAGATGCTGGTGATCCGTCCCGGCAGGTTCGGGAAGTTCGGGTCCACCGGCCCGCGCGTGACGAGCCCCCCGTACTGGTCCAGGTCGCCCAGGATCGTCGGGATCGGGATGCCCGTCGTGATGGTCTCCTTCAGGCGGATGCGGAAGTAGTCCCAGGAGAGCGACAGCTGGTTGGTGGGCTCGAAGACGATGCCGAACGTCGAGTTCTCCGATTCCTCGGGCCTCAGGTTGGGATTGCCGCCCGTGATGGTCTGGAACTGCGTGGTGCAGTCCAGGCCGGTGTCATGCGTCACCGGGCAACGGATCGGGTCGGAAAGGCCCGTCTGCGACACACCGACCGCCTGCGGCACGAACAGCTGGAAGAGCGAGGGCGCGAGGAAGCCCGTGCCCCACGAGGCGCGCAGCAGCAAATCGCGGTTGGGCTGCCAACGCAGCGACGCCTTCGGGTTGTTGGTGCGGCCGAAGTCGCTGTAGTTGTCCGTGCGGATCGCGACGTTCGCCTCCAGCGTCTTCAGGAGCGGCACGTTGAACTCGGCGTAGAGCGCCGTGTCGTCGCGGTCCGCGTGCACGTCGGGGAAGCTGCCGCCGTAGCCGGAGACGTCGCCCGTCCTCAGCACCGGGTTGTAGAACTGGTCGAGCTTCTCCTTGCGGTACTCGGCGCCCAGGGCCATGGCGAGCGGCCCGGCGGCGAGTTGCCAGATCTCGCTGGACACCTTGGCCTGGAAGCCTTCGTTGGTGGACTTGCCGTGGAAGGTCTCGCCGTTGAAGTTGGTGGCCTGCACCTCCTGCTGGATCTCCGGCGTGTTGGGTCCGAACAGGTTCACGCGGCCGCTGTTGAGCAGCGGGAGCGCCAGCGAGTACTGCGGGAAGCCGCCGTTCAGCACTTCCTTGGTCTTGCCCTGCGCGTACGAGTAGCTGAAATCCATGTCCCAGTCGCGCCAGGAGCCCTTCACGCCGCCGACGAGCTGGGCGCCCTCGTTGGTGTCGGTCGTGTCGCGGTTGCCGTTCTCCACGGCGCGGTAGCGCACGTTGAGGATCTGGCCGTTGACGCCGGCCGCGATGGCATCGGCCGTGGGGTAGAACGCGGAGCCCGGCGGGATCGTGACCGTCGCCAGGAACTCGCCATTGGGCCCGTAGGTGAAGAGGTTGGAGATCGGCACCGGCTGGATGACGAAGCGGTTCTCGTCCTTCGAGTACAGCGCCGTGCCGTACGCCTGCCAATCGTTGTTGATCTGGAACTTGCCGGAGGCGAAGAAGTTCGTGTTCTTCGTGTCGGGGATGCTCTCCACGCCCGGCGCGCCGGCCGGGTCGAAGAAGCAGCGCGTCGAGGAGAGGTCCGGGAAGTAGGTGCCGTAAGGCGTATTGCAGTGCTGCACGCCGCCGGGAATGCCGATGCCGCCGGTGGTCACGTTGCCCGGGAAGGAGTTGGAGGACAGCGTGTTGTAGCCGATTTCCGGGATGTAGGCCGTATCGGAGAAGTTACGGTCCTTCTGCAGCAGGTTGTGCTGGTTCTGGTAGGAGGCCGACAGGAAGACGTTGTAGCGGTCCTTGCCGAGGTCGCCGAACCCGGCGGCCGCGCTGTAGTTCTCCTCCTTGCCGCCCCCGGAGCGCGTGGGCATCCCGTAGTAGGCGGTGCCCTCGGCACCGCGGTAGTCCGAGCGCACGATGAAGTTGATCACGCCCGCGATCGCATCCGATCCGTACACGGCCGAGGCGCCGTCCTTCAGCACCTCGACGCGCTCGATGGCGGAGAACGGGATCACGGCGAGGTTCACGCCCGCCACGCCGTTCAGCTCGCCCGCGAACCCGTTCACGCGCTTGCCGTTGATGAGCACCAGGGTGCGCGAGCCGGTGAGGCCGCGCAGGTTGGCGGTTTGCGCCGAGAAGGTGGTCGCGCCGATGGTGCTGCTCGACAGCACGCTGCCGGCGCTCGCGTTGGAGCTCACGAGCTGCAGCAGCTCCATCGCGTTGGTGGCGCCGCTTCGGTCGATCTCGTCGCGGGTGATGACGGTCACGGGAAGGGCGGTCTCGCCTTCCACGCGCTTGATGTTGGAGCCTGTGACCTCGATGCGTTCCTTCGACTGCGGCTGCGGTGCGTTTTGCGCGAGCGCGGGTACAGCGATGGTTCCAGCGAATGCCAGGGCAATTGCCGAGGCGAGGACTCTGGAATGATTTTCCTTTTCGCGATCCATGGACCCCCCAGGGTTTTGTTTCGTTCGGGAAGCGCCGCACGGCGTGGCGGCTCCTCCTCGGGGGACCGTCGATCGCCTGCGTCAGCGTGCCTTGGACACTAGCAGGGAGTCGCGTGACAGATGGTTGCAAATACAACTATCCGGGTTACGGTGTGTTACGGGGCGGCGCGTTTGTGACGGAAAGGAGACGGGAAAAAGAAAGGGGGCCTTGCGGCCCCCTCACGGGTGATGCGGGTTGCTCGTTCTTTGTTATTTGAATGCGTAGCGGATGCTGCCGTACACGAACCGGGCGCGGGCATCGTAGTACAGCGGGTCGTAGCCCAGCTGGAACGTGTTCTGCTGGTTGGTGAGCGGCGGGTTGCGGTCGAAGATGTTCTTGCAGCCCAGGGTGAAGGTGAAGTTCTTCAGCCCTGTCCACGAGCCTTGCAGG
>DATIWC010000065.1:0-9560 GCA_035519515.1 Usitatibacter sp.
CGGATTGGGCTATGAAGCGCTCCTCAAGGCGAAGGACCAGCTCCTCGCCCTCGCCGCGAAGGATCCGAGCCTGTCGCAGGTGCGGTACAACGGCGTGGCCGAGAACCCGACCTTCGCGATCGACGTGGACCGCGAGAAGGCTAGCGTGCTCGGCGTGAACCTTTCCGACATCGACCAGACCTTCTCTACCGCATGGGGCTCGCGCTACGTGAACAACTTCCTCGACACCGACAATCGCGTGAAGAAAGTGTACGTGCAGGCCGACGCGCCGTTTCGCATGAACCCCGAAGACCTGGACAAGCTCTACGTGCGCAACGCGAACGGCGGGATGGTGCCGTTCTCTTCCTTCGCCACGGGACACTGGGCGTACGGGCCGCCGCAGCTGCAGCGATACAACGGCGTGGCCGCCATGGAGATCCAGGGCCAGGCCACGGCCGGCAAGAGCGCCGGGCAGGCGATGCTCGCGATGGAGGCGCTTGCGAGGCAGCTCCCGCAAGGCATGGGCTTCGAGTGGACGGGGCTCTCGCTGCAGCAGCAGCAGGCCGGATCGCGTGCGCCCTACTTCTATGCGCTCTCCATCCTCGTCGTGTTCCTGAGCCTCGCCGCCCTTTACGAAAGCTGGTCCATCCCGGTGTCCGTGATCCTGGTGGTTCCCATCGGTGTCCTGGGCGCGCTGTTGTCAGCCACGCTGTTGAAAGTTCCGAACGGCGTCTACTTCCAAGTGGCCCTCCTCACCGCCATCGGCCTGGGCGCGAAGAATGCGATCCTCATCGTGGAATTCGCACGTGACCTCCATGAGCAGGGACGCTCCGCGCTCGAAGCGGCGGTCGAAGCGGCCCGCCTGCGGATGCGCCCGATCCTGATGACCTCCATGGCGTTTCTCCTGGGCGTGCTGCCGCTCGCCCTCGCGCGGGGCGCAGGTTCAGCCAGCCAGAACGAGATCGGCATCTCCGTCATCGGCGGAATGCTGACGGCGACCTTCATCGGGCCGCTCCTCGTGCCGATGTTCTTCGAGATCATCAGCCGCAGGCTCCGCCGCCCGAAGCGCGACGCGGCAGCCGCGCTCACCCCAGGTGACTGACATGAGCAGGTGTCTCGCCGCGCTCGCAGGACTCGCGCTCGCGTTCGTTCCGGGTTGCTCGCTGCAACCGACCTACGTGCGGCCCGCCGCGCCCGTAGCGGGGAGCTTTCCCGGCGGCCCCGCCTACCAGCCCCCGCAACACGAACGGGACACGACGCTTCAGGCAGTCGACATCGGCTGGCGCGACTTCCTGCGCGACGCGCGCCTGCAACGTCTCATGGAGATCGCGCTCGCCAACAATCGCGACCTGCGCGTTGCAGCGCTCAACGTCGAGCAGGTTCGCGCGCAATACAGGATTCAGCGCGCGGCGCCCTATCCCCAGGTCGGCGGGTTCGCCGACGGCTCTCGTTCCCATACGCCCGCGGGCATTGCCGCGAACGGGCAGGCCAGCACGACGCAGACGTTCGAGGTCGGCGTATCCGCCTCATGGGAGATCGATTTCTTCGGCCGCCTGAGGAGCCTGAACGACGCGGCGTTGCAGCAGTACTTCGCCTCGCAGTACGCGCGGCAAGCCACGCAGATCCTGCTCGTCTCGCAAGTGGCCGACCAATATCTCACGCTGCTGGCCCTCGACGAGGAGCTTGAGGTGACGCGCCGGACCGCGCAGACGGCGCAGGCGTCCTTCGACATCGTGAAGCTGCAATTCGATACGGGCACCGGGACCGAGCTAGCATTGCGCCAGGCGCAGACCGTGGTCGAGCTGGCGCAGGCGACCTACGCGGCGCAGGTGCGCGGCCGGGCGCAGGCCGAGAACGCGCTCGAGCTGCTGGTTGGCGCGCCCTTGCCCGCCGACCTTCCGCCGCCCGTGCGCCTGGGCGCGCAACAGATCCTCGCCGACGTCCCCGAGGGGTTGCCCTCGGACCTGCTCGCGCGCCGCCCGGACATCCTCCAGGCCGAGGCAGTCCTGCGCGCGGAGAACGCCAACATCGGCGCCGCGCGCGCGGCGTTCTTCCCGACCATCAGGCTGACGGGAAACGCAGGCACTTCGAGCACTTCGCTCTCCGGGCTCTTCGACAACGGCACTTCGGCCTGGTCCCTGGTTCCCTCGATCACGGTGCCGATCTTCAATGCCGGCGCACTTGACGCGAGCCTCGACGCCGCGCAGGTGCAGAAGGACATCGGCGTGGCACAGTACGAAAAGGCAATCCAGGCGGCCTTCCGCGAAGTCTCCGACGGGCTTGCAGCGCGGGGCACCTACGACGACGAGGTCGCCGCCGACGAGCGCTATACGGCAGCGCAGGAGCGTGCGCTCGAGCTCTCGGACTTCCGCTATCGAAACGGCGTGGACAGCTACCTCACGGTGCTCACCGCGCAGACCGGCTACTACAACGCGCAGCTCGCACTCGTGTCTGCGCGGCTTGCGCGCCTGACCAATCTCGTCGACCTCTACCGGGCGCTGGGCGGCGGCTGGATCCAGAGCACCGGCGACCTGCCCGTTCCTGTCGCACAAGCGAAGAACCCCGCGACTCGTCCACGCTAGGCTCCCTCGAGGGCAACGACGGCGCGCGCGATTTCGGCGGCAAGCCGAGACACCGCGCGGCTGTGCGCCGCGGCGAGAGCGGAAAAATCGCGCCCCGACGCGGGTTCGCGAAGACTCGTTCGCCCCGAGGCCGCAATGCCGTCATCGCGGCGCACATGCCAGGCCGCAGTGAGGCGCGCGTCCTCGCCGAGGCGGGATTCGAAGGCGAGGATCTCGACGTTGACCCGGTAGCGCGGCGAGGCGCCGCCGACGAGCTCGGTCATCACGCTCGCATCGCCCAGGCGCGTCGCGAGATCGCCGGCGAGGACCTCGGCAATATTCGACTGAAGCGGCGCCGCCCATCGGTGCGTATCGTCGATCGTGACCTCGTTGGCCTGCCCGCGCAGGACGAATTGGGGGCGGTCGATCTCCGCGGGAACGGTGACGGACTCGAGGGCGATCGAGAGCCCCGCCACCCTCGGCGCTCCCGTCCCGTCGATGTGATCGAGCACGTAGTAATAGGGCGACGGCGTGGAGGCGCAAGCACAGAGGAGCGCAACGAGCACGGGCATCCACCATCGAATGGGCCAGCGACGCATCATGGGGATGAATCCGCGGCTCTTCCACGCACGAGCGATTCGGGATGACGCTCGATCGAATCGCTGAGCGTTCGCAAGGATCGCGCAGCGCGGGTCACCTCCTGGAGCGCGGACCTCAGCTCGCGCTGCCCCGGCGCATCGGGTCCCACGAGGGTCGCAGAAGCGCCATCGAGCATGCGCTCGGCCGCGTTCAACGCCGCGCGCGCATCTTCCATCGTCGCGGCGAACTTCGGCACCGCGGTCCTGTCGATGTCCGCCGTGAGGACGTCCAGGCCTCGCAGCGTGGTGCGCGCATCGCCGATCAACGCGCGCATGTCGCCCGCGATCTCCTGCAATGGCAGCGCGTCGAACTTGTCGAGCAGCGCCGAGAGCTTTTCCTCGAACGCCGGCAGGACGCCGGGCGCTACCGGCAGCTCGAGGGGCTCACTCTTCCAATCGACTCTTACCGCCGGAGGGTGGTCCAGGTATTCGAACGCGACGTAGCTCTGTCCTGTGACGAGGCTCGCGACGCGCAACCGTGCGCGAAGGCCGTGCCGCATGACCATGTCCTCGAGGAAAGCGTTGCGCAGCTTCGCGCTTCGATCCAGCGCCAGGGCGTCCTGGACCTGCGCGGTGGGGAGGCGCTCGATCAGGCGCTCCGGCCAGAAGGTGATCTCGAGCCTGCCGCGCATCCGGTGGGTCCTGGGATCGAAGGCCATTCCCACTTGCGTGACCTCGCCGGCGCGAATCCCCAGGAACTTGACGGGCGACCCCGGCTCGACCCCATCCAGGGCCTCGTTGAAGTAGAGGACGAAGCGCCGCTCGTTGGGGTCGGGCTGCTTCATCGCCGTCTCGCGGTCGCGGTAGAGCGCGAAGCCGGCGCCCTCGGGAGCGGGCGGCTCGCCCGCGTTTGCAGACGCATTGCCGAAGGCAATGCCCCCGACGAACAGCGACAAAAGGGACTCCGTTCGAAGGCTTACGCCGCTGGCGTTCACGGACACGTCGATGCCGCTCGCGTTCCAGAACCGCGTCGAAGCGCGGACCTGCGCGTCATAAGGTGCATCAACGAAGATCTTGACGTCCACCGCGTGCCCGTCCGCGGCGAGCTCGAAGGATGTGACCTGCCCCACCTGGATGCCCTGGTAGTAGACCGGCAGGCCCACATCGATGTGCTGCGCGTCGTGGGCATGCACCGTGAACCGGCGCCCGGGCGCATCGCGATCGACCACTCGTCCGCTCTCGAGCCCGGTGAAATGGCGCATCACGCGGTCGGGCCGGCCGCGCTCGAATCCGATGTAGTTGCCCGAGAGCAGCGTGCCGAGGCCGGACACTTCGCTCAGCGTGACGCGCGGCCGCACGATCCAGAAGGACGCGCCTTCGGTCATGAGCCCCTCGGCCTCCTTGGCGATCTTCGCGCTCACCTCGACGGTTCGAAAATCCGGCGAAAAGTGCACCGCGGTGACCAGGCCGATCACGACGTCCTTGTATCGGACCTGCGTCTTTCCCGGCTCGACTCCGCTCACGGACTTGAACGTGATCGTCACTGTCGGCCCCTCCTGCGCGATGCGTTGGAATGCGAGCCCCAGGGCGATCGCAGCGGCGACCACGGGAATGATCCACACCTTCGAGATCGAAAAGCGCCGCGCCGCCGCGGCGGGCGGGGGCAACGGGCCCGCATCCTTTTCATCCATGGTCGAGGCCCGGGCGCAACCGGTCCCACATCAGGCGCGGATCGAATGCGCTCGCGGCGAACATCGTCAGCACCGCCGTCGCCGCGAAGAACGGCACGCCAGGGCCGGGCCGGACCGACATGAGCGGCCCCAGCTGTACGAGCGCCACGACGAAAGCATCGACGAAGACGTCGAGCATGGACCACCGCCCGATGAATTCGACCATGCGGAAAAGACGCGTGCATTGTCGCTGGTCGGTGGCAACGGTCCGCTTCGCCACGAAGACAAGGTAGACGAGCACGGCGATCTTGCCGATCGGGATCATCACGCTCGCCACGAGCACCACGAGCGCGAGCACCCACGAGCCGGACTCATAGAGCAACGCCACGCCGCCGAGGATCGTGTCGGGTTCGCTGCCGCCGAGCGTGGTCGTCACGAGCACCGGCAGGACGTTGGCGGGGACGTAGCAGATGGCCGCCGCGATCAGCAGCGCGGCGGTGCGCTCGACGGCTTTGCTCTTGCGGGAATGCAGCGACGCGCCGCAGCGCGGACACTCCGCAGCGGCGGCGCGCGAGAAGTTGGACAACAGGCCGCACCCCCGGCATGCGGCAAGACCGCGTTGAGCGGCAGTGGCGACCTGGAACGTCACCTCACCCACTCGATCCTTGCCCACAGGGATGCGGGATTGAACGAAGAGCCGATTGCCGCAATGAGCGCGGACACGGCCGCGGTCGCGTACATGCCAAGGCCCGGTGATGCGTCGGCGAGCTCGGAGATCTTTACGTAGGCGACCAGCGTGCCGAGCAGCATCACTTCCGGCATGGCCCATGGGTGGATGGCCTCGGCCCAACGCGCCGTGACGCCAGCCCATCGCGGCGCCGGATCGCGGCGAATCGCAAGCAAGGTCGCCATCATCAGCGCGAGGTAGGCGGCCGGAGCCACGATCGCGCAGATTGCGACCAGCGCCGCGGTGGGCTCGCTTCCCTGGGCCCACATTCGTACGGCGCTGCCCGCGAGGGTCGTGCTGGCGACCTGCCCCAGCTCCGACATGGACATCAAGGCCGCGCCATTCGCGACCGCGAACGCGATGATCGCGGCCACCGTCGCGGCGAGCGCCGCATCATTGCCGCGCGGCTCGGGAAGGAAGAGCGCGCCGCCGCAACGAAGGCACTGGGCCTTCCCTCTGGGCGGATGGGGGCCGGTCGCATGCAGCAGATCGCAATACGGACATGCGATCGCCCCCATCGGAGCACCTGCCTATTTCTTCACTTTGATCGAGACGCCGTCGACCGAGAGGTTGAACGCGAGGCCCTGGGTCGTGGAGCGCAGCTTGATGACCACGCCATTCTGGTTTTCCATCGCCGCGATGTCGCCACCGCCCGCCACCGTCGCACCAACCGACGCCGCCGTGTAGTTGCCGTCGAAATCGGTGAGGCTGGCAAGATGGTAGACATCGCCGCTCGCGTGAATGCTGTCGGCTCCGACCGAGGCGACGCTCAGGCCCTTCACGGTCACGGGAATCGACCTTCCCTGGTAGTGGAGCGTGCCCTTGCCCCAGGTATATCCGACACCCACGGCTACGCTGCCCCCGGAAAAGTCGATCGTCGCATCGGGCTCTTCGGCGGCCGCGAACGCCATGGCGGGCGCGGCGAAAATGCATGCAGCGGCAAGGGCCGCCGAGATCATTCGCTTCATGTGCAAGACTCCTTCAACAAGTGGTTGTGAGCGAGGCCCGAGTTTCGCAAGGCCGCCGAGCGTGGTCTTGGATTTCCTTGACGCCTTCTGTGATCCTGCATGGGCGTGGGTCGTGCCGCGCGAAGCCTCTATTCGCGGTAGACCCGGCCGTTCACGACGCGAACGCGATCGCCTTCGCGAAGCTCGCCCTCGCCGATCTCGGTGATCGCGAGGCGCGCGCCGTCGTCCAGCCGCACGGTGACGCGATACCGGTCGCCTTCATTCGACCGCTCGATCTCGTTGCCGACAAGCCCGCCCCCGATCGCACCGGCGATCGTCGCCGCCGTGTTGCCGCGCCCATTGCCGATCTGGTGGCCGATGACTCCGCCGGCAATGCCGCCGAGCACTGCGCCGACGCCGGTGGGCTGTGCCTCTCCCTGCCGGTATAGGTCGATGCGCTCGACCACGCCGTACTCGATTCGTTGCTCGGAAACCTGATGACCATCGGAGGCTGTTTCGGGAGTCGCACAGGCGCCCACCACTCCGGCGGCGAGCGCAAACGCGACGGCAACTGCAAGCTTCATGGCAGATCCTTTCGCTGGACGTTATTGACCTCGCACGATACGAAAGCACGGCGTGCATAGCTTCAACATTCCTTGCCCGGCTTCGCAATCCTGTGGACGGATGCGATTCTCGAAACCCGATCGCAGCTTTGTGAAACGCCCGCAGCCTCATCGAATACCGCCACGCCACCCGGGACTGAGGATGCAACAACTCCAACTCCAGGCGTCACCAGAAAGGGATACTCACCATGGGCCAGCGCATCGACCAGTTCAGCGAAGCTCTTCGCAGCAAGCTCACGAGCATCGACATTGCTTACGACGCGATTCACGCGAAGGTGGGTGGAAAGGCCCAGGACGCGCAGGCGGCGATCCGCAGCCAACTCGAGAGTGTCCAGAAGCGTATCGAGCAGGATCGCGAGAAGGTATCGGCCGCCAAAGCCGCAGCGAAGAGCTGGCTTGAAGTCCACACGTCGGCCACGGCCGGGAGGGTCGCGCAATGGAAAGCCGAGCGCGCCACGCACAAGCTGCTGCAACGGGCCGACTCCGCCGAGCAGTACGCCGAGGATGCGGTCTGCCTGGCCATGGCCGCGATCGACGAGGCGGAACAGGCTGCCCTCGAGGCATGGCTCGCGCGCCATGAAGCCGACGAGACCCTCGACAAGGAGGCGGCGCACGCCGCTTCCTGAGCTCGCGCTCCCGAACAATCGATCGAACGGAGATTCAGATGAAACGCACGAGCATCATCCTCGATGGCGCGACCAGGCAGGCCCTCGAACAGATGCCCGCGTTCGAGTACGCGCGGTGACGACCAGGGACTCGCTCGCTTCCCATTGGCGCCTGATCATGGCGCAGGGCGTGATCATGGTGATCCTCGGCGTGCTCGCCCTGGCGGCGCCGGTATTCGCCACCATCGCCGTCGACATCTACGTCGGCTGGCTCTTCCTCTTCAGCGGAGTCCTGGGCCTCATCGCGATATTCTCGGCCAGGCATCCGACTCGATTTCGCTGGGGCATGGTCACCGCGGGGCTTTCGTTGGTGTTGGGGGTGATGCTCGTCTGGAAACCCGTGGAAGGAGCGCTCTCGCTCACCATGCTGCTGACGGCCTTCTTCATCGCCGAGGGCCTCTTCCAGGCCACCACATCCGTCGCATACCGCGGTTCGATCGGTTCGACGTGGGGCTGGATGCTTGCGAGCGGAATCGCCGACCTGGCCCTTGCCGCGATCATCCTGTCGACCTGGCCGACGAGCGTGGGCTGGGCGCTGGGCATCATTGCGGGCGTGAACCTGATCACCTCGGGTTGGGCGATCGCGATGGCGGCGCTGGCGGGACATGAGATCGCGAACGCGGCCGTAGCGCCCATGACACCGGCGCAGCCTGGAATCACGTAGCTGGACAGGCTCGCGTACAATCCGCGCATGCGCATTCGCCGCTCCCGCATTCTCGCTACGATCCTGTCCCTGCTGGTGGCTTTCCACTGGCTTCCGGGAGCGCTGGCCGCTTCGGCGCCCGCCCTCGGCGTCATCTGCGGAGAACTTCACTCCGCCCAGCAACACGGGGCATTCCAGCCCGGCAGCGACGATCACGGCTGCAAGCACGAGTGCAAGCTCTGCAGCGGCGCGGGTGTATCCGCGCCCGCGATCGTTGCGCCTGCCACGCCCGGCGCAATCGTTGTCGGCATCGACACCGAATTCACCTCTCCCCATCTCGCTTCATCGCTCTGGGCGCCCGTATGGGCCCGTCCGCCTCCCCGCGGATAGCGTTGGGCGGCCCGCATCGCGGGCCGGCCTGAACCGCACTCGCAGCAGCCAATTCCGTCGCGCCTTGCGCGCGCCGGAGCCTTGCGACAATCGCATTGGGGAGATCGACAGTGAAGAAGAGCCGAATTGCATTCCTGGCGCCGGGGATTTCATCGGGCGCAATCGCGATCTGCATCGTGTCAACGTCAGCCGGAGCGCAGGTCGCGCCCACTCCCTCCGCGCCGGTCCCGCTTCCGACGATCACGGTGACGGCCACGCGCGGCGAGGGAGGACCCGAGGAGCAACCGGTGAGCGCGTCGGTCGTGACCTCGGGGCAACTGCAGGCCACGCCGGCGCAGTCGCTCGATGACGTGCTGCGCACCACGGCCGGCGTGAACACGCCCGACTACTCGTCGTGGGCGCAGCATCCCACGGCCAACCTCATCTCCATGCGCGGCCTGGGCGGTTACGCGCGGGCGCTCGTCCTGCGCGACGGCGTGCCGTTGAACGATCCCTTCTTCGGCTACGTCCAGTGGAACCGCGTGCCGCTGGAGACTGTCGATCACGTGGAGGTGATTCGCGGCGCCTACGCCAGCGTCTGGGGCAACTACGCCATGGGCGGCGTGGTCAACATCGTCTCGAAGCAGCCGACCCAGACCGATGCGACGCTGGATGCCGCCTACGGATCGCGCGACACCAGCCGCGTCAACGTGAACGGATCGTGGGTGAAGCCCGATACGGTGCGCATCGACGCGAACGTGAGTCAGTGGCGCACCGACGGATACAACGAAGTCCCGC
>DATIWC010000066.1:0-41880 GCA_035519515.1 Usitatibacter sp.
GCGCCCGATTCGGTGACGCTCGAGACGGCATTGAGGCTTCTCGCGCTGCCGCGCGATCTCGGTGCGCATCCGGAATCCGGAAAGAAAGTGCACGCGGCCATCGGCCGCTTCGGGCCCTACGTGAGCCACGATGGCCACTTCAAGTCGATCCCGAAGGACGAAAGCGTGTTCGACATCGGGCTGGAGCGCGCGGTGGCCTTGCTGAAGGAGCCGAAGCAATTCGGCTCGCGCGGCGCGCTCAAGGTGCTCGGCAAGCACCCCGACGACAACCAGCCGGTCGCGCTCTACTCAGGCCGCTACGGCGCCTACGTGAAGCACGGCAAGGTGAACGCGACGCTTCCCGACCAGAACGCCATCAACACGATCACGCTCGAGGAAGCGCTGGAGCTCATCGCGGCGAAGGCGGGCAAGGGCGGCAAGGGCAAGCGGGCCGCGAAGCCCCCGGCGAAGAAATCGCCCCCGAAGCGCAAGGCCGCGTAGCGGCCGTCAGATCTCGACCCAGCCCCCGGGCTCCACGAGCCGCGCGTTGAGGTGGCGCGCCTGCGCCGCGTCCAGGAAGCGTTGCGTGGCGTTCGCGATCTCGGTGTAGCCCGGCGATGCACCGCCGTAGTGGATCGGCACCGTGAGCTTCGCGCGCAGCACCTCGGCGGCCGCCGCCGCCTGCTCGGGCGTGAGGCTCATGGGCTGCCCCGTATCCGTGTAGCGGCCGGCCACCTGGCGAAAGCCGTTGATCGGCAGCAGCGCGAGGTCGAACGGGCCGTAGGCGCGCGAGATGTCCCACCAATAGCCGTGCCACGAGGTATCTCCGCCGTGGAACACGCGCTTGCCCGCCGCATCCACGATCCACGAGACCTGCGGGTGCCCCAGGCCGTCGACGGCGGGCACCGAGATCGCCATGAACGTCGCGGCCCCGCGCGGCAGCATGATGGGCTCGTAGAGCTTGGCGGGCTGCACGCGCAGCTGCCGCGTATCCGCCCACGGGGCCACGCTCTCCGGAACCACCAGGATCGCGTTCTCGCCGATCGCCGCGCGCAGCGCCGCGGCGTCGAAGTGGTCGCCGTGGTGATGCGTGATGAGCGCGTTCTTGTCGCGCGTGTCGATCGTGAGCGGCACGTCGGGAGTGGGCCCGTTGGCGCTCGACGGGTCGTAGCTCGCGTCGATGAAGAGGGTCGAGTCGCCGCACACGAGCTTCACGCCGGCCCAGGAAAGGCGCTGCACGCGAAGCTTTGGCGCGGTGCTTTCCGCCGCCAGCGGAGAAAGGATGGTGGCCGACAATCCGGCGGCCACCATCGAACGCAGCACATCACGGCGGGAGAGATTCATGCGGAATCGTAGACTGCCCGGCCGCGCCGCATGTTACGAAAAGTGCGCGGCGTTGCGGCTATTTCGGCTCGGGGTCGGGCACGCGATAGCCGGGCTGGCGCGGATCGGCGAGCGCCTCGAGCTTCCTCAACGACACCCACGGTCTTCCGCGCTCGAAACCGAGGCGCAGGCCCCGGTATCGAACCAGGTAGCCGATGCCGAGCAGGGCCGCGACGTAACCTGAAGCCGCGCCCACGGCGATCGACCAGCGCGGCCCCCATTGGTCGGCGACCCAGCCAACCAACGGCGCGCCCAGCGGCGTGCAGCCCATCGCGATGCCCATGTAGACCGCCATCACCCGGCCGCGCATGAGCGGCTCGGTGAGGAGCTGCACGGAGCTGTTCGCGGTGGTGTTGAAGGTCTGCGCGGACCACCCTACCAGGACCAGCGTGATCCCGAAGAGCGCATACGTCGGCATGAGGGCCGCCATGGTGAGGCCCACGCCAAAGATCGCCGCCCCGGCGAGAAGCAGCACGAGCCGCGGCTTCTCGCGGCGCGCCGCGAAGAGCGCGCCGGTGACCGATCCGATCGCGAGCATCGAGGAAAGCGCGCCGAACGCGCCCGAGCCGGCGTGGAATGTCTTCACGGCCATCGCGGAAATGAACACCGGGAAGTTGACCCCGAAGGTCATGATGACGAAGAGCATCCCCAGGATCGTGAGCAGGTCCGGGCGCTTGCCGAGGTAGCGGAATCCCTCGACGAAGCTGCCGGGCTTGCGGGGCGCGCGCTCTCCCTGGTGGAGATCCTCGACCCGCAGGAGCATGAGCGCCACGATCACCGCCACGAACGACGCGGCGTTGATGAGGAAGACCCAGCCCGTTCCCACGCTCGCGATGAGCACGCCGGCGATCGCCGGCCCCACCATGCGGGCGGCGTTGAACGAGGTGGAGTTGAGCGCAACCGCATTGGATAGCAGCGAGTCGGACACGAGCTCGGCCACGAACGTCTGCCGCGCCGGCGCATCGAAGGCGGTCACGCAGCCCAGCAGGAACGCGAAGGCGTACACGTGCCAGAGCTGCACCACGCCCGTCACGGTGAGCAGGCCCAGCCCCAGCGCGAGGACGGCCTGGCCCGATTGCGTCGCGAGCAGGAGCTTGCGCCGGTCGTAGTGGTCGGCCGCGAATCCCGAAAAGGGCAGCAGCAACAGCGACGGGCCGAACTGCAGCGCCATCACGATGCCGACGGCGGTCGCATTGTGGGGCGTGAGCTCCGCCAGCACGATCCAGTCCTGCGCCGTGCGCTGCATCCACGTGCCGATGTTGGAGATGAGCGCGCCGCTCGCCCAGAGGCGATAGTTGCGGCTGCGCAGGGACCTGAAGGTGCCGCTCAACGATGGCGAGGGGAACGGTGCCTAATCGCAGTCCGACCCCGGTCAAACGTCGAGGTTCGTCACCCCGAGCGCGTTCATCTCGATGAACTGGCGGCGCGGCTCGACCTCGTCGCCCATGAGGGTCGAGAAGGTCTCGCCCGCGCTGATCGCGTCCTCGATCTGCACCTTGAGCAGGATGCGCTTCTCCGGGTCCATGGTGGTCTCCCAGAGCTGCTCGGGATTCATCTCGCCCAGGCCCTTGTAGCGCTGGATCGCCATGGAGCTCTTCGCCTCGGCGAGAAGCCAGTCGAGGCCTTCCTTGAACGACTTGATGGACCGGACCGTCTCGCCGCGGCGCACCTGGGCGTCGGAGCGGATGAGCCCCGCGAGGGTCTGCGACGTCTTCACGATCTGCGCGTAGTCGCCGCTCTCCAGGAACGCATGGTCGATCACCGTCTCCACCTTGTTGCCGTGCACGACCTTTTCCAGGCGAAGCCGCCAGCCGTCGGAGGTGGGGTCTCGCTCGATGTGGGCCTTGGGCGCGTTGGGCGCAAGGGCGGAGTAGAACTCGCGCGCGGCACGCGTTGCGCCCTCCTTGTCGGCGAGCGAGATGCGCGGCATGCCGAGCATCGAGCGCATGACCGCGGCGTCCATGGCGAGCGACAGGCGTTCGATCACGGCTTCGGTCGTGAGGTACTCGGAGGCGATCTTCTCGAGGGCCTCGCCGGAGAGCGGCGATGCGCCCTCGCCCGGCACCAGCGCCGCGCCATGGAGCGCCTTGCGCAGCTGGTGCTGCTTCAACTCGAGCTCGTCCTTGAGGTAGCGCTCCTCCTTGCCCGTCTTCACCTTGTACAGCGGCGGCTGCGCCACGTAGATGTGGCCGCGCTCGATGAGCGCGGGCATCTGCCGGTAGAAGAACGTGAGGAGCAGCGTGCGGATGTGGGCGCCGTCCACGTCCGCGTCGGTCATGATGATGATGCGGTGGTAGCGCAGCTTCTCGATGTTGAAATCCTCGCCGATGCCGGCGCCCAGCGCGGTGATGAGGGTCGCCACTTCCTGCGAGGTGATGATCTTGTCGATGCGCGCGCGCTCGACGTTGAGGATCTTGCCCTTGAGCGGCAGGATCGCCTGGTTGCGCCGGTCGCGGCCCTGCTTGGCCGAGCCGCCCGCCGAATCGCCCTCCACCAGGTAGAGCTCGCACAGGGACGGATCGCGCTCCTGGCAGTCGGCGAGCTTGCCGGGCAGGCCCACGCCGTCGAAGACGCCCTTGCGCCGCGTGAGCTCGCGCGCCTTGCGCGCCGCCTCGCGGGCGCGGGCCGCCTCGACGATCTTCGTGCAAATGATGCGCGCGTCCGCGGGCTTCTCCAGCAGGAAGTCGGCGAGCTTCTGGCCCACGATCTCGGAGACCACGGGCTGCACCTCCGACGAGACGAGCTTGTCCTTGGTCTGCGACGAGAACTTGGGCTCGGGCACCTTCACCGACAGCACGCAGGTGAGGCCTTCACGCATGTCGTCGCCGGTGGTCTCGACCTTCGCCTTCTTGGCGACCTCTTCCTTGTCGATGTACTGGTTGATCGTGCGCGTCATCGCGGTGCGCAGGCCCGTGAGGTGCGTGCCGCCGTCGCGCTGCGGGATGTTGTTCGTGAAGCACTGGACCGACTCGCCATACGTGTCGTTCCACTGCATCGCCACCTCGACCGTGATGCCTTCCTTCTCGGCGATGGCGTAGAAGATGTTGGAGTGCAGGACCGTCTTGGACCGGTTCATGTACTCCACGAAGCCCCGCACGCCGCCCACGTGCGCGAAGTTCTCGCTCTTGCCGGTGCGCTGGTCGATCAGCTCGATCTTGCAGCCGTTGTTGAGGAACGAGAGCTCGCGCAGGCGCTTGGCGAGGATGTCGTAGTGGAACTCGATGTTGTTGAAGGTCTCGCGCGAGGCCAGGAAATGCACCTCGGTGCCGCGCCGGTCCGTCTCGCCCGTGAGTTCCAGGGGCTTGACCGCCACCCCGTCGTGGAACTCCATGTAGTGCGTCCTGCCGTCGCGCCAGATGCGCAGCTTGAGCCACTCGGAGAGCGCGTTCACCACGCTCACGCCCACGCCGTGCAAGCCGCCGGAGACCTTGTACGAGTTCTGGTCGAACTTCCCGCCGGCGTGCAGCTCGGTCATCACGATCTCGGCGGCCGAGCGCTTGAGGTCGTCGTCTTCCTTGATGTCGGTGGGGATGCCGCGGCCGTTGTCCACCACCGAGATCGAGTTGTCGGTATGGATCACGACCTTGATGTCGTCGCAGTGGCCGGCCAGGGCCTCGTCGATCGCGTTGTCCACGACCTCGAAGACCATGTGGTGAAGGCCGGTGCCGTCGGACGTATCGCCGATGTACATGCCCGGGCGCTTGCGCACCGCATCCAGGCCCTTGAGGATCTTGATGCTCGAGGAGTCGTATTCGGCCGCCGGGCGGCCGTTGCCAGTGCCGTTGCTGGTGATGTTCTCGGGAAGCGTTGCCATTGAGTTCCTGGTTGTCCTCTCGCCCGCGGCCCTAGATGCGCATCGGCATGACGACGTACTTGAAGTCGTCGTGCCCCGGCATCTGCACGAGCGCGCTCGAGTTCGAGTCGCCCATGGCGAAGGTCACGGTCTCCGAGCCGACGTGGTTGAGCACGTCGAGGAGGTAGGAGATGTTGAAGCCGATGTCGAGCGGATCGCCGTCGTATTCCACGGCGAGGCCTTCCTCGGCCTCCTCCTGCTCGTTGTTGGTGCAGATGATCGAAAGCGCGCCTTTGGTGAACACCAGCCGCACGCCGCGGATCTTGTCGTTCGAGAGGATCGCCGCGCGATTGAGCGACTGCGCGAGCGCGGCGCGATCCAGGGAAACCTTGTTCTTGTGCGTGGTGGGAATCACCTTCTGGTAGTCGGGGAACTTGCCCTCGACGATCTTGGAGACGATCTCGATCCCGCCGAAGGCGAAGCGCGCCTGGTTGGAACCGATGGAGAGCGTGACGGGATCGTCGCCATCGCCCAGCAGCTTGATGAGCTCGAGTACCGTCTTGCGCGGCAGGATCGCCTCGACGCTGCCATGGTCCGAACCCAGCGAGCGGCTGGCGAAGGACAGGCGGTGCCCGTCCGTGGCCACGACGCGCAGCGTGTCCTTGTCCACGGAGAAGAGCACGCCGTTCAGGTAGTAGCGAATGTCCTGCACGGCCATGGCGAACTGCACCAGGCCCAGCGCATCCTTGAGCGCCTTCTGGGGGAGCGTGAGCGTCTTCGCGGCGTCCTTCGCCTCGACCATCTTCGGAAAATCGGCCGCGGCGAGCGTCTGCAGGTTGAACCGGCTCTTGCCCGCGCGCACGGTCATCCGGTTGTCCTTCGCCTCCAGCGTCACCTCGGCGTCCCCGGGCAGCGAACGCAGGATGTCGTAGAGCTTGCGCGCGCCGGCGGTGACCGCTCCTTCCGCCGCCGCATCGAGCTCGGCGCGCGAGGTGATCTGGACCTCCAGGTCCGTCGCCAGGAATTCGACCTGATTGCCGCTGGCGGTGACCAGGACATTCGACAGGATCGGCAACGTGTGGCGGCGCTCGACGATGCCCGTGACCTGCTGCAGGGGCGCGAGCAACTTGTCGTTGGTGGTCTTGATCTTGAGCATGGTCTTTATCTGTCTGGGTTTTCTTTATCTAAAGTACAGATGACAGCTAATAGGAGGACGTCCGATTGGGGATAACTCCCGAATGCGCTGCGCGATCAATGCGTTGACGTACCAAACAAATGGGGGCGAAAAGGCTCGTAGGCAACATGGAGCTGTGCGTGGATTGGCCGCCGCGGCCCTCGCGCCAAACGATCCACAGGTTCTTCATGGCTTGCACAGGGATCATCCCAGCAGGATCTGCTGGAGCTGCGCGTAGTCGCGCGCGAACTCCTGGTCGGTGTCGCGCAGCTCCTGCGTCTTGCGGCAGGCGTGCAGCACGGTCGTGTGGTCGCGGCCGCCGAACGCTTCCCCGATCTCGGGCAGGCTCTGCTGCGTGAGCTCCTTGGCGAGCGCCATCGCCACCTGGCGCGGGCGGGCCACGGAGCGGAAGCGCTTCTTCGAGTACATCTCCGAGACCTTGATCTTGAAGTAGTCGGCCACCGTCTTCTGGATGTTCTCGATGGAAACCTGGCGGCTCAAGACCGCGAGCAGGTCCTTCAACGCCTCGCGCGCGGTGACTACCGTCACGAGCTGGTTGTTGAACTTGGCGTAGGCGAGAACGCGCTTCAACGCGCCTTCGAGCTCCCGGACGTTGGAGCGGATGTGCTTGGCGATGAAGAAGGCCACGTTCTCGTCGAGCCGGACGCCGTCGTTTTCGGCCTTCTTGAGCAGGATCGCCACCCGCATCTCGAGCTCGGGCGGCTCCACGGCCACCGTGAGGCCCCAGCCGAAGCGCGAGATCAGGCGATCCTCGATGCCCGTCATCTCGCGCGGGAAGCAGTCGCTGGTGATCGCCACCTGCTTGTGCGCCTCGAAGAGCGCGTTGAACGTATAGAAGAACTCTTCCTGCGAGCGCGACTTGCCGACGAAGAACTGCACGTCGTCGATGAGGAAGAGGTCGAGCGAGCGGTAGTAGCGCTTGAGGGAGTCGAAGCTCTTGTGCTGGTAGGCGCGCACAACGTCGGCTACGAATTGCTCGGCGTGGATGTAGCGCACCTTGGCCTTGGGATTGCGCTTGAGGACCTCGATGCCGATGGCCTGCAGCAGGTGGGTCTTGCCGAGGCCCGTGCCGCCATAGATGAAGAGCGGGTTGTAGGCCGTGCCGGGGTTCTCCGCGACCTGGATGGCGGCGGCCCGGGCGATCTGGTTGGCCTTGCCGTTCACGAAGTTGGCGAACGTGAAGCCGGGATTGAGGCGGTGCTCGTCGCGCGAGTTGCGCTCCGGGGCGCTCGCCACAGGGACGGGTTCCGGCACGACGATCTCGGCCTCCGTGGGCCGCTCGTCGAGCACGAGGTTCACCGAAAGGCGGCCGCCGGCGACATGCTCGATGCGCGATTCGATGCGCGTGAGCAGGTTCGTGCGCACCCACTTGAGCACGTGGTGGTTGGGCGCCACGATGACCAGCTGGTCGTCCTGGCGTTCGGCGCGAAGCGGCTTGATCCAGGTGTCGTACTGCTGGGCCGGCAGCTCTCTCCTGAGTTCAGCGGCGAGCGACGGCCAAAGGGAATCCATTTGCGTGTTTCGGGGGAAGGTGGCGCGTGGAGGGAGACGTGCGGGCAATCCTGAATTTTATCTGGAACGTGAGGGGTTATCCACAGGCACGTATGCGCGCCATGTCACCGCCGCAATGGAAGGACTTGCGCGGATGCGCTACAATTAAAGGCTTTTCGCCGTTCGCGGCGAGTCTTCCCCAACGAACGGGATTCGAACGCCATGAAGCGCACTTTCCAGCCTTCCACCACGCATCGCAAGAAGACGCACGGCTTTCGCGCGCGCATGAAGACCGCGAGCGGCCGCGCCATCATCAACGCGCGCCGCGCCAAGGGCCGCAAGCGGGTCGCCGTCTAGGCGCGGATGCCGCGAAGCGCCCGCACCGAGGGGTACTCGTGGCGGCATCGCTTCCATGCGCGGGGCTCTTTCGGCCCCGTCCTGCGGGCGCCGCGCAAGGCGCGCGGCCGCTTCGCCGTGATCCACGCTTCAGCCGCGCCGGGCGGCATCTCGCGCCTGGGCATCGCCCTCACCCGGCGCACGCTGCCCAACGCAACGGACCGCAATCGCGTCCGGCGCCTTGTGCGCGAGATCTACCGGCGCCATGTCGTGAAACATTCCGGCCTCGATTGCGTGGTGACATTGCGCGATGCCTTCCGGCCCACCGACATGCAGGCCCTCAAGGATGAAGTTGCCGCCCTCTTCGAGCAGCTCCGTGCAGAATCCTCGCCCGCACGCTGAATGAAGCGACTCCTCCTCGCATTCATCGCGGCGTACCGCTACCTGCTGAGCCCCTGGTGGGGCTCGCAATGCCGTTTCGATCCCACCTGCTCGCAATACGCCGCGGAGGCGATCGAGCGCCATGGCGCCGCCCGCGGGACGTGGATGGCGCTGCGCCGCGTCTCGCGATGCCATCCGTGGCACGAAGGCGGCTTCGACCCCGTTCCCTGAATCGCACCGAACCATGATGGACACCCAACGGATCATCGCCCTCGTCGTCTTCTCGCTCTCGTCGCTCATGCTCTGGGAGGCGTGGCAGAAGCACCAGGCCGCGCACGTGACGCCGTTGCCGGCGAGCACGGTGCCCGCGGCGCCGGGCAAGGCCGATCTCGCGGCGGCCAAGCCGGCGGCGGAAATGCCGGGAGCCCCCGCGGCTGTTAACGTTTCACCCGTGGCGCCCGTCGCCTCGACCGCGACGGCCGACGCGGGCCCCCCGGTGGTGGTCGATACCGACCTGCTGCAGGTCGAGATCTCCCCGGTGGGCGGCGACATCCGCAAGGTCACCATGAAGCAGCAGCACTCGGCGCTCGACCGCACGCAGCCGCTCACGCTCATGGAGCCGGACCCGAAGCATTACTTCGTGACGCAGTCGGGCCTGCTCGGCGATTCGCTGCCTGACCATCGCGCCGCGTACGAGCCGGAACGCCGCGCGTATTCGCTCGGCGGGAAGGACAGCGTCGAGGTGCGGCTCGATGCGCGCACGCCCGAGGGCACGGAGATCGTGAAGCGCTTCGTCTTCCACCGCGACAGCTACCTGGTGGACGTGTCGTACGTGATCGCCAACAAGTCCGACAAGCCGCTCGTCCCCTTCGCGTACTTCCAGTTCCTGCGCGACGGCAATCCGCCATCCGAGCAAGCCGCCCAGACGAGCTACTTCGGCGGCGTCTCCACCTTTCTCGGGCCCGCGGTCTACACCGACGAATCCAAGTTCGTGAAGGTGCCGTTCAAGGACGTCGAGGCGGGGAAACAGCCCTACCCCAAGAAGGCGAAGGACGGGTGGATCGCCATGGTCCAGCACTACTTCGTCTCGGCCTGGCTGCCGAAGGAAGGCACGGAGCGCGAGTTCTTCACGCGCAAGGTCGGCAACGACCTCTATACCGCGGGCGTGGTCGTGCCCGTGGGCACCATCGCCCCCGGCGCCACGGCGAGCGTGGACGTCCCGGCCTACATCGGTCCGCAGGAGACCGGGCGCCTCGAGCAGACGGCACCGGGCCTGAAGCTGGTGGTGGACTACGGCTGGCTTTACGTGATCGCCGCGCCCATCTTCACCGCGCTCAAGTGGATCCACTCGCTGGTGGGCAACTGGGGCTGGTCGATCATCCTGCTCACCATCAGCATCAAGCTCATCTTCTATCCGTTGAACGCGAAGGCCGGGCGCTCCATGGCGCAGATGAAGGTGCTCGGGCCCAAGATGGAGAAGCTGAAGGAGCTCTACGGCGAGGACCGCCAGAAGCTCAACCAGGCGATGATGGAGCTCTACCGCACCGAGAAGATCAACCCGCTCGGCGGGTGCCTGCCGATCGTGGTGCAGATCCCGGTGTTCATCTCGCTCTACTGGGTGCTGCTCGCCTCGATCGAACTGCGCCATGCGCCGTGGCTGGGCTGGATCCACGACCTCTCGGCGCCGGACCCGCTCTTCATCCTGCCCGTGATCTACGCGGTCTCCATGTTCGTGCAGACGCGGCTCAACCCGCAGCCGGCCGATCCCATCCAGGCGCGCGTGATGCTGATCATGCCGATCATGTTCAGCGTGTTCTTCCTGTTCTTCCCCGCCGGCCTGGTGCTGTACTGGGTCGTGCAGAACCTGCTGTCGATCCTGCAGCAGTGGTACATCAACAAGACGCTCGCGAAAGAAGCGGCCGCCAAGGCGCGGCGCTAGCCGCCGTCGAGACGATCGCCGCGGTCGCCACCGCGCCCGGACGCGGTGGCATCGGCGTCGTGCGCGTTTCGGGCCCGCTCGCGCCGGCGATCGCCGGGCGCGTGACCGGTTCCCTCCCCGCGCCCCGGCACGCCACGCGGGCGGACTTTCGCGCCGCCGACGGCGCGCTCCTCGACAACGGCATCGCCCTCTTCTTTCCCGCGCCCCACTCTTACACGGGCGAGGATGTGCTCGAGCTGCAGGGGCATGGCGGGCCGGTCGTGCTGCGCGAGATCCTGCGCTCGTGCGTGGCTGCCGGCGCGCGCATCGCCCAGCCCGGAGAATTCACGCGTCGCGCGTTCCTCAACGACCGCATCGACCTCGCCCAGGCCGAAAGCGTGGCGGACCTCATCGACGCTTCGAGCGTGGAGGCGGCGCGAAGCGCGGCACGGTCGCTCGCCGGCGAGTTCTCGCAGCGCGTCGGCGCCCTCGCCGCGCAACTCACGGAGCTGCGCATGCACGTCGAGGCTTGCATCGATTTCCCCGAGGAGGAGATCGATCCGGCCGACCATCGCGAGCGCGCGTCACGCCTCGAAGCCGCGCGGCGCTCGGTGGACGAATTGCTCGCGCAGGCCGAGCAGGGATCGATCCTGCGCGAAGGGCTCACCGTGGTTCTCGTGGGGCGCCCCAACGTGGGCAAGTCGAGCCTGCTCAATCGCCTGGCGGGCGAAGAGGTCGCGATCGTCACGCCGGTTGCCGGCACGACGCGCGATTACGTGCGCGCGAGCATCAGCGTGGAAGGCGTGCCCGTGCACCTCATCGATACCGCGGGCCTTCGCGAGACGCGCGACGAGGTCGAGCGCATCGGCGTCGAGCGGACGTGGAAAGCGATCGAATCGGCGGGCGCCGCGCTCTTCATCGAAGAGGCGGGCCACGCCACCGGCGGCGAGGAAGCGGCACTGCTCGCGCGGCTCCCCGCCGCGATGCCGTTGGCGCGGGTGCTGAACAAGATCGACCTCTCGGGCGATGCGCCGGGTGCCGCGCCGGGCGAGGCCGCGACCTTCCGGGTCTCGGCCAAGACGGGCGCCGGAGTCGAGGCACTGCGGGGCTGGCTCCTGAGGGCCGCCGGGTGGCGGCCGCACGGCGAGGGGCTCTTCATGGCCCGGGAGCGGCACTTGCTGGCGCTGCGTGAAGCAGCCGCTCACTTGAGGGCAGCTGGGAACCTGCAAGCCTTTGAATTGATTGCCGAAGAGCTACGCCTGGCGCATTCCGCCCTGGGCGAAATCACCGGCGCCGTGACGGCCGACGACCTGCTCGGCGAGATCTTCTCCCGGTTCTGCATCGGCAAGTAGTTCCACGTGGAACATCGGCGCCAGCCCCCAGGGGGTCGCGCCTTGTGCCTCGAGCGCCGATTTCTTGTTCCACGTGGAACACGAAAACGGCGCCCGATCCCGTAAAATTGCGGTCGAGTCATCCCCCTTTCCCCATGGACTTCCCGGATCGTTTCGACGTCATCGTGGTCGGCGGTGGCCACGCCGGCACGGAGGCCGCCCTGGCTGCGGCCCGCACCGGCGCGCGCACGCTGCTGCTCACGCACGCCCTCGAAACCCTCGGCCAGATGTCCTGCAATCCGTCGATCGGGGGCATCGGCAAGGGCCACCTGGTCAAGGAGGTCGATGCGCTCGGCGGTGCCATGGCGCTTGCCACCGACGAGGCCGGGATCCAGTTCCGGACGTTGAACGCGAGCAAGGGCCCCGCCGTCCGCGCGACTCGCGCCCAGGCCGACCGCGTGCTCTACCGGCGTGCCATCCGCCGCCGGCTGGAGACCCAGGCCAACCTCTGGCTCTTCCAGTCCGCCGTCGATGACCTGGTCGTCGAGGGCGACCGCGTGGCGGGCGCCGTGACCTCCATCGGCCTGCGTTTCCGCGCGCCGACTGTCGTGCTCACCACGGGCACCTTCCTGGGCGGCCTCGTCCACGTGGGCCTCGAACGTTACCAGGCCGGCCGGGCCGGCGATCCCCCGTCCCTCTCGCTCGCTGCGCGACTGCGGGAGCTGAAGCTCCCCGTGGGGCGCCTGAAGACCGGGACGCCGCCGCGCATCGACGGCCGCACCATCGACTTCTCGAAGCTCGTCGAGCAGCCGGGCGACCGGCCGGAGCCGGTGTTCTCGTTCGTGGGCGCGCGCGCGACACACCCGCGCCAGCTGAGCTGCTGGATCACGCACACCAACGAGCGCACCCACGAGATCATCCGCGGCGGCCTCGACCGCTCCCCGATGTTCACCGGCGTGATCGAGGGCGTGGGCCCGCGCTATTGCCCGTCCATCGAGGACAAGATCCACCGCTTCGCCGGCAAGGCCTCGCACCAGATCTTCCTGGAGCCCGAGGGCCTGGAGACCGACGAGGTCTATCCGAACGGCATCTCCACCAGCCTGCCTTTCGACGTCCAGCTCGACCTCGTACGCTCGATCCCCGGGCTCGAGCGCGCGCACCTGCTGCGCCCCGGCTACGCCATCGAGTACGACTACTTCGACCCGCGCGGCCTCAAGGCCACGCTGGAGACCAAGGCGATCGGCGGCCTTTTCTTCGCCGGCCAGATCAACGGGACGACGGGCTACGAGGAGGCCGCCGCCCAGGGCCTGCTTGCAGGCCTCAACGCCGCCCGCCTCGCCGCCGGCCAGCCGGGTTGGTGCCCGCGCCGCGACGAGGCCTACCTGGGCGTGCTGGTGGACGACCTCATCACGCGCGGCGTCTCGGAGCCCTACCGCATGTTCACGAGCCGCGCCGAATACCGGCTCCAGCTACGCGAGGACAATGCGGACCTGCGCCTCACCGAGACCGGCCGGCAGCTGGGTTTGGTGGACGACGCGCGCTGGGCCGCGTTCTCCCGCAAGCGCGAAGCCATCGAAGCGCACACCGCCGAGTTGCGCGGGGCTGTCATTCAGCCATCGAAAATTCCCGATGAAAATCAGCTGGATATCTTCGGCACCGCGCTTGAACGCGAGTACTCACTCTTTGACCTGCTCCGCCGTCCCGGCGTGAGCTTCGAGGCCCTCAAGCCGTGGATGCCCGCGGGAGCCGCCCAGGCGCAAGGCGCGGTCGCCGAGCAGGTGGAGATCGCCGCGAAGTACGCCGGTTACATCGACCGCCAGAGGGACGAGGTTTCGCGCCAGCAAGCCCAGGAGAACGTGGCGTTGCCCCGCGACTTCGACTACGACGGCGTGCGAGGCCTCTCGACCGAGGTTCGCCAGAAGCTCGCCGCGCAGCGGCCCGAAACCGTGGGCCAGGCTTCGCGCATCCAGGGCGTGACGCCCGCCGCGATCTCGCTGCTGCTCGTGCACCTCAAGCGCCGCTCGGCTGCGGCCACACACGGGCAATCGGCGGCATGACGCTCCAGGAGCAGATCGCCCAGGGCACGGCGGCGATGGGCCTCGACCTGCCCCACGAGGCCCAGGCGAAGCTCGCCGCGTACCTGGACCTCGTCGCGAAGTGGAACCGCGTGCATAACCTCACCGCGGTCCGGGAGACGAGCGAGATGGTCGCGCTGCACATCCTCGACAGCCTCTCCGTGCTGCCTCACATCGTGGGCGCGGCCACGCTCGTCGACGTGGGCACGGGCGCGGGACTGCCTGGCATCCCCGTGGCGATCGCGCGGCCGGGGTTACGCGTGACGCTGCTCGATTCGAGCCACAAGAAGTGCGCGTTCCTCGAGCAGGCGAAGACCGAGCTGGGACTCGCGAACGTGGAGGTGGTGTGCGCGCGCGTCGAGGAATGGAAGCCCGCCGCGCGATTCGATGCGGTCGTCTCGCGCGCCTTCTCCGACCTCGCCGATTTCGTCGCGCAGGCCAAGCACCTGCTCGCGCCCGGCGGGCGGCTCGTCGCGATGAAGGGCGTCTATCCGTTCGACGAGATCGCGCGCATTCCGGCGTCGCACAAGGTGGCCGGGGTCGTGGAGCTTCGCGTGCCCACGCTCGATGCGCGGCGCCACGTGGTGCTGGTGGAGGCCGCCTGATGGCCCGCGTGTTCGTGGTGGCCAACCAGAAGGGCGGCGTCGGCAAGACCTCCGTCGCGGTGAACCTCGCGGCGAGCCTTGCGCACTACGGCCGGCGCGTGCTGCTGGTGGACCTCGACCCGCAGGGCAACGCCACCACCGGCAGCGGCGTGGACAAGTCCGCCGTCGACCGGACCGTGTACGGCGTGCTCATCGGCGACTACCCGCTCTCGGCCGCGATCACGCGCTGCGAGGGCGGCTACGACGTCGTGCCCTCCAACCGGGAGCTGGCTGGCGCCGAGGTGGAGATGATCGAGATGGAGCGGCGCGAATTCCGCCTTCGCGACGCGCTCGCACCCTCGGTCAAGGACTACGACTTCGCGGTGATCGATTGCCCGCCCGCGCTCAACATGCTCACGGTGAACGGATTCACCGCCGCCGACGCTGTGATCATCCCGATGCAATGCGAGTACTACGCGCTCGAGGGCCTCTCCGACCTGGTGGGGACGCTGCGCAAGGTGAAGCAGAACCTGAACCCGAAGATCGAGATAGAGGCGCTGGTGCGCACGATGTACGACCCGCGCAGCACGCTCACCGTGCAGGTCTCCGACGAGTTGAAGCGCCACTACGGCGACAAGGTGTTCGACACGGTGATCCCCCGCAACATCCGCATCGCCGAGGCGCCCTCGTTCGGCAAGCCCGTGCTCCTGCACGACCCCGCTTCGAAGGGCGCGCTGGCGCACCTCCAGTTCGCGCGCGAGCTGCTCGCCCGCAATGGATTCGTGGTGAAGGAGGCGGCGTGAGCAAGCACAAGGGACTGGGCCGCGGGCTCGACGCGTTGCTGGGCGGCGCGAACCGGGCACGCGAGGACTCCGAGCTCGCGCACCTGCCCATCGACTCGCTGCGCCCCGGCAAGTACCAGCCCCGCACGCGCATGGACGAAGTCTCCCTCAACGAGCTCGCCGACTCCATCCGCGCGCGCGGCGTGATCCAGCCGATCGTGGTGCGCGCCGTCGGCGATTCCGCCTACGAGATCCTCGCGGGGGAACGGCGCTGGCGCGCGGCGCGCATCGCCAACCTGCAGCGCGTGCCCGCGATCGTGCGCGAGGTCGCCGACGATGCCGCCCTGGGCATCGGGTTGATCGAGAACATCCAGCGCGAGGACCTGAACGCCATCGAGGAGGCGAACGGCCTGAAGCGCCTCATCGAGGAATTCAAGCTCACCCACGAGGACGTGGCCCGTGCGGTGGGCCGCTCACGGGCGGCCGTGACCAACCTGCTGCGCCTGCTCGAGCTCGCGCCCGCGGTGCAGGCGATGCTCCAGGAAGGCTCCATCGAGATGGGCCATGCGCGCGCGATGCTCTCCCTGGGCAAGGCGCGCCAGGTCGAGCTCGCCCACCAGATCGCCGCGAAGGGGCTGTCGGTGCGCGAGGCCGAGCGCCTCGTCCAGGAAGCCTCGTCCGCGCCGAAGGCTGCGCGCCATGCCGCGAAGCTCGACGCGGACACGCGCCGCCTCCAGGAAGAGCTTTCCGAGGCGCTCGGGGCGGTCGTGAAATTGAAGCCGCGCCGCGGCGGCAAGGGCAGCGTCGTGATCGGCTATTCAAGCCTCGACGAGCTCCAGGGCCTGGTGCGGAAGCTGCGGCGCTAGGCTATAATTTGGTGCTTTTTGCTTCGCGGGCTTCGATGGTTTCCAAACGCCAACCCAAGCCCATCCGCACCGTGACGCGTTGGCAGCTCATCGCTACCGCGGCGCTCATGTTGGTCGCAGCGCTCGTGTGGGGCCTGGAAGGCGCGCTTTCCGCCGCACTCGGGGGCGCCATCAACGTGGTGGCCGGATGGGTCTATGGGTGGCGGGTCTCGCGGGGCGAAGCGCGCACGGCCGGGGAGGCGCTGCGCACGATGCTCAGGGCGGAAGCAATCAAGGTTTCGTTGATCTTCGCCGGCCTGCTGCTCGCGCTGTCGGGCTACAAGAGCATGGTGCACGTGGCGTTCTTCGCGACCTTCGTGATCACAGTAGGGGTGTTCGCCGCGGCGATTGCCGTGCCGGACGTCGAAGAAAACAAAACGCCCCGGCCCGCCGGGGACCAGTGAAGATCGCCGACGAGCATGGCCGCCCAGTACGAAAGCCCTTCCGAGTACATCAGCCACCACCTCACGTTCGCGACGCACCCGGTCGGTGAGGGCGCATTCTGGTCGCTGAACATCGACTCCCTGATCGTATCGGTCCTCCTCGGGCTCGTCGGTGTCGGATTCTTCTGGTGGGTCGCGCGCGGCGCGACCTCCGGGGTGCCCAGCAAGAAGCAGGCGTTCGTGGAGCTCTGCTTCGATTTCGTCACCGACCAGGTGAAGGGCATCTTCCACGGCGACCCGCACAAGTTCGTGGCGCCGCTTGCGCTCACCGTGTTCGTTTGGGTCCTGCTGATGAACGCGATGGACTTCCTGCCCGTCGACATCATGACGTGGCTCACCTCCCTGCTCGGCGCCCATCATGGCTTCCGCATCGTTCCGACCGCGGACGTGAACATGACCTTCGCGCTCGCATTGTCCGTGTGGTTCCTCATGATCGGTGCCGCGATCGCCAGCAAGGGCCTGGGCGGCTGGATCCACGAGCTCTTCTGCGCGCCGTTCGGCTCCAACCCGTTGCTCTGGCCCTTCAACTTCCTCTTCAATCTGGTCGAGTACATCTCGAAACCGCTGTCGCACTC
Organism: Usitatibacter sp.; assembly: GCA_035519515.1. Classification (GTDB taxonomy): domain Bacteria; phylum Pseudomonadota; class Gammaproteobacteria; order Burkholderiales; family Usitatibacteraceae; genus Usitatibacter. The sequence goes on from DATIWC010000066.1 coordinate 17,172, forward strand.
GCTGCGACTCTTCGGAAACATGTACGCGGGCGAGATCATCTTCCTGCTGCTGTGGATGCTGGCCTCCGCCGGGCTCGTGGGCTCCATCTTCGCGGTCATCCTGGGCTGGGGCTGGGCGATCTTCCACATCCTGATCGTCGCCCTGCAGGCCTACATCTTCATGATGCTCACCATCGTCTACATCCAGATGGGTAACGAGAGCCACTGACGCGCAACGCCCTTCCAACAAGCAATCAATTCATCACCGAAAGGAAAAACCCAATGGACGCCAAACTCCAACTGCTTGCCATGATCCAGGCCTACACCGGCGTGGGCATCGGCCTGATGATCGGCCTGGGCGCGCTCGGCGCGTGCGTCGGCGTCGGCATCATGTGCAGCCGCTTCCTCGAGGGCGCCGCGCGCCAACCGGAGCTCATGCCGCAGCTGCAGGCCAAGGTTTTCCTGCTGCTGGGCCTCATCGACGCCTCGTTCATCATCGGCGTGGGCCTCGCGATGTTCTTCGCGTTCGCCAACCCGCTCGCAACGGGCTTCCGCTAACAGGCTTTCGCCCGCGAGGGATCGTTCCATGAATCTCACGTTCTCTATCGTCGTCCAGGCGATCGTCTTCGCGCTCTTCATCTGGTTCACGGTGAAGTTCGTGTGGCCGCCCCTGCTGCGGGCGATCGAGGCGCGCCAGAAGCAGATCGCCGACGGTCTCGCCGAGGCGGAGCGCGGCCGCTCTTCGCTCGCCGAGGCGCACAAGCAGACGGACGTCCTGATGCGCGAGGCGCGTGGCCGCGCTCAGGAGCTGGTCGCGGCTGCCGAGAAGGCCGCCCACCAGCGCGTCGAGGAATCGAAGACCCAGGCCAAGGCCGAGGGCGATCGGCTTCTCGCCGCCGCCAAGGCGCAGATCGAGCAGGAAGTGCAGGCCGCGCGCCAGCAGCTGCGCGAGCAGGTCGCCGCGCTCGCCGTCTCCGGCGCCGAGAAGATCCTGCGCCGCGAGGTGGACGCCCGCGCCCACGCGCAGATGCTCGACCAGCTGAAGGCCGAGCTCTAGCCATGGCTGAGCTGGCCACCGTCGCGCGCCCGTACGCCGAAGCCGCGTTCGAGGCCGCGCTCGACAAGAACTCGCTCGGGCCGATGGACGAGGCGCTGCAGCTGCTAGCGGCGATCGCCTCGGACGAGCGCATGCGCTCGGCGCTGGGCAATCCGCGCGTCAACGCGGCGCAGAAGAAGGAGCTGTTCGGCTCGGTCGCGCAGGGCAAGCTCGACGACCTGTCGCGCAACCTGGTCGGCATGCTGGTGGACAACCACCGCACCGAGTTGATCCCCGAGATCGCGCAGCAGTTCGCCGAGCTCAAGCGCGACCACGAGCGGGTCGTGCGCGCGACGATCATCAGCGCCCAGCCGCTCGACGAGGCGCAGCGTGCCGACATCGTCGCCTCCCTCGAGAAGCGCTACGGCAAGCGCGTCGAGGCCGAGCTCCAGGTCGACCCCACGCTCCTCGGCGGCGCGCGCGTGCAGGTCGGCGACCAAGTCATCCACGCCTCCGTGCGTGACGCCCTGGCCCAGATGGCCGCGGCGCTCACTCGCTAGGCCCCATACCGCAGCCCAAGGATCCGGCAATGCAGATCAATCCCTCCGAAATCAGCGAACTGATCAAGACCAAGATCGAGAGCCTCCAGGTGGCCGCCGAGAAGCGCACCGAGGGTTCGGTGATCTCGGTGACCGACGGCATCTGCCGCGTCCACGGCCTCGCCGACGTGATGCAGGGCGAGATGCTGGAATTCCCCGGCGGCACGCAGGGCCTCGCCCTGAACCTCGAGCGCGACTCCGTGGGCGCGGTGGTGCTCGGCGCCTACGAGCACATCTCCGAGGGCGACACGGTCAAGTCGACCGGCCGCATCCTCGAGGTGCCGGTGGGCCCGGAGCTCATCGGGCGCGTCGTGAACTCGCTGGGCCAGCCCATCGACGGCAAGGGGCCGGTCAACGCGAAGCTCTCCGAGCCGATCGAGAAAGTCGCCCCGGGCGTGATCGCGCGCAAGTCGGTCTCGCAGCCGGTGCAATCGGGGCTCAAGTCGATCGATGCGATGGTGCCGGTGGGACGCGGCCAGCGCGAGCTCATCATCGGCGACCGCCAGACGGGCAAGACCGCGGTGGCCGTCGATACGATCATCAACCAGAAGGGCAAGGACCTGGTGTGCGTGTACGTGGCCGTGGGCCAGAAGGCTTCCACGATCGCGAACGTGGTGCGCAAGCTCGAGGAGTTCGGCGCGATGGCCTACACCATCGTGGTCGCCGCCTCGGCATCCGACCCCGCCGCGATGCAATACATCGCGCCCTACGCCGGCTGCTCCATGGGCGAGTACTTCCGCGACCGCGGCCAGGACGCGCTCATCATCTACGACGACCTCACCAAGCAGGCGTGGGCGTACCGCCAGATCTCGCTGCTGCTGCGCCGCCCGCCGGGACGCGAAGCGTATCCGGGCGACGTGTTCTACCTCCACAGCCGCCTGCTCGAGCGCGCCGCCCGCGTGAACGAGGAGTACGTCGAGAAATTCACGAAGGGCGCGGTGAAGGGCAAGACCGGCTCGCTCACCGCGTTGCCCGTGATCGAGACGCAGGCGGGCGACGTGTCCGCGTTCGTGCCGACCAACGTGATCTCCATCACCGACGGCCAGATCTTCCTGGAGACGGACCTCTTCAACGCCGGCGTGCGCCCCGCCATCAACGCGGGCATCTCGGTGTCGCGCGTGGGCGGCGCCGCGCAGACCAAGGTGATCAAGAAGCTGGGCGGCGGCGTGCGCCTCGCGCTCGCGCAGTACCGCGAGCTCGCCGCCTTCGCGCAGTTCGCTTCCGACCTCGACGAGGCCACGCGCAAGCAGCTCGAGCGCGGCCGAATGGTGACCGAGCTCATGAAGCAGCCGCAGTACCAGCCGCTGCAGGTCTGGGAGATGGCGCTCACGCTCTTCGGGGTGAACAACGGCTACTTCGACGACGTGCCGGTCGCCAAGGCGCTGGCCGCCGAGCGCGCGATGCGCGACTTCATGAAGGCGAAGTACGCCGACCTCGTGGACCGCATCGAGCAGACCAAGGACCTCTCGAAGGACGACGAGGCGAAGCTGCACGACGCCATCAAAGACTTCAAGAAAAACGCGACGTACTAAGCCATGGCCGGCTCCAAAGAGATCCGCAACAAGATCAAGAGCGTGCAGAACACGCGCAAGATCACCAAGGCCATGGAGATGGTCGCGGCATCCAAGATGCGCAAGGCGCAGGACCGCATGCGACATGCGCGCCCCTACGGCGACAAGATCCGCACCATCGCCGCGCACCTGGCGCACGCCAACACCGAGTACCGCCATCCGTTCCTCGTGAAGCGCGAGGGCGTCAAAGGCGTGGGCCTCGTCGTGGTGACCTCCGACAAGGGCCTGTGCGGCGGCCTCAACACGAACGCCCTGCGCCTCGCCCTGAACAAGATGAAGGAGTGGCAGGGCGAAGGCCGCGAGGTGCAGGTCACCCCAATCGGCAACAAGGGCTTCGCCTTCATGCAGCGCGCGGGCGCGAAGGTCGCCTCGCACCTCACGGCCCTGGGCGACACCCCGCACATGGAGCGCCTGATCGGCCCGCTCAAGGTCATGATCGACCAGTTCGCCGACGGCAAGATCGGCGCCGTGTACATCGTGTACACGCGCTTCATCAACACCATGAAGCAGGAGCCGGTGCTCGAGCAGCTGCTGCCGCTGCCCGCCGACCGCCTGCTCGAGGCCAAGGCGGCCACGCGCGAGAACTGGGACTACATCTACGAACCCGAGGCGCGCCTCGTGCTCGACCAGCTGCTCACGCGCTACGTGGAGCAGATCATCTACCAGGCGGTGGCGGAGAACATCGCGAGCGAGATGTCGGCGCGCATGGTCGCGATGAAAGCCGCGAGCGACAACGCCTCGAGCGTCATCGACGACCTCACGCTCATCTACAACAAGTCGCGCCAGGCCGCCATCACCAAGGAATTGTCGGAAATCGTTGGCGGCGCTGCCGCCGTCTAGGAATCACGAGGAAAACATGAGCACGACCCAGACCGAAGGAAAAATCGTCCAGTGCATCGGCGCGGTGATCGACATCCAGTTCCCGCGCGAGGCGATGCCCAACATCTATGACGCGCTCACGCTCGTCGAGGAGGGCGGCTCGTTCGCCGAGAAGGGCCTTACCTTCGAGGTCGAGCAGCAGCTGGGCGACGGCGTCGTCCGCACCATCGCGATGGGCTCCTCCGACGGGCTGCGCCGCGGCATGAAGGTGAAGAGCACCGGGGCGCCGATCTCGGTGCCGGTCGGGCCCGCCACGCTGGGACGCGTCATGGACGTGCTCGGCCGCCCGATCGACGAGCGCGGGCCGGTGAATTCGGACGAGCGCCGCTCGATCCACGCCGCCGCGCCCAAGTTCGACGAGCTCTCGCCCTCGGTGGAGCTCCTCGAGACCGGCATCAAGGTGATCGACCTGATCTGCCCGTTCGCCAAGGGCGGAAAGATCGGTCTCTTCGGCGGCGCGGGCGTGGGCAAGACGGTGACCATGCTCGAGCTGATCAACAACATCGCCACGCAGCACTCGGGCCTGTCGGTGTTCGCCGGCGTGGGCGAGCGCACCCGCGAGGGCAACGACTTCTACCACGAGATGTCGGAAGCCAAGGTCATCGTGCAGGAAGACCTCTCGAAGTCGAAGGTGGCGATGGTGTTCGGCCAGATGAACGAGCCGCCGGGCAACCGCCTGCGCGTGGCGCTCACGGGCCTCACCATGGCCGAGCGCTTCCGCGACGAAGGCCGCGACATCCTGCTCTTCATCGACAACATCTACCGCTTCACGCTCGCGGGCACCGAGGTGTCGGCGCTGCTGGGCCGCATGCCTTCGGCGGTGGGCTACCAGCCGACGCTCGCCGAGGAGATGGGCCGCCTGCAGGAGCGCATCACCTCCACCAAGAAGGGTTCGATCACCTCCATTCAAGCGGTCTACGTGCCCGCCGACGACCTCACGGATCCGTCGCCCGCCACGACCTTCGGCCACCTCGACGCCACCGTCGTGCTTTCGCGCGACATCGCGGCGCTCGGCATCTACCCGTCGGTGGACCCGCTGGATTCCACGTCGCGCCAGGTGGATCCCAACGTGGTGGGCGAAGAGCACTACAACTGCACGCGCGCGGTCCAGGAGATCCTGCAGCGCTACAAGGAACTTCGCGACATCATCGCGATCCTTGGCATGGATGAGCTCTCGCCCGAGGACAAGCTGGCGGTCGGCCGCGCGCGCAAGATCCAGCGCTTCCTGTCGCAGCCGTTCCACGTGGCCGAGGTGTTCACGGGCTCGCCGGGCAAGTACGTGTCGCTCAAGGACTCGATCAAGGGCTTCAACATGATCGTGAACGGCGAGTGCGACGCGCTTCCCGAGCAGGCCTTCTACATGGTGGGCACGATCGAGGAAGCCTTCGAGAAGGCGAAGAAGGTCCAGTAAGGAACGCGCATGGCCAAGACTTTCCAGGTCGACATCGTGAGCGCGGAGAAGGAGATCTTCTCCGGCGCCGCGGAGATGGTGATCGCGCCGGGCGAGGCGGGCGAGCTGGGCGTGCTGCCCGAGCACACGCCGCTGCTCACGCGCGTGAAGCCCGGCACGGTGCGCATCCTGCAGGCGGGCGCGCAGGAGGAAGTGATCTACGTCTCGGGCGGCATGATGGAAGTGCAGCCCGACCATGTCACGATCCTCGCGGACACGTCCGTGCGGGCGCACGACCTCGACGAGGCCAAGGCGATGGAGGCCGAGCGCCTCGCCAAGGAAGCCATCACGAACCGCACGGGCCAGATGGACATCGCCCGCGCCCAGGCCGAGCTCGCGCAGGCCGTCGCGCAGCTGCAGGCCATCCGCAAGCTTCGCGACCGCCGCTGACCGCCGCCGCTGCACTGCAGGTCGTCGTCCTGGCCGCGGGCCTGGGCAAGCGCATGCGCTCGGATCTGCCCAAGGTCCTGCATCCCCTCGCGGGGCGCCCGCTCCTCGCGCACGTCATCGACACCGCCCGCCGCCTCGAGCCGCGCAAGCTCTGCATCGTGATCGGCCATGGCGCGGAGGTCGTGCGTGAGCGGCTGTCCGCTGCCGATGCCCAGTGGGCGGTGCAGGAGCAGCAGCTGGGCACCGGCCACGCCGTGCTGCAGGCCCTTCCCCACCTCGACCGCGAGGGCGTGGTGCTCGTCCTCTACGGCGACGTGCCGCTCATCGCGTCGGGCACGCTGCGCTCGCTCGTGGACGCCGCGTCCACCGGCCATCTCGCGTTGCTCACCCAGGAGCTGGATGCCCCCAGGGGCTATGGGCGCATCGTGCGCGACAAGGCCGGCCGCGTCGCCAAGATCGTCGAGGAGAAAGACGCCATGCCCGAGCAACGCGCGATCCGCGAAGTGAACACGGGCATCCTCGCCGCCCCGCGCGCCCGCCTCGACGGATGGCTCGCGCGCCTTGGCAACGACAACGCGCAGGGCGAGTACTACCTCACGGACGTCGTCGCATTGGCGGTGGCCGACGGCGTGCCCGTCGACGTGCGCCACCCGGCCTCGCCCCACGAATGCCTGGGCGTGAACAGCAAGGCGGACCTCGCGTTCCTCGAGCGCAGGTACCAGGCGGGCGAGGCGGCGCGCCTGCTCGAAGCGGGCGTGACGCTATGCGACCCGGCGCGCGTCGACGTGCGCGGAAGCCTGGAGTGCGGGCGCGACGTCTCGATCGACGTGGGCTGCATCTTCGAGGGAAGCGTGAAGCTTGGCGACGGCGTGCAGGTCGGCGCGCACTGCATCGTGCGCGATGCGACCGTGGGTCCCGGCACCGAGATCAAGCCGTACTCGCACATCGAGGAAGCTTCCATCGGCGCCCGCGCGCGCATCGGCCCCTATGCGCGCATCCGGCCGGGCAGCGCGCTCGCGGACGAGGTCCACATCGGCAACTTCGTCGAGGTGAAGGCCTCGAAGTTCGGCAAGGGCAGCAAGGCGAACCACCTCGCCTACATCGGGGATTCGACCGTGGGCCGCGACGTGAACATCGGCGCCGGCACCATCACCTGCAACTACGACGGGGCGAACAAGCACCGCACGGTGATCGAGGACGACGTGCACATCGGCTCCGACGTGCAGCTCATCGCGCCGGTCACCGTGGGAAAGGGCGCGACGATCGGGGCCGGCGCGACGATCTCGAAGGACGTCCCGCCCGGGGGCCTCACGATCACCGAGGCGAAGCAGGTGACGAAGCCTGGCTGGAAGCGTCCGGCGAAAAAGTAGTTGCCTGCAGCGGGCGGATCCGGACCTTGCGCCACTTGAGCGCAAAGACGCTTTTCATGATCTTCTCTCCCCTATCTGGTGTCGGTATTCCTTGACTTCGGCTGCCACGCGTCGATGAGCGGCGCAAGTCCGCTCCATCGACCGCCCCGCTGCTTACCATCGCGCCGGCGGCTTCTTGTTGATCGTGATGTGCCGGCTCTCGACGGTGATGTAACCGCCGGCCGTGAGGTCGCGGAAGATGCGGCTCACCATGTCGCGCGAGGCGCCCACGCGCTCGGCGATCTCCTGCTGCGTGAGCTTCTCGGGGATCTCGAGCTTGCCGTTGACCTCCACCGCCATGTTGAGCAGCAGGCGCGCGACGCGGCCGTAGACGTCGAGCAGCGCGAGATCCTTCACGCTGTTGGTGGCGAGCCGCGCCCGGTCGATGATCTTGGAGATCATGTCGAGGGCGAAATCGGGCTTGCGGCGGATCGCTTCCTTGATGGGCTCGCGCGAGACCACCGAGAACGTGGTCGCTTCCATGGTCATCACCGAGGCCGAGCGCGGGTTGCCGTCGAGCGCCATCTCGCCCACGTATTCCCCGGGACCCTGGGTGTCGAGGATCATCTCGTGGCCCTCGGTGTCCGACAGGAAGATCTTCACCCGGCCCGAGAGGATCACGAAGACGGAATCGCTCGAATCGCCCTCGGTGATGAAGACCGTGTTCTTCGGATAGCTGCGCAGCCGCCCCAATGAGGCGAGTTCCCTCACGAAGGGGTCGGTGATCGTCTGGAGCTGCGCGGCGCTCGGGGATTCCCCAGCCATCGTTCTGTTCTAAGGGGCGAGGACACGGGAAGTCTAGCACCGCGCGGGGGCAGCGTTAAGATAAGGCCCATGCTGGAGCCCGGCGACGGCGGTCGCGTCACCACGCGCGCCTTCGCGATCGCGGCGATCGCGCTGGCCGGGTTCGCGTTCTCGCTCACCCCGCCGGTGGCCTGGCTCGACAACAAGCTCCTCGACCTGCAGTGGCGCCTGCTCGCCAAGTTCGCTCCGCGCGCGGTTCCCGACGACATCATCATCGTGGGCATCGACCCGGCCACGGTGAACGCGATCCCGGTGCCGCCCGGGCTGTGGCACGAGCCCCTGGGCAAGCTGCTCCAGCGCATCGCCGCCGCGAAGCCGCGCGCCATCGGCCTCGACTATCCCCTGCCCGAGCGCTCGTACGACGAGTTGCATGCGGGCCTCGATCGCGCGCTGATGCTGGGCCTCGCCGCGGCGGCGCAGAACGGGCCCTTCGTCGCCACGCTCAACATCGACCCGCGCACGCGCAGCGCGCGGCGCATCCACGCGCCCTTCCTCGCGCTGCTCGGGGACGCGCGCCTGGGCATCGGCCTTGCCGCGCGCGACGACGACGGCGTGACGCGCCGCTACTCGCTGCTGATACCCACGGAAGATGGCGGCTATCCCACGCTCGCCGGGCGGCTTTGCCGGGAGCTCGCGGCCAAATGCAACGAGGGGCTCATCGATTTCTCGCTCGCCCCGCCGTTGCGCTACGTGTCGATGTACGACGTGCTTCGCGCCGAGGACCTGGATGTCCTCAAGCGCCTCTTCCGGGATCGCATCGTGTTCATCGGCGAGACACAGCCCTTTTCCGACCGCATCGAGGTGCCGGTGAACGTGGCCGGGTGGGAGCCCTCCCGCGGGGATTCGCCCGGCGTGGCGGTCCATGCTCAGACGCTGCGCACGGCGCTCATGGGACACGCCGCCCAGGAAGCGCTGCGGCCGCTCACCGCGCTGCTGGTCCTGCTCGCCGCAGCGCCCTTCCTGGCGCACCGCCCCGCCCTCGGGCTCGCCGTCGCCGCGGTGGGCGCGCTGGCCCTCCTCGCAGGCGCGATGGCCGCCCTGCGTGGGGGCCTCTACGTGCCGGTCGGGGCGCCCCTCGTCACCCTCGGGGTGGCCTGGGCCGCCCTGGCGGCCCCCCGCCGGCGCGGTTCCCGGAATATTCAGCACTCCGACTGAGGACAATCCCGCTGCGGCCCGGGGCCTCCCGGGCGCAGACTTCGCATCAGGTCGTGGGTTTTCCCTCCTCTCCTGCGACCTCGAGGCGACGTGAGGCCAAGAGCATGCCGCCTTCTTGATCTCTCCCCAGTCCCCAGGCTGGGGAGAGCTTGTTTTTTGAGACAATGACGGGATGTGTGGAATCGTCGGCGCCATCGCCAGCCGCAACGTCGTCCCCATCCTCACCGAGGGCCTGAAGCGGCTCGAATACCGAGGCTATGACTCCGCCGGGATCGCGGTGCTCAACGGCGCGATCCGCCGCGTGCGCCGCGTGGGGCGCGTGGCCGAGGTGGAGAGCGCCGCGCGGGCCGAGGGCCTGAAGGGCATCATCGGCATCGCCCACACGCGCTGGGCCACGCACGGCGGCGTGACCGAGCCCAACGCTCATCCGCACGTCTCCAACGACGAGATCGCCGTGGTGCACAACGGCATCATCGAGAACCACGAGGAGCAGCGCGCGCGGCTGAAGGCCCTGGGCTACGCGTTCGAGTCGCAGACCGACACCGAGGTCGTGGCGCACCTCATCCACCACTACTTCCGCGGGCAGCGCGATCTCTTCGCCGCGACGCGCAAGGCGGTGGCCGACCTGCGCGGCGCCTACGCGCTGGGCGTGGTCGCCATGGCCGATCCCGAGACCGTCGCCGGGGCACGCATGGGCTGCCCGCTGGTCGTGGGGCTGGGCGAGGGCGAGAACTTCCTCGCGTCCGACGCCTCCGCCCTCATCGCCGAAACGCGCCGCGTGATGTACCTCGAGGACGGCGACGTGGTCGCGCTGCACCGCGGCGGCGTGGAAGTGGTGGACGCGAGCGGCGAGCCCGTGCAGCGGACCGTGCACTTGTCGGACCTCTCCGCCGACGCGGTGGACCTCGGCCCGTACCGCCATTACATGCAGAAGGAGATCCACGAGCAGCCGCGCGCCGTGTCGGACACGCTGGAAGGCGTGATCGACGCCGGCGTGGACATCGAGGCGCTGTTCGGGGCGGGCGCGTCGTCGGCGATGCGCGACGCGCAATCGGTGCTCGTGCTCGCCTCCGGCACCAGCTACTACGCGGGGCTCGTCGCGCGCCACTGGATCGAGGCCATCGCCCAGGTTCCCTGCAGCGTCGAGCTGGGCCACGAATACCGTTATCGCGACTCGATCCCGAGCCCCCGGCAGCTCGTCGTCACGATCTCGCAGTCGGGCGAGACGCTCGACACGCTCGAGGCCCTCAAGCGCGCGAAGGAGCTGGGCCACGCGAACACGCTGTCCATCTGCAACGTGCGCGAGAGCAGCATTCCGCGCGCCTCGCGCTTCGTCTTCTACACGCGCGCGGGCACCGAGATCGGCGTGGCATCGACGAAGGCGTTCACGACGCAGCTGGTGGCGCTCTACACGCTCACGCTCGCGCTCGCCAAGGCGAAGGGACGCCTCGGGGCCGCCGCCGAGCACGACGCGATCGGGCAATTACGCTTCGTCCCGGGCAGCGTGCAGAGCGCGCTCAACCTCGAGCCGCAGGTGCGCGTGTGGGCCGAGCGCTTCGCGCGGCACGACCACGCGCTCTTCCTCGGCCGCGGAATCCACTATCCCGTGGCCCTCGAAGGCGCGCTGAAGCTGAAGGAGATCTCGTACATCCACGCCGAGGCCTATCCCGCCGGCGAGCTCAAGCACGGGCCCCTCGCGCTCGTGGACGCCTCGATGCCGGTGGTGGTGATCGCGCCCAACGACGCGCTGCTGGAGAAGCTCAAGTCCAACATGCAGGAAGTGCGCGCCCGCGGCGGCGAGCTCTACGTCTTCGCGGATCTCGACAGCCACTTCACCGAAAGCGAAGGGGTGCACGTGATCCGCACGCCGCGCCACGCGGGCGTGATGTCGCCCGTCGTGCACGCGGTGCCGGTGCAGCTTCTCGCGTACCACACGGCCCTCGTGCGCGGCACCGACGTGGACAAGCCCCGCAACCTCGCCAAGTCCGTAACGGTCGAGTAGGCCGTCGACGCTTGTTGGAACGGACGCTTCGCGCCGTTCAACCCGCCATGGAGGGGTTGGTCCGAAACGGGGCGATCATCGCCTAGAACGAGCGCGGCAGCCCCAGCACGTGCTCCGCGATGTAGGCGAGGATCAGGTTGCTCGAGATCGGCGCCACCTGGTAGAGGCGCGTCTCGCGGAACTTCCTCTCCACGTCGTACTCGGCGGCGAAGCCATAGCCTCCATGGAACTGGAGGCACGCTTCGCCGGCTTGCCATGAAGCCCTGGCCGCCAGGTGCTTCGCCATGTTGGCCTCGGCGCCGCAGGGTTGTCCCGCGTCGAACAACTCGCATGCCCGGAAGCGCATCAGGTTGGCCGCCTCGACGGCGATGTATGCCTCCGCGATGGGAAACTGCACGCCCTGGTTCTGGCCGATGGGCCGGCCGAACACGATCCGCTCCTTCGCATACTTCGTGACCTTGTCCACGAACCAATAGCCGTCGCCGATGCATTCGGCGGCGATCAGCGCGCGTTCGGCGTTCAGTCCGTCGAGGATGTAGCGGAAGCCCTGTCCTTCCTCGCCGATCAGGTTGGCCGCGGGAATCTCGAGGTTGCTGAAGAAGAGCTCGTTGGTCTCGTGGTTCACCATGTTCGCGATGGGCTTCACCTCGAGCCCGTGGCCGACGGCCGAGCGCAGGTCCACGAGGAAGATCGAGAGCCCTTCGGATTTTCGCTTCACCTGCGCGAGCGGCGTGGTGCGCGCGAGCAGGATCATGAGGTCCGAGTGCTGCACGCGCGAGATCCAGACCTTCTGCCCGTTCACGACGTAGCGTTCGCCCTTGCGCTCGGCGAAGGTGGAGATCGACGTGGTGTCGGTTCCCGCGGTGGGCTCGGTGACGCCCATGGATTGCAGGCGCAGCTCGCCGCGCGCGATGCGCGGCAGGTACTCGCGCTTCTGCGCCTGCGAGCCGTGCCTGAGCAGCGTGCCCATGTTGTACATCTGCCCGTGGCAGGCGCCCGCGTTGCCGCCGCATCGGTTGATCTCCTCCATGATCACCGAGGCCTCGGACAGGCCCAGTCCCGAGCCGCCGTACTCCTGCGGGACCAGCGCGGCGAGCCAGCCCGCGCGGGTGAGCGCCGCGACGAATTCCTCGGGGTAGCCGCGGCGCTCGTCCACGCCGCGGAAGTAGGCGGCGGGAAACTCCGCGCACAACGCGCGAACTCCCTCGCGGATCTCCGCGTGGCGCTCGTCGAAGGAGGCCACCGGCATCAGTCCGCGTACACCCCCGCCTTGCGGATCAGGGGCTGCCACCGGTCGATCTCCGCCTTGAGCCAGTCGCGCAGCGCGGCCGGGGTCTGCTTCGATTCCGGTACGATCACCGCGCCCAGCTCGTTGAAGCGGGCGGCCACGTCGGGATCCTTGAGGGCGGAGCGCAGCGCGGCGTTCAGCTTGTCGAGCGCTTCCCGGGGCGTGCCCTTCGGCGCGTACACGCCGTGCCACACGACCACCTCGAAGTCCTTGAGCCCCTGCTCGTCGAGCGTGGGGGCATCGGGGAGCGCCGCGATGCGCTGCTTGGTGGTCACGCCGTAGAACTTCACCTTGCCCGCCTTGATCTGCGGGATGGTCTGGGTCGTCTGGTCGCACAGGATGTCCACCTGGCCGCCCAGCAGCGCCGCCATGGCGGGCGCGGTCCCGTTGTACGGGATCGTCGTGAGCTCCGTTTCGGCGGCCTGCATGAAGAGCATCCCGCACAGCTGCGAGACGGCCCCCAGGCCCGCGTTGGCGAGGTTGATCTTCTCCTTGTTGGCGCGCACGTACGCGACCAGCTCCTTCACGTTGTTGGGCGGGAAGTCCTTGCGTGCGAGGAGCGTCATGGGCACGTCGGCCACTTCCCCGATGTACTCGAAATCGGTGAGCGGGTTGAACGGCAGCTTCCGGTACAGCGCGGGTGCCGTGGCCATGCCGTTGTGGTGAATGAAGATCGTGTAGCCGTCGGGGTTCGCCTTCGCGACGAAGTTGGCCGCGATGGTGCCGCCCGCACCCAGCTTGTTCTCGATCACGACCGTCTGCCCCAGCGCCTTCGACATCGCGGCGCCCAGCGTGCGCGCGACGGTGTCCGTGGGGCCCCCCGCTGCGAACGGCACGACGAGCGTCACGGGGTGGTTGGGGTATTGCGCGACCGCGATGGCGCTCCAGGCCGCGAGCGCGGCCGCGAGACTGCGTAACGTGGTCTTCATCCCTGCGTTCATGGCTTGTCTCCTCCTCTTTGTATGCGGCGGGTTTCACCCACCTTCATGACGTCGAAATCCTCGGGCGCAAGGCCCGCTGCGGCGCGCTGGCGCGCGAGCTCCGCGGGCGGCTCGTCGAGCGGCTCGTCGGTGAGGCGCTCGAAGGTGCCCCAATGCATCCCGATGGCATGCCGCGCCTTGAGGTCGGCGCGCACTTGCACCGCCTCGGCCGGATCGACGTGCATGGCCTTCATGAACCAGCGCGGCGCGTAGGCGCCGATCGGGATCAGCGCGAGGTCGAAGGGACCCAGGCGCTCGCCGATGTCGCGCGCGTCCTTCGAATAGCCGAGGTCGCCGGTGTGGATCACCTTGAGGCCGCCCCCCTCGATGACCCATCCGCCCCAGAGCGTCTGGTTCGTGTCCCACAGCGTGCGCTTGCTCCAATGCTGCACGGGCACGAGCGTGATGCGCATCCCGTTCTCGTTGCGCGACTGCCACCAGTCGAGCTCCTCGACGCGATCGATGCCCTGCTCCGCGAACCAGGCCTTGAGGCCGAGCGGCACGACGAAGAGCGGGCCGCCGCCCTCGCGGCGCGCCAGGCGCTGCACCGACTCGAGGTCGAGATGGTCGTAATGGTTGTGCGAGACCAGCACCACGTCGATGGGCGGAAGCTCGTCGATCTCGATGGGCAACGGCACGACGCGCTTCGGGCCTGCGAAGGGCAAGGGCGAGGCGCGCCCGGAGAACTGCGGATCGACGAGGATGTTGCGCCCCGCCAGCTGGATGAGGAACGCCGCGTGCCCGATCCAGGTGAGCGTCGGATCGTGGCCGTTGGCCCGCAAGGCCGCCGCATCCGTGCGCATGTGCGGGATGTTCCAGCCGCCGGGCGGCGGCTGCGGCACGCCATGCTGCATGCGCTCCCATTGCCACGCCCAGAAGCTCTGCTTCGTCTCGTGGGGATAGTTGTTGCGGAAACCCGCCGCCGTATGATGTGAGGAGAGCTCGCCCTGCGCGAAAAGTCCGGCTCCGATCCCGCACGATAGGCAGAACATGATGAGCGCCAGTCTAAACCCAGGCATGTCCGCGGCCGCCGATCAATCCGCCATGCTCGCGGCGCGCCGGCGCCTGGCCGGAGCCCGCGCCATCATGGCCCTCACGGGCGCCGGCATCTCCGCCGAATCCGGCATTCCGACGTTCCGCGACGCGCTCACCGGGCTCTGGTCGCGCTTCCGGCCCGAGGAGCTCGCGACCCCCGAGGCCTTCCGCCGGGATCCGCGCACCGTGTGGGAGTGGTACGCGTGGCGGCGCGAGCGTGTCGCGGCGGTGCAGCCCAACGCGGGACATCGGGCCCTCGCCAAGCTGGAGGAGCGTACGGTGGCGCGGGGAGCGGGGTTCACGCTGGTCACCCAGAATGTCGACGGATTGCATCATGCCGCAGGTAGCCGAAGGATTCACGAGCTGCACGGAAACATCCGGCGCGTGAAGTGTTTCGACAACGGGCACCCGGCGTCCGGCTGGGACCGCGCCGCGTCGCCGCCGCGCTGCGCGCTGTGCGGTTCGATGCTTCGCCCCGACGTCGTGTGGTTCGGCGAGATGCTGCCGGCGGGCGAGCTGGAGGCGGCGACCCACGCGGCGATGGCGTGCGACGTGTTCCTGTCGATCGGCACCTCGGGACTCGTCGAGCCCGCGGCCTCGCTCGCCTTCGCCGCGCTCGAGGCGGGCGCCACCGTGATCGAGGTCAATCCGCAAGCAACGCCGCTCACGGAACACGCGGCTTTCGTGTTCCACGAGCCGGCGGGAAGCGCGCTACCCGCGCTCATCGAGGAGGACTGAACATGCCGGGGCCGCTCTCGGGTCTCAAGGTGGTCGAGATGGGCACGCTGATCGCGGGCCCGTACTGCGCGAGGCTGCTCGCGGAATTCGGCGCCGAGGTCGTGAAGGTGGAAACGCCCGGCGAGGGCGATCCGCTGCGCAAGTGGCGGCGCCTGCACGAGGGCAACTCGCTCTGGTGGTACGCGCAGGCGCGCAACAAGAAGTCGATCGCGGTGAACCTGCGCGATCCCGAAGGCCAGGCAATCGTCCGCAAGCTCGCCAAGGGCGCCGACATCGTGGTGGAGAACTTCCGCCCCGGCACGATGGAGAAATGGGGCCTGGGCTACGAGGCGCTGAGCGACGGCAACCCGGGGCTGGTCATGGTCCGCATCTCCGGCTTCGGGCAGACCGGTCCCTATCGCGATCGCCCCGGCTTCGGCGCGATCGGCGAGTCCATGGGCGGCATGCGCTACGTGACGGGCTATGCGGACCGCGCACCCGTTCGGGTCGGCATTTCCATCGGCGATTCGCTGGCCGCGATGTTCGGCGTGATCGGCGCGCTCATGGCGCTGCACCAGCGAGCCGCCAGCGGCAAGGGCCAGGTGGTGGACGTGGCACTCTACGAGGCGGTGTTCGCGATGATGGAGTCGATGCTTCCGGAATACGGCGCCGACGGCTTCGTGCGCGAGCGCACCGGCGCGTCGCTGCCGGGCATCGTGCCGTCGAACACGTATCCGTGCCGCGACGGCAAGTACATCGTGATCGGCGCCAACGCCGACTCGATCTTCAAGCGCATGATGCGCGCCATCGGGCGCCCCGACCTCGCCGACGATCCGTCGCTCGCCACCAACGACGGGCGCGTGGCGCGCACCGCGCAGCTCGACGCCGTGATCTCGGAATGGACCCGGCAGCACGACCTCGACGAGGCGCTGCGCGTGCTCGAAGGCGCGCAGGTGCCCTCGGGGCGCATCTACTCGATCGCCGACATCGCCGCGGACATGCACTACCAGGCGCGCGGCATGATCGAGCGCCACAAGCTGGGAGAGCGCGACCTGCTGCTGCCCGGCATCGTGCCGAAGCTCTCCGACACGCCCGGCGGCACGAAGTGGATCGGCCCGCGCCTGGGCGAGCACACGGGCGAAGTGCTGGGCGCGCTGGGCTTCGGCGCCGCCGAGATCGAGGCGCTGAAGGCGCGTGGCGTGGTTAGCTAGGAGCCGTCCGGAGAGTAGAATCTGACGTCTTGCGGCGCCTACCCTGATCCATGCGGCTCTACATCAACGACGTCGCCGTGCGCGACGGTTTCCAGATCGAGAAGTCCTTCGTTCCCACGGCCACGAAGGTCGAGGTCATCAACCAGCTGTCTCGCACGGGGCTGCACAAGATCGAGGTCACCTCGTTCGTGTCGCCCAAGGCGGTGCCCGCGCTGGCGGACGCCAATGACGTGCTGGCGCAGATCGACCGCGTGCCCGGCGTGGTGTACGTGGCGCTGGTGCCGAACCTGCGCGGCGTGCGCGACGCCACCGCCGCACGCCGCAAGCCCGATGAAGTGAACGCGGTGATCTCCGCCTCCGAGACCCACAACCGCGCCAACATCAACCGCACCCACGAGCAGTCGCTCGCCGAGCTGCCCGCCATGGTGAAGGCCGCGCACGCGGCGGGACTCAAGATCACCATGAGCCTTTCGACCACGTTCGGCTGCCCGTTCGAGGGCCGCGTGCACGAGGACGTGGTGTACGACTTCGTGGCGCGCTTCCGCGACGCCGGCCTGGACGGCATCTCGCTCGCCGACACCACGGGCATGGCCAACCCGCGCCAGGTGCTCGAGCTCACGGGCAACGTCATGTCGCGCTTCCCGCCGCCCAACGAGACGTACTACACGCTGCACTTCCACAACACGCGCGGCATGGGCCTCGCCAACGTGGTCGCCGGCATCGAGGCGGGCGTGCGCTCGTTCGACGGCTCGGTCTCGGGCCTCGGCGGCTGCCCCTTCGCCCCGGGCGCGACGGGCAACATCTGCACCGAGGACATGGTGAACATGCTCGAGGACATGGGCTACGACACGCGCGTGGACCTCGCGAAGCTGCTCGCCGTGGCGCGGCGCATTCCGGCGGTGGTCGGGCACGAGGTTCCCGGCCAGGTGATGAAGGCGGGGCAGACGCTGGAGCTTCACGAGCCGCCGCAGTTTCTGCGAAGCTAGTTTCTTTCCGACAACAAGATCGACGGAGGAGTGACGATGAAGCGTTGGCTTGCGGGCGTGGCGGCATTGCTGGCCGGACTCGCGGTGGCCTTTGGCGCGGGGGCCCAGGCGCCGGAGAAGAAGAACATCATCATCGCGGTGGGCGGCAAGAACCTCTTCTACTACCTGCCGCTCACGGTGGCCGAGCGCAAGGGCTACTTCAAGGACGAGGGCCTCGAGGTCGAGATCCCCGACTTCGCCGGCGGGGCGAAGGCCTTGCAGGCGCTCGTGGGCGGCAGCGCCGACATGGTGTCGGGCGCCTACGAGCACACCATCAACATGCTCGCCAAGAAGCAGCCCATCAAGGCCGTGGTGCTGCAGGCGAAGTTCAGCTCCATCGTGCTGCTCATGTCGAAGGAGCGCGCGGCGAAGTACAAGGGCCCGCAGGACCTGAAGGGCCTGAAGGTCGGCGTGACCGCGCCGGGCTCGTCCACCAACATGTTCGTGAACAACATCCTCGCCAAGGGGGGACTCAAGCCCACCGACATTTCCGTGGTCGGCGTGGGGACCTCGAGCGGCGCCTTCGCCGCCATGGACAAGGGCGAGATCGACGCGCTGTCCAACCTCGACCCCGTCATCACGCAGCTCGAGAGCACCGGCAAGTTCGTCGCGGTCGCCGACAGCCGCACCGAGAAGGGCATGCAGGAGATCTACGGCGGCGACTACATGGCCTCCGTCATCTACATCACCGACGAATACGTGAAGAAGAACCCCAACACGGTGCAGGCCGTGGTGAACGCGATGGTCCGCGCGGACAAGTGGATCGCCAAGGCCACGCCGCAGGAGATCGTCGACCTGATGCCCCCGGAGTACAAGGCGGGCAACCCGTCGCTCTACAAGACGGCACTGCTGAAGAACATGATCGGCTACTCCGAGAACGGCGAGATGTCGCTCAAGGCCGCGGAGAACGTGTACAAGGTCCTGCGGCAGTTCGAGCCGTCGGTGATCGCGGCCGGGAAGATGGACCTCAGCCGGACGTTCGACAACTCGTTCGTCAAGAAGGCCAACGCAAAATATAAATGACGGCCATCCCCGCGGAGGCGGGGATCCAGCCAAGGCCCGCACGGGGTTCATGGGATGAGCGTTGCCGTCGAATTTGATCGCATCACCTGCACCTTCGCCGGGGCCCGCGGCTCGTACACGGCGGTGAAGGACGTGACGCTCTCGATCGCCGAGGGCGAGTTCGTCTCGGTGGTGGGGCCCACGGGCTGCGGCAAGTCCACGCTGCTCAACATGACCGCGGGCCTGCTGCGCCCGTCGGCGGGCACGATGCGCATCTTCGGCGAGCCGCTCGCGGGCATCAACCGCAAGGCGGGCTACATGTTCCAGGCCGAGGCGCTGATGCCGTGGCGAAGCTGCCTCGCCAACGTGACGGCGGGCCTCGAGTTCCGCGGCGTCGATGCGGCCGAGGCGAAGCAGCGCGGCGAGGACTGGCTCGCGCGGGTGGGGCTCGGCGGGTTCGGCGACCGCTATCCGCACCAGTTGTCGGGCGGCATGAGGAAGCGGGCGTCGCTCGCGCAGATGCTGATCCTCGACCCGCCGATCATGCTCATGGACGAGCCCTTCTCCGCGCTCGACGTCCAGACGCGCCAGCTGATGGAGAACGAGCTGCTGGAGCTCTGGAGCGCCAACCGCAAGAGCGTGATCTTCATCACCCACGACCTCGAGGAAGCGATCTCGCTGTCCGACCGCGTGGTGGTGCTCTCCGCCGGGCCCGCGACGCACCCGATCGGCGAATTCGCCATCGACCTGCCGCGCCCGCGCGACGTGGCCGAGATCCGCCTCACGCCGCGCTTCATCGAGCTGCACGACCGCATCTGGCACTCGATGAAGGAGGAGGTGCTCAAGGGCTACGCGCAGACGAAGAACCGGGTGAGCGCATGAAGCGCCGCCTCCGGGTCGCGCAGCTGCTCATGCTCGTGGCGATCTTCGCGGTGTGGCAGGTGCTCACGCAGCCGGGCCTCGTTGCGCCGTTCGTCTGGGAGAACCCGGACCGCGCGGCCTTCTTCTTCGGCGAGCCGGTCAAGTTCTTCCAGGTGATCTGGGCGTGGTTCAGCGGCGGGGAGATCTACCAGCACCTGTGGGTCACGCTCGAGGAGACGGTGCTCGCGTTCGTGATCGGCGCCGCGCTGGGGCTCGGCATGGGGCTGTGGCTCGGCCTCTCGCCCGCCGCCTCCGCGCTCTTCGACCCCTACATCACCGCGATGAACGCGATGCCGCGCGTGGTGCTGGCGCCCATCTTCATGGTGTGGTTCGGCCTGGGCATCTGGTCGAAGGTGGCGCTCGGCGTGACGCTCGTCTTCTTCATCGTGTTCTTCAACGTGTACCAGGGCGTGAAGGAAGTAAGCCCCGTGGTCCTCAACAACACCGTGATGCTGGGCGCCACGCGCCGCCAGCTGCTGCGGCACGTGTACCTGCCCTCGGCGACCTCGTGGGTGTTCTCGAGCCTGCACGTTTCGGTGGGCATGGCCTTCGTGGGCGCCGTGGTAGGCGAGTACCTGGGGTCGGCGCGCGGCGTGGGCTACCTCATCCAGCAGGCCGAAGGCGCGTTCGACATCAACACGGTGTTCGCGGGCATCCTCGTGCTCACCGCGTTCGCGCTGGTGCTCGACTTCGCGGTGGGTTTCGCGGAGAAGCGGCTGCTCGTCTGGCGGCCCACCCAGGGCGAGACCGAGCCGCTCTAGGGCACCGCCTTGCGCGGCTTGCGGCCGGCACCGGCCATCGCGGCGTCGTACACCGGGTCCGGCAGGAGCTTGAGGATCCGGCCTACGATGGCCATCTGCCACGGAATCACCGCATAGCTCGAGCCGCGGTCCATCGCGCGCGCGAATCGGCGCGCCGCGTCGTCGGCCTGGATGAGGAACGGCATCGGATAGGGGTTGCGCGCCGTCATGGGCGTGGCGATGAAGCCCGGGCAGATCGTGCAGACCTTCACCCCCGCGCCGCGCAACTCGAGGCGCAGCGCCTCCAGGTAGCTGATGGCCGCGGCCTTGGAGGCCGAATACGCCGACGATCCGGGCAACCCGCGAAACCCCGCGACCGAGGCGATGCCCGCGAGCGTCCCGCTGCGGCGCTCGCGCATCGCGTCGACGAAAGGATGGAACGTGTGGACGAGGCCCAGGACGTTGATGTCCAGGATCTCGCGGAACATGGCGGCATCGCCTTCGATCGCGGTGTCCGTGCCGTGCGAGACGCCCGCGTTGCCGATCACCAGGTCCGGCGTGCCGTGCTTCGCGATGAAATCCGCCCCCGCGGCCTTGAGGGCCGGGAGGTCGCGCACGTCGCAGGGATAGATCTCGCAGGGCGTGCCGAGCGAGGCCTTCAGGTTCGCGAGGTGGTCGGCGCGCCGCGCGACGAGGCCGAGGCTCGCGCCGCGGGCGGCATAGAGCCTCGCGAGCGCCTCACCGATGCCGCTCGACGCACCGGTGAGGAAAACCTTCATGCGCCCTTCAGTGCTTCTCGCGGCGCACCACGGCGGCCATCTGGTCGATGGTCGGGAAGATCTTTTCCTCGCCGCCCGCCTGCTGCGCCGAGGTGTAGTACTTGCCGCCCACGATGAAGCGCGGGACGCTGTCCACCTTGTACGACTGCGTGAGCTGGCGCGCGCGGGCCACCTTCGAGACCACCGTGAAGGACTTCTCCACCTCGTCGTACTTCGCGGGGTCGATGCCGTTGGCCTTCAGCCACTCCTGGCGCTTGCCCTTGTTGGCGAGGTTCACGTTCTGCTTGTGGATCGCGTCGAAGACCTTCTGGTGGTAGGCGTCCAGCTTGCCCATCGCTTCCAGCGTGTAGTACATGCGCGCGAGGTCGCCCCACGCCTCGCTCGGGTAGGCGGGAATGCGCTTGAAATCCACGTCCGCGGGCTTGGTCTTGAGCCAGGCGTTCACCATCGGCTCCAGCGCGTAGCAGTGCGGGCAGCCGTACCAGAAGAACTCGATCACCTCGACCTTGCCGTTGCCCTCGGTGGGCTGGGGCGGCTCGAGCAGGGCGTACGGGGTGGCGGGTTGCGCCCAGGCGGCGGAGGCTGCGAACGCAAGAGCGGCGAGCGGCAGGGTCAGGACTTTGCGCAGGAAGTGCATGGCTGGGGAATCCTTCAGGGGTTCTTGGTCTCGTCGTTGGCGCGGATGATGGCCGCGCTGACGCCATTCTGGGACAGCGCGGCCTTGATCCGGTTCGCATCATCGAGGCTCTGGTAGGGCCCGAGGCGCACGCGGTAGAGGGTGCCCTTGTCCGGCACCGTCACGGCCTTCACCGAGGCCTCCAGGCCCGTGAACGCGATCTTCGCCTTCAGGTTGTCGGCCTCCTTCTCATCGGAGAAGGCGCCCGCCTGCAGCCAGTACACATCGCCCGAGTGCGGCTTGGGCGACGCGGGCGAGGAGCCGGGCTTGGGCGGGGCTGCGGCAGGCGCCGGGGCGGGCGCCGCCTTGGGTGCGGGCTTCGCGGCCTCCCCGGCATCCTTGTCGCCGGGAAGGATCTGGTAGAACTCGAAGCGCGGGCGCTCAGGCTTCGCCGGGGCGGCCTTCTCCGGGGCGGCCTTGCCCTTGGCCGCTTCCTCGGCCGCCTTGGCCGCGCTGGGCGGCGGCGGGGGCTGCACCGGCGCCATCTTCGGCGCGGGCTCGGGCGCCTTGCCCTTCTCGACGAACGGATTGGAGAGGCGGTTCAGCCACAGCGCCACCGCGAGCGAGATCACGATGCCCAGCAGCAGGCCGATGATCATGCCGAGCAGCAAGGGGTGGTTCACCTTGCCGTTGGATTTCGAAGCGGGCGCGTCCTTGTAGTCCTTGGGCATCACATTCTCTCGGGGGCGCTCACGCCGAGCACGGCGAGCCCGTTGGCGAGCACCTGTCGCGTCGCGGCGACGAGCGCGAGGCGCGCCATCTTCGTGCGCTCATCGTCCACCAGGAAACGCTCGGCATTGTAGTAGGTATGCAGGCGCGCCGCCACGTCGTCATGCAGGTAGTACGTGACGAGGTGGGGCGAGAACTCGGCGGCGGCGCGCGCGAGCACCTCGGGGAATTCGGCGAGCTTCTGGGCGAGCGCGGCCTCGTAGGGCGAGGCGAGCGGCGCGAGGTCCACGCCGGCGAGCGAGGCCACGTCGCCGCCCCATTCGCGAAGCACGCTGCACACGCGCGCATGGGCGTACTGCACGTAGTACACCGGGTTGTCGTCGCTCTGGCTCTTCGCCACGTCGATGTCGAACACGAGCTGGGAGTCCACGCGCCGCATGGTGAAGAAGTAGCGCACGGCATCGCGCCCCACCTCGTCGATGAGGTCGCGCACCGTCACGTAGGAGCCGGCGCGCTTGGAGATCTTCACCTCCTCGCCGCCCTTCATCACCGTGACCATCTGGTGCAGCACGTAGTCGGGGTAGCCCTTCGGGATGTCGAGGGCGAGCGCCTGCAACCCGGCCCTCACGCGCGTGACCGTCGAGTGGTGGTCCGAGCCCTGCACGTTCACGTCCGCGGTGAAGCCGCGCCGGAACTTGTCCAGGTGGTACGCCACGTCCGGCACGAAGTACGTGTACGTGCCGTCGGACTTGCGCATCACGCGGTCCTTGTCGTCGCCGAAGTCCGTGGTGCGCAGCCACAGCGCGCCCTCGGCTTCGTAGGTGTGGCCCGCGCGCTCGAGCAGGCGCACGGTCTCCTCGACCTTGCCGTCGGTGTAGAGGGAGCTTTCGAGGAAGTACGAATCGAAGTTCACGCCGAAGGCGCGCAGGTCCACGTCCTGCTCGTTGCGCAGGTACGCCACGGCGAACTGGCGGACCTGGTCCAGGTCGTCGCCATGCGCGTCGCCCGGATGCTGCGCCACGTATTCGCGCGCGATGTCGCGGATGTAGTCGCCGAGGTAGCCGTCGCGGGGCATCTGCACCGTCTCGCCGCGCGCCTCGCGGATGCGCGCCTGCACGGAGAGCGCGAGGTTGGCGATCTGGTTGCCCGAGTCGTTGTAGTAGAACTCGCGCGTGACCTTCCAGCCCTGCCACTCGAGGAGCGACGAGATCGCGTCGCCCAGCGCCGCCTGGCGCCCATGGCCCACGTGCAGCGGGCCGGTCGGGTTGGCCGACACGAACTCCACCATGATGCGGCGTCCCCCGCCCGCGTTGCCGCGCCCGAACGCGGCGCCGGCGCGATGGATGCCGGGGATCGCCGCGAAGCGCGCGGTAGACGAAAGCGTGATGTTGATGAAGCCCGGCCCGGCGATCTCGGTGCGCGCGATCTCGGGCGCGTGGCCCAGCGCATCGACGATGGCCTGCGCGGCCTCGCGCGGCTTGCGGCCCACGCGCTTGGCGAGCTGCAGGGCCACGTTGGTCGCGAAATCTCCGTGCTCGGCGTTGCGGGGGCGATCGAGCTCGACCGCCACGTCGTTGCCCGGGAAGGCCTTGCTCACGGCCTCCTGGACGAGGCTTTCGAGGCGCGCTTTCGAATCGGGGGAAGACACTCGGGGAAGAAGCGTTGCAAACCCGACATTATACGGGGCATGGGCCCCTCAGCCCTCCTGCGGATCCACGTCGAGCGACCAGCGCACGTGGCGCACCGCGGTGGCGAGGATCGCGCGGCGCCACGCATGCAGGAAGGGCTGCAGCGCTCCCCGGGATCCGGCCCTCGCGAGGAGCTGCGCGCGCTCGAAGCCGGCCTTGCGCTCGAGCGCCGCCGCCACCGGATCGAAGACCTCGACGCCGGGGCAGGCGAGCTTGCGCGCGGCACGCGCTGCGACCTTGAGGAAGGCGAGCGCCTCGCCGGGCTTCTTCGATTCGGCGCGCAGCATCGCAAGGAAGGAAAAGGGCGGGAGCTGCGCGATGCGGCGCTCCTCGAGGGTCGCGTCGGCGAAGCTCGCGTAGTCCTGCCGCGCGATGGCCGCGTAGAGCGGGTGGCCCGGGAAGTCGGTCTGGATCAGCACCTCGCCGGGACGCTCGGCTCGCCCGGCGCGGCCCGCCACCTGCACGAGCTGCGAGAAGAGCCGCTCGGAAGCGCGGAAGTCGGCGCTGAAGAGCGCGCTGTCGCTTTCGAGCACCCCCACCAGCGTGAGGCGCGGGTAGTCGTGCCCCTTGGCGAGCATCTGCGTGCCCACGAGGACATCGACGCGGCCGGCGCGCACTTCGTCGAGCATTCCGCGCAGGGCTCCCTTGCGCGAGGTCGAGTCGCGATCGATGCGCGCGATCCGCGCCTTCGGCAGCACGGCGGC
>DATIWC010000067.1:0-24529 GCA_035519515.1 Usitatibacter sp.
GCACGGGCCCACCACTTCGACGAACATCCCGAGGTTCTCGGAGATGCCCGTTCGCACCACGATCGCCAGGTCGCCCGTCCTGCACCGCATGCTCGCCTCCCGTGGGGAATCGCCTGCAGTTGCCCTCACCCCATTGAACACGGAAGCGCTCTCTTTATTCCTTGACGGAAGGCAAGCGGGAAAGCGCGGACGGGATGCGCCGCGCGGCGTTCGCTACAATCCGCGTCACAAACCAACGAAATTCGCCAACGTGTCACGCCGCGTCCTCATTGCAATCGCCGTCATCATCGTCATCATCGTGACGGGAATGGTCATCACGATGAAACGTGCCTTCCGTGCCGATGCGCTGGCGCGCGATCCGGACGCGTCGGTGCCCAAGCGCGCCGCGCCCCAGCCCAGGTCGCCATGAGCCGGCGCCCGCTGTCATGGTTCGCAGCGACCGCCCTCGCCTTCGCCGCCTGCGGCGCTGCCGCGGGCGAGCTTCCCTGCAAGCCGGGCGAGAAGGAGTGCGCGTTCAAGGCGCTGGTTTCGCACCGCGCAAAGACCATTGCGTACTGGAGCCCGATGTTCGCCAAGCCCCTCGAGCAGCGCATCGGAGCCGCGCCCGACGCGGTGGTGGAGCTCATCGCGCTCGACAACCTCTACAACGGTTATCCGGAGCACCCGAAGAGCGCGCGGATGGATCCGAAGCTCAAGGCGGACGTGATCGCCGCGTTCCACGAGCTGCCGCGCCCGGTGAAGGCGCGCCTGGACAAGCGGCTTGCGGGCATCTATTTCGTCGCGGACCTCGGCGGAACCGGGTTCACGGACTCGATCGCCGACGCGGACGGGCAGAAGCACGCGGCCTTCATCGTGCTGGACCCGCGCGTGCTCGAGAGGACCGCGAACGCCTGGGCCACGTGGAAGGAAAGCTCGCCCTTCGTTCCCGACCCGCGCTATCGCCTCGTGGCGCGGATCGAGCCGCCGGAGACCAACGACCGGCGCCATGCCATCCAGTACATCCTGCTGCACGAGCTGGGCCACGTGCTCGCGGTGGGCGCCGATTACCACCCGGACTGGAACCTCAAGATCGCCGACCTCCCGAAGGACCGGCACTATCCCTTCTTCGACCTCTCGTGGACCGTGGACACCGAAGGCAACCGTTACCTCAGCCGCTTCGAGGCCGAGCTCCCCGAGCGCGGGGACGTGAGGTACTACTTCGGGCCGAAGCTCCCGGCGAGCCGCATGGCGCAGACCTACGAGCACCTCGAGGCCACCAACTTCCCGACGCTCTACGCGGCCACCATCCCCGGCGACGATTTCGCCGAATCCTTCGCGAGCTACGTGCACGTGGTGATGATGGGCAAGCCCTTCGAGATCACGATCTCCGAGGACGGCCGCGTCGCCAGGCGCTTCGGCTCGTGCTGGGGCGAGGAGCGCTGCGCCGGGAAGAAGAAGATCCTCGACGAGCTGCTGCGCTAGGGGAAGTTCGCGGCCTTCCGGGCCTCGCCCGTGAGCTGCAGGATGTGCAGCCCGGTGTTGGCGCGATCCACGATGTAGATGTAGCCGCGCTCGTCCACTTCGACGTTGTTGGTCTGGATCGCCACCTTGCAGCGCTCGGCGGCTCCCGTGCCCACGCAGCGCTTGTCGGTCTTCTCGCTCACCGCGGGGATGTAGTAGCCAATCTCCTTCGGGTGGTACGGGTCGCGGATATCCAGGGCGCGCACGCCCGCGTTGAAGAACGCGATGAACACCACGCGCTTGTAGTACACCGGCGCCATGCTCTCGTTCGAGGAGTGGGAGCCGAAGCGCCCGCCGCGCGAGCAGAAATTGCCGCTCGCCTCGGGGACGGTGTAGCTCGAGATGTTGAACGGCTTCGACTCCGCCGTGATGTCGGCGATCCACACCATCTGCCGGGGCTCCTGGCACTCGTTCACCAGGGACTCGTCCACGATCACCGCGAAGTCGCGCTTCGAGCCGCCCGCGTCCTTGGCGAACTCGGCCACGTCCATGCCGAGCACGGGGAAGGTCGTATGCGCGCCGTTGGTGGGCGGAAGCTCGAGCCGGCCCACTTCAGGATAGCGAAGGTTCGCGTCGGTGGGCTCCTTCGGGCCGTTCAGGAGCTTGTCGCGATCGACGATCTGCAGGATGCCGGCCTTGTCGGTGCCGTAGCCGAAGTAGACGCGGTTGCCTTTCGGTCCCGTGGAGATCGGCCCATGCAGCTCGGTGGGCGACTCGCCCTTCGCGCCCGCTTGCTGGCCCGGCAAGCCGAACTCGCGGATGAAGCGCGGGCGCGCAGGGTCCGAGAGGTCGTAGACGAGCGTCATGCGCCGTGTGCGCCAGCCTCCCACGCCGGAGACGAGGTACGCGATGCCGGTGTCGCACTCCCACCAGTTCTTGTGCGTGCCCTTGAGCTTGTTCACCACGTTGGTGAGCAGCCGCGGCTTCGCCGGATCGGTGACATCCCAGATCTCGTGCGCCGAGTTGCCGAACGTGCGCAGCATGTACACCTTGGACTTGTCCGCGTGCGGCAGCGTGGCGCCGTCGCACACGCGCACCATCTGCGCCCCGCCCGACTCGCCCGCGCCGGGCTCGCCCGGGATGTGCGCGAGCGGCACGGGTTTCGCCGGGTCGGTGACATCCAGGATCGACGTGCCGTTGTATTCGTCCTGGCCGGAGAGCGGGTTCATCGAGCGCCCGCCATGGTGGCCCACATAGAGGATCCAGCGCTTGCCCTGCTTCTGCACCACGGGCTGGTAGGCGCTGCGCCCCTGCAGCGCATCGGAGCCCACGAGCTCCATGTTGCTCTTCTCGGGCCCCGCGGGAGCCTGGGCGAGCGCGCCGCACGCGCCGAGAGCGAGCGCGGCGGCGAACGCGGCGCGCATGGCGTTCAGTCGTCCGGACCGCAGGTGGAAGGCGGATGGCGGCGCAACACGATCTCGTCGTTGGCCGCGTTCTTCTCGATGAAGCGGATGTTCTGCCGCAGCGCTTCCATGTACGGGTTCGTGCCGCCGAAGTGCGGGCCGGCGAACTGGTAGGCGGCGCCGAGATCCTCCTCGAGGCGGCGCGAGGCGTTGCGATAGAAGTTGGGCGTCTTGCGGATCAGGTCCTCGGGCGACTCGAACACCACTACCTCGCCCGCTTCCGTCACGTTGCGCGCGATGCCGCCCGCGACGAACTCTGGGTACAGGCGGTCGCGGCATTTCTCGAGGTAACAGCGGTCCGACATCTGCGCGATGATGTCCGCGGAGCCCAGCAGGCTTCCCACCAACCGGAAGATCGGATCGGGCAGTTGGATCTGCGCGACCGGCTGCTCGTAGCCCGTGAAGTGCAGGACCGAGCCCGCGACCTGCGCGAACTCCTCCATGCCGATGGTGGGCAGGTATTCCTGCATGAAGCGCGCGCCGCGCGAGACGTGCACGCGCGTGTACTCCGCGCCGTTCACGTGCTTCGTGTCGTTCACCCGGCGGATGTAGCCCATGTCGTGGTAGAGCGCGCACACCACGCCCAGCTGGTAGAGCCGCTCGCCGATCGCGCGCGAGTCGCCGCGCGAGCGCTCGTAGCCGTCCATGAGGCGGGCCATCGCGAGCGTCACGTCGAGGATGTGCTGCAGGTCGTGGTACTCGGTGTCGCAGCGCGTGTAGCCGGGGAAGTTGCCGCGGTACAGGCTCGCCGCGTCGTCGAACGCCTGCTCGACGGCGGCCGGGCGGGGCCTGCCGTACAGGGACCGGTAGAGGCGAACCACCTCGAGCTTCACGCAGACCGGGTCGGTGGTGTTGATCCGGTTGGTGACGTCGAAATCGCTGCGTCGGAAGTTCATGCGCCCCTCGCGATGCCGCTGATTTTTTATGTAATTTCGCCGCGACAGCATCGGCGCGGCGAATGGCGCATTGGAACGCATTTGCACCGTCGTTGCAAGCGGGTTTTGGGCCCCTTTGGGCGGACTAGCCAAACCCCCCGGGGGGGAGTAAGGTTTTCAAAACCTCCGAGGACGCGCGCCCATGGGAAACATGACATTGGAGAGCGGCGAAGAAATCAAGCGGCGCATCAGCGAGCTCAACCTGGAGCACCGAGACCTGGACCGGGCGATCGAGGCCCTCGAGCAAAACCCCCTCCACGATGAGCTGCAGCTCAAGCGCCTCAAGAAGCGCAAGCTGATGTTGAAAGACCAGATCTTCATGCTCCAGCGCAGCTTGGTCCCCGATATCCCCGCCTAGCAACGCCTCCGCGCCGGGCCCCCCGGCCAGCCCCGCAGCACTTAAGTGCCATAGTGGATTTCTGCCGTCATCGGCCAGAATGATCATGCGCGCGCCTGTGGCGGGCGATCCCGATCAAAAAAAGGAGAGATTGAGAATGAACAAGACCGCGAATTTGCTGGCGGCGCTGGCCATTGCGGCCATCACGCTTCCCGTGGCTGCCGCAGACGAGGCCAAGAAGCCGGCTGCCGAGGCCGTCCCGTACAAGACCGGGGATGAGCGTCCGACCGCCGCCCCGTCGAAAATGACCCCGGAGCAGAAAGCCGCCGACAAGTCCAAGAAGCGCGCTTCCGGGAAGGATGCCCAGGTCTACGACGTCCCCAAGGCACCGGCCAAGGGAGCCAAGATGAGCGCCGAGGAGAAGGCCGCCGACAAGGCCGCCAAGCGCACGGGCGCCCCGAAGGCAGAGCAGGAGAAGGCCGCGAAGTCGTTGCCGGGCGGCTGAACGCCCAAGCGCAATCCGTTCCCATAGGCCACGATCAGGGGCCTCGGACAGGCCTGTCGCAAGACAGGCCCTTTTTTTCTCCGCGAAAAGCGAAGCGGCCACAGTGCCCGGTCTTTCGACCAGGCCCTGTGCCCAATGTCCGTTTCGTGCGCGGGCGCCTTAAGCGCCGCCGCGGCTCTGGAAGTTGCGGTAGAAGCCCAGCACCTTCGGGACGTAGTGGCGCGTCTCGGCGATGGGCGGGATCTGCAGGCCGCTGCGGATCACGGCGTTCTCGCCCGCGTTGTAGGCGGCGACGGCGAGGTCCATGCGGCCCTTGAACATGTCCAGCAGGTCGCGCAGGTAACGCACGCCGCCGTGGATGTTCTCGGTGGGATCCATCATGTTCTGCACGCCGTAGCGACGCGCGGTGTCGGGCATCAGCTGCATGAGGCCCATGGCGCCCCTGGGCGAGACGGCGTACTGGTTGTAGTTGGATTCGGCCGAGATCACCGCGTGCACGAGCGAAGGCTCCACGCCATAGGCGCGGCTGGCGGTCTGGATGATGTTGGCGTAGCGCTCGATGTCGGCCTGCGAAGGCATGAAGACGCGCGTCGCATAGGCGGAACCATCGGCGTGGGAAGCGTTCTCGCGGCGGACCAGCCTGTAGCGCGGGTCCAGCCCCTTGATGTTGGTGAAATGGACGACGCCCTTCTCGTCCTTGAACGAGTAGATGTCGGCCAGGGCAGGCGCGGCGAAGCCCGCGGCTACCGCCGCGAAAGCCATCGCTGCCACCAGGTTTGCTCGCCTCGCCACCGACACCTCCGCACCAATAACCCTACAGGAAGTGTCGATATTAACCGATCAGGCTGTGGTTGGGAAATGACAAGGGTAACGACTTTTCCTACAGAACAATGGCTTACTGCGGTTTTTGAGCAAGTTTCCTGAATTCGGACGGTCCGGGCAGGCCACTGACCTGGTTGTCCGCGGCATCCAGCTGGCGAAACCAGTGCCGGAGGAAGTTCGAGCCGAGCCACCAATCCGCGTGCTCGTGCGTGCCTGCCGGTCCATCGCCGCGGCATTCGTTGCCCTCCGTCCCGGCGCTCACGATCGCATCGTGCTGCACAAACCAAGACGTCTTGCAGCCGGGCAGGGGCTCGAGCTTGGACGGATCGACCGATGCGAACGGCTTGGGCTTACGCCACTCGCCGACGAAGGTCTTCGGGTCCCCGGGGAACGCATAGTCGATCGTGTACGCCTTGGTGCCCTCCCGCACGCCATGCGTAAGGCGCTGGCGAATCACGCGGGACTCGTCCGCCGGGTCCACGTACTCCAGGTAGAACCAGTACACGTCGTCGCCCAGCTCGGGCCACAGGCGCGCCACGCGAAGGCGCATCGGCGTGCTGTCGCCGCCGCCGGCCGCGTAGCCGGGCGACTGGACGATGGTGTCGAACCTGCCTACGAGCATCCAGGCGATGAGGCCGAGCGAGCGTTGCGCCACGAGTTCCTCGCTGGTGAGCGGGGCGGGCTTTTCGGCCGCCTTGGGAGAGGGGGCCGGCGCGGTCGCGGTCGGCTGGGAGGCGCAGGCGACGGCGAGCAATGCCGCCGGGATCATCGTGAGAGCGTTCTTCAAGTCGGACCTTCGTTGCCAGGGACGGCCCGCATCCTACCTCACGAACCCTAGCCGGAGCTTGCGACGATCCTCAGCAGGCTCGACGGGCGCCGCGGCCCGTCGGCCTCAACCTCGGGCTCGATCTGGAACCGGGACACGGCCAGCACGAGCGCGCCTGCTTGCGCGGTCATCTCGCCGGCGTCCTTCGAGGCCTGCTCCACCAGGGCGACGTTGCGTTGCGTGACGCCCTCCAGCTGCGCGACCGCGCCGTTCACCTGCTCCACCCCCGCGAGCTGCTCGCGCGAGGCGTTGGCGATCTCGGCCACGATCCCGCTTACGGCCGAGGTCGACGTCACGATGCGCTGCATGGTCTCGCCCGCGGCCGTGACGAACCGCGCGCCCGTATCGGCGCGTGCCACCGACTCGTCGATGAGGGTGCGGATCTCACGGGCCGATTTCGCGCTGCTCTCGGCGAGGTTGCGCACCTCGGAGGCGACGACCGCGAACCCGCGCCCCTGCTCTCCCGCGCGCGCCGCCTCGACCGCGGCATTGAGGGCGAGGAGGTTCGTCTGGAAGGCGAGCGCGTCGATCACGCCCACGATCTCGCTGATCCGGCGCGAAGTATCCCGCACCTGCGACATCGTCTCGATCGCGCTCGCCATGGCGCCGCCGCCCTCGGAAGCCGTCCGCGCGGCCTCCTCGGCGAGCTTGCGCGCCCGCGCGGCGCTCTCGGTGTTCCGTTTCACGAGGCTCGCGAACTCCTCCATGGAGGCGGCCGTTTCCTCGAGGCTCGAGGCCTGCGCGTTGGTCCGCTCCGAAAGGTCGCTGCTCGCCATCACCAGGCGCTGAGCGGCCTCGGCGACCCAGTGCGCGCTGGAGGCCGCGCCCGCGACCAGGCGCGAGAATTCGCGCGACATCGCGTTCAGGCTCGCGGCGACGCTCTCCTCGTCGCCTTCCCGCACGCTGATGCGATGGTCGAGCCGGCCCTCGGCGACGTGGCGCGCGCCGTTCGCGAGCTCTTTCTCGCGCGCGCCGAGGACGCCGTGCAGCGAGCGCGAGATGAGGCGCGTGGCAAGCAGGCTCAGCCCCAGGGCGAGCGCCGTCACGACGAGCGTCGCGATCACCTGGCCGCGGACCAGCGCCACGGCGCCCTGGTACTCGGTGCCGGCGAGCTCGATCTCGAGGCCGATCAGGCGGTCGACGCTCGCCGCGACCGCGTCCATCTGGGGACGGTACGTCGTTTGCGAGGCGACGTCCGCCTCGATGAACTGTCCCTTGTGCAGGCGATCGAGCACGGCGGCAAGGCCCACGTCGCGGCTCTTCGCAAGGGTGGCGGCAAGGTCGTCGAACGCGGCGCGCTCGCGCGCATCCGTCGCGCGGGACCTGAGCGAGGCGATCTCCTTCGGGATCCCGGCGGCATCGCGGGCGCCGGCCTCCTCGAGAGCCTGGACCATGACGTCGTTCGTCGCCGCGAGCGTGGCGAGCACGGTGGCGCGCTGGCGCTCGAGGGCGCGGGCGACCCGGTCCAGCGTCACGAGAGCCCTCAGGCGCCCGGATTCGACCGATCCCATCGCATCCGCCACTTGGCTCGTGGCGGCGACGGCGAGCGCCCCGACGATTCCGATCAGCAGGGCAACGGTGAGCGCGAACACGGTGAGCCGCGCCTGCAGCGAGAGGTGCTTCATGGGGGGGAATATCCGCGGGGCCGGGCGTACCAGCGTAGGCGCCTGCGGTGACGGAGCTGTTACAGGATGGGCGCAGTTCGTCGCACAAGAGGGCGATTCGGCCCCCCGGCGGGACGATTCATCCGCGCGGCCTTCCACGGCCGCGCGGCCGCGTTTATCGTCCAGCCATGGATTCTTCCCTCCCCTCCGAAAAGACGGGCGGCATCGGCCTGATGTTCGGCTGGCGCCGCTTCGCGGTCGCGCTGCTCTGCGCCGGCTGCATGGGCTCGCTCGTCGGCATGAGCTTCGTGATCCCCACATGGATGGTGTTGGTGCGCGCCGCCATCATCGGCCTCGCGTGCATGCTCGCCTACGGCATCTTCGAGCAGTGGCCCGAGCGCCTGCCCGGGTGGCTCGCGCGCTGGGCGCTGCAGGTGGGCGCGGTGGCGACCGCGGTCCCGCTCACGGTGCTCGCGATCTACTTGAGCCTCACCGCCGCCGGCGAGCCGCGCTTCTGGCACGACCCGGGGCGCCTGAGCGGCTTCTTCACGCTCACCTTCGGCGGCCTGCTGCTGGGCCCCTGGGTCGCCATCGCGGCGCTCTTCCGCAAGACCGAGCTCGCCGCGCGCCACCAGGCGATGGTCTTCCAGCTCGAGAAGAGCGAGCTCGAGCGCAAGGCGCTCGATGCGCGCCTGCGCCTGCTGCAGGCCCAGGTCGAGCCGCACTTCCTCTTCAACACCCTCGCCAACGTGCGGGAGCTCGTGCTCGCGGGCTCGCCGCGGGCGGCCACGGTGCTGGAAAACCTCATAACCTATTTGCGCGCCGCCCTGCCGCGGCTGCATGATCCGCTCACCACGCTCGGACAGGAGTTGCAGCTCGTGCGCGCCTACCTGGAGCTCATGCACATGCGCATGCCCGATCGCCTGCAGTTCGACGTGCAGGCCGACGCCGCGACCCTGGACCTGCGCTGTCCCCCGACCACCCTCCTCACCCTCGTGGAGAACGCCGTGCGCCACGGGATCGATCCCAGCGAGCAGGGCGGGCGGATCGACGTGCGCACGCAGCTGCGCGACGGGCGCTGCCTGGTGGAGGTGCGCGACACGGGCGCGGGGCTTCGCAACGCCTCGCAGGGCCTGGGCACGGGGCTGGAGACGCTTCGCGAGCGCCTGCAGCTCGTGTTCGGCGGCGACACCCACCTCACCCTCTCTGCAATCGAGCCCCACGGCGCTTCGGCGAAGGTCGACTTCCCCGCGCGGCGCGAGGGAGCATGAGCGCGCGGCCCACCGCCCTCATCGCCGACGACGAGCCGCTGTTGCGCTCGTCGTTGAAGCGCATGCTGGGCGAAACGTGGCCGGATCTCGAGGTGGTGGTCGAAGCACGCAACGGGCGCGAGGCGATCGAGGAATTCGAGCGCGTGAAGCCGGACATCTGCTTCCTCGACGTGCACATGCCGGGCGTCTCGGGCATCGACGCGGCGCGGCACATCGGTCGGCGCGCGCGGCTCGTGTTCGTCACGGCCTACGACAACTACGCGGTCGAGGCCTTCCGGCAGGAAGCGCTCGACTACCTCGTGAAGCCGGTGGAGCCCGAGCGGCTCGCCGATACGGTCGCGCGGCTGCAGGAGCGGCTGCGCTCCTCGCAACCGCTGCCCGACAGCGAGGCGCTGCTCAAGCAGATCGCCACCTACCTGGAGAAGAAGACGGGCCAGGCGCCGTTGCGCTGGATCCACGCCACCGTGGGCGGCGCGCTGCGCGTGATTCCCGTGCAGGACATCGAGTTCCTCCGTTCCGACGAGAAGTACACGATGGTCGCGTGGCGCGCCGAGGAAGGGAAGTCGGCCGAAGCGCTGATCCGCACGCCGTTGAAGGAACTCATGTCGCAGCTGGACCAGGACCTGTTCGTGCAGGTGCACCGCTCGGTGGTCGTCAATCGCCGGGCGATCAGCCACATCAACCGCGACGACCAGGACCGGGCGCGGGTCTTCCTGAAGGGGCGAAGCGAGGCGCTGCCGGTGGCGCGAAGCTACCTGCACCTCTTCAAGCAGATGTGAGGCCCGCCGCCTAGGCGAGCGGCGCCAGTCCCTGCAGCAGCGTCGGCACCAGCTCCGTCACCGTCGGATGGATGTGCACGGCGCGCGAAATCGTCGTGTAAGGCGCCTTCGCGTACATCACGTCGAGCAGCGAGTGCACGATCTCGTCGCCGTTGAGGCCCAGGAGCGCCGCCCCGAGGAGCTCCTTCGTGTCCGCGTCCACGATCGCCTTCATGAAGCCCTGCGTCTCGCCCGCCTCGCGCGCCCGCCCGACCCGCGCCATGGGCATCTTCGCGGCGAGCAGGCGCCGGCCGGTGGCGCGCGCCTCGCGCTCGTTCATGCCGACGCGCCCGAGCGGCGGGTCGATGAAGAGCGCGTAGCACGGGATGCGCTGCGAGATGCGGCGCGGATCGTCGTCGAAGAGGTTCGCCGCGACGATCTCGTAGTCGTTGTACGAGGTGTGCGTGAAGGCGCCGCGCCCGTTGGCGTCGCCGAGCGCCCAGATGCCGGGCACGTTGGTGCGGCATTGGTCGTCCACCTCGATGAAGCCGCGCGCATCGGCCTTGACGCCGGCCGCCTCGAGGCCCAGGTCCTGCGTGTTGGGAACGCGCCCCATGGCGACGAGCACGTGCGTTCCCTCGGAGATCGGCTCGCCCTCGGTGCAGGTGAGGTCCACGTCCACCAGGTCGCCACGCCTCTCGAACGCCGTGCACTCGGCCCCGGTGCGGATCTCCACGCCCTCGCGCTCGAGGATCGCGCGGATCTCGGCGGCCACGTCGTCGTCCTCGCGCGGCAGGAGCTTGGGCGCGCGTTCCACCACCGTCACCTTCGAGCCGAAGCGGCGATACATCTGCGCGAACTCGAGCCCGATGTAGCTTCCGCCGACGATCACCAGGTGGCCGGGCAGGAAGTCCACGTCCATGATGGTCGAATTGGTGAGGTACGGGATGTCGCGGATGCCGGGCATATCGGGCACCGCGGCGCGGCCGCCCACGTTGATGAAGATGCGCTCGGCCGTGAAGGTGCGATCGCCGACCGCGACGCAGTGCGGACCCGTGAACCGGCCCTGCCCGTGGACGAGCGTCACGTTCTTCATGCCGTGGATCCACTTCCCGAGGCCCTCGGTGGAATGCGCGACGACGCGGTCCTTGCGCGCCTTGACGGCGGCCATGTCCACGCGGAGCTCCCCCGTCGCGAAGCCGTACTCCTTCCCGCGGCGCGCCATGTGCATGGCCCGCGCGCTGGCGACCAGCGTCTTGGTGGGGATGCAGCCCACGTTCACGCAGGTGCCGCCGAGGAGCTTCCTCTCGATCAGCGCGGTCTTGAGGCCCTCCCGGTTCAGGCGCCCGCAAAGCGCCGGGCCGGCCTGGCCGGTGCCGATCACGATCGCGTCGAAGCGTTCTTCCGCCATGGCGTGGATTATCGCCCCGGAGTATCCTTCCGCGCCATGAAGCTGGATTTCCGCACCCAGAAGTGGATCCGCTACGGGGAGATCGCCATTGTCGTGATCCTCCTGGCGTTCGCCCTGCTCACCTACCGCGAGCTCGATGCGCTGCGCAAGCACCCCGTCGCCTTGCCGATGTACGAGTTCGACGTGTCGGGTGGGGCCGACCCGAGCGGAACGGTGACCACGCGCGGAACCTGGATCGCCGAAGGCGGCATTCCCGAGCCGATCCAGACCACGACCATCCAGTGCCGCTACGCGACCATGCACTGCGTGGAATCGACCGCCGCGGTGGTCATGGTGAGCGGCAAGGGCCTGCTCGAGGCCACCTCCACGCAGTTCGACATCGAACGCTGGGACGACAAGCAGATCTCGGCGAAGCCCCTGGCCCAGCGCTGCCTCACGCGCACGCTCGTCCTGCAGCTGAACGAGAAGCGGGCGCGCAGCCACATCACGCCGAACCCGGACGCGCAAAACTGCAAGGAAGAACGCGACCGCAACCTCGAGCTGGTCACCGGTTACCGCGTGAAGGGCTGAGTCAGAACACCTCTCGCACGATCATCTTCGAGCCCTTCACTCCGTCCACCGTGTAGCTCAACAACGCCTGGTTGGGCGTCTCGAAGGTCAACGTCGCGCTGCCCACGGCGAAGACGCTGATCTGCCGGGTGTCGAACACGGTGCCGAACGCGGGCCCCGTCGTCCGGTACAACGTCCCGGAGCACTGGTTGCCGACGACGAGGCAGTTGGATGCCACGTACCACATCGGCCTGCCCGTGTCGTCGTAGACGTACCAGAGGAGAAGGATGTTGTTGTATTGGTGCGTGATGGCCATGCCCCAGCCCGATTCGGACGGGTTCCACCACATGTCGGTGTAGTCCACCGGCGGAGGCGCCGTCGGGTTGATCGGGAAGATCTCGCGGCGGATGGCCACGGTGCGGCCCACGCCCGCCACCGTGAAGGTCATGATGGCGTTGTCCGCATCGGCGAAGGCGATGCGCAGGTTGCCCGCCGAAGACACCTGGCCCGGGACGATCGGGACGAAGTCCACGCCGAAGAACCGCGGCCCGTTCACCTCGTAGACGGTCCCCGAGCAGGTCCCGCTGGATGCGTTGGCGGCCACGCCCGTGCAGTTGGACGCGACGTACCACTTCGGCCTGCCGCTCGCGTCGTAGGTGTACCAGGCCGCGAAGATGTTGTCGCCCCGCTGGGTGAGGTTGATCCCCCACCCCGATTCGTCCGGGTTCCACCATAGCCCGCTCAGCACCGCCGGCGTCGCGGGGAACGCGGACGGGCACTGCGCGCTTCCCGGGATGCTCACCACGCTCTCGTCGGCGTTGCGGGCAATCATCGTGTTCGGATCGGCGCCATAGCCCACGAAGAAAGTGGCCCCCGCGACCTGCCAGACCGGGACGCCCTCCAGGACCGCGACACTCTGCCCCTGCGAGGACAGGACCCCGCTCACGTAGGGGCGGAGATTCGAGGCGCTCACCCCGACCAGCCGGTTGGTGGAATCGAGCTGCGCGAGCACGCAGTCGGTGGCGCCATCCTTGGGCGCGG
Organism: Usitatibacter sp.; assembly: GCA_035519515.1. GTDB lineage: Bacteria > Pseudomonadota > Gammaproteobacteria > Burkholderiales > Usitatibacteraceae > Usitatibacter. The sequence goes on from DATIWC010000067.1 coordinate 12,963, forward strand.
CGATGGCGCCGGCGACAAGCGCCCGCGGAGCGTATGCGAACGCATAGATGTTCGACTGCGTTCCGACGTCGCCCGGCAGCGGCACCAGCCGGGCTCCCGCATTCGCGGTCGCGCCATCGACGCGCACCCGGAAGTCCCTCACGTCGACCAGCGGGTTGTCCACCGGGCTCACCACGTTGAAGATGAATGAAGCCGCAATCACGTTGCCGTTCATGTCCGTCAAGGAGGCCGTCAGCCCCGAATGCGAGCCGTTCAGGGCGCGTACCGTGCCGAAGGAACATGTCCCATCGGGTCTTGCGACGGTGGTGAAATCAAGGTTGGCGAGCGATATGCTGCCGTCATTGAGCGCCCCGGACGGCGTAAGGCCCGTGATGGTCACCGAGTCCGCCAGGACGAAGGAATTGCTGCAGCCCGCCCGCCGCAGCGTCGCGGTGTACGAGCCCGCGCATATCGGCGCGCCGGTGCACGAGACGGACGCTGTGAACGGGGACGGCGTGTGGATACGAAGGTCGGCCCCGAAATGCACATCCCCCAAGGCGCCGGCGATGCCGGGAACCGCGAGAACGCTTATCGCTAACCACTGGAACGCGCGCATGCAGCCAACTTCCTGACGCCGTCATTCGTCCATCTACGTTGGGCCGGCTGGCGCGCGCCCGCTTGACCGTCGTCAAACGCATGCCACGCAAAGACGCCCTATAGAGCGAGCGTCATGAACACGCTGTTCGGATCGAGGATGTAATCCCCGAAAGGCCCACAGACGGTGAACCCGAAGCTCGCGTAGAGGCGGCGCGCGGGCTCGAACGCTTCCTGCGAACCGGTCTCCAGGCTCAACCTTTCGTAGCCACGCGCGCGGGCCTCGGCGAGGATCCGCTCGAGGACGGCCCGCCCTGCGCCGCGGCGGCGAAGCGTGGCCGGCGTGCGCATCGACTTCACCTCACCGTGCTTCGGGCCGAGCTCCTTCAACGCGCCGCATCCCAGGAGCAGCGCTCCATCGCGAACGCTCCAGAACGTGATGTCCGGCGTCTTGAGCTTGCCGACGTCCAGCGCATGCACGCTCTCCGGTGGGGAAAGCTCGTGCATATTGCGCAGGTGCTCCTCGAGGAGCGCCGTGACGTCGGGGCGGGCGGGGTCGTCGATTTCGATGCGCATGGGCGCGCATTTTACGATCCTTCTAGCGGCGCAGCGGAACGGCGACCGCCGAGCGCGCCAGGACGATTCGCAGGTTCGTGAAGCGCTCCTCGGGGCGCGTCGCGACCAGCGGATCGGGCTCCAGCGGCACGGCCCTCTCGATTTCGGCCCAGTCTTCGGGGCGCAGCAGCTGCGCGGCGCGCTCGAAGAACTGTTCCTCGCGCCGCATGTGGTCGCGCAGCAGGCGGACGTACGCGCGGCCCGGCGTCTCGACCTTCTGGCGAGTGAGTATCGCGTCGTCCAGCGTTTCCTCCAGGAGTTCCACCAGCTCCTCGCCGGCGCGCTGGATCTGCGCATGCTCGTTCACGAGCTCGGCCACCGCGCTGGCGTGCTTCGGCTCGTAGGCCGCGATCTTCTCGAAGGCCACGTCTTCCTGCGGGTGGTGGCAGCGGTCCGGATAGCGGTTCATGTAGCGCATCGCTTCCAGCAGGAGCGCGTAGTCGGGCCGCTCGCCTTCATGGAAGCGGTCGAGCTGGCGTTCGATAGCCGCGAGCAGCGCCGCGAAGCGGGCGTGCTCTTCGCGCCAACGAGCGGTGGGATCGGTCATGGAAACTCCCGGCACGTGATGATGGCTTACCGATAACACGCCGGGCCGCCGGGGGCCTGACTTACATCAATAATCGGCGATGATTACAACTCCTTCCAGACGAACCCCTCGCCGGAACGGTAGTACACGCGCGCGGCCTTCGCGTAGATCTGGTCCTCGCGGACGAATCCGAAGAACCGGCTGTCGCGGCTGTTGCCGCGGAAGTCGCCCATCACGAAGACGTCGCCCGCGGGCACGCGAATCGCAGGAACATCGGGCCCACCGCCCATTTGAAGGTTGAGGACGGCCTTCGTGTCTGCCGGCTGGCCGTTGATGAAGACGTGGCCCTGGCGGACCTCGAGGCGGTCGCCGCCGACGGCGACGATGCGCTTGATGAGGCGCGTACCGCTGTCGGGCGCGTCGAAGACGATGACGTCGCCGCGGGCGGGCGCGTCGCCGGGAATGACCTTCACCAGCGTGAACGGAATTCGCAGGCCGTAGGCGTGCTTGTCCACCACCACGCGATCGCCGGGCATCAGCGTTTGCTCCATCGAGCCGCTCGGGACCACGTAGTGGTCGGCGAAGGATGAACGCGCGGCCAGCAGCGCGAACATGAAGAGGAGGAAGGAGCGGTTTTCACGAAGCCATTTCTTCACTTGGGACTCCTGTGTTTGCCAAGGCGACTGCTGCCCATCGCAGCACGGCTCCGACGAATGGCGCTACCCCTGCGCGTCGATGAAATCCTTGGCCCGCTTTTCGCCTTCGCCGAGGGCCTCGTTCACACGGCCCTTGCCGTCGCCCAGCGCGCGGCCCTTCGCCACTTCGCCGTCGATGACGGGAACTCCGATGTACTTTCCGTTCGCGGTCTTCGTCGCCGTGATCTTGACCTGCCTGCCCTTGTATTCGAACTCGCGTGTGGTGCTCAAATGCTCATCTCCTTGGCTTTCGCTGAACGGCTGGCACCACAAGTCTAGCAGCGCAGGGTTACACGTTGGCCCCCGCCGCGCGCGCCGACGACCACGCCCACTGGAAATTGAATCCTCCGAGGTGGCCGGTCACGTCAACGCCTTCGCCGATGAAGTAGAGACCCTTCAGTTTGCGCGCCTCCATCGTCTCGGGCGAGAGGCCGCGCGTGTCGACTCCGCCCAGTGTCACCTCCGCCTTGTTGTAGCCGAGGGTTCCCGAGGGTTGCAGCTTCCATTCGGCGAGTGAACGCGCGGCGCGCTCGATAACCTCGGCACTCATTTCCGCCATCGGCACATCCAGTTCATGGGCAGCGCACCAGCGCTGCGCCACTCGCTTCGGCATGCGCTCGGCGAGAAGGGTCGAGAGCAACGCGCGCGAACGGCGTTGGGCCTGCAGCCACTTGGGCACGTCCGCGCCCGGAAGCATGTTGATCCGGATTGGCTCGGCGGCGCGCGCCTGCTGCCAATACGAGGAAATCTGGAGGATCGCCGGGCCGGAGAGCCCGCGGTGGGTGAACAACAGGTTCTCGCGGAAACGCCCGCCGGCGCAGCGCGCCTCCACGTCGACCGACACGCCCGAGAGCCCCGCAAAGTGCTCGAGGAAGCGCGGCTCGAAGCTGAGCGGCACGAGCGCGGGCTTGGGCGGCACGATGGCGAGCCCGAACTGCTCGGCCACCTTGTATGCGAAGGGCGTGGCGCCGATCTTGGGCACGGTGAGGCCGCCGCTCGCGATGACGAGCGACTTTGCCTCCACGGGCCTTCGCGATGTCTCCAGGTGAAAGGCGCCGCCGTCGTGCCGCACGTCGCGGATCTCGCACGGCTGCCACCATTCCACGTGGCCCTTCGCGCATTCGGCTCGCAACATGTCGATGATCTGCACGGAGCTCTTGTCGCAGAAGAGCTGGCCGAGCTTCTTCTCGTGCCACGCGATGCGGTGGCTTTCCACCAGGGCGATGAAGTCTCGCGGCGTATAGCGTTCGAGCGCCGGGTGGCAGAAGGCGGGGTCGGCGGAAAGGTAGTCTTCGTGCGTCGCGTGGAGGTTGGTGAAGTTGCAACGCCCTCCTCCCGAGATGCGGATCTTCTCGCCGATCTCGGGGTAATGATCGATCAGCAGGACGCGGCGGCCGCGCTGGCCGGCCGTGGCCGCGCACATCATGCCGGCGGCGCCGGCGCCGATGATGGCGACGTCGAAAGCCGCGTTCGCGCTGGTCATGAGCGGATGATGCGGGAGTCACGCACCCGGTGACAAAGCCTGGCTTATTATTGTTGACATGTCATCATAATTTAGCGTAGAATTGCCTCCATGAAAAAGCCCGCCCGTGGGCGTCCGCGTACATCGCCCCTCACCCGCGCCGAGCAGCTCCGGGCGGCCAAGCGCGCGCAGCGTCAAAGGTTGCGTGGGGCGGGCTTGACCGAGGTCCAGCTTCGCTTGCCCGCCAGTGAAGCCACTCGCCTGCGCGCGGCCGCGAACGCGCCGCATTTCCGGAAAGCGCTCGATGGATTTCTCCAGGGCGTCGTCGTGGACATCGAGCAATGGCCGAGGCTGCGGGAGATCGCGTGGAATCGGGCGGACCGCTGGATCCCGGCCGAGGAAGCGCTGGCCCTTTACGAGCGAAACTGGCGCTTCGTCCAGCCAAACGAGCTGACGGCCGAAGAAGCAGCCCTCGTCGATCGATTGAAGCAGCAGTTCGGCGGCGGAGTAGTGAATGCCTAAGGCCGCGTTCGCACGCGCGTCCCACGCACAGGTTCTCGAAGTGCTCCGCAGGCTCGATCGCCAGTTCCTCGCCGAAGCGCGGTGCTACTTCGGCGGCGGAACCCGCATCGTGCTGGAGCTGGGTGAATATCGCGAATCGAGGGATATCGATTTCCTCTGCTCGAGCCGGGACGGCTATCGCGTCCTTCGCGAGACGGTGGGCGCCGGCTCGTTGGGAAAGATCGTCTCCGGCAGGATCGCGCTGGCCCGCGAGGTGCGCGCCGACCAGTATGGTCTCCGGACCTTTCTCGAGATGGGCCAGGCGAAGCTGAAGTTCGAAATCGTTCGCGAAGCGCGAATCGATCTCGAGGGCGAGGACGTCCCCAGGCTTCCCGTCATGTGTCTCTCGCGCAAACACTGCTTTGCCGAGAAATTCCTGGCAAACGCCGACCGGGGGCTGGATGCGTCGACGCTATCCCGCGACATCATCGACCTCGCTTTCATGGTTCAAGGCTGGCCGCAGGCGGACGCGGATGCGGGACTGTCGATTGCCATGGGCGCCTACGGCGCATCGGTGCCGCGCTCCCTTGCGGCCGTGATTCGCAAGATGGGAGACAAGGCCTATCGGAACCGGTGCATCGAAGGCCTTGCGATCAGCACCCCGAAGGTACTGACCGCAGGTCTCAAGACGCTCGGCTCATTCGTCTAGCCTGGCTTCGGGCCCGATTCGATGTCCAGGTAGTGGGTCCACTTCGGAACGCCGCCATTGGCAAGGCGCTGGACGAGATCGGTGTTGCCCCAGAACTTGACGCGCTCGCCCTCCTGGAATACGAGCGCAGCCTTCTCCACGCGAAGCCCGATCCCCTGGGCCATGCGGACGAGATCCTCGAGGAGCTTGCGGTTGTCCTTGTCGGACCCGCTGTTCGAGCGAGCTTCGAAGACGGCGAAGCTCACGTCGGTACCGGCCTTCGAGCGGTATTTCAGGTGGGCGAAGTTGACTTTTCGGCTCACGCGTATCGAACGTGCCATGCGCGCCCCGTCGCCAGAACGATGATCCAGATCGCGCCCTGGGCAACCACGAAGAACCAGTACGTCCGTGGATCGTCTGCTCGAGTTATCTTCGGGCGCCACCATGCACCGAGCGCTGTTCCGGAAACCAACTGCCAAAAGAGGAGCCCGGCCAGGAAGACCAACAGCGAGTAGTACTGAAGATCATTCACTACCGACTCGCAAGAAGGCAGTTACGCACCGCACTCGAACAGCAGCTAGGCATTACCGCCCCCGCCGCCGACGATGGGTCGACGGGTGGCCTGCTCGGACAATGTATCCATTCGCTCAGCGCCGTAACCAGCCCCGCTCGCGAGTGTGTCGGCTCGCGTGGAACTCTCGCCGCCCGCCCCGAGCGTTCGCACCACGCGAACGACTACCCATCCGAATGCAGCGATGCAGGCAAGGAGGAGGATCGTGATGTGCGTTTCGCTCATGGGTGCCTCCGATAGCGCGAGACTATCATGCGCGCCCCCGATTCCTCCTGATTCCTGCTGTAGGATTCCCGTCAGAATGAGCGCGTTACGCATCCTCTGGATTTCCGCGGGCCGAGCCGTGCTCGAAGATACCAATGAGGGCACCCGGCTCGACTTCCTTCTCGACGACCTTGCCAAGGATGAAAAGACGATCGGGAAGTTGAGCCCTATCGATGCCTTTCGGCTCGGGTACCAAGCGGCGTTGCATCAACAGAAAGGCGCGTGAAGGCGCGGCTGCAGCGTAGTAGGATTGCTCCCGCAAGCTGACCAAAACCAACAACTACAGGGGAGGAATAACAATGAAGCTGCGTCCCATGGCAAAGGCCGTACTGCTGGCTTTCCCTTCGAGTTTGGCAATCGGCGTGGCGGGCATCGCGAATGCCGAGGATACCCAGCCGCCCCCCAAGGCCGAAGCCAAGGCCGAGGCTCCCGAAAAGCTCGAACGCATCGTCGTCACCGCGACCAAGCGTGAAAGCGCCCTGCTGGACGTGCCCTTCTCGATCAACGCGCAGACCGCGGAGGACATCCAGCGATCCGGCGCCGTGACGCTCGAGGACCTGTCGCGCAACGTCGCCGGCCTGGCCGTCCAGAACCTGGGGCCCGGGCAGAGCCAGGTGTCGATCCGCGGGGTGTCCGCGGGGCAGATCGTCCGCGACCAACCCGGCGTCAAGGAGCAGGTCGGGGTCTACCTCGACGAAACGGCGATCTCCATGTCGCTCTTCACTCCGGACATCGACCTGTTCGACTTGAATCGCGTCGAGACCCTGCGCGGCCCGCAAGGCACGCTCTTCGGCGCCGGCAACATCGGCGGCACGGTGCGCTACATCACCAACCAGCCGAAGCTGCGCGTCACCGAAGGCGCCGTCGAGCTCAACGCGAACACGATTGCCGACGGCAGCGCCGGCGGGAGCCTCAAGGCGGCGTTCAATGCGCCCATGGGCGATGCGGCGGCCCTGCGGCTGGTCGCCTATGGCACCCACTTCGGGGGTTGGGTCGACGCCCTGGGCCCGGGCGGCGGCAAGGACGTCAATGAAGGCGATCGCACGGGCGCACGCCTGGCGCTCACCTTCCAGCCCAACCAGGACATGACGATCACCCCGCGGGTGGTCTACCAGAAGGTGACCGCGGACGGCTTCAACCGCGAGGAAAAGTACAACCTGTACGCCAACCCGTTCACCACCACGGTCCCGCCGATCACTTTCCAGGACAACCAGCAATACCTGCTGCAGCGGGAGAAGTTCGAGGACAAGGACACGATCGCCGATCTGGTTGCCAAGTTCGCCTTCAAGGGCTTCGACCTGACGTCGGTGACCACCCATACCGATCGCCAGATCCTGGTGAGCCGCGATGCGAGCGCGTTGACCGGTTCGGTGTCGGTCGATCTCGGCTTTCCGACGGCCGGCGTGCTGCTGCCCTCCAACCTCCGCGATACCACGGACTTCAAGAGCTTCACGCAGGAATTGCGCCTGAGCTCCAACGACGCGGGCCCGCTGCAGTGGCTGGTCGGCGCCTTCTATGCCGACGCCGACCGCAAGTACGCCCAGCGCCTGCCGACCCCAGGCTACGACGCCGTCACCGACGCGGTGCTCGGTGCTGGAACATCCGCGGCGGTCGCCAATGGCTTCGGCCCGAATTCGCCCTACAACGCGGACATTCCCTACAACCTCAAGCAGACGGCGATCTTCGGCGAGGCGAGCTACGACATCACCGACCAGTTGACGGGAACGGCCGGGATCCGTTGGTACGACTACAAGGAATCGCGCACCTTCACGTCGGGCGGCCTGTTCTCGGATGGCAGCAACCAGAGCGACACGACGAAATCGGACGGCTACAACCCTCGCTTCCTGCTTTCGTACAAGGCGACGCCGAACGTGGTCTGGAATGCCCAGGCATCGAAAGGCTTCCGCCTCGGCGGCGTCAACGACCCGCTCAACATACGGCTGTGCACGGAGCAGGACGCCGCGATCTTCGGCGGCTACCAGCGCTACGACGACGAGTCGCTGTGGAACTACGAGGTCGGCGTCAAGATGGGGCAGCCGGGCTTGAGCTTCAACGCGGCCGTGTTCTATGCCGACATGAAGAACCTGCAGGTCACGCTGGATGCGGGGTCGTGCTCGTCGCGCGTCGTGTTCAACGTGCCCAAGGCCCACTCGGCCGGCCTCGAGGTGGAGATGAACTACAGGCCGACCGAAAGCCTGGAGCTGGGGTTTGCGGGTTCCGTGGTGGATGCGGTGTTCGATTCGACCGTCGTGGACGGCGCCGGCAACGTGCTGGGCGGCATTCGCGACGGCAACCGCCTGCCCTCCGTGCCGAAGGCGCAATTCACCGCGAGCGCCACCTACAACTTCAAGCTGATGAATCGCGACTCCTACGTCTCCGCGTCGTGGCAATACGTTGGCAGCCGTTTCACGCAGCCCTCGGACCAGGAAGACAACCCGCGCACCTTCGTGCACGGCCTGCCTTTCCTGGGCGCCCCGGCGAGCGCGGCGACGACGCTCGATCTCGAGCTGCCGAGCTACAACCTGGTGAACCTCAGCTGGGGAATGGACTTCGAGAAGGGATTCTCCGCCGTCCTCTATGCCAACAACGTGACCAACGAGAAGGCGCTGCTTTCCTTCGACCGGGAACGGGGCGGGCGTGCACGGCTGGGATTCGCGACCAACCAGCCTCGGACTATCGGGGTGACGCTGCGGAAGTCTTTCTAAGGCGGTCTTGCGGTAACAAGAAGAACGCCGGCTCAGGGCCGGCGTTCTTCTTCATAGCGGTCGACCCCTGCGCGGCCTTACGGCGCTTGTCGCACGCCACCAATATGACCCGTCCAAGAACAGTCATAGGTGGTTGAGGCGGTGCCCCGCCATGCGACCCCCTGGGGCGTTACCTGAATCTCGGTTTGGCTGAAGGAACCGCTAGCGCCATTCGAGCAACTGAACGTACCGTTGACCGAACCCATCCGGCCAGCCTGCGTGTACGTTCCCGTTTGACTACATGAGTTGCCTGAGAACGTGAATTGATACGTCACGGTTTGAGCGGCTTGCCCCACTACCATGGTGACGGGCTCCTCCATGTAGCCATAGTTGCAGCCGGAACCAGAGTAAGTTCCGATCTTCGCGCCGATATAGGAACCTGACATATCGTCGTTCCGCCATGTTTCGCGAGTGAGGGCCTTGACGATTGATGCTCCATTCACTGTGTAGGTGAGTGTCGCGGTGGTAGAGGACATAGGCGAAAACACGGCAGTTCCAACCTGGGTGGCGCCAAGGGACGATCCAGGCGGACCTTGCGTGTCATAGAGCGGCCCTTGGAAATTGTTGGCTTCTGCGTTGTAAGCCGTATCCGGGCTAACGTACCAGGTGGGCTTGTTGCTGGCGTCGTAAACGAAGAACGTCATGAGCAGGATGTCCTCCTGCTGTATGACGTTGAAGCCTTCGCCGTTTTCCGAGGCGTTCCACCAAAGGTCGGAATAGTCTGTACCGAAGGATGTCGCCCCTGCACCCAAGCAAGACATCGCGGTCAATAGCGCGAGGATGCGCTTCAATATGCAAACGAGCAGCATTTGGACCTCCTTTCGCACGGCGAGCTATGTTCGGACTTAGCGCCGGGCTTTGCGATATGTGTTGAAGGGATGGTGTGCCCATCCCTGGCAATCGCGGCATAGCCCATCGGCCTGGCAAAGCCTCTAATTTTGCGGAGGCGTTGGGCTTGGGCGATCGAAGAAGGATAGACAGGCTTCTGCAGAGCTCCGTTGCCGCAGATCAGGGAATCGACGAATTCGCCGCCGTTAACTTGCGTGGAATCGAGTTACCGGCACTCCATTTGAAGACCCGTTGCGCGTGCAGGCCGAGTTGGAGTTCTAGCGCCGCGATCTTCTGCGATTCGGGCTCCGGGTGAGCCACAAGCTCACGATCACGGACGCGGGCGTGACGGCGAGGAGAAGGAGCAGGAAAGGCGTGGCGATCGCGGCGAAACGTCCCGCGCGACTGGCGCACCGGAGAACCGCAGGTGCCACCACCCGTGTCGTCGCGAGATCGGGGATGAAATCACGCGCCGCCCAGGGAGCCAGGGCGATGACCAGAAGCGCGGCCCCGAGGATTTCCAGCCGCGCTCCCAGGAGCGCCTTCGGGCTCCTTGCGTCTACGTATCGATCGAGGCTCATCGTCTAGATGTTCAATGCGTACAGGCAACACAGCAACAAGGCCATGACGCCGAAGACCCCGAAAGCGCAGAGTGCCAGAAGCGGCGCGAGGCGACGCTCGCGCTCCGGGGTTGCTTCCCGCGGATATCCCTGCACAAAGACCACGAACGCGATTGCGGCGAGGACGATGCCGCCTGCCACGTCGAGCGCCCAGTGCTGCTTTGTAAAGAGTGTCGACGCTCCCACAAGACAGGCCCAGACCACTGCTACCGTCCCGACACCCCGATGCACCCGATGGCAGACAAAGGCGGCGAGGTAGCACTGCGCGACATGCAGCGAAGGGAAGCAATTGTAGTTGCTGTCTGAACCGTAGATGACCCTCAGGCCCCACCCGGAGAACCCGGCCTCGACCACCTGGGGGGGCCGCGGACCGACCGTTGGATATCCGAGGAAGAAGGCATATGCAACCAGCCACATCGCAAGGAAGGCGTTGATGGTGCGGCCGACGAGCTCCTGCTGGTGCACTACGAAAATCGGAAGGAGCGCGGCACAGAAGAGCGAAGCGTAGACAAGGGCCCAGCCGCCGCGCACTGGCACCAGGCGATCAAGCTCCGTTTCAGGGGCGTGCGTCGGGCCGCCAGCAATCAATACCTGGATCACGAGGTAGAGCGGGACGACCGCAAAGAGCAACACCAGGGGAAGGGTCACAGGCTGCGGCCGGGTCATCAACTGCTTGATCTCAGTCCAACTCCCCATGGCCGCGCCCATCATACGCGGTCACATCCGCGCGCGGACTCCGCTACCCCGGGCATCTGAAGGGCAGCGACGCCTAGTCGAACATGTCCGGCTGCGTCTCGGCGAGCTGCCCGTAGATCGCCTGGAAGTGCAGCCATCCGATGAACTCGTTCCCCACGTGCTTGCGGCTGTAGCGCGCGACCTCGGGATCCAGCATCACGGGCGCCTTGCCGGTGGCTTCGACCATCAGCTGCACCTGGCAGCAGCGCTCGAGCGCGATGAACCAGAAGGCCGCATCGTCGATGCTGTGCCGGCTTGCTGTCAGGAGCCCATGCCCCTGGTGGATGGCGGCCCGGTTGCGCCCGAAGGCGGCTGCGACGTTGTGGCCGGCGTCCTCGGTCACCGCGACCGCGCCTCCTTCATCCTTGATGACGACGTGATCCTCGTAGAAGCAGGCCGCATCCTGCGTGAAGGGATCGAGAGGCCGTCCCATCGCCGCCCACGCGGTGCCATACACGGTGTGCGCATGGCACATCGCCACGATTTCCGGATGCGCCTCGTGGACCGCCGAGTGCAGGACGAATCCCGCGCGGTTCAGCGCGTACGATCCCTCGACGACCTTGCCGGAGTGGTCGGCGAGGATCAGGTTCGAGAGCTTCACCTGCGAGAAATGGACCGCCATCGGATTGGTCCAGTAGAGCTCGGGATGCTCGGGATCGCGGACGGTCAGATGGCCCGCGAAGCCGTAGTCGAACCCTTGCTGGGCGAAGGCGCGCACCGCGGCGACGAGATGCTTCTTGCGGTA
>DATIWC010000068.1:0-5580 GCA_035519515.1 Usitatibacter sp.
CGCAACTTCGCCGCGGGCATGTCGGGCGGCATTGCATACGTGCTCGACGAGGAGGGCGATTTCACGCAGCGCTGCAACCTCGCGATGGTGGAGCTGGAACCCATTCCCGAGGAAGAGACCGCCGCCGCGTCGGTGGGATCGGCCGGCGAGCTCGAGACGCACGGCAAGGTGCAGATCGACCACGTCGCCGGCCACGACGACGCGACGCTCAAGAACCTGATCCAGCGCCACCTGCTGCACACGGGCAGCGAACGCGCGCGCCGCGTCCTCGAGAACTGGGCCGGCTACCTGCCGAAGTTCGTGAAGGTGATGCCGCTCGAGTACCGCCGGGCGCTGGGCGAGATGGCGCAGGAGCAGGGGCGCGGCGAGCGCCAGGCCCCGAAGATGGAAGCGCGCGCGAACGACTGACGGACCATGGGAAAAATCACCGGCTTCATCGAGATCCAGCGCCAGGACCGGCCCTACCAGCCCGTGGCCGAGCGCGTTCGCACCTACACCGAGTTCGTGCGCCCGCTCCCCGACGAGGAGATGAGCCGCCAGGGCGCGCGCTGCATGGACTGCGGCATCCCGTTCTGCCAGACCGGCTGCCCGGTCAACAACATCATCCCGGACTGGAACGACCTGGTTTACCGCGGCAACTGGCGCGAGGCGCTGGAGGTGCTGCATTCGACGAACAACTTCCCCGAGTTCACGGGGCGCGTATGCCCGGCGCCGTGCGAGGCCGCGTGCGTGCTCAACATCAACAACGACCCGGTCACCATCAAGTCCATCGAGCAGGCCATCATCGACCGCGGATTCGCCGAAGGCTGGGTCGGGCCGCAGCTCGCGAAGGCGAAGACGGGCAAGAAGGTCGCGGTGGTGGGCTCGGGCCCCGCGGGGCTCGCATGCGCGCAGCAGCTCGCGCGCGCCGGCCACGACGTGACGCTCTTCGAGAAGAGCGACCGCATCGGCGGGCTGCTTCGCTACGGCATCCCGGATTTCAAGATGGAGAAGCACCTCATCGACCGGCGCATGGAGCAGATGGCGCTCGAGGGCGTCACGTTCCGCCCGAACGTGCACGTGGGCGTGAACCTGCCGGTGAAGAAGCTGCTCGCCGAATTCGACGCGATCGCGCTCACCGGCGGCTCCGAGAAGCCGCGCGACCTCCCGGTCCCGGGGCGCGAGCTCGACGGCGTGATGTACGCCATGGACTTCCTGCCCTTCCAGAACCGCCGCAACGCGGGCGACAAGGTCCAGGACCAGCCGCTCGCCACGGGCAAGCACGTGGTCGTGATCGGCGGCGGCGACACCGGCAGCGACTGCATCGGCACCTCGATCCGGCAGGGCGCGGCCTCGGTGGTCAACTTCGAGCTCATGCCCCAGCCGCCCGAGAGCGAGAACAAGCCCCTCACCTGGCCCTACTGGCCGCTCAAGCTGCGCACGTCCTCGTCGCACGAAGAAGGCGCGGAGCGCGACTTCGCCGTGGCGACCAAGGCCTTTCACGGCAAGGGCGGCAAGGTCGAGTCCCTCACGGCGTGCCACGTCGAGTGGGTGAAGGACGAGAAGGGAGCGATGTCGATGCGCGAAGTGCCCGGCACCGAGTTCACGCTGCCCGCGCAGCTCGTGCTGCTCGCCATGGGCTACGTGCATCCCGTTCACGACGGGATGCTGGACGACCTCGGCGTGGCGAAAGATGCCCGCGGCAACGTGAAAGCGACGACCGAAGGCGCCGGCTGCTACGCGACTTCGGTGGCCAAAGTGTTCGCCGCGGGCGACATGCGCCGCGGCCAGTCGCTGGTGGTCTGGGCGATCCGCGAAGGCCGACAATGCGCGCGTGAGGTCGACGCGTTCCTGATGGGAAGCAGCGACCTGCCCCGTTGAGGCGGCGGATCGTCCAGGCACTCCTCGTCCTGATCCTCGCGGCCGCCGCCGGCTACCTCGGCGTGGCCGCCTTCGTCTGGGTCGGCCAGGAAAGGCTCATGTTCTTTCCGCGGCCGGTCGCATCGCGCCCCGCGCCGCCGACCGATTGGCGCCTCGAGGAAGTCTCGCTCACGATGCGCGACGGCACGCGCCTCGCGGGCGTCCTGGTATCTCCCCGCCTCGCGAAGCCTCCGGTCGTGGTCTATTTCGGCGGCAACGCCGAGGAAGTCACGGCGTACGCGGCACATGCCGGCGAAACCTACGGAGAGCGCGCGGTGCTGCTGGTGAACTACCGCGGCTACGGCGAGAGCGCGGGCAAGCCCGGCGAGGCCGCGATGGTTTCGGACGGCCTCGAGGTGTTCGATTGGGCGGCGCAGCGCGGCGACCTCGACGCCTCGCGCATCGCCCTCCATGGCCGCAGCCTCGGCAGCGGCGTCGCGGTGCAGGTGGCCGCGGCACGGCCGGCTGCGTGCGTGGTGCTCACCTCGCCCTTCGCGAGCGCGCGGGCCGTGGCAGCGGAGCTCTACCCGTGGCTGCCGATTTCGGCGCTCATGCGCCACCCGTTCGACTCGGCGAGCCGCGCGCCCTCGATCCACGCGCCGGCGCTCTTCCTCGTCGGGAGCGCGGACACCGTGATCGCGCCGCGCCATTCGCAAGTCCTCGCGGCGGCGTGGGGCGGGCCGGTGACCTCCGTGGTCCTCGAGGGATTCGGCCACAACGACCTGGACCTCAACCCGCGCTACGCCGAGGCGATCCACGCTTTCCTCGACCGTTGCCAGCCCGCATCCGCGGGGGCGTGAGAAGATTGCGCCGATGCAAAACGACACGCTGGTGCGCGCCCTGCTTCGCGAGCCCACGCCCTACACGCCCATCTGGGTGATGCGCCAGGCCGGGCGCTACCTGCCCGAGTACAACGAGACGCGCCGCAAGGCGGGGAGCTTCCTTGCGCTCGCGAAGACGCCGGAGCTCGCCTGCGAGGTGACGCTGCAGCCGCTGCGCCGCTTCGCGCTCGACGCCGCCATCATCTTCTCCGACATCCTCACCGTGCCCGACGCCATGGGGCTGGGGCTTTCCTTCGCGGAAGGCGAGGGCCCGCGCTTCGCGCACCCGCTGCGCGACGAGGCGGCGATCCAGCGCCTGCGTGCGCCGGACCTGGAGAGCCTGCGCTACGTCTTCGACGCCATCGCCCTCACGCGGCGGGAGCTGCACGGCCGCGTGCCGCTGATCGGCTTCTCGGGAAGCCCCTTCACGCTCGCCTGCTACATGATCGAAGGCGGCGGCAGCGACGACTTCCGCCACGTGAAGACCCTGCTCTATTCGCGCCCCGAGCTGCTTCACCGCATCCTCGAGGTGAATGCGGCCGCCGTGACCGACTACCTCAACGCGCAGATCGCGGCGGGCGCGCAGGCGGTGATGGTCTTCGACACGTGGGGCGGAGCGCTCACCGCGGCCGCCTACTCGGAATTCTCGCTCGCCTATTCGAAGCGCGTGCTCGCGGGGGTCACGCGCCAGAACGAGGGCCGCATCGTCCCCCGCATCCTCTTCACGAAGGGCGGCGGCGCCTGGCTGGAGGCGATGGCCGCGAGCGGTGCCGACGCGCTGGGCATCGATTGGCAGGTGGAGCTCGGCGCGGCACGCGCACGCGTGGGCGATCGCGTGGCCTTGCAGGGCAACCTCGATCCCATGGCCCTTTTCGGCACGCCGGAGGCGATCCAGCGCGAAGCCCAGCGCGTTCTCGCATCGTTCGGCAAGGGCGCAGGGCACGTCTTCAACCTGGGCCACGGGATCTCGCAGCACACGCCGCCCGAGCACGTCGCGGCGCTCGTCGAGGCGGTGCACACGTCATCGGTCGGGGCCCACGCGGCGTAGGCCCTGTCAACAAAAATATTTTCGCGGATGTGATTGCTTATTCACACGGCGCGCGATCTAGGCGACCGATCGTTGCCCGATATTGCGGCCTCGCCTCCACGCCCAGGAATAACATTACGAACAAGGATTTAACGTGTTGTGCGCCGCGTCAGTCCGGCGTCCTGCGCACCGCCCGTGACGGCGCCGTGACGGCGCTCCAGAGCTATTCACAGATTTATCCACAGGGTTCGGAGCCCTTTTCCACGCCGTGAAAATCGTCCACGTCGCGCTCGACGTGCCGCTCGACGAGGCCTTCGATTTCATCGCGCCGGAAGGCCCGGAAATCCCGCGTGGGAGCCTCGTCGTGGTGCCTTTCGGGCGCTCCCGGAAGGTCGGGATGGTGGTCGGGAGCGCGGCGCGCAGCGCGGTTCCAGCGGCGCGCCTGAAGGCCGTCGAGTCGGTCGTGGCGGACGTGCCCGCGCTGGGTGCCGCGGAGCTCGACCTGCTCGAGTTCTGCGCGGGTTACTACCAGCGCCCGCTCGGCGAGGTGATCGGCGCCGCGCTGCCCGCGCGCCTGCGGCAGGTGAGCCGCCGCGCCATCAAGCCGCCCCAGCCGTCCGCAGCCACGGGAACGTTCGTCCACACGCTGGCGCTCACTCCGGAGCAGGCAGCGGCGGTGGATGCGGTTCTCGAGCGCTTCGACGCCTTCCACCCGGTCCTGCTGCAGGGCGTGACCGGCAGCGGCAAGACCGAGGTGTACCTGCGCCTGATCGGCGAAGCGCTCGGGCGCGGTCGCCAGGCGCTCTTCCTGGTTCCGGAGATCGGGCTCACCCCGCGGTTCGAGGAGCAGGTGCGTGAACGCTTCGCCGGCGTGGCCGTGGTGGCCGCGCACAGCCACCTGGGCGAGGGCGAGCGCGCCGCGGCCTGGCTCGCCGCGCAGTCGGGCGCCGCGCGCATCGTGCTCGGCACGCGCCTTGCCGTGCTGAGCCCGTTCGCCTCGCTCGGCCTCATCGTCGTCGACGAGGAGCACGACCTCTCGTACAAGCAGCAGGAGGGGCTGCGCTACTCCGCGCGCGACGTGGCGGTGCTGCGCGCCCAGCGCCTGGGCATTCCCGTGGTGCTCGGCTCGGCCACCCCTTCCCTCGAGAGCTACGCCAACGCACGCGAGGGCCGCTACCGGCTCGCCACGCTCCCGCAGCGCGCGGCCGGCGGCGCCCGCATGCCCGCGGTGCGCACGGTGGACACGCGCGCCGACCGGCCGCACGAGGGCCTTTCGCACGCGCTCGTCACGGCGATGCGCGCGCGCCTTGCCGCGGGAGAGCAATCGCTGGTGTTCGTGAATCGCCGCGGCTATTCGCCGGTCCTCTATTGCCGCGCGTGCTCGTGGCACTCGGCGTGCTCGCGGTGCAGCGCGAACCTCGTGCTGCATCGCGGCGCGAACGAGCTGCGCTGCCACCACTGCGGCCACCGCGAGCGGGTGCCCCGGGCGTGCCCGTCCTGCGGCGGCATCGACCTCGCGCCCATCGGCCATGGCACGCAGCGCATCGAGGAGGCACTGGCCGCCGTGCTGCCGAAGGCGCGGATCGCGCGCATCGATCGCGACTCGACCTCGCGCAAGGGAGCCCTGCGCGGAATGCTCGACGAAGTGCGCGCCGGCCGCGTCGATGTCCTCGTGGGCACGCAGATGCTCGCCAAGGGACACGACTACCCGCGCCTCACGCTGGTGGGGGTGCTCGAAAGCGACAGCGCGCTCTTCAGCGCCGACTTCCGCGCTTCCGAGCGGCTCTTCTCGCAGCTCGTGCAGGTGGCGGGCCGCGCCGGGCGAGCCGAGCG
>DATIWC010000069.1:0-2933 GCA_035519515.1 Usitatibacter sp.
GTTCGCGCACGCGTAGGCGGCCATGTTGAACGCGGTGAAGTCGCTGAAGCCCACGAAAGCCTTGCCGCTCGCGGCCACGCGGTTCCAGTCGATGCCGTGCAGGATGCGAGACATCCCGTAGCCGCCGCGCGCCGCGATCACGAGGTCGATCGAGGGATCGTCCACGACGGCGTGGAATCCCGCCAGCCGCTCCTCGTCCGTGCCCGCGAAGTAGCGCCACGCGTGCAGCGTCTGGTCCGGCACCACGACGTTGTGGCCCAGGTCCTTCAGGTAATCCACGCCGCGAGTGAGCGCAGGCCCATCCACGCGGCCCGACAAGGCGCAGGCGCCGATGGTGCAGGGCTCGGGCACGCGCCGCGGCAGCCGGGGCGAGACCCCGCGCAGCGGCGAGACGCTCGACTTGAGGATCTCAGCCACGCTTGAAGCTGTGCACTTCCTCGAAGGCGATCTCGTTGCCGTCGGGGTCCTTCACGACGAACCACCGCGTGCCCCATTTCGTGGGCCCCGGCGGCGTCACGACGTGCGCGCCCTTGGGGATCTCCTTGAAGCGCGCGTCGATGTCGTGGATGTCGAGGAACACATCGGGGCCGCACATGGGGCCCTTCGCGGCAGGGTCGCGCTCCGTGATCACCACCTTGATGCCGCCGCCCGAGAGGATCGTGCCGCGGGGCTTGCCCTTGCCGCCCCACGCGAGCGTCACCGCCCAGCCCAGCACGTCGCGATAGAACTTGAGCGAGGCCTCGAAGTCCTTCGGCTCGATGAGCATGTGGTGGAAACGGTCGATCATGGGCGTGCCGCCTGCTTGGCTTCCTGCTGCGCATCGACGACGCAGAGCGCCGTCATGTTGATGATGCGGCGCACGGTGGCGGTCGGCGTGAGGATGTGCACGGGGCGCTTCGCGCCCAGCAGGATCGGGCCCACCGTGATGCCCGCGCCGCCCACGACCTTGAGCAGGTTGAAGGAGATGTTGGCCGCGTCCAGCGTCGGCATGATGAGCAGGTTCGCGTCCTCGCGCATGCGCGCGTTCGGGAAGGCCTTGAGCCGTGTCTCGGCCGAAAGCGCCGCGTCGCCGTGCATCTCGCCTTCCACGTCGAGGTTGGGCATGTTCGCGCGGATCATCTCGAGGGCCGCGCGCATCTTCGCCGCGTTCGGCGCATCGCTCGTGCCGAAGTTCGAATGCGAAAGCAGCGCCACCTTCGGCACCAGGCCGAAGCGCCGGATCTCCTCGGCGGCGAGGGCGGTCATCTCGACGATTTGTTCCGCCGTCGGATCGACGTTCACGTAAGTGTCGCAGATGAACACCGTGCGGTGGGGCAGCAGCAGCAGGTTCATCGCGTAGTAGCTGCAGGCCCCCTTGCACCGGCCGAGCACCTGGTCGATGAACTGCAGGTGCAGCGCGTGCGTGCCGTAGGTGCCGCAGATCATGCCGTCGGCTTCGCCGCGGTGCATGAGCATCGCGGCGATGAGCGTGGTCTCGCGGCGCATTTCCATCTGCGCGAAGGGGACCGAGACGCCGCGTCGTTCAGCCAGGCGGTGGTACTCGGTCCAGTAGTCGCGGAAGCGCGGGTCGTCCTCGGGATTGACGACGTCGAAGTCCTTGCCCGCGGCGATCCGCAGGCCGAAGCGCTTGATGCGCCGCTCGAGCACCGCGGGGCGGCCCACCAGGATCGGCCGTGCGAGCCCTTCGTCCACGACCACCTGCGTCGCGCGCAGGATGCGCTCCTCCTCGCCTTCAGCGAACACGATGCGCTTGGGCGCATTCTTCGCCTCGGTGAAGATGGGCTTCATGATGAGCCCGGACTGGTAGACGAACTCGTTCAGCTTCTCGACGTACGCATCGAAATCCTTGATCGGCGCGGTGGCCACGCCGCTGTCCATCGCGGCCTTGGCGACGGCTGGCGCGATCTTCACGATGAGGCGCGGGTCGAAGGGGCGGGGAATGAGGTACTCCGGCCCGAACGAAAGCTGCTCGGCGCCGTAGGCTTGCGCGACGACGTCCGACTGCTCGGCCATGGCGAGCTCGGCGATGGCGCGCACCGCCGCGAGCTTCATCTCCTCGTTGATCGTCGTGGCGCCCACGTCCAGCGCGCCGCGGAAGATGAACGGGAAGCAAAGGACGTTGTTCACCTGGTTCGGGTAGTCCGAGCGGCCGGTGGCCATCACGGCGTCGTTGCGGACTTCCCTCACCTGCTCCGGGAGGATCTCGGGTTCCGGGTTGGCGAGCGCGAGGATGAGCGGCTTGGCCGCCATCTTCTTCACCATGTCCTGCTTCAGCACGCCGCCCGCCGAGAGGCCGAGGAACACGTCGGCGCCGTCCATCACGTCCGCGAGCTTGCGGGCATCGGTCTTGCGCGCGTAGCGGACCTTGTTGTCGTCCATCTCCTCCTTGCGGCCTTCGTAGACGACGCCCTTGATGTCGGTGACCCAGATGTTCTCCATCTTCATGCCGAGGGCCACGAGCATGTCCAGGCAGGCGAGCGCCGCGGCGCCGGCGCCGGAGACCACCAGCTTCACTTTGCCGATCTCCTTGCCGACCACTCGCAGGCCGTTCACGACGGCGGCGCCCACGATGATCGCGGTGCCGTGCTGGTCGTCGTGGAAGACCGGGATCTTCATGCGCTCGCGCAGCTTCTTCTCGATGTAGAAGCACTCCGGCGCCTTGATGTCCTCCAGGTTGATGCCGCCGAACGTGGGCTCGAGCGCGGCGATGATGTCCACGAGCTTGTCGGGGTCGAGCTCGGCCAACTCGATGTCGAAGACGTTGATCCCCGCAAACTTCTTGAAGAGGACCGCCTTGCCCTCCATCACGGGCTTGCCTGCGAGCGGCCCGATGTTCCCGAGGCCGAGCACGGCGGTGCCGTTGGTCACGACCGCGACAAGATTGCCCCGCACGGTAAGATTCCGCGCCTGCGTGGGATCGGCGACGATGGCCT
>DATIWC010000070.1:0-8387 GCA_035519515.1 Usitatibacter sp.
GACGGAGGTCTTGCAGACGCCCGCCGAGTTGATCATCTCGGTCACTTTCGAGCGGATCGTGTAGTCCTGGTAGGCCGGAATGGCGATGGCCGCCAGGATGCCGATGATCGCAACCACGATCATCAGTTCGATCAGCGTGAAACCTTTCTGCCGTTGCATTTACTTCTCCTTTGGTGGGATGCGTGCCGAGATCCGGATGGCTCTCCAACCACGAGACGCAATCGCCATGCCATCAAATTCCCGCCATGGGTAACCTGATGATAGAAAGGGGCTAAGTCGCGGAAACATGCGAAAAGTCACAGGGTTACGTGCACGAAACGGCCCGCCTTTAGCGCCGCGATTGGACGCTTTGCGACGCTCCAGCGGGGAGTGAATCGAGCGTGCCGGCCTTACACCGGGCTTACGCCGGGACGCGCTCGGCCATCGCCGCGGCCATGCGCTGGACCGCCTTCTGGATGTTGTCCATCGAGGTCGCGAACGAGATGCGCAGGTAGCCTTCGGCACCGAACGCGGAGCCCGGCACCGCGGCCACCGCCTGGGGCTGCGCCAGGAGGTAATCGCACAGCGCCAGGTCGGTGGGCGCCGCAAGCTTGCCGGCCTCGTGGAGGTTGCGGATCGCCTGGCGGCAATCCGGGAATGCGTAGAAGGCGCCGGCCGGCATGAGGCAGTGCACGCCCGGGATGCGATTGAGTCCCTCGGTGATCACCTTCGCGCGCTCGCGGAACGCCGTGACCATGGGGGTGATGCACGACTGGTCGCCGGTGAGCGCCGCTTCGGCGGCGTATTGCGAGATCGTGGCCGGGTTCGAGGTGCTGTGCGACTGCACGTTCTCCATCGCCTCGATGAGCTCCTGGGGGCCGCCGCAATAGCCGATGCGCCAGCCGGTCATGGAGTAGGCCTTCGACACGCCGTTCATGGTGAGGGTCTGGCCGTAGAGATCGGGGCAGACGTTGAGGATGTTCACGAACTTCGAGTTGTCGAGAAGGATGTGCTCGTACATGTCGTCCGTGGCGATCACGATGCGCGGGTGCTGCTTGAGCACCTCGCCCAGCGCCTTCAGCTCCGCGGCGCTGTACACGGCGCCCGTCGGGTTCGAGGGGCTGTTCAGCCACAGCAGGCGCGTCTTCGGCGTGATGGCGTTCTTGAGCTGGACCGGCGTGATCTTGAAGCCTTGCTCGATGCCCGCATGGATGAAAACGGGCTTCGCGTCGGCCATCATCGCCATGTCGGGATAGGAGACCCAGAAGGGCGCCGGGATGATCGCCTCGTCGCCCGGGTTGAGCAGCGCCAGGCACAGGTTGAAGGAGGTCTGCTTGCCGCCGCACGAGACGAGGATCTGCTTTTCCGTGTAGTCCAGGCCGTTCTCGCGCTTGAACTTGGCGACGATCGCCTTCTTGAGGGAGGGCGTGCCGCCGGCCGCCGTGTACTTGGTCTGGCCCTTGTCGATGGCCGCCTTGGCCGCTTCCTTGATGAACTGGGGCGTGTCGAAGTCGGGCTCGCCCGCGCCCATGGCGATCACGTCCTTGCCCTCGGCTTTCAGGCGCGCGGCCTTGGCGGACACGGCAAGGGTGGGCGAGGGCTTGATGGCCTTGAGGCGGTTGGCGACGAGCGACATGGACGAAATGCTCCGGCGAGGGTGGAAAAGGAGGTGAGGAGCCTCTATTTTACTCCCTGGAGTTGATAAAATCGCCTGTTCGGCACCGTTCATCCGGCCCCCTTGGAAACCCTCAGCTATCCCGGCAGCCCGTTTCGCCTGCACCAGCCCTTCCTGCCCGCCGGCGACCAGCCGCAGGCCATCGAGAAGCTCGTCGAGGGATTGAACGACGGCCTGGCCTACCAGACGCTCCTGGGCGTCACCGGATCGGGCAAGACCTACACGATGGCCAACGTGATCGCCCGCACCGGCCGGCCCACGCTCGTCATCGCGCCCAACAAGACCCTCGCCGCGCAGCTCTACTCCGAGTTCCGGGAGTTCCTCCCGGAGAACGCGGTCGAGTACTTCGTCTCGTACTACGACTACTACCAGCCCGAGGCGTACGTGCCCTCGCGCGACCTCTACATCGAGAAGGATTCCTCGATCAACGAGCACATCGAGCAGATGCGGCTTTCGGCGACCAAGAGCCTCATCGAGCGCCGCGACGTGGTGATCGTGGCGACCGTGTCGTGCATCTACGGCATCGGCGACCCCGAGGACTACCAGGACATGCGCCAGGTGCTGCGCGAGAAGGACCCGGTGCCGCAGCGCGACCTGCTCGCTCGCCTGGCGGGCATGCAGTACACGCGCAACGACATCGACTTCCGGCGCGGCACCTTCCGCGTGCGCGGCGACACCATCGACGTCTTCCCCGCGGAGAACAGCGAGCAGGCGCTGCGCATCTCGCTCTTCGACGACGTGATCGAGTCGCTCACGCTCTTCGACCCGCTCACGGGCGAGCTGCTGCACCGCATCCCTCGCTTCACGCTCTACGCGAAGAGCCACTACGTGACGCCGCGCGCGACCATCCTGCGCGCCATCGAGACCATCAAGGCGGAGCTGCGCGAGCGGCTCGACGCCTTCCAGCAGCAGGGCAAGCTGCTCGAGCTGCAGCGCCTGCAGCAGCGCACCCAGTTCGACCTGGAGATGATGAACGAGCTGGGCTTCTGCAAGGGCATCGAGAACTACACGCGGCACCTGTCCGGGCGCTCGCCCGGCGAGCCGCCGCCCACGCTCATCGACTACCTGCCCAACGACGCGCTCATCGTGATCGACGAGAGCCACGTGACGGTCCCGCAGATCGGGGGCATGTACAACGGCGACCGCTCGCGCAAGGAAGTCCTCGTGGAGTACGGGTTTCGCCTGCCCTCGGCCCTCGACAACCGGCCGCTCAAGTTCGAGGAGTTCGAGCGGCAGGTGCGCCAGGCGATCTTCGTCTCGGCCACGCCCGCGGACTACGAGCGCTCGCATTCGGGCCAGATCGTGGAGCAGGTGGTCCGTCCCACCGGCCTCATCGACCCGGTGCTCCTGCAGCGCCCGGCCTCGACGCAGGTGGACGACCTGCTCTCGGAAGTGAACAAGCGCGTGCAGGTGAACGAGCGCGTGCTCGTCACGACGCTCACCAAGCGCATGGCCGAGGACCTCACCGACTACCTCGCCGAGCACGGCGTGAAGGTGCGCTACCTGCACAGCGACATCGACACCGTCGAGCGCGTCGAGATCATCCGCGACCTGCGCAAGGGCCTCTTCGACGTGCTGGTGGGCATCAACCTGCTGCGCGAGGGCCTCGACATTCCCGAGGTCTCGCTGGTGGCGGTGCTGGACGCCGACAAGGAAGGGTTCCTGCGCTCGGGCCGCTCGCTCATCCAGACCATCGGGCGCGCCGCGCGCCACATCAACGGCACGGCGATCCTCTATGCGGACCACACGACCGACTCGATGAAGGCCGCCATCGAGGAGACCGAGCGGCGCCGCGCGAAGCAGGTGGCCTTCAACCTGGCGCACGGCATCGAGCCCAAGAGCGTGTCCAAGCGCATCAAGGACATGATCGACGGCGTGTACGACGCCGACGAGGCGAAGGAATCGAAGAAGGCCGCCGAGGAGGAAGCGAAGTTCGACGCGCTCTCCGAGAAGCAGCTCGACCAGCGCATCCGCAAGGTCGAGAAGGAGATGCTGGAAGCCGCGCGCAACCTGGAGTTCGAGCGCGCCGCGAGCCTGCGCGACGAGCTGAAGACGCTGCGCGACCGGCTGATGACCGTGGGAGGCGAGAGCTGAAGACGATCTCGGTCCTCATCGTTTGCACGGGCAACATCTGCCGCTCGCCGACCGGCGAGGGCGTGATGCGCCATCTCGCCCGCGAGCGGGGCCTGGCCGGGCGGGTGCGCATCGCTTCGGCCGGAACGCACGACTACCACGTGGGCGAGGCTCCCGATCCGCGCAGCGTGAAGCACGCATCGAAGCGCGGCTACGACCTGTCCTCCCAGCGCGCCGCGCAGGTGAGCCGCGAGGACTTCCACGCCTACGACTACATCCTCGCGATGGATCGCGGCCACCTGCGCCTCCTGCGGGGCCTGCAGCCGCAGGGCGCGCGCGCCCGCCTCGGCCTCTTCCTCGACGCGAGCGCGCGCTGGAAGGGCGAGGACGTGCCGGATCCGTACTATGGCGGCGTGATGGGCTTCGAGATGGTGCTCGACATGGTCGAGGAGGCGGGCGGGCTGTGGCTCGACCGCATCGAGGCCGAGCTCGATCCCGCGCGCTTCCGGCTGCAGGGCTGAAGGGTTCGCGCGCCGTGGCCACGCCCATCGCCGAGTGGCACGACGTCGACGCGAAGCGATTCCGCGAGGAGGTGACGGCGCAATACCGGCCGGCGGTGCTGCGCGGGCTGGTGGCGGGCTGGCCGGTGGTGGGCAAGGCGCGCGAATCGACCGAGGCCTTCGTCGCCTACCTCAAGGCGCTCGACAACGGCAAGCCCGTGGATGCGCTGCGCACGCCGCCTTCCGCGGGCGGGCGCATCTTCTACAACGAGGACATGAGCGGGTTCAATTTCACCCGCGAGAAGATGTCCGTGTCGGCCGTGCTCGAGCGCATATCGCGCAACGCGCGCTTCGAGAAGCCCCCGGCGGTCGCGGTGCAAAGCGCGCTCGCCTCCGACTGCATGCCGCAATTCCCGGGGCTGCATCCGATGCCCTTGCTGCACGGGTCCGTCGCGCCGCGCGTGTGGATCGGCAGCTCCGTGATCACGCCCGCGCACTTCGACGAGTCGAGCAACGTCGCGTGCGTGGTGGCGGGCCGCCGCCGCTTCACGCTCTTCCCGCCGGGGCAGGTGGCGAACCTCTACATCGGCCCCATCGGCTACGCGCCGACGGGCACGCCCATCAGCCTGGTGGAGTTCGCGAACCCGGACTTCGCGCGCTTCCCGCGCTTCCGCGAGGCGCTGGAAGCCGCGCAGTTGGCCGAGCTCGAGCCCGGCGATGCGCTCTACATCCCGCCGCTCTGGTGGCACCACGTGGAATCGCTCGAGCGCTGCAACATGCTCGTGAACTACTGGTGGAAGGGGCGGCCCGAGGCGCCGCTCGCGGCCGCTTCGGCGCTGGACGTGTTGCTGCACAGCCTGCTCAACTTGCGCGGGCTGGCACCCGAGCAGCGCGAGGCGTGGCGCGCGATCTTCGACCATTACGTCTTCGGAGCGGACGACGAGACGGCGAAGCACATCCCGGAAGCGCGTCGCGGCGTGCTGGGGAAGATGACGCCCGACTACGAGAAGTCGGTGCGGGAGTTCCTGGTCACGCAGCTGAAGAAGTAGCTACCAGCCGCCGCGCTTCAACCACTCCTCGAGCATCGGCATGCGGTCGCAGCCCCAGAAGGGCTCGCCGTCCACGATGAAGTAGGGCGATCCGAAGACGTTGCGGGCGAGCGCCGCGTCCACTTCCGCCTTGGCGCGCTCCTTCACCGCGGGATCGGCCAGCGCCGCTTCGAGCGCGGTCACGTCCACGCCCGTCTCGCCCGCCACCTGCAGCACGACCTTCGCATCGCCGATGTCGCGGCCGTTCGCGAAGTAGGCCGAATAGAGCGCCTTCGCGAGGCGCTTCGCCTGCGCGCGATCGCGATCGTCCAGCCAGTAGAAGGCGCGCAGCGCCGCCACGGTGCCGATCGGGAACTTCGCCGGCATCGCGTAGGGAACCTGGTAGTAGCGCGCCGAACGATCGAAATCGTGGCGCGAATACTCTCCCTTCATGGGAATCTCGACCAGCGGCGCCTGCCCCGTCTGCTTGAAGACGGGGCCGAGGAGGAAGGGGCGCCAGCGGACCTCGCGCCCCGTGCGTTGCGCGAGGCCGTCGACCAGTTGGCTTGCGATGTACCCGTAAGGCGACGAGAACTCGAAGTAGTAGTCGATCGGCCCCCGCGCGCTCATGCCGAAGGCGAGTCCTGCGAGCCTTCGCCTTCGCTGCGCGTCTCCACCAGCTGCAGCGGCTCGGCCGCGGCCTGGCCGCCGCGCCGGCGGCGCGGCTTGGTGCGCCGGGGCTGGTCGTCATCCATCGCGACCGGCGACGGCGCGGCCTGCGTTTCCACGAGCTGCAGCTCCTGGGGCTGGACCGCCCCGGGGGCTTCGTGGTGGCGCTTGCGGCGCGGGCGATGCTCCTCGCCGCCGGGCTCGGCCCCGTCGTGCTCGCTCACCACGCGGAACGCCACGTGCTGTGCCGGCGCGGCGTGCGCAAAGGCTGCGGGCGTTTGTTCGCGGACGGGCTCGCGATGCACGGGCGTCTCGTGCTGCGGCTCATGGCGCGGCTCGTCGTGCGCCTCTTGCATGCGCGGCGCCTCGACGGCCTCGGGCGCTCGCACGGCCTCGAGGGTCGCGGCGCGGCTCTCGATCGCCTCGGCGGGCGAAGCGGACTCGATGGCCTGCTCGCGCGGCGCGCGTTCTCCGCGCTCGCCTCGCTCACCGCCACGGCCCCCGCGGCGACGGCGGCGGCGGCCGTGTCCCTCGGCGCCCTCGGCACCGGCTTCGTTCACCGGATGCGCCTCGAGGCGGGGAGCCTGCGGCTCGGCGGCCGCTTCGCCGCGCGGCCCTTCGGCCGGCGGGCGTTGCGGGCGGTTCTGCTGCCGCGGTTGCTCGTCGCGGCGGCCTTCGCCGCGCTCGCGGTTCTCGCGCGGCGGGCGTTCCTCGCGGCCTTCACGGCCCTCGCGCGGCGGGCGCTCCTCGCGCCCCTCGCGGTTGTCGCGGCGCGGCTGTTGCTGCTGCTCCGGACGGCGTTCCTGGCGTGGTTGCTGCTCGCCACGGCCTTCGCCGCGGCCTTCGCGGCGGCCTTCGCCGCGCGGCCGCTCTTCACCGCGGCGACTCTCGCCACGGCGTGCGTCGCGATCGCCACGGCCCTTGCCGTCGCGGCCGCGTTGCCCATCGCGCGGAGCGCGCTCCTCGAGCGCGGCCTTGGGCGCGGGGCGCGGCGCAGCCACGGGCGCGGCCGGCTCCGCGGGTTTCTTGAGCCAACCGAAGAGCGTGTCCAGCAGGCCGCGCTTCTCCTCGACGTGACGCATCGGGGCCTGCGCTGCGGGCGCGCGTGGCATGGGAGCGGGCTGGGGCACCGGCGCGGCGGATTCCACCGCCATCGGCGCCGGCTGGTCGGGGCGGATGCCTTTCACGAGCGGCTCGGGGCGCGGCGCCACGGCCTGCGGGGCCTTGGTCGGCAGTCCCACCGGCTCCTCGTCGGGCACCGTCACCAGCTCGTAGCTCGGCTTCTGCTCATCGAGCTGCGGCGCGTCGTGGCGCAGGCGCTCGACGTGGTAGTTGGGCGTGGCGAGGTTCGGGTTCGGGATGAGGAGCACGTTCACCTTGAGGCGCGCCTCGATGCCGAAGATCTCCGAGCGCTTCTCGTTGAGGAGGTACGTGGCGACGTCCACCGGGACCTGCGCGTGGATCGCGGCCGTGTTCTCCTTCATCGCCTCCTCCTGGAGGATGCGCAGCACGTGCAGCGCGGTGGAGGCGGTATCGCGGATGTAGCCGGTGCCGTGGCAGCGCGGGCAGGGCGAGTGCGTCGTTTCCTCGAGCGAGGGCTGCAGGCGCTGGCGCGAGAGCTCGAGCAGGCCGAAGCGTGAGATCTTGCCGATCTGCACGCGCGCGCGGTCGTGGCGCAGCGCGTCGCGCAGGCGGTTCTCGACCTCGCGCTGGTTCTTGGCGCTCTCCATGTCGATGAAGTCGATCACGATGAGGCCGCCCAGGTCGCGCAGGCGCAGCTGGCGCGCCACCTCGTCGGCGGCTTCGACGTTCGTGTTGAACGCGGTCGCCTCGATGTCGTGGCCGCGCGTGGCGCGGGCGCTGTTCACGTCGACGGAGACGAGCGCTTCGGTGTGGTCGATCACGATCGCGCCGCCGGAGGGCAGCGTCACGTCGCGCCCGTAGGCGCTCTCGATCTGGTGCTCGATCTGGAAGCGCGAGAATAGCGGGACGTCGTCGCGGTAGAGCTTCACCTTGTTCACGTTGGCCGGCATCACCGTGCTCATGAACGCCATCGCCTGGTCGAAGATGGCCGGCGTGTCGACGAGGATCTCGCCGATGTCGGGCTGGAAGAGGTCGCGGATCGCGCGCACAACGAGGCTCGACTCGAGGTAGATGAGGCAGGGGCCCTTCTCCTCGTTGGCGGCGGTCTCGATCGCGCTCCAGAGCTGCAGGAGGTAGTTCAGGTCCCACTGCATCTCCTCGGCGCTGCGGCCGATGCCCGCGGTGCGGGCGATGAGGCTCATCCCGTCGGGGACCTGCAGCTGGTCCATCACCTCGCGAAGCTCGTTCCTGTCCTCGCCCTCGATGCGCCGCGACACGCCGCCGCCCCTCGGGTTGTTGGGCATGAGCACCAGGTAGCGACCGGCGAGCGAAATATAGGTCGTGAGCGCCGCGCCCTTGTTGCCGCGCTCGTCCTTGTCA
>DATIWC010000071.1:0-6758 GCA_035519515.1 Usitatibacter sp.
CCGTGGGCGGCGCAGTCGAGCGCCACCGCGCGCCCGAGGCCCTGGCCGGCGCCGGTGACGAGCACCACGCGCCCGGCGAGGAGGTCGGCGGGCGGCGCGTAGCGCGCGGGATCGGGAAAGTCGGGTGAGGTCATCGGCGGGCGAGGTGTTGGAGGACGGTTTCGGCGGCGAGGCGCCCGCTCGCCACGGCGCTTTCGAGCGTGGCGGGGTAGGGGCTCTCGGTGTAATCGCCCGCGAGGACGAATCCGGGGGCGGGCGTGCGATTGGGAGGACGATACACGCCCGGGCGGCAGGCGAAGGTCGCGCGCTTCTCGGTGATCACCTTGGTCCAGCGCGGCGCGGGAAGCGGTGCGATCGATTCGGCGATCTCGCGATGCACCATCGTGCCCAGCACGTCGTTGTCGAGGTCGAGGTGCGCGCCGGAAGCGGACATCACGGCGGCGAGCAATCCGCGCGTGCCCGAGAGCGCCTCGCGATCGAAGACCCATTGCGTATGGCCGCCGGTGAGCCCCACCATGGGATGCGGAAGGCGCACCGGCACGTCGTACTGCAGGTACACGGTGACGATGGGCTCGTGGGCCATGGCGTCCAGGCGCTCGCGCAGCGCGTCGAGCGCGCGGCAGGCACCCGCGATCGCGGCGAACTGGTAGGGCGCGACGGCGCACACCACGGCCTCGAAGCGTTGCCGGCGTTCGTTCGCCACGACGGTCCATCCGTCGCCGTCGGGCTCGATCGCCGCGACGCGCACGCCGAGCGCGATCTCGGCGCCGCGCTCCCCCAGCCACGCGATGGCCGGATCGGGAAGGATCGCCGAGAGGTCCTGCGCGGGCACGAGAAGATCCGAATCCTCGCGCTTGCCGAAGAGCCCGTCGCGCAGCACGTGGGCGAAGACCTGCGCGTCGGCCTCGTTCACGGGCGTGTTGAGCGCGGAGACGCAGAGCGGCTCCCAGAGGAATTGCCGTGCGGCCGGCGTCTGGCGATGCGCCGCGAGGAGATCCGCGACCGTCTTGCTTTCGCCGGCCGCGAAGCCGGCACTGCGCAACGCGAGCGCCATGCGCAGCGCACCCCAGCGATCGCGGAAGGCGAGGCCCTTCGCGCGGAGGAGCGCGGCGGCGAGGTGCAGCGGCGCGGGAAGCCGCGGCGCGGCGAGCGAGAAGCGGCGCGGGAAATCGAGCGTGAGCGGCGCGCGAAGGAGCGCGCGATCGGGCACGCCCACTTCGCGCATGAGGGCGAGCGTCTCCCGATAAGCGCCCAGCAGCAGGTGCTGGCCGTTGTCGAGCCGCTCGCCGCGGTATTCCACACGACGCGCGCGGCCGCCCGGCGTGCGATTGGCTTCGAAGAGCGTGACCGCGCGTCCGGCGCGCGCGAGCGCCACGGCGGCCGAGATGCCGGCATAGCCGGCGCCGACCACGGCGATGCGCGGCGTCAAGCGCGCACCCAGGTCTTCCAGGCGATCCAGAGCTTGCGCAGCGGCGTGAGCGCGATGCGCCGGTCGAGCACGGCGTAGTCGTCGTGGCCGATTTCCTCGAGGAGCGTGCGGTAGATCCCCGCCATGATGAGGCCGGCGCGCTGGCTGCGGCGGTCCTCGGGGGCGAGCTTGGCGAACGCCGTGTCGTAGCAGGCTTGCGCGCGCTCGGCCTGGAAGCGCATGAGCTGCACGAAGGCCTCGCTGTAGCGGCGCGCGAGGATGTCCTCGGTGGTGAGGCCGAAGCGCGCGATCTCGTCCTGCGGCAGGTACACGCGGTCGCGCCGCGCATCCTCGCCCACGTCGCGGATGATGTTGGTGAGCTGGAACGCGTGCCCGAGCGATTCGGCGTACTCGAGCGTCGAGGGATTCGTATAGCCGAAGATGGACGCCGAGAGCTGGCCCACCACGCCCGCCACGCGGTGGCAGTAGAGCCTGAGCGCCTCGAAATCGGCATAGCGGTGGTGCGTGAGGTCCATCTCCATGCCGTCGATGATCTCGTTCAGGCGCGCGGCATCCAGGCCGTAGGGCTGCACGAAGGGCTGCAGCGCGCGGGTGACGGGGTGGTGCGGATGGCCCGCGAAGAGGTTCGCCACTTCCGTGCGCCACCACGCGAGCTTCACGCGCGCCACACCCACGTCGGCCACTTCGTCGGCGATGTCGTCCACCTCGCGGCAGAAGGCGTAGAGCGCGGTGATCGCGCGCCGCCGCTCCGCCGGCAGGAAGAGGAAGCTGTAGTAGAAGCTCGAGCCGCTCGCGGCGGCCTTCTCCTGCGTGTATTGGTCGGGCGTCATAGCCGGGTCGCGGCCTTGGCGAGGATGCGCACCCAGTCGCGCTTGCCGAGCCGCGGCCGGTGGCGGAACACGTCCCCCTGGACGGCGTCGATTCTATCGAGAATCGTGGCTCCGCCCGCGATGGTCGCGCGAATCTCCAGGCCCAGGCGCCCCGGCAGCGCATTTCCCAGCGGCGCGCCCTCGGCGAGCATCGCGCGGGCGCGCGAGCACTCGAAGGCCATGAGCTCGCTCCACGCCTTGCCCGTGCGCTGTGCCCCGATGTCGGCTTCGGCCACGCCGTAGCGCGCGAGATCCTCCTGCGGGATGTACACGCGCCCCTTTTCCCAGTCGAGCGCCACGTCCTGCCAGAAGTTGATGATCTGCAGCGCCGAGCAGATGCGGTCCGACTGCTCGCGCGAGAAGCTGCCGTAGCCCGCATGCTCGAAGAGGTGCAGCAGCAGGCGCCCGATGGGGTTGGCGGAGCGGCGCGAGTAGTCCATGACTTCGGCGAACGTCGCGTAGCGCTTCTTCACCACGTCCTGCTTGAACGCGTCGATGAGATCCCTCAGCAGGCCGAGCGGCAGCTCGTATTCGCGCACGGCGCCTTCGATCGCCTCGAACTCGCCGCCCGGCGCGCGCTTCTGCTCAATGGCGTCGAGCGCGGCGAGATAGCGGTCCAGGCCCGCGAGGCGCTCGCGGTCGGGCAGGTAGCCTTCGTCGGCGATGTCGTCGGCGCTCCGCGCGAAGCCGTAGATGGCCTCGATGGCGCGGCGCAGCTTCGCGGGCACGAGCCACGAAGCCACCGGGAAGTTCTCGTAATGATCGACGGGCAAGGGCGCGGGAAGTTTTTGAATTTACGGGATTATATCGGGCCGCGGCGCCCCCTCCGGCGAAATGGGAGAGGCCCGTTTTCGGTTATAATTCAGCGACCGCGAAAGTGGCGGAATTGGTAGACGCACTGGATTTAGGTTCCAGCGCCGAAAGGCATGGGGGTTCGAGTCCCTCCTTTCGCACCAATTGGGGGTCAGACCCCAATTCATGCGCGCGGTCGTCGCCTGTCCCCTCCTCTCCGCGAAATTGGGGTCTGACCCCTTATTCCGGATCCGACCACCACGATTGACCCATAAGGAAAAGAATCGATGCAGCAGGCAGTCCCCAATACTCCCGGTCCGCTGGAACGCAACATCACCGTCTCCGTCCCCATCGAGCAGATCGAGGCCGAGATCGCCGCGCGCCTGAAGAAGCTCGCGCGCACCGTGAAGATGCAGGGCTTCCGGCCCGGCAAGGTGCCGCTCAAGATGGTCGAGCGCCAATACGGCTTCCAGGTGCGCCAGGAAGTCGTCACCGACTCGGTCTTCAAGCGTTTCGACGAGGCCGTGAAGGGCCAGAACTACCGCGTCGCGGGCAACCCGCGCTTCCAGCCGGTGAACGTGCCGCAGGGCGCCACGCCCACGGCGATGGAATACACCGCGACCTTCGAGGTCTATCCCGAGGTTTCGCTGGGCGATGTCTCGGGCAAGAGCGTGAAGCGCCCCGTGACGCCGGTGACCGAGAAGGACGTCGCCAAGACGCTCGAGACGCTGCGCAAGCAACGCGCCAAGTACGAGAACGTCACGCGCGCGGCCGCCATGGGCGACCTCGTGAACATGGATTTCGAGGGCCTCATCGCCGGCCAGCCGTTCGAGGGCAACAAGAGCGCCAACGTGGCGATCGTGCTGGGCGAGGGGCGCATGCTCCCCGACTTCGAGGCCGCGCTCGTGGGCATGGTCGCGGGCGAGACCAAGACCTTCCCGCTCACCTTCCCGCAGGACTACCACGACGCGGTGAAGGGCAAGACCGCCGACTTCACGGTGACCGTGAACCAGGTGGCCGAGCCGCACCTGCCCCCGCTGGACGGCGAGTTCGCCAAGCAGCTGGGCGTGGAAGACGGCGACGTCGAGCGCCTGAAGCGCGAGGTCACCGAGAACGTCGAGAAGGAAGTCGCCAAGCGCATCAAGGCGCTGGTGAAGCAGCAGGTCATGGACGCGCTGCACGAGGCGGCGACGTTCGAGGTGCCGCGCGCGCTGCTCGACTCCGAGGTCCAGCGCATGCAGCAGGCCGCGGTCGAGGACCTCAAGCAGCGAGGCATGACCACCCAGGACCTCACGCTCCCGCCCGACCTCTTCACCGACCGCGCCCGCCGGCGCATCAAGGTAGGCCTGCTGGTGGCCGAGCTCGTGAAGCGCCACGGCCTGCAGCCGCGCCCGGAGCAGGTTCGCCAGGTGATCGAGGAGCACGCGCAGAGCTTCGAGCACCCCCAGCAGCTGGTGAACTGGTACTACGCGGAGCCGGCGCGCCTGGCGGAAGTCGAGGCGCTCGTTATGGAGGACAACGTCGTAGAATGGGCCATGACGAACATGAAGGTCGCCGACGAGCCGACGGCTTTCGACGACCTGATGGGCGGCAAGAAGGAGTAGCGAGCATGTTCATCCGCAACGAACAGGACGACGAGGAAATGGAAGAACCGAGCGGGCTGGGATTGATTCCGATGGTGATCGAGCAGTCGGGGCGCGGCGAGCGCGCCTACGACATCTACTCGCGCCTGCTGAAGGAACGCATCATCTTCCTGGTGGGGCCGATCAGCGACGGCATGGCGAACCTGGTCGTGGCGCAGCTCCTCTTCCTCGAGAGCGAGAACCCCGACAAGGACATCCACCTGTACATCAACTCCCCGGGCGGCAGCGTCTCGGCGGGCATGGCGATGTACGACACGATGCAGTTCATCAAGCCGGACGTCTCGACGCTCTGCACGGGCCTGGCGGCCTCCATGGGCGCCTTCCTGCTGTGCGCCGGCGCCAAGGGCAAGCGCTTCACCCTGCCCAACGCGCGGGTCATGATCCACCAGCCCTCGGGCGGCTTCTCCGGCCAGGCCTCGGACATCGAGATCCACGCCAAGGAAGTGCTCTATCTGAAGCGCAAGCTGAACGAGATGATGGCCCAGCACACCGGCCAGCCCATCGAGACCATCGAGCGCGACACCGATCGCGACAATTTCATGGGCGCCGAAGACGCGGTAAAGTATGGCCTGGTGGATCGCGTGCTCAAGAATCGCAGCGAATCGGCCGTAGCCTAGGCAGGGGAGATCGAGCAGCAACATGACGGACAAGGTCGGCGGGGAAAAGCTCCTTTACTGCTCCTTCTGCGGGAAGAGCCAGCATGAGGTGCGCAAGCTTATCGCCGGTCCGTCGGTCTTCATCTGCGACGAGTGCATCGACCTCTGCAACGACATCATCCGCGAAGAGGCGAGCACCGACACCACCCAGAAGGCCACCAAGAGCGACCTGCCGAGCCCGCACGAGATCTGCGAGATCCTCGACCAGTACGTGATCGGCCAGGTCCAGGCGAAGAAGATCCTCTCGGTCGCCGTCTACAACCACTACAAGCGCCTGAAGACCGGCGGCAAGCAGGACGACGTCGAGCTCGCCAAGAGCAACATCCTGCTGATCGGCCCCACGGGCTCGGGCAAGACGCTGCTTGCGCAGACGCTCGCGCGCCTGTTGAACGTCCCCTTCGTGATCGCGGACGCCACGACCCTCACCGAGGCGGGCTACGTGGGCGAGGACGTCGAGAACATCATCCAGAAGCTGCTCCAGAAGTGCGACTACGACGTCGAGAAGGCGCAGCGCGGCATCGTCTACATCGACGAGATCGACAAGATCTCGCGCAAGTCCGACAACCCCTCGATCACCCGCGACGTGTCGGGCGAGGGCGTGCAGCAGGCGCTCCTCAAGCTCATCGAGGGCACCATCGCCTCGGTGCCGCCGCAGGGCGGGCGCAAGCACCCGAACCAGGAGTTCGTGCAGGTCGACACGACGAACATCCTCTTCATCTGCGGGGGCGCCTTCGGCGGCCTCGAGAAGGTGATCCAGAACCGCACGGACCGCTCGGGCATGGGCTTCGGCGCCCATGTGCGCTCGGGCAGCAACCGCGAGGAGCTGAACGAGCTGCTCCACGACGTGGAGCCCGAGGACCTCATCAAGTACGGCCTGATCCCCGAGTTCGTGGGGCGCCTGCCGGTGGTGGCGGTGCTCGACGAGCTCGATTCGGGCGCGCTCGTGAAGATCCTCACCGAGCCCAAGAACGCCCTGGTCAAGCAGTACCAGAAACTCCTCGTGATGGAGGGGGTCGAACTCGAGTTCCGGGACCATGCGCTGGCGGCCATCGCCAAGCGCGCCCTGGAGCGCCGCACCGGCGCCCGGGGGCTCAGGTCCATCATCGAGCACGCGCTCCTCGACATCATGTTCGACCTGCCGTCGCTCGCGAACGTCCAGAAGGTGGTCGTCGACGAGGCGTCCATCTCGGGCGACGGCAAGCCGCTGCTGATCTACTCCGACCAGCCTAAGGTCGCGAGTGGCCAGCAATAGCTCCCGCACCCCCCTTACACGCTGCCCCGCGGGGCTTGATGGGGCCGCTTCCCGCCCCAACGTACCACCGCATCCAACCCAGGAAACACCATGACCGCCGCCACCCTATCCGCTGAC
>DATIWC010000072.1:0-26966 GCA_035519515.1 Usitatibacter sp.
CCCAACGGCATGATCACCCGCGCGCGCAAGGCCGACGGAGGCTACCGGCTCTCGGGCGCCAAGATGTGGATCTCGAACGCGCCCGTCGCGGACATCTTCGTGGTCTGGGCCAAGGACGACGCGGGCGACATCCGCGGCTTCGTCCTGGAGAAGGGCATGAAGGGATTGAGCGCGCCGAAGATCGAGGGCAAGTTCAGCCTGCGCGCCTCGGTCACCGGCGAGGTCGTCATGGACGAGGTGTTCTGCCCCGAGGCGAACCTGCTTCCCAACGTGAAGGGCCTGAAGGGCCCGTTCGGGTGCCTCACCAAGGCGCGCTACGGCATCTCGTGGGGCGCGGTGGGCGCGGCGGAATTCTGCTGGCACGCTGCGCGCCAGTACACGCTCGACCGCAAGCAGTTCGGCAAGCCGCTCGCCGCGAACCAGCTGATCCAGAAGAAGCTCGCCGACATGCAGACCGAGATCACGCTGCAGCTGCAGATGTCGTTGCGGCTGGGGCGCCTCATGGACGAGGGGCGCGCCACGCCCGAGATGGTGTCCATGGCCAAGCGCAACGCGACCGGGAAATCGCTGGACATCGCGCGCATGGCCCGCGACATGCACGGCGGCAACGGCATCTCCGACGAGTTCCACGTGATCCGCCACCTGATGAACCTGGAGACGGTGAACACGTACGAGGGCACCCACGACATCCACGCGCTCATCCTCGGGCGCGCGCAGACGGGGTTGTCGGCCTTCTAGGCCCCCGGGGTCAGTGGACTTCCTCGCCCGGAAGGATGCCGGGCGGGATCGACCAGGTCTCGACGCCCTCTTCCTTCAGCTCCTCGGCCTCCTCGGCGCTCACGCGCCCGCGGATGTTGCGCGCTTCCTCTTCCTTGTAGTGGATGCGGCGCGCGATCTCGGCGAACTTGCGCCCGACGTCCTCCGTATGGGTGAGGATGAGGGAGCGCAGGGCCGCGACCACACGCGCCGTGTCCTGCGCCTTGGGCGCCTCGGCGGCGGGCGCGGACGTATGCACGTGCGGCGCCGACGGCAGCTTGCGCACTTCCGAGCTCGCGCACGACGGGCACTGGATCTGGCCCTTCGCGGCCTGTTCCTCGCACGCTTCGGCCGAGGCGAACCAGCCCTCGAAGTGGTGGCCCGCGGCGCAACCCATCTGGTAGACGATCATGGGATGAACATGGGGCCGCGGCGCGGCCCTTCAAGGCGGTTCATGCGGCCCCGAAACGCGCACGCAGCATGTTCTTCTGCACCTTGCCCATGGCGTTGCGCGGCAGCTCGTTCACGATGTGGACGCGCTTGGGCACCTTGAAGTTCGCGAGTCGCTCCTTCAGCGCGGCGAGGACCTCCCGCTCGGTCGGAGCCGGCGTGTCGTAGCTGGGCACCACGACCGCGGTCACGGCCTCGCCGAAATCCGGGTGCGGCACGCCCACGACGGCCGATTCGAGCACGCCGGGCAGCTCGTCGATGGCGATCTCGACCTCCTTCGGATACACGTTGTAGCCGCCGGTGATGATGAGGTCCTTCGAGCGGCCGGCGATGGTGAGGTAGCCGTCGTCCGAAAGGCTGCCCATGTCGCCGGTGCGGAAGAAGCCGTCCCGCGTGAACTCCTCGAGGTTGCGCTCGGGCATGCGCCAGTATCCGCCGAAAACATTGGGCCCGCGCACCTGCACGTTCCCGATGGCGCCGCGGGGACAGGGCTCGTCCTCGTCGTCCACGATGCGCACCTCGGTTCCGGGCAAGGGCAGGCCCACGGAGCCCGCGCGGCGCTCTCCCTGGAGCGGGTTGGAGGTGAGCATGCCCGTCTCGGTCATGCCATAGCGCTCGAGGATTCGCTGCCCCGTCCGGCGCTCGAACTCCACGTGGGTCTCGGCGAGCAGCGGGGCGGAGCCCGAGACGAAGAGGCGCATGCGGGCGCAGGCCGCGCGGTCGAGGCCCGGCTCCTCGATAAGGCGCGTGTAGAACGTGGGCACGCCCATGAACACGGTGGAGCCGGCGAATTCCCCGATGGCACGGCGGGCGTCGAACCTCGCGTGGAAGCGCATCGCCGTGCCGTTCATGAGCACGCAGTGCGAGGCCACGAAGAGCCCGTGGACGTGGAAGAGCGGCAGCATGTGGATCAGCACGTCGTCGGGGCGGAATCCCCACGCCGCGTGCAGTACCTGGGCGTTCGAGGCGAGGTTGCGATGGCTGATCATCGCGCCCTTCGAGCGGCCCGTGGTTCCCGAGGTGTACAGGATCGCCGCGAGGTCGTCGCCCGAGCGTTCCACCGTCGCGAAGCGTTGCGGTGCGCCGCGCGCGGCCTCGATGAAGGTGCCCGTCCCCACCGCATCCAGCGAGAGCACATGGCCGATCGCGAGGCGCTCGGCGAGCGCAGCGAGCCAGGGGAGCGACGAGGGCTGGGCGATCACCGCGCGCGGCTGCGCATCGCCGAGGAAGTACGCCACCTCGCGCTCGTGGTAGGCGCTGTTGAGCGGCTGGTAGACCAGGCCCGCACGCAGGCAGGCGAGGTAGAGGAAGAGCGCCTCGGGAGATTTCTCGACCTGCACGCACACGCGATCGCCAGGCGCGAGGCCCAGCGACGCGAGGGTCGCGGCGAAGCGCGCCACGGTGGCTTCGGCTTCCCCGTAGGAGACGGGCTTGCCTTCGGGCAGGTGGAGGAGCGGGGAGCCGCGGTCTTTCGGGAAGCGGGATTCGAACAGCGCGTAGAGGTTCTGGTTCATTGGGTTCCGGGGACGATCCCCAGGCGCAGTTCCTCGTCGGCCACGCCGGCGGCGCCGTACTCGGCGAAGCCGGCGGCGGCGTCCTGCGCGCTTTCGCCGAGGATC
This sequence comes from Usitatibacter sp., assembly GCA_035519515.1. Classification (GTDB taxonomy): domain Bacteria; phylum Pseudomonadota; class Gammaproteobacteria; order Burkholderiales; family Usitatibacteraceae; genus Usitatibacter. The sequence goes on from DATIWC010000072.1 coordinate 2,826, forward strand.
GCGGCCACGGCGCTGCCCGGCAGCACCTGGATGTCCGCGCCGTGGACGCTCGCGACGCGGCGCGCAGGCGCGGCCAGCGCCACGTACACGCCGCCGCCCGCCTTGCCCAGCACGGTGAGCCCCACGTTGACGCCGCGTGCGGCGAGCGCCGCCAGGGCGAAGGCCATGTCGGCGATGTATTCGGAAAGCACGATGCGCTCGTCGTCGATGCGCGCGGCGTGCGTCGCGCAGTCGAGGAGCACCTCGAGCCGCTTGGGCGGATCGTCGGCCATCCTCCACGCCGCCTCCGCAAGCCGCCACGCGCGCACCGCCCCGACGGGATTGCGGCCCACCAATCCGAGGAAATGCTCCTCGCCGCCCTCGCGCCTGCCGCGCCCCGTGACGAAACCGTCGCTCTCGCGAGCCTCGTAGCCCACCTCGTACATCTTCTCCAGGTCGCGGCGGCGCAGCGCCTCCCAGGGGCGGTCGGGCGCGCGCTGGCCGAAGCGAAGCTCGAGCGCCTCGTGCCGCAGGCGCAGCGCCGAGGCGGCATCGCCGCGCTGCGCGAGCGCCTGCGCGAGCCACGCCGTGAGATCCCCCCCGCCCCACACCGTGTTGGCGGCGCTCGCCTTGGCGCGAGCGGCAGGCGACAGCGCCACCTGCGCCATCGCGCGGAACATCTCGTCCAGGATGTTCACGCCCGCGGCGGAGGCGAGGATCGAGGGACCCGACATCGCGAGCTGCGTGGTTTCGCTGAAGAGCCGCTGCGGTGCGAGGTGGGCGAGCATGCTCGAGCCGCCGAAGCAATTGCGACCGAGGGCGACGGCGATCGGCGCCCCGGAGAGGGCCGCATCCAGGCCCGCGTGATAGAGCGTGCGGAACGCGCCCAGCGCCTTGAGGCCCTCGGAGACGCGCGCGCCGGCCGAGTCGAGGAAGAGCACGAGGCTCGAGCGCTCGCGCGCGACGATGGCGAGCAGCGCCGCGAGGCGCCTGCACTCGAGCGCCCCGAGCGAGCCGCTGGCGATCCGGTTCTCGACGATCGCCATGTGCAGCGGGCGCCGCTCGAACGTGCCGCGGCCGAGGGTGAGGTTGCCCACGGGCTCGCCCAGCACCTCGAAGGCGAGCGCCTCGCGCAGGGCGATCGCGAGGGGTTGCGCAGGTGTTGCGCTCATAGCGCCTCGGCGACGAGGGCGATCGGATGGCGCGCGCGCCGCCCGGTGCCGTCGCCGATCTGCTTGCGGCAGCTTGTGCCCGCCGCGGCGATCTCGGCCTGCGGGGCCGACCGCACCGCCGGCAGCAGCGCCGCTTCCGCCATCTTCATCGACACCTCGTAGTGGCCCGTCTCGTGCCCGAAGGCGCCGGCCATGCCGCAGCAGCCCGACTCGATCGCGGCCACGTCGGCCCCCGGGATCGCGCGCAGGAGCTCGAGCGTCGCGTCGAAGGTTCCGAACGCCTTCTGGTGGCAGTGGCCATGAACGCGGATCGCGCGCGGCGGCTGCGCCTTCCAGGCGGGCGAGATGCGGCCCGCGCGGATCTCGCGCGCGAGGTATTCGTCGACGAGCTCCGCGGATGCAAGCCGCGCGGCGAGCGCATCACCGGGAAACAAGGCCGCGTACTCGTCGCGGAAGGTGTACATGCACGAAGGCTCCAGGCCCACGATGGGCGTTCCCGCCGCGAGGTGCGCGCGCAGCGCCTCGAGCGTCCGGCGCGCCTCGGCGCGCGCTTCGTCCACCATGCCGACCGCGAGGTAGGTGCGCCCGCAGCAGAGCGGCCGGCCCTGCGCGAGCGTCGTCTCGACGGCATGGCCGGTGGCGCGCAGCACGTGCGCGGCGGCCGCGAGGTTGTCCGGCTCCATCCAGTTGTTGAACGTGTCGGCGAAGAGGACGACGGGCCGTCCCTGGCCACGCGGCTCGCTTCGCGCGGTCCACGCGCGCTTCCATGCGGGAAGTGCGCGGCGGCGGTCGAAGCCGAAGGCTTGCGCGACGGCGCCCGCACCCGGCAGGCGCGCGAGCGGCGCAAGCCGCGCGGCCCAGCGCGCGTAGCGCGGCATGTGGCCCACGATGCGGTCGCGCGCCGAGTACCCGTGGCGCTTCTTGTAGTGCGCGAGGAACTCCACCTTCATGCGCGCCATGTCCACGCCCGTGGGGCATTCGCGCCTGCAGCCCTTGCAGCTCACGCACAGGTCGAGCGCCTCGCGCACGGCCTCGTCGGCCGCTTCGGTTGCGCCCAGCTGGCCCGAGAGCGCGAGGCGCAGTGTATTGGCGCGGCCGCGCGTGAGGTCGCGCTCGTCGAGCGTCGCGCGATAGCTTGGGCACATGGTCCCCGCGTCGAACTTGCGGCAGTGACCGTTGTTGTTGCACATCTCGACGGCGCCCGCGAGGCCGCCCCACGCGCCCCAGTCGAGCACCGTCACCGGCGCGGGCTGCCGGTATGCCGGGCCGTAGCGCATGAGCGAGCGGTCGTCCTGCCGCGGCGGGTTCACGATCTTGCCCGGGTTCATGATCCCCTGGGGGTCGAACCACGACTTCACCTCGGCGAGGCACGCGGTGAGGCGCGGGCCGAAGAACGGCGCGATCCATTCGGAGCGCAGGAGCCCGTCGCCGTGCTCGCCCGAATAGGCTCCCTTGTAGCGCCGCACCAGGTCGGCCGCTTCCTCGGCGATGGCGCGCATGCGCACGGCGCCGTCGCCCTTCATGTTGAGCACCGGCCGCACGTGCAGGCATCCCACCGAGGCGTGCGCGTAGAACGTGCCCTCGGTGCCGTGCCTGCGGAAGACTTCGGTGAGGTGCGACGTGTACTCGGCCAGGTGCTCGAGCGGCACGGCGCAATCCTCGATGAAGGACACGGGCTTCCCGTCGCCCTTCATCGACATCATGATGTTGAGTCCCGCCTTGCGCACGTCCCACAGGGATTTCTGGCCCGCCGCGTCGGCGATCGGCACGACCGCGCCGGGAAAGCCCAGGTCGGCCATGAGCTCGGCAAGCCGGCGCACGCCCTCCTCCTGCGGCTCGCGTTCCGGGCCCGCGAATTCCACCAGCAGGACGGCCTGCGGCTCGCCCTTCACGTAGCGGCGGATGACGGGCGCGAACGCCGCGTTGCCGAGCGCGAGGTCCAGCATCGTGCGGTCCACCAGCTCGACCGCGCAGGGGCCGAGCTTCACGATGTGCTGGGCCGCGTCCATCGCGTCGTAGAAGCGCGGGAAGTGGGCCACGCCCAGCGTCTTGTGGCGCGGCAGCTCGGCGAGATCGATGTGGATGCGCTCGAACCAGGCGAGCGTTCCCTCGCTGCCCACCAGCAGCCGCGCGAGGTTGAAGCCTTCGGGGGCGAGGCGATTGAGGTTGTAGCCCGCGACGTTGCGCGACACCCTCGGGTAACGTGCAGCGATCTCGGCGCGCTCGCGATCGAAGAGCGCACGGGCCTTGTCGGCGATCTCGCGGATGCCGGCCACTCGCATCGCCTCCGCCGGGCCGAACCGTCCGCGCACGCCGATGGGCAGCCACGCATCGATGGCCGCCACGCGATCGACCATGTTGCCGTAGGCGAGCGAGCGCGATCCGCAGGAATTGTTGCCCGCCATGCCGCCGATCGTGGCCTGCGCGGAAGTCGAGACATCCACCGGGAACCAGAGTCCGTGCGCGCGCAGCGAGGCGTTCAGGGTGTCGAGCACGACGCCGGGTTCCACGACGGCGCGCCGCCCGGGCGCATCCACCTCGATGACGCGCCCCAGGTGCTTGCTGTCGTCGATCACCAGCGCGTGGCCCACCGTCTGGCCGCACTGGGAGGTGCCGGCGCCGCGCGGCAGGATCGCCACGCCGGACTCGGCCGCGACCTGCATGGCGACGATGGCCGCATTGGCGTTGCGGGGGACCACCACGCCCACCGGAGTGACCTGGTAGATGGACGCATCGGTCGAGTAGCGCCCGCGCGAAGCGGCGTCGAAAAGGATCTCGCCGTCCACCTCGCGCGCGAGGCGTGCGGCGAGCGCGCGCCGCCCCTCCTCCTCGCCGCGCGCGAAGTGCACGGGGCGCGATGTCGATCCGGTCATTAGGGTTTGTACGGGGGCGCGTGCAAAACAGGTCTGGGCTGCGGCATTATGGCCGATAAACCGCGAGGAGCCACGCGCATGACGGCCGGACGCCATTTCCTGCAGATCCCTGGGCCCACCAACGTGCCCGACCGCATCCTGCGTGCGATCGACCGGCCCACCATCGACCACCGCGGCCCGGAGTTCCAGGCGCTCGGCAAGGAAGTCCTGGAGGGCATACGGCGCGTCTTCCAGACGCGCCAGCCCGTGGTGATCTACCCCGCCTCCGGCACCGGCGCCTGGGAAGCCGCGCTCGCCAACACGCTCTCGCCGGGCGAGCGCGTGCTCATGTCCGAGACCGGCCACTTCGCCACCCTGTGGCAGAAGATGGCGCGCAAGCTCGGCCTCGAGATCGATTTCATCCCGGGCGATTGGCGCCACGGCGCCGACCCTGCCGAGATCGGCGCGCGGCTTGCCGCCGACAAGGGCCATGCGATCAAGGCGGTGGCGGTGGTCCACAACGAGACCTCGACCGGGGTCGTGAGCAACGTGGCCGCCGTGCGCAAGGCCATCGACGAGGCGAACCATCCCGCCCTGCTGATGGTGGACACGATCTCGTCGCTCGCCTCCATCGACTATCGGCACGACGAATGGGGCGTGGACGTGACGGTGGGCGGCTCCCAGAAGGGGCTCATGCTGCCGCCGGGCCTTTCATTCAACGCGGTCTCGGAAAAGGCGCTCGCCGCGTCGAAATCGGCGCGGCTCGCGCGTTCGTTCTGGGACTGGGGCGAGATGATCGCCGCCAACGCGAACGGATTCTTCCCCTACACGCCGGCGACCAACCTGCTCTACGGCCTGCGCGAGGCGATCCACATGCTCGAGGAAGAGGGCCTTGCCAACGTCTTCGCGCGCCACGACCGCCATGCGGAGGCCACCCGCCGCGCGGTGCGCGCCTGGGGGCTCGAGATCCTCTGCCAGGACGCGGCGGCATACAGCTCGTCGCTCACCGCGGTCATGATGCCGGCCGGCCACGACGCTGACCGCTTCCGCGCAGTCGTCCTGCAGCATTTCGACATGTCCCTGGGCCAGGGGCTCACCAAGCTCTCCGGGAAGATCTTCCGCATCGGCCACCTGGGCGATTTCAACGACCTCATGCTGATGGGCACGCTCGCCGGCGTCGAGATGGGGCTGGAGCTCGCCGGCGTGCCGCACCGCAGGGGCGGCGTGCAGGCCGCCATGGAGCACCTGCAGGAAAGCGCCCGCCGCGCCCAGGCCGCCCGCCGGGCCGCGTGAGCCTGATACAGTAGCCGCACTGCCGATGCGCCGGTACAGGCGCACGAACGACACCCACAATACGAGGAGACCCAACATGAGCAAAGCATCGAGGATCGGCCTGGCGTTTGGCGCAGCCGCGGTCGCGTGCGCCCTGCAGGCGTTCGCGGCGGACGTGACGTTGAGGGCGTCGCACCAGTTCCCCGGCGGCAAGGGCGACGTGCGCGACGACATGGTGCAGATGATCGCCAAGGAGGCAAAGGCGGCCAACGTGGGCCTGGAGGTCCAGGTCTATCCGGGCGCCTCGCTCTTCAAGCCCAACGACCAGTGGAACGCGATGGTGAACGGGCAGCTCGACATCACGCTCTTCCCGCTCGACTACGCGAGCGGCAAGGTGCCCACGTTCAGCGCGACGCTGATGCCGGGCCTCATCCGCAGCCAGGAACGCGCCAAGCGCATCAACCAGTCGCAGTTCATGAAGGACGTGCGCGCCGAGATCGAGAAGCACGGCGTGATGGTGCTCTCCGACGCATGGTTCGCGGGCGGCATGGCCGCCAAGGGCAGCTGCATCGTCCATCCCAACGACCTCAAGGGCAGGAAGTTCCGCGCCGCGGGGCCGACGTTCGCCTCCATGTGGGAGACGGCCGGCGCGAGCATCGTGAGCCCGCCGTCCAACGAGATCTACAACGCCTTCCAGAGCGGCGTGGTGAACGCCACCGACACGAGCCTGGGCACGTTCGCGTCCATGCGGCTCTACGAGGTCACCGACTGCCTCACCGCGCCCGGCGACAACGCCCTCTGGTTCATGTACGAGCCGGTGCTCATGTCCAAGAAGACGTTCGACCGCCTCGACAAGAAGCAGCAGCAGGCCCTGCTCGACGCGGGCAGGAAGGCGCAGGCGTACTACGAGGGCAAGGCCGACGAGGTCAACAAGGAGGCGATCAAGGCCTTCGAGGACCACAAGGCGAAGGTCGTCACGCTCTCCGACGCCGACTACCAGGCCTGGCTCGACGTGGCGAAAAAGAGCAGCTACGCGCGCTTCGCCAAGGACGTTCCCGACGGCCAGAAGCTGATCGACGAAGCGCTCTCGGTCAAATGAAGCGCGGCAAGGGCGCCCTCGATGCCTACATCGAGGGCGTCCGGTTCTTGTCGCGCGCCGCGGGCGTCACGGCGGCGGCGCTGATGGCGCTCGCCGTGCTCGTGATCTGCGACATGGTGATCGAGCGCTACGTCCTCAACCTCACGACCATCTGGCAGATCGACGTCGTGACCTACGCCATCGTGGGCGCGACCTTCGTGGGCAGCGCCTACGTGCTGCTGCACCGGGGGCACGTCAACGTGGACGTCCTGCCGATGTGGCTGCCGCGGCGCCCGCGCTACTGGCTCGCGCTCTTCACCGTCGTCCTGTCCCTCGCGTTTTGCGCGACCCTCTTCGTCCTGTGCACCGGTTACTGGTACGAGGCGTATTCGGAAACCTGGCGCTCCAACACGGTGTGGCGCGCGCGGCTGTGGATTCCCTATCTCTCGATGCCGATCGGCCTCGGGCTGCTGGTCCTGCAATACGTGGCGGAGCTCGCGAGCCTCGTCACCGGCCGGTCCCGTCCCTTCGGCATCGACAAGGCCTAGGGCATGACGCCCACGACCCAGGGGATGATCGTGCTCGCGGCCACGCTCCTGCTGCTGTTCTCGGGAGTGCCGGTCGCGTTCGGGCTGGGCGCGACCTCGGTGGTGTTCCTGCTCATCTTCCACGGCTTCGACGGCATCCGCGTGGTGGCCGAGACGTTCTGGTCGAGCCTGGACGACTTCACGCTGGTCTCGATCCCGATGTTCGTGATGATGGGCGCGGCCATCGGCTCGTCGCCCGCGGGCAAGGACCTGTACGAGGCGCTCGACCGCTGGCTCTACCGGCTCCCGGGCGGCCTCGTGATCTCGAACCTCGGCGCGTGCGCGATCTTCGCGGCCCTCACCGGGTCGTCCCCGGCGTGCTGCGCGGCCATCGGCCGCATGGGCATCCCGGAGATGCGCCGCCGCGGCTACCCCGACGACGTCGCGACGGGATCGATTTGCGCCGGCGGCACGCTGGGGATCCTCATCCCGCCCTCGATCACGTTCATCCTGTACGGGATCGCGACCGAGACGTCGATCGGCAGGCTCTTCCTCGCGGGCGTGGTCCCCGGCCTGTTGCTCACCGGGCTCTTCATGGCGTGGACGCTCTTCATCATCTGGAAGCGCGGCTTCCGCTCGCACGCGAGCGACTTCCGCTACAGCTGGAAGGAGAAGCTCACCTCGATCCCGAAGGTCGCGCCGTTCGTGGCCATCATCGTGGGCGTGATGTGGGTGCTCTACGGCGGCGTGGCGACGCCGTCGGAGGCCGCGGGGGTGGGCGCCGCCCTGTGCGTGATCCTCGCCGTGGTGATCTACCGCATGTGGAAGCCGAAGGACTGGTGGCTGATCATGCGCGACACGATGCGCGAGTCCGTCATGATCCTCATGATCATCGCGGGGGCCGTGCTCTTCGGCTACATGCTCACGTCGCTCTACCTCACGCAGACGCTCGCCCAGGGCATCGCCGACATGCACATGAACCGCTGGGCGCTGATGGCCATGATCAACGTCTTCCTGCTGGTGTGCGGATTCTTCATCCCGCCGGCGGCGATCATCCTGATGACGAGCCCCATCCTGCTGCCCATCATCACGGCCGCCGGCTTCGACCCCGTCTGGTTCGGCGTGATCCTCACGATCAACATGGAAGTGGGGCTCATCCACCCGCCCGTCGGCCTCAACATCTACATCGTGAATTCCATCGCGCCCGACGTGCCGGTCACCACGGTGATGTGGGGCACCATCCCGTACGTGCTGTGCATGTTCCTGGCGATCGTGATCCTGTCGTTCTTCCCGGAGATCGCCACCTGGCTGCCGGACACGCTGATGGGACCTGCCCACCGATAGGGACGCGCAACTGGCCGACATCGACATCCGCCGCCTGCATCCGCTGGGCCTCGCCGGCGCGCGCGCCGCAGCCGAGCGCCTGGTGGCGGAGCTCGGACGGCGCTTCGGCCTGCGGGGCCGCTGGGAAGGCGACGTGATGCGCTTCGAGCGGCCCGGCGTCACGGGCTCGCTCTCGCTCTCCGAGAAGGACTTGCACCTCACGGTGGCCCTGGGCTTCCTCCTCAAGGCGATGAAGGGGCCGATCCACTCGGCCGTGACGCAGGAGCTGGACAAGCTCTTCGCTACGCCGAGAACGGATCCTCCGCCCCGCTGAAGAGCTTCTCGAGGATGCGCCCCTCGCGCCGCGAGAAGGTCTCCAGGAATTCGTGGGCCCCGTGCATGTCGCGGAAGGCCTCGAATCCCCGCTCCAGGAAATCCTGCAGGTCGGCGAGCCCCGCCACGCGCGCGGGCTGGCGCATGAGCTTCAACGTATGCGAGATGAACGGCTTTCGCACCAGGCCATCGAGGCGGCGCCCCACGGCGGCGACCAGCGCGACCTGCCGTTCGCGTTCCTCGCGCGTGGAGCTCTCGCGGTAGGCCGCGGCGTAGGCCGCATCGTCGAGGTGTGCGTCGCCCAGCGCCGCGGCGAGCCGCTGGTCCAGGGCTTCGGAGAGCGCCTCGAGCTCGATGGCGTGCGCCGCGGTCTCGACCGCGGAAGCGGGCAGCACGCGCGACATCACCGGGACGATCTTCAGCATCTCGCGGTCGCGCGCGCTGAAATCCTTCTCGCCATAGAGGTCCTCGAGGAAGAAGCGCGTGGCCGCGCGGTAGCGGGGCTGCGCCGAGAGATCGGCGTAGGTGTGCGCGAGCCGCTTCGCCTGCGCTCGCTTCACGTCCGCAAGGCGCCTGGGCTTGTGGCGGCCGTGCCCGCGCAGCTCCTTCAGCGCGCGCAGGTGGCCGGCCAGGTCATGGGCGTGCTGGGTGATGGCTTGCCTCCGCCAAATGCTTGAACTTGCATATGAAATTCATGTCCCCTCCGGTATAATGCGGGGCCGCGCGCGAGCCATGTCGGATTTCGCGTCGCAACTTGCCAAAAGCAGGAAAGGAAACGCCATGAGCGACAAAATCGCTCTCGAGCGCCGCTACGGCGCCACGAACTACGATCCGCTCCCCGTCGTGCTTTCGCGCGGCGAAGGCGTCTGGCTCTGGGACGACCAGGACCGCCGCTACCTCGACATGCTCTCCGCCTATTCGGCCGTGAGCTTCGGCTACGGCCACCCGCGCCTCGTCGCCGCGCTCGAATCGCAGGCAAGGCGCCTCGCCGTCACCTCGCGCGCGTTCTACAGCGACCGCCTGCCGCCCTTTCTCGCCAGGATCTGCGAAGTGACCGGCATGGACCGCGCGCTGCCCATGAGCACCGGCGCCGAGGGCGTCGAGACCGCGATCAAGTGCTCGCGCAAGTGGGCCTATACCGTGAAGAAAGTCCCCGCGAACCAGGCGAAGATCATCGTCTGCAAGGCGAACTTCCACGGGCGCACGTCCACCATCGTGGGCTTCTCCTCGGAGGAGCAGTACCGCGAGGGCTTCGGTCCCTACGCGGACGGTTTCGTCTCCATCCCGTTCGGCGACACCGCCGCGCTCGAAGCGGCCATCACGCCGGAAACCGCGGCGTTCCTCGTGGAGCCCATCCAGGGCGAGGCCGGCATCATCGTGCCGCCCGAGGGCTACCTCACCAGGGCGCTCGAGATCTGCCGCCGCCACAACGTGCTCATGATCGTGGACGAAGTGCAGACCGGCCTTGGGCGCACGGGCAAGGTCCTCGCGATCCACCACGAGGGCATCAAGCCCGACGGCATCATCCTCGGCAAGGCGCTCGGCGGCGGGCTGATCCCCGTCTCCGCCTTCGCCGCCCGCGAGGAGGTGATGGGCGTGTTCCGTCCCGGCGACCACGGCAGCACCTTCGGCGGCAATGCGCTGGGCGCGGCCGTGGGCCTCGAGTCGCTCAACGTGCTCCTCGACGAGAAGCTCGCGGAGCGCGCGGCCGCCATGGGCGCCTACCTGCTCCATCGGCTGCAGGCCATCTCCAGCCCCGTGGTGAAGGACGTGCGCGGCAAGGGCCTGCTCATCGGCCTGGAGCTGGACACCCAGCGCGTGGGCGCGCGCCAGTTCGTGGAGACGCTGCTCAAGCACGGCGTCCTCAGCAAGGACACGCACAAGACCGTGGCGCGCTTCGCGCCGCCACTCATCATCGACCGCGAGCAGATCGACTGGGGCGTCACGCGCATCGTCGAGGCGCTGAAGGAGTACGGGCCGGTTTACGAGAAGGCGGCCTAGCCGGCCGCCGCGTGCCGCGGCTCGGGGTGCGGGGGCGTGTCCTTCACCTCGCGCCGCAGCACCTTGCCCACGTTGGTCTTGGGCAGCTCCTTCCAGAACTCCACCACCCGCGGCACCTTGTAGCCGGTGAGGTTCTTGCGGCAGTGCTCGATCACCTGCTCGCGGGTAAGCGACGGATCCCTGCGCACGATGACCACGCGCACCACCTCGCCCGAGTGCACGTCGGGCGCGGCCACCGCGCACACCTCGGCCACGCCGGGCAGCATGGCGATCACGTCCTCGACCTCGTTGGGGAAGACCTTGAAGCCCGAGACCACGATCATGTCCTTCTTGCGGTCGACGATCTTCACGTAGCCCTCGGGCGTCATGAGCCCGATGTCGCCGGTGCGGAACGCCCCGTCGGCCGTCATCACCTTGGCGGTCTCGTCCGGACGGTTCCAGTAGCCCTTCATCACCTGCGGGCCCTTGATGCAGATCTCGCCGGTGTCGCCCAGCGGCAGGATGTGGCCCTGGTCGTCGCGGATGGTGACGACGGTGGAGGGAATCGGCAGCCCCGCCGTCCCGTTGTATTCGAAGCCCGCCACGAGCGGGTTGATGCAGGCGCCCGGCGAGGTTTCCGTGAGCCCGTAGGCCTCCAGCAGCGGGCAACCGGTGAGCTGCTTCCAGCGCTCGGCCACGGCCCTTTGCACCGCCATCCCGCCGCCCAGCGTGAGCTTGAGCCCCGTGAAGTCGAGCTGGGTGAAGCCCGGCGCGTTCATGAGCGCGGCGAAGAGCGTGTTCACGCCCGAGATCGAGGTGAAGCGGTATTTCGCGAGCTCCCGCACGAAGCCCGGCAGGTCGCGCGGGTTGGTGATGAGAACGTTGTGCGCGCCGATCTTCATGTTGGTGAGGCAACTGCCGGTGAGCGCGAAGATGTGGTACAGGGGCAGCGCCGTGATCACCAGCTCCTTGCCCTGCTCCAGCCCGTTGCCGATCCAGGCGCTCACCTGCTGCAGGTTGGAGACGATGTTGCCGTGCGTGAGCATCGCGCCCTTGGAGACACCCGTCGTGCCGCCCGTGTACTGGAGGAAGGCGATGTCGTCATGGGTGAGCGCGGGCTCGTCGTGGCGGTGGCGCGCGCCCTCGGCAAGCGCCCTGCGGATGGGCACGGCGCCGGGAATCCTCCATGCCGGCACCATCTTGCGCTTGTACTTCACGACCCAATTCACGATGAGCGACCTCGGGAACGGGAGCAGGTCGCCCAGCTGGCTCACCACCACGTGCTTCACGCCGGTGCGCAGGATCACCTCTTCCAGCGTGTGGGCGAAGTTCTCGAGGATCACGATCGCCCGGGCGCCGGCGTCGTTCAGCTGGTGCTCGAGCTCGCGCGGCGTGTACAGCGGGTTGCAGTTCACCACCACCAGCCCCGCGCGCAGGATGCCGAAGAGCGCCACCGGGTACTGCAGCACGTTGGGCATCATGATCGCCACGCGGTCGCCGCGCGCGAGGCCCGCCACGTTCACGAGCCAGCTCGCGAAACGCAGCGAGAGGCGGTCGAGCTCCGCGTAGTCGAGCGTGGCGTCCAGGCACGTGAACGCGGGAAGCGTGGCGAACCGGCTGCAGCTCTCGGCGAGGATCTCGCGGATGTTGGCGTAGCGGTTCACGTCCGCTTCGGCCGGGACGCCCGGGGGATACGACCTGAGCCAGATGCGCGGGTCCGCGGGGTCCGTTTCGGTGGGGGTCGCCATGGGTTCGATCGGAGCTGACGGGGGCAAGTGTACCCGAGGGGCGCGAACGAACCGCGCCCGCGCGGCGCCTAGGCGAGCGCGGCGATCACGTCCATCTCCACCAGGAACCCGTGGTGCAGGGCCGCCACGGGCACGACCGTGCGCGCGGGCTTGTGCGCGCCCATGCGCTCGGCGTAGACCGCGTTGAACCGTGGCCAGTAGGAGACGTCGGCGACATAGACGGTCGCCTTGAGGATGAGGTCGGGGCGGCTGCCCGCGGCCGCGAGGATGGCGAACACGTTGTCGATCACGCGGTGCGCCTGCTCCTCGAAGGTGGCGAGGCGCCGGTCCGGCTCGCCCGGGACCATGGGCAGCTGGCCCGCCACGTAGGCGAGGCCGCCGTGCACCACCGCCTGCGAATAGTGCCCGCCCGCGGCCGGGGCGCCGGTTGTCGAGATGAGCTTCACGAGGCCTCCAAAAAAAAGCCGGTCGAACACGACCGGCCTCTTCCCCCTTTTTCCGCCGGCCGGGGCCGGCGGGCATGCATGTCACTTCAGGTGCTTGGCCACCAGCTTGGTCATCTCGAACATCGAGACCTGGCGCTTGCCGCCGAAGACGTCGCGCAGCTTGTCGTCGGCGTTGATCATGCGGCGGTTGGTCTTGTCCTGCAGGTTGTTCTTCTTGATGTAGCCCCACAGCTTGCTGGTGACTTCCGTGCGCGGCATCGGGCTGGCGCCCACGACCGCTGCGAGCGTCGAGCTGGGCGTCATCGGCTTCATGAAGGCGGCATTGGGCTTGCGCTTGGCTGCCGGCTTCTTCGCCTTGACCGCGGCTTTCTTCGGTGCGGCCTTCTTCATCGGCTTGCGGGCGGCCGGCTTCTTCGCTGCCTTCTTCGATCCCTTCTTGCCTTTCTTAGATGCCATTGTATGAGTCCTCCAATCGGGGTGGTTCTGGTGGTGTCGTAGAGTTGTGAGCATCTCGCCCTAGGGCGCGACAGCGAGAGGATGCGCAAGGCCACTACGCTTGTCAACCGTTTTCACTCTGGCGAAGGTCTTTTGCGCGCCCGACGTATCGCTTGCGCAACACGCCGCGCGCGTTAACATGAGCCCATGACCACGGCGCTCAGGCCCGGAGACCCCGCGCCGGATTTCTCGGGCAGCACGACCGGCGGCAAGCGCGTTTCGCTTGCCGACTACCGCGGGCGAAAGCTGGTGCTCTACTTCTACCCGAGGGACGACACGCCGGGGTGCACGCGACAGGCGTGCTCGCTGCGCGACCACGCGGCCGAGCTCGCCGCCAAGGGCGCGGCGGTGCTGGGCGTCTCCACGCAGGGCGAGGAATCGCACCAGGCGTTCACGCGCAAGTACAACCTCAACTTCCCGCTGCTCGCCGACAAGGATGGCGCCGTCGGCCGCGCCTACGGGACGCTGGGCGGCGGCGGCCTCGTCTCGAAGCTGAAGGCGGCCGCCGGAATGGCCGACCGGGTGACGTTCGTGATCGACGAGAACGGCCGCATCGCCCACGTGATCGACAAGCCGAGGGTGGCGAGCCACGCCGAGGAGGTCCTCGCCCTGCTCTAGGCGGCGAGCCTCACGCCGGCCTCCTGCAGCTCCTTCGCGACGATCGCGGCGAGGCGCTCGCATCCCAGGATGTCCACGTGCCCGCGCCCCGGGATCGCGATGTTGCGCGCCCACGGCAGCCGGCTCGTGTCCTGCGGGGCCACGAGGTTGTCGTGCGGCGTGTAGATCGAGGTGACCGGGCATCCGGGCCCCTGCGCGCCTTCGCGCTCGGCCAGGTCCCGCAGGAAGGCGCTCCCCCTTCGCATCTGGCGCGCGTTCTCCCCGCTGCCCATGCGCGCATGCACCGTGCCGTTGTGGGGGCTCGCGATGGTGACGAGCCTCCTCACGCGGCGCGGCCCGTGGTCGGCAAGGTAGCGGCGCGCGGCGAGCCCGCCCATGCTGTGGCACAGGAGCACGACCTGGCCCTGCCCCGTTCCCGCGCAGATGCGCTCGATCTCCTCGTGCAGCCCGCGCGCGAACTCGTCGATGCTCGCGAAGGCGGAGCGGAAGTTGGGCGTGAAGAGGGGTTCGGCGCCGCGCGCCTCGAGGGCCCGCACGAGCGGGCGGAAATAGCCCCGGTTGCTGAAGTAGCCGTGCACCATCACGACGGGGACGGCCTCGCAGGGGGCGAGCGGCGGATCCGGCCGCAGCACGAATCGCTCCCACGGGAAGACCACGAAATTGGTGGCGAGCAGCGCTCGCCATTCGCGCAGGAGCATGGCCACGGTGGCGCGCAGCCCGATCGCGTGCTCCTTCGGGCGCGGCGAGCGTGCCGCGAAGCCGACCGCGGTCGTGATGCACACCGTGAGCAGCCGGCTCGACGCTGCGGCGCCGGCCGCCCCCAGCGCGAGCCAGGCGTAGCTCCAGCCGTAGAGCCAATGCAGCCAGTACGAAATCAGGGCGTAGGCGAGGACCTCGAGCGCGAGGGAAAAGCGCAGGTAATTCGCGACCATCGCCGCCGAGTATAGCGGCGCGCGCGTGCTAACATGCCGCGCTTCGCGCCGCCGTTGGCGCGATCACAGCCCCCGCATGCCGCTGCACGCCGCGACCGTATTCCTGAGCGCATTCCTGCTGTTCCTGGTGCAGCCGCTCCTCGCCAAGCAGATCCTGCCGTGGTTCGGCGGCGCCGCGATCGTCTGGACGCTGTGCATGGTTTTCTTCCAGCTCGTCCTGCTGCTGGGCTACGCCTACGCGCACGGGCTCGCGAGCCGGATGCGCGGCACGCGCCAGGCCGTCGTGCACATCGTGCTGCTCGCGGCGAGCCTCGCGCTCCTGCCGATCGTGCCCGATCCCTCATGGAAGCCCGCGGGCGGCGACAGCCCCGTGAAAGGCGTGCTGGGCCTGCTTTTCACGACCGTGGGGCTGCAGTACTTCCTGCTCTCCTCCACGAGCCCGCTCGTGCAGTCGTGGTACGCGCGCGCCTGCCCGGGCGCGAGCCCATACCGGCTCTTCGCGCTGTCCAACCTCGCCTCGATGCTCGCCCTGCTGGGCTATCCCTTCGCCATCGAGCCGTGGCTGCCGGGCACGCGCCAGTCGTTCTGGTGGTCGGCGGGATATGCCGTGTTCGCGCTCTGCAGCGCGGCGCTCGCCTGGCGAAGCCGCGCGCTGCCGCCGCTCTCCGTGGAAGGCGGGCAGCTCGCGGCCACCGCCGAGGAGCCGCCGCCTCGAGGGCGCGACGTCGCGCTCTGGCTTGTTCTCGCGACCATGGGCTCGGTGTGCCTGCTCGCGGTCTCCAACCACCTCACGCAGAACATCCCGTCCATCCCGCTGCTCTGGGTGGTGCCGCTCGCCGTCTACCTCCTCACCTTCATCCTCTGCTTCGAGGGCCGCGCCTGGTATCGCCGCGACCTCTACCTGGGCAGCCTCGCGTGGATGCTGTGCGTGATGGCGTGGTTCCTCGCCGACAAGGACCTGCAGTTCGAGCTCGTCTGGCAGGTCGGCGTGTTCACCATCGGGCTCTTCTTCATCTGCATGTTCTGCCACGGCGAGCTCGCGCGCCGCCGGCCGGGACCGCGCCACCTCACGTTCTTCTACCTCATGGTGTCGCTGGGCGGCGTCGCCGGGGGCGTGCTGGTGGGGATCGTCGCGCCCATCACCCTGCCCGGCTACCTCGAGCTGGAGATCGCCCTCGTGGTGGTGGCCGCGCTCGCCTTCGGCACCAACCTGCGCCGCCCCTGGCCCGTGGTGGTGCTGCTCCTCGCGGTGACCAGCGTGACCGTGTTCGCCCTGGGCTGGCGCATCCGCAACTTCACCGAAGACACCGTCTACATCGAGCGTAACTACTATGGCGTGCTGCGCGTGAAGGAAAGCCAGACGCGCGACGACGACCCGGACACCCGCTACCGCTCGCTCGTGAACGGGTCGATCCTGCACGGCGAGCAGTACCTCACCGAGAAGTACCGCCGCAGCGCCACGACCTACTACAAGCCCACCTCCGGCATCGGGCGCACCCTGGCCGCGTACGAGGGCAAGCCCATCCGCGTGGCCGTGATCGGCCTGGGTGCGGGCTCGCTCGCCGTGTACGGCGACTCCGACGACGTCTATCGCTTCTACGACATCAACCCCGCGGTGGTCGGCGTGGCGAAGACGTGGTTCACGTACCTCGCGGACTGCGAAGCCAAGGTGGAGATCGTGCTCGGCGACGCGCGCCTCAGCATGGAGCGCGAGGCACCGCAGCACTACGACGTGATCGCGGTGGACGCCTTCACCGGGGACTCGATCCCCGTGCACCTCATCACGCTGGAAGCGGTGTCGGCGTTGCTGAGGCACCTCAAGCCGGACGGCGTGATCGCCTACCACGTGTCCAACCGGTTCCTCGACCTGAAGCCCGTCCTGCTCGCGATCGCTCAGCGCCAGGGCCTGGAATATGCGTTCCTGCACGAGACGGGCGAGAACGGCGGCACGACGAGCGACTGGGTCGTCCTCACGCGCAACAAGGCATTCATCCTCAAGCCCGAGATCGTGGCGGCGACCGAGCCGGTGGCGCCTCAGCCGGGGTGGAGCCTGTGGACCGACGACTTCAACAATTTGATCCAGGTATTCCGGTGGTGACAGCGGGGCGGGCGAGGCGATGGAGCGGACTCGACGCCGCTCATCGCCCCTGGCGCAAGGCAGGGCTTCCCCTTCCGCTGGATAAAAAAACTTAGCGAGAGAGCGCTTCGGCGACGCGAGATGCGATCAGGGCGCTCACGCGCTCGTTGGCTTCTGCGGTGACGCCGGCGATGTGCGGCGTGAGGATCAGGCGCGGGGCGCCTGCGAGCGGCGAGCCCGGCGCAAGCGGCTCGTCGGAGAAGACGTCGAGCGCCGCGCCGCCCAGGCGGCCCTCGCGCAGCATGGCGGCCACCGCGGCCTCGTCCACGATGCCGCCGCGCGCGGTGTTCACCAGCACGGCGTCGCGCTTCATGAGGGAAAGGCGCCGCCCATCCATGAGCCCGCGCGTGGCGTCCCCCAGCGGGACGTGCAGCGACACCACGTCGCTCGCGGCGAGGAGCCCCTCGAGCGCCATCGGGGGAGCATCCAGCTGCGACCAGGCGGGCGAATCCGCGGGAAGGAAGCCGTCGTGCGCGACGACCCTCATGCCCAGCGCGCGCGCCTTGCGCGCGGTGAGCTGCCCGATGCTGCCCAGCCCCACGATGCCGAGCGTCTTGCCCGCCGCCTCGCGCCCCTGCGAGAGCATCTGCCGCGGCCACGTGCCGGCTTCGACCGCCCGCGTGGAGGTGTAGGCGCCGCGCAGCAGCATGAGCGACACGGTGACCACGTATTCCGCCACCGACTCGGCGTTGGCCCCGGTCGCGGGAATCACGGCGATGCCGCGCGCCGTGCACGCATCCATGTCGATGTTGTCGAGGCCAACGCCCAGGCGCCCCACCACGCGCAGGCTCGCGGCCGCCTCGAGCAGGCGCCCGCGCACCTGGGTGCGGTTGCGCACGATCCACGCCTGCGCCGCGGGAAGCGCCGCCTCGAGGGCCGCGGCATCGTCCACGAGCCGCGGGCGGTAGTCCACGTCGAAGCGCCCGGCGAGCGACTGCACCGCCGGCCCGTCCATGAACTCGCTGATCACGATCCGCTTCATCGCGCCCTCGCCCGGTCCGCGCTCAGTGTATCGGCTGCCGCGCCCGCCGCGCCAGGTGGGCCGTGACTTCCTCGCGATCGTGGTAGAGCTGCTTCATGCGCAGGAAATAGCCGCCGCCGCCGAGCGCCTCGTCGATGATCCGGCGGCAGCGCACGACTTCCTCCCAGCGCTTCTTCATGGGCAATTTGAGATTGAATATCGTCTCGCGGCACCAGCCCTGGGCGATCCAGTGCGCCGCGAGCCGCGCGATCCGGCTGGGGCTTTCCACCATGTCGCAGATCATCCAGTCCATCGGCTCCGGCGGCCGGAAGCCGAGCCCGTCCTCGCGCCGGTGCTTCACCTGGCCCGAATCCAGCAGCTTCGCGTCGATGGCGCCGTTGTCCACGGCGATGACGGTGAGGCCCCGCTGCACGAGCTGCCACGTCCAGCCGCCGGGCGAGGCGCCGAGGTCCACCGCGGTCATTCCCGGCTGCAGCCGTTTCGCGCGTTCCTTCTCGTCGAAGAATTCGAGCAGCGCCTCGGCGAGCTTGAGCGTGGAACGCGACGGCGCGTGCGGCGGCATGCGCAAGCGGGCGAACCCCATCGGCCAGGGCGAGCTGTTGCCGATCGACGACACGCCCACGTAGCAGGCGAGCCCGCCCACGAAGAAGACGTGCAGCCGCTCGGGCGCCTTGGCGTCGTCGAGCACGATCCCCGCGGCCCGCAGCGCGCGCTCGACGTGGGGCCGCAACGGGCGCGTGAGCGTGCCGAGCGCCTTGCCGTCGTTGGTATCGGGCATCTCGAGGTGGAGCACGGCGAAGCGGCGGCCCAAAGCGCGCGCGGCGGCGACGATCGGCGTCACGCGATCGGCCTCGGGCAGCGTGAGAAGCTCGCCTACCCGCAGCATCTGGCGGGGAAAGACGAGGCGCGCGAACTCGATCTCGCGCCCGAGCTCCGCGCCCATGTCCTCCTGGTGCGCCTGGAACACGGCGAACGCGCTGTCGGGCCGCGCCTTCACGAAGCCCTCCACGCCCATCTCGCCGGCAATGGCGGAGATCTCCTGCGCGCACTCCTTCTCGAAGCCCGCGCGGCAGTAGAGCAGCAGGCGCGGGGCGCTCACGCCGCGCGGGCGTGCCGGAAGAGCGCGAAGAAGTTGCGCGTGGTCGCCTGCGCCACTTCGTCGAAGCCGATGCCGCGCAGCCGCGCGATCTCCTCGGCCACGTGCTTCACGAAGGCCGGCTGGTTGGTCTTGCCGCGATGGGGCACCGGCGCGAGGTAGGGCGAATCGGTCTCGACCAGCATGCGCTCCAGCGGCACGCGCCGCGCCACTTCCCTGAGGTCGCCCGCGTTCTTGAAGGTGACGATGCCCGAGAAGGAGATGTGGAAGCCCTGCTCGAGTGCCGCCTCGGCCACCTCCCAGGTCTCGGTGAAGCAGTGCATCACGCCACCCACCTCGCGCGCACCTTCCTCGCGCATGATGCGCAGCGTGTCCCCGGCGGAGGCGCGCGTGTGGATCACCAGGGGCTTGCCGCAGCGGCGTGCGGCGCGGATGTGCGTGCGGAAGCGGTCGCGCTGCCATTCGGTGTCGCCCTCGACGCGGTAGTAGTCGAGCCCCGTCTCGCCGATGCCGACCACCTTCGGCTGGGCGGCCATGGAGATGAGCTCGTCCTCGGTCGCCTCGCGGTCGTCGCGGCGCTCGTCGGGATGCACGCCCGCGGTGCACCACACGTTCGCATGGGAGGCGGCCACCTCGTGCACCGCCGGGAACGTCCCGAGCGTCGTGCTGATCGTGAGCGCATGGGTCACGCCGTTGTCGCCCATGCGCGAAAGCACGCCCGGAAGGTCCGAGCGCAGCTCCGGGAAATCGAGGTGGCAGTGCGAATCGACGAGCATCGCGCTGATTCTACCGGCGCGCGGCCCGACTAGCCCTCCGGCCGGTACATCCAGTCGCGCGTGAGGGGGAGCGTGTTGAGCCCGGGCTGGGTGCGCCTGGAGGCGAGCACCTGGTAGATCGAGATCCAGCCCTGCTCGAACGCGTGGGCGCAGCCCGCGAGGTAGATGCGCCAGATGCGCGCGGTTCGCTCGTTCGAGGCCTCGGCCGCCTCGGCAAGGCGGGCCTCGAAGTTGGCGCTCCAATGCCCCAGCGTCTTCGCGTAGTGCGGCCGCAGGGACTCGACGTCGCATACCTCGAGGTCCTGCCCGCTCATGTCGTGGACGGCCCGGTGCAGGTGGGGCAGCTCGCCCTTCGGGAAGACGTAGCGCGCGATGAAGTCGCCCGCCCCCAGCCCCACCGCGCGGTTCTTCACGTCGTTCGAGGTGATGCCGTGGTTGAGGAAGAGCCCCTTCTCGCGCAGCAGCCTGCGCACCGTGCCGAAGTAGACCGGCAGGTTGCGCAGCCCCACATGCTCGAACATGCCCACGCTCGCGACCTTGTCGAAGACCTCCTCGCCGGGCACGTCGCGGTAGTCCTGCAGCAGGACGCGGCAGCGATCCTGCAGGTTCGCGGCGCGAATGCTCTCGTTGGCCAGGCGGTGCTGGTTCTCGGAGAGCGTGATGCCGGTGGCCACGACGCCGTAGTGCCGCGCGGCATGGATCACGAGCGCTCCCCAGCCGCAGCCGATGTCGAGGAAGCGCTCGCCGGGGGCGAGGCGCAGCTTCCGGCAGATGTGGTCGAGCTTCTGCACCTGCGCCGCCTCGAGCGTGTCGTCCTCCTCGCGGAAGTACGCGCACGAGTACACCATGCGCGGGTCGAGCCAGAGCGCGTAGAACTCGTTGGAGACGTCGTAATGGTGGTGGATGGCGTCGCGGTCGTCGCGGCGCGTGTGGCGGCCGTTGGTCGGCCCCTCGGAGCCCAGCAGCGAGGGCGGCGCGGCGCGTGAAATGGCTTCGGCCGCGCGAATGGCCTCGCGCACGTCGCCTTCGATGTCGGCCTCGCCGTCGATATAGGCCCGCGCGAGCGAGAGCATCGTCGGCCGCTTGAACAGGGCGATCGCGCGCCGGCCCTTGAATCGCAGCGTAAGGCGCGGCTCGCCCAGGTCGACCTTGCGGCCGTCCCAGAGCACCACGCGCACGGGCGCCTTCACGTTGTGCTTGAGCCTGGTGAGCGCGCTATCGACCTGCCGGTCCCAGAACATCATGCCTCCTCGCCCGCCGCGGCCCGGAAACGGCCGCCGCTAGATCGTGTGCGTCGGCCGGGAAGACTGCAGGGCACCCGCGAGCAGCCCCTCGACCTTCTTGCGCAGTTCGCGCCCGGCGTCACTGTCGTTCAGCTGCACGCCGATTCCCTGCGGGCGGTTGCCTGCGCTGTGCGCCGGGTTGATCCACGCGACACTGCCCTGTAGCGGGATCTTGTTCGGATCGTCCAGCAGCGAGAGCAGGATCAGGACTTCTTCGCCCAGCGCATGAGACTTGTTGCTGGGCAGAAAGATTCCCCCGCCGCGCAGGAGTGGAATCCAGGCGGCATAGAGGGCGGCCTTCGACCGGATCGTGAGGGTGAAGACGCCCGGGCGCGCCACCGTCTCGGCAGCGGCCTCGCTCATGAGCGGGTTCCCATGATGGACCGATTGTAGGACATGAGCAGGTGCTCGGCCACCAGCCGGGCATTCAGGGGATGGGAGGCGAGCCGGCGGGCCTCCGAAAGCGTGCGATCGAGCTCCAGGAGCGCTTCGAGGTCGCAGCCCCGCGCGCGGTCCGCGAGCGCCTTCGCCGACCCGGGATGGTGCCGCGGCGCCCCGGCAAGCCTCACGCGCACCAGGTCGTGCACCCACGTCTGCATCCAGAACACGAGCCTCGGGAGCGCGCCCTTCTCGAATCCGGAGGCGAAGAGGAGCACATCCGGGCCCCCGGGGCGCGCGAGCTCGTCCACGATGCGCTTGCGAAGCTGCGCCTCCTCGGGCGCCGCGAGCTCGAGGGCGAGGAGCGGCGCGCCTCCGGCGGCCGCGAGCGCCGCCGGCGCGTCGGCCACGCCCTGCCCCTCGAGCCAACGCAGCGCTTCCTCGCGCGGCGGGGCGGCGAGCGCGATCCGGCGGCAGCGGCTGCGGATGGTCGGCAGGAGCCGCGCGGGCTGGTCGGCGACGAGCACGATGAGTGTGCCCGGCGGCGGCTCCTCGAGCGTCTTCAGCAGCGCATTGGCGGCGGCGGGCAGCATCGCCTCCGCGGGATGGATGAGCAGCACCCGGTGCCCGCCCCGGTGCGTCGTGAGGCCGATGAAGTCGGCCACGCCGCGCACCTGGTCGATCTTGATGACGAGGCTCTTCGCCTTCTCGCGGGACTCGTCGCCCTCGTCCTCGTCTTCGCTCGCGGCTTCCGGAACCACCTCGCGGAAGTCCGGATGGTTGCCCTGCGACATCCAGTGGCAGGAGGCGCAGTCGCCGCACGCGAGCCCGTCGCGCGGCGCCTCGCACAGCACGCTCGCGGCGAGGGAGCGCGCGAACTCGACCTTGCCGATCCCCGCGGGGCCATGCACGAGGAGCGCGTGGGGAAGCCGCTCGCGCGAGGCCGCCAGGCGTGAGAGCGCCTCGCCATGCCAGGGGAGTGCCTTCACGCGAAGGCCTGCGCGAAGGCGACTTCCAGCCGGTCGCGCACCTCGGCCAGCGTCCCCGAGGCGTCGATCACGTGGAAGCGGCGCGAATGCTCGCGCGCGCGTTCGAGGTAGGCCTCGCGCACGCGCCGGAAGAATTCCGCCTTTTCCCGCTCGAACTTGTCGGCCGAGCGTTGCTGCGCGCGCTGGCGCTCGTAGGCAATGGCCGGATCCAGGTCGAAGAGGAAAGTCGCGTCGGGTTGCAGGCCCGGGTGCACCAGGCGCTCGAGGCCCACGACGAATTCGCGCGCGAGGCCGCGGCCGCCGCATTGGTACGCATAGGTCGCGTCGCTGAAGCGATCGCAGACGATCCATCGTCCCGCCGCGAGCGCGGGCTCGATCACGCTCGCCACGTGCTCGGCACGGGCGGCGAACATCATCAGCGCCTCGGCCTTGGGATTCATCGCGGCATGCAGCACGACGTCGCGGATCTTCTCGCCCGGCGGCGTGCCGCCCGGCTCGCGGGTGAGCGTGGCTTCCTCGCCGCGCGCCCTGACCTGGTGCACGAGGAAATCCAGGTGCGACGACTTGCCCGCACCGTCGATGCCCTCGAGCGTGATGAATTTTCCCCGGCTCAATCTGGGTGCCTCGCGCCCCGTGCCTTCACTTGCCCAGCTGGTATTTTGCCACCGCGCGGTTGTGGTCCTCGAGCGTGCGGCTGAACTCGTGGGTGCCGTCGCCGCGCGCCACGAAGTAGAGGTACTCCGATTCGGCCGGATGCAGCACCGCGCGGATCGAGGCCGCGCCCGGCATCGCGATCGCCGTGGGCGGCAGGCCGTCGCGCGTGTACGTGTTCCACGGCGTGTCGGCCGTGAGGTCGCGCTTGTGGATGTTGCCGTCGTACTTGTCGCCCAGCCCGTAGATGACGGTGGGATCGGTCTGCAGCCGCATGCCGCGCCTCAGGCGGTTCTCGAAGACCGAGGCGATGAGCGGCCGCTCGGCCGCCTGCCCGGTCTCCTTCTCCACGATGGAGGCCAGCACCAGGGCCTCGTAGGGCGTCTTCACCGGGATTTCGGGGTCGCGATCGGGCCAGGCTTCGGCGAGACGCTTCTTCATCACGGCATGCGCCCGCCTGAGGATGTCCACGTCCGCCGTGCCGGGCGCAAACCGGTAGGTGTCGGGGAAAAGCCAACCTTCGAGCGGATCGGTCTCGCCCAGCAGCGCGCGGATCGCGGGCTCGGCCTGCCCCGCGAGCGTGTGCTTCAGGCGCGGCAGCGAAGCGAGCTGCGCCAGCCACTGCGAGAGGGTCGTGCCCTCGACGAACCGCGCGTCGAGGTAGAACACGTCGCCGCGCGAGAGCTTGTCGAGGAGCTCGAGGCCGGTGACGGGGCGCTCGAGCCGGTAGGTGCCGGCCTGGATCGAGCGGGCCTTGCCCGCGATGAGCGCGAGGACCCGCAACGACTCCGGATCGGGCAGCACGCCGGCCGCCGAGAGCTGGCGGTTGATCGACTTCAGGCCCGAGCCCGGCGGCACGTCGAACTCGTACGGTGCCGAGGGCAGGCTCACCGGCGCGAAGGCCACGTAGGCGAGCCAGGCGGCGGCGAGGAGCGCGGCCGCGACGACGAGCCCGAAGGCTTTGCGAATCGCGGCTATGCCAGGCGCCGGAACGCGAGCGTTCCGTTGGTGCCGCCGAACCCGAAGGAGTTGGAGAGCGCCACGTCGATCTTCATCTCGCGCGCCGTGTTGGGCACGTAGTCGAGGTCGCAGGC
>DATIWC010000073.1:0-58136 GCA_035519515.1 Usitatibacter sp.
CGCTTGAACGCGCCCTCGGCCTTGTCCTTCATCACGTCGTCCCACGGGAAGATGCGCGCGTTCATCGCGACGTAGGCGCCGGCGGGCAGCGTGAGCGACGCGGCCAGCGCGAACCCGAGGTTGAAAGGCGCATCGGACCCCTGCACGGAGTACGGCACCATCGCTCCCGTGAAAACCACGGTCTTGTCGAGGGCGGCGCGGCCGATCACCTGCGCGGTTTCGACCATCGTGTCGGTGCCGTGCACCACGACGATCGAGCGCTCGGCCGATTCGCGGCACGCCTCGAGCACGCTTTGCCGGTGGGCTGCCGTCATCTGGAGGCTGTCGATCAACAGGCGGATATCGAGCGCCAGCGGAAGGCTCACGCGCGCCTGCTGCAGGAGCGCGGGCAGGTGGGTCTCGGAGAACGTGAGCTCGCCCTTGATCGCGTCGTAGCGCTTGTCGAAGGTGCCGCCGGTGACGATGATGCGGGCGGCGTCGTTCACGGTGCTCATGACATCAGCTTGTTCAGCTCGTTCCCGGACATCGCCTTGGCGAACTCGTCGAACTTGCCCTCGTCCGCGATCAGTTTCGCCGCGCGCACGAAACCGCCCCAGGCGGCACGGGCCAGCGCGCCGCCCACGCTGATGCGGCGCACGCCGAGCGCCTCGACGTCCTTCACGGTGAGGTCGCTCGGGAAGCCGATCAGCAGGTTCACCGGCTTGGGCGCCACGGCCTTCACCACCGCGGAGACCTGCTCGCGCGTCCTGATGCCCGGGGCATAGAGGCAATCCGCGCCGGCCGCCGAATAGGCCTTCAGCCGCACGATCGCATCGTCGAGGTCGGGCCGGCCCACGATGAAGTTCTCGGCACGGCCCACGAGGAGCACGCCGCTGCGGCTCTCGTCGATCGCGGCGCGCGCGGCACGCATGCGGGCCACGGCTTCATCAATCGGCCGAAGCGGATTCGCCTCATCGTAGGTCGCGTCCTCGATCGAAAGGCCGGCCACACCCGTCTCGATCGCCATGCGCACGCTCTCGGCGACGCCTTCGGGCGTCGCGGCGTATCCGGCCTCGAAATCGGCGTTCACGGGCAGGTCGGTCGCCTGGGATATCACCCGCAGGTGCGCGAGCACCACCTCGCGCGACATGGTGCTATCGGCATGGCCCTGCGACCATGCGAAGCCGGAGCTCGTGGTGGCCAGCGCCTTGAAGCCGAGGGAGGCGAGCATCCGCGCGCTGCCTACGTCCCAGGGATTGGGGATCACGAAGCAGCCGCGCTCGTGGAGCCTGCGGAAATCGGCGCGCCTTTCCTGGATGGAGCGGCTCATTTGGAACGGGCCTCCCTCACGTGTCGGTTGAACGTCGTTGCCACCGCGAGCGCCACGAGCCATGCCGCGAACACTCCGACTGCGGCCCTCGCGCCGATGCGCTCGATCAGCACGCCGACGAGCGCCGAGCCGATCGGCATGAAGCCGAACGCAAGCAACCGGAAGACGCTGTTCACGCGGCCCTGCAGCCGGTCGGGAATGATGGACAGGCGGTAGCTGAACTGCACCACATTGTAGATGGGCCCGAGGACGAAGAGCGCCCCGGTCACCGCGGCCAGCAGGTAGTAGTTGGGAACGACGGCGAAGAGCGAGAACGACATCGTCTCGAGCCAGATGCACGCGACGATCACCTGCCCGAACGTGAACCGGCGTGCGATCCTGCCGCCCATCAGCGAGCCCGCGATGCCGCCCACGCCCGCCGCGCTGAAGATCGCGCCGATGGAGGCGTCCGGCGCGCCCATCTCCTTGGCGAGCACGATCACGAGCAGCGGGATCGCGGCGTTGATCAGGTTGATCCCGCCGGTGAGGAACGCCATGAAGCGGATGAGCGGGTTGTGCCACATCCAGCGCAGTCCTTCCATCACCTCCTCGCGAAGGTCGCGCTTCGGCGGCAGCGCCTCGGTGCGGAACGGCGCCTTGATGCACACGAGCGACACGATCGAGATCACGTACGTGACGACGTTGCCCACGAAGGGGACCGCGCGCCCCACGGCGTAGAGCACCGTGCCCACGGAGGGGCCCACGATGTTGGCGATCCCGTAGCCCGCCTCGTTCTGCGCCGCGGCCTGGGGAAGCTGCGTGGTCGGCACCACGCGCGGCAATGCGGCCACCTCCGCGATGTTGAAGAAGACGAAGAGGCTGCCTTCGACCAGGACGACCGCGTAGATCTGCCACACGGTGAGGGCGTCGAAGGCCATCGCGACCGGGATCGTGGCGAGCGCGACGGCACGGCCCACGTCGGTGCGGATCATCACCGCCTTGCGGTCCCAGCGGTCGATGAGCGCGCCCACCGGCAGGCTGAACACCAGGTAGGGCAGCGTGCGCAGCGCCCCGGCCACGCCGGCGACTTCGGCCGAGCCCGTGAGCGCGAGGAGGAGCAGCGGAACGACGACTTGCGACGAGGTCGTCCCCAGCGTCGAGGCGACCTGCCCGCTCCACAGGAGCATGTAGTCGCGGTTGCGCCAGAGCGGCGTCTTGTTGTTGGCCACGGCGCATTGTACGAGGGGCGCGGGGAGCTGACCTAGCGCAGCGACTGCATCAGGGTGCGGAAGTCCTCGGGAGGCTCGCGTTCGAAGGACACGGGCCTCCCGGATCGCGGATGTTTGAACCCGAGCGTCCGCGCATGCAGCATCGTTCGCGGCGCCTCGATCCGCGGGCCTGCGTAGTCGCGAATGTAGACGCGCTCGCCGAGCACCGGGTGTCCCAGCTCGGCGAGGTGGATGCGGATCTGGTGCTGGCGTCCGGTCTCCAGACGGCACTCGACCAGCGTCGCCCCCTCGAGCTTCGCAAGCGGCTTCACGAACGTGACGGCGTGCTTCGCGTCGCCCGGCGGCGCGCCGCGCGAACGGCGGTAGTGCCCGTGCGAGCCGCGCAGCCCGTCGCCGCGATCCATCACCAGGTCGGATTCGACGCGCGTAGCCGGCACGTCGCCATGGGCCAGCGCGTGATAGACGCGCTCGATGTCGTGCGTCTTGAAAGTCGCCGCCAGCGTCCGCTTGGCCTCGGCCGTGCGCGTGAAGACGACGAGGCCACTCGTGTCCTTGTCGAGACGGTGCACGACGCCCAGGCCCGTATCGGCCGCGCGCTTGTCGAGGCGCCGCAGCAATAGCCGCGCGTGCTCGGCCAGCGTGTCCTTGTTGCCCGCTTCATCCGCCACGGTGAGCATCCCCGCGGGCTTGTCCACCACCACGATGTCGCGGTCGTGATGGACGATCGCATCGCGCGCGAGCGGGCCGCGTTCGGCCTTCGGACCCTGCTCCCGGACGACGACCTGCGCATCGCGTGACACGCGAGTGGCCGGGTCGAGGCAGCGCTCGCCATCGACCGTCACGCGCCCGTCGATGCAGAGCTGCTTCGCGCGCGACCAGGTGGCGCCCGTCCGCTCGCGAACGATGGCGGCGACGGTGGGGAAATCCATCGATCCATCGTAGCAGGCCGGGCTACGCCATGCGCCGAACGGACACGGTGGGGCAGTAACACCCCGATACAGTTATTAACCCTCTTCCCCGCGCATGCGGGCTAGGCTGTGCTCTCGACCGATCAACGCAGGAGCAGCACATGAAGAGGAAATTCCTGGCCGCGGCGTTCCTCGCCGCGCTCTCCATCCCCCTGATCGTCACCGCCCAGGCGCCGGGCGGTGGCGGCCCGGGCGGCGGCATGGGCCGCATGCACGGCATGCACGGCGGGCACGACCGCTTCTCGTCCAACCCGACGATCGCCGCCGACAAGACCGCGCTCGACGAGGCATTCGCGCAACTGCGCACGGACGCGAAGGCGGGCAACTCTGCCGCCGTGGCCACCGACCAGGCTGCGATCACCGCCGCGCTCGGCAAGCTGCAGGCCGACCGCACCGCGCTGCATACGGCGCTGCAATCCAACGCCGCCGTGCAGGCCGCCAAGGCCGCGGTGAAAGCCGATCACCTCGTGCTCGAGCGCGACCGCACCCAGCTTCGCTCCGACCAGATCGCCGGCAACGAAGCAGCGGTCGCGGCCGACAAGCAGGCCCTGGCGGCCGACATGGCCAAGATGCGCGCCGACCTGAAGGCGCTCGGCGACGCGGTTGCCGCGGTGACGATCTAGCCGCTCACAGGAACCCGAGTGTCGGCGCGGAACGCGCCGACATTCGGGAACACCGTCCCGACTTTCGCGGTCGGCACGCCGAACCACTGGGCGGTTAGACAGCCTCGCGCAAGCGTCGTTACGCGACAGCTACTTGATCGTCTCCAGCCAGGGCATCACGACGAAGATGAGGCCGGCGAAGTACACCACGCCGAAGATGAGGCCGAACTTCCAGAAGTCGCGCTTGCCGATGTAGCCGCTGCCGAAGTAGATCGGCGCGGGCCCGGTCGCGTACGGCGAGATCACGCCCATGAGCCCCAGCGAGTAGAGGCAGAGCATCGTGAGGGTCGGCGTGGAGACGTTCGACATCCCGAGCCCCACCGCGAGGACCACGGGCAGCACCGCGGCGGTGTGCGCCGTGATGCTCGAGAAGCAGTAGTGGATCCAGAAGAAGAGCGTCACCAGCAGGATCACGGCCACGGTGGGCGAAAGGCCCGCGAGCGGCTTGGCGAATCCCGTGGCGAGCCACTTGATGAAGCCGATGTCGTTCAGCCCCGCCGCCAGCGTGAGCAGCGACGTGAAGTAGAAGAACACCTCCCACGCGCCCTTCTCCGCCGTGATGTCGGCGAAGCTCACCACGCCCGTCAGCAGCAGCAGCGAGATCACCACGAACACGACCATGGTCGGATTGATGAAGTTGGAGCCCAGGCCCGGCAGGCTGATGTTCGGGTTCGATCCCGTGATCCAGAGGAACATCGCGAGCAGCACGAGCGCCGTCATCACCCACTCGTTGCGGGTGAGCGGCCCCATGGCGTGCAGCTCGTTCGCGGCCCATTCGCTGATCTTCGGGCTCTCCTTGATCTCGGGCTTGCACACGAGGTAGGCGAGCGCCGGCACGATCGCGAGGAGCAGGATGCCCAGCGGCGCGAAGCCGATGAACCATTGCGACCAGTTCACTTCCACGCCCGTGGTCTTCTTCGCGATGGCGAGCGCGGCCACGTTGGGCGCGAGCGCCGTGAGGAAGAGCGAGCTCGTCACCGCGGTCGCCGCGAAAGCCGTCCACATGATGTACGTGCCGATCTTGCCGGCGGTTGGGCCCGGCTCGGAGCCGTAGAGCTTCGGGATGTTGCTGATGATCGGGTAGATCGTGCCGCCGCTTCGCGCCGTGTTCGAGGGCGTGGCCGGGGCGAGGAGCACGTCGGCGAAGGTGACCGCGTAGCCCAGGCCCAGCGTCTTCTTGCCGAGGCCGCGCACGAGGAGCAACGCGATGCGCTTGCCGAGCCCGCTGTTGCGGTAGCCGATGGAGAACACGAACGCGCCGACGATGAGCCAGACCGTGCCGTCCGAGAACCCGGAGAGCGCCCACTTGAGGGCCTTCGCCGAATCCTGCTCGACGTAGCCGCTGATCGCCGCGAGCGTGAGGCCGATGATGCCCACCGCGCCCGGCGGCATCGACTCGAATACCAACCCCGCGATCACCGCCGCAAAGATCGCGAAATAGTGCCACTGGTTGGCCTTGAGCCCTTCGGGCACGGGGATGAGATAGATGACGAGCCACACCCCGATGGGCGCGAGCGCCCGCCAATTCAGGTGCGAAGCAGGCAGCGAATCGCTCATGCCCCATTCTCGGCCGGCGCGGGAGGCCGGCCTTGAGGCGCATCAAAGGATCAGTTGCAAATGGTCGCCGGGCTTGCGAACGATTCGCGGGTGATGGACTTCGAGCCCGCGACGCCGTTGACCGTGTAGCTGAACGTGCCGTTGCTCGAATCCGAGAAACTGAAGGTCGCGCTGCCCACCTGCGTGACGCCCACCTGGTGCGTGTCCCACGGCGTGGCACTGAACGTGGGCCCCGTGGTGCGATAGAGCGCGCCCGAGTAGGCGCCGGGGCCGATCTTGTCGCCGCGCGCCATCACCAGCCACAAACCCTTGCCGTTCGCGTCGTACGTGAACCACGTGGCGAAGAGGATGTCGCCCTGGTGCGTGATGTTGACGCCCCAGCCCGATTCGCTCGGGCCGCGCCACCAGAGGTCCGAATAGTTCGACGCCGCGGCAAACGTCTCCGCCGCCACGCACGTGGGCACCGCGGCGAAGACTTCGCGCTCGATGGGCTTTGTCTGCGTCACGCCGTTCACGGTGTACGTGAAGCTGCCCGTGTTGCCGTCGGTGAACGAGAAGGTGGCCGAGCCGACCGGCGTGGCGACCACGTTCGCGGTGAGCCACGGATTCGCGTCGAACGAGGGACCGGTGGTGCGATAGAGCGTGCCCGTCCACGTGCCGTTGCCCGTGGTCTCGCCACGCGCCATCACGAGCCACAGGCCGCTGCCGTCCGTGTCGTAGGTGAACCACGTGGCGAACAGGATGCTGCCCTGGTGCGTGATGTTGATGCCCCAGCCGGATTCGGTGCCGCCCTGCCGCCACCACAAGCCCTGCAGGTTCGCCGTGAAGGGCTGCGTGCCGCCCTGCTGCTTCGCCTCGGCGGTGTTCGGATCCACCTGCATCACCGACGTATCGACCGCCTCGAAGTTGTCGCCGGTGACGGACTTCAGCTCGTTCAGCACCTGGTCGGGCCAGCGCTCGTCGGAGACGCCCTGGAAATACCAGTTGCTGCCCGCGTCGGCGAGCACGAGGCCGTATTTCTTGAACGCGCGCAGGATCACCTGCGTGCGCGCATCGAAATGGGAGATGTCGTACGAGGCCTTGAGGCGGAATCGCGCGCCCATGGGCGGGCGCGTGTTGTCCGTGCTGCTGCCGGACCAATGGCGCGCGGGCCACAGGTACTCGGGCGAGTTGCCGTTCTTGCCCCAGATGCGGCTCGCGGTGAAACGGATCGCGTGGTCGATGGAGCCCGCGGCCACTTCGTCCCAACGCACGAGGCCGGGGAAGATCGCGAAGCCCGCGGCATCGGCGCTCGTCCAGTCCGCCGGGCGTAGCGCGTTGGATCGCAAGTCGAACTTCGCCGACGAGAACACGCTCCAGCTCGCCCCGCCGTTCTGCGGGAACGCGTAGTAGAGCTCGTAAAGGATGCAGTTCGTCGTATCGACCACAAGCACGTGCCGGTCGCCGTCGCTCGAAGGACCGCCTTCGACGGGCGCGTTGGCGGGAATGGGCATCGGGCCCGGGTCGCTCTCGTCCGCGTAGCCGTCGGGCGGGAAGGTGATCGGCACCTTCGCCTGGCTGCCGCTCACGGTCGCATACGGAATGCCGTAGTTGTCCGAGAGGACGTTGCCCCAGTCGGGATGCAGGTTCCCCGACCCGATGGAGCCCACCCACGTGGCCGAGCTCGGGTGCAGCGGCAGGCTGTCGACCGGCGTGTTCCAGTAGTTGTTGGCGGGAAAGACCGGGCAGCCGCCGATCGTGGCGGCGGCGAGGGCGTCGCCAACCAGAGACAAGGTGACGAAAAACGCGCAGGCGATGATCTTCTTGTTCGTCATGCGCCAAATCTAACGGAAAAAACGCGCGGGCGGGCGGTATCCCCGCCCTGCCCGCGTTCAAACGCCCTGCGCTATTTCTTGGCGGCGCCCAGCTTGCCGCCCATCGATTCGCACGTCCCTTTCGGCACGTACTTCCAGTCGTTGGGGTCGTTGTCCTTCGTGGTGGTCGCCGCGCACGCATGCGAGGCGGTGCCGCAATCGTTCTTGCCGGCCTTGGCCACGCCAAAGCACTTCTCGGTGGCCTTGGTATCCGCGGCGTTGGCGAGCATCGACGCCGAACCGAGGGCGATCAGGCCGGCGACGGCGGCCACCAGGGAAAGGTCTTGCGACTTCATCTGTTGCGACTCCTTTGTCGTGGGTTGAATACGTGTTTACGCACCGGTTCGTCGGATGGATGCAGCCGGCCTTACGCGGCGAGGTCGTGGATCACGACGCCGTCCATCGCATCGGCGGCGATCGGCCACCGCAAGGGCGTGCCCGAGGCGCCCCGAGGGCTAGCTCGGCTCGACGTGCCCGCCGAACTCCTTGCGCATCGCCGAGAGCAGGCGGTTCGCGAAGTCGTCCTCGCCGCGAGAGGAGAAGCGCGAGAAGAGCGCGGCCGAGAGCACGGGGGTGGGCACGCCCGCATCCACCGCGGCCTTCACGGTCCAGCGCCCTTCGCCCGAGTCGGAGACGTGCCCCGCGAAACCCGTGAGGCGCGGATCGCGCGACAGCGCCGAGGCGGTGAGATCGAGCAGCCACGAGCGGATGACGCTCCCGTGCCGCCAGACGTCGGCCACCCTCGCGATGTCGATGTCGTAGCCGCCGCCCTTGAGCAGGTTGAACCCTTCCGCGTATGCGGCCATGAGGCCGTACTCGATGCCGTTGTGCACCATCTTCACGAAGTGCCCGGCGCCGGCGCTGCCGCAATGGAGGAACCCGCCCTTCGGCGCGAGCGCCTCGAAGATGGGCCGCACGCGCTCGACCGCCGCGGCCTCGCCGCCGACCGTGAGGCAGTAACCGTTCTCGAGCCCCCACACGCCGCCGCTCGTGCCGACGTCCACGTACGCGATGCCGCGCGCGGCGAGCGAGGCGGCGCGCCGGACGTCATCGGGGAAGTGCGTGTTGCCGCCGTCCACGATGAGGTCGCCCTTCGCGAGCAGCGGCACCAGCGCCTCCACCACGCCGTCCACGGCCGCGGCGGGCACCATGACCCATACCACGCGCGGCGCAGCGAGCAGCTTCGCCAGGTCGGCGAGGCTGCCGGCGGCCTTCCCGCCGTCGGCGACGAGCGCCTTCACCGTCTCGGCGCTCACGTCGTGCACCACGCAGGTGTGCCCCGCCCGCATGAGGCGCCGCGCCATGTTGGCGCCCATCCTTCCGAGCCCGACCATTCCGACGTGCATGGGATCCTCTCTCGTGGGGCTGCGATAATCCGCCCGATGACTCCTCGCGTCATTGTAGTCATGGGCGTGTCCGGCAGCGGCAAGACCACCATCGCCGCGCGCCTCGCCGAACGCCTGGGATGGACCTTCGCCGAGGCCGACCGTTTCCATTCGCCCGCCAACGTCGGGAAGATGCGCAGCGGCACGCCCCTCACCGACGAGGACCGTGCCCCCTGGCTCGCCGCCCTCGCGGCGTGGATCGACCAGGCGCGCGCGGCGGGCGAGAACGCCGTGGTTGCCTGCTCCGCGTTGAAGCGGCGCTACCGCGACGTCCTCATCGGGGCGCGCCGCGACGTGCAGCTCGTGTACCTCAAGGGAAACCACGGGCTCATCGCGCAGCGCATGGCCGCCCGGCCCCATCATTACATGCCCGTCTCGCTCCTCGCGAGCCAGTTCGAGGCGCTCGAGGAGCCCGGCCCGGACGAGCACCCGGTCGTGGTGGGGATCGAACCGGCGCCCGAAATCGTCGTCGAAAGGATCGTCGCCGCGGTGGGAATCGCTCCCGCGCGGTTATGATGGAACGGTAACCGCAGCCTTCAGGAGGCTCCATGCAGAGGATCGTCGCCGCGCTCGCTTGCGCGCTCGCGTGCACCGCCGCTTTCGCCGACGCGGCATCGAAGGACGCCAAGGTGCACAAGCTGGCCGAATTGGAAGGCCTTACGGCGATGTTCACCGAGCAGTTCGGCCAGGCGCAGCAGCAGGCCCAGCGCGCTTCCGACCAGATGCTTCAGCAGGCGTTCAACAACTACGACTTCCCGCCGGAGTTGCGCCAGCGCGTGGAAGCGGCCGCCCACCGCTTCACGGATTCCTTCGGGATGCAGTGGAGCGCCCAGGAGCTGGTGGACAACTACGTCCGCAGCTACTCGGCGAAGGTCTCCGAGGAGGACGTGGACGCCGCCATCGCCTACCTGGAGACGCCTTCGGGCCGGCGCAACTTCGAGGCTTCGCGCGAGGCCGCGCGCGAGCTGGGCTCGATCATGCAGCGGCGGATGTACGCGCAGATGCAGAACGGCGCGGCGACGTTCTTCGAGGAAGTGCGCAACGCGGCGCGCGAGTGCAACTGCGCGCGCCGCCAGCCGGTGCAGGGACCCGGCTCCGTGCAGCCCCAGCAGGCGCAGCCGCCCGGGCAGCAGCCGCCCATGGGCAGCCCGCCGCCGCCGCAGTACGGAAACCCTCCGCCGAAGCCTCGCACCCCCTAGGGGCTCACTCCGACCGCACCTCGATGCGGCGCGGCTTCGCCTGCTCGCGCTTCGGCACGCGCACCTGCAGGACGCCTTCGCGGATCGAAGCGTCGATCGCCGACGTGTCCAGGTCGCGCGAGAGCACGAACGAGCGGCGGTACTGCGCGTAGCGCACTTCGGCGTAGACGCCGGTGAGCGCGCCGGATTCGCCGAGCGATATCGCGCCTTCCACGGTGAGCGTCTCGCCGTCCACCCGCACGTTGAGGTTTTCCTTCGACACGCCGGGCAGGTCCGCACGCAGCGTGATGCCGTGCTCGTCCTCGATCACATCCACCGCCGGCGCGAGCGCCGGCTGCTCGGCGGAGCGTTCCGCCTGGTTCCTGTTGTCCATGGCTTCGTCCTCCGTTAGTTGGCGCCCTGAACTTCGATGCGGCGCGGCTTGGCGGTCTCGCGCTTCGGCACCACGATGCGCAGCACGCCGTCGCGGTATTTCGCCTCGATGCGCGAGGCATCCACGTCTTCCGGCAGGCTCACGACGCGCCGGAACGGGCCGGCGAAGCGCTCGGCGGAATAGATGCTCACCTTGTCCGATTCCGGCGGCAGGTCGCTCGCGCGCTCGCCGGCGATGGTGAGCAGCCCGCGGTCGACCGAAACCTCGAGCTTGGAAGGGTCGATGCCGGGCGCGAAGGCGTAGATCTCCACCGCATCGTTGCCGGTGCCCATGTTGATGGGCGGAAATGCGCCGCGGCTCGCGGCGCGGATGCTGGAAGGCCAGCCGCCGCCGAGCGCTTGCTCGACTTGCCGCTGGAACCAGTCGAGGTCGCCGAACGGGTCGGCGGAACCCCGGGTCAGGGACGCAAACATGGGCCTCTCCTTTCGTCGTCGTGCGGCGGAACCCGCCGATACGGCAGATCTAGGGTGGCCGTGCGGGTTTTCAAGCCCCCGGGATCCGCGGCGAGGCGACTGCCGCCAGAGGCGCCCAATCCTTGCACGAGGCGTAGAATCCCCGCTCTTTCGCGCCGACTCGGGGAGGAGCCATGCGCACGACGATCCGCCACGCCGTCCGGTCCCTGTGCATCACGTTTGCGCTCGCGTCCGCCGCCGCCGGGGCGGTCGATGTGGCCGGGAGCAAGGATCCGCCCTACCTCAAGCGCTACGAGGGCTCGGAAATCGTGAGCTACCAGGCGCTGCCCTACGAGGCCTACAAGGTGTGGCTTCCGGATCCGAAGAATCCCACCGGCGCCTGGGTCACCGAGTCGGTCGAGGGCCAGATCACGCGCGCCTTCTACAAGGTGCCCGCCGGCCACACCGTGCTCGAGATCTTCCGCAACTACGAGCAGTCCATCAAGGACGCGGGATTCACGCTCAAGGCCGACAACGGTTCCTTCTGGGACCAGAACTTCGCCGACGCCTTCTACCACCAGAGCTGGCAGATTCACGGCGACTACGCCTGGACCAACCTCGCGCTGAACGGCGTGCAGAAGATGGCTTACCTGTCGGCTTCCGGCGCGAAGGACGGCAAGTCGGTGACCGTCGCCGTGTACATCTCGAACTACAAGGAGGGCAAGGACGTCAAATACGGCGACAAGCCCTTCCACTTCAATCCGGACAACGTGCTGGTCGTGGCCGACGTCGTGGTGTCGAAGGCGGTCGCGAACAAGATGGTGCTGCTGAAGGCGGCGGACATGGCCGAGGCGCTGAAGACGAAGGGCTCGGTCGACATCTACGGCATCTACTTCGACACCGACAACTCGATGATCAAGCCGGAAAGCAAACCCACGCTCGACGAAGTGGCCACGCTCCTCAAGGGCGACGGGGCCCTCAAGCTCGAGGTCTCCGGCCACACCGACAACACGGGCGGGAAGGGGCACAACCTGAAGCTGTCGGAGGACCGCGCGCAAGCCGTCGTGAAGGCGCTCACCGCCAGCTACGGCATCGAAGGCAAGCGCCTGGTCGCCAGGGGTTACGGCGACACGAAGCCGGTCGCGCCGAACTCGAACGACGACGGGCGCGCGAAGAACCGCCGCGTCGAGCTGCGCAAGATCTGACCCGCATGCGGAAACGCCCGCTCGGCCGCTCCGGACTTTCCATCGCGCCGCTGGTCCTCGGCGGCAACGTCTTCGGCTGGACCGCCGACGAGCCCACGTCGTTCGCCATCCTCGACCGGTTCGTGGAGCTGGGCTTCGACCTCGTCGACACGGCCAACGTCTATTCGCGCTGGGTGCCCGGGCACGACGGCGGGGAATCGGAGCGCGTCATCGGCAACTGGCTCGCGAAGGGCGGCAAGCGCGAGCGCGTGCTCATCGCCACCAAGGTCGGCATGGGCTCCGACGAGACCAAGGGGCTTCGGCGCGCGCAGATCGAGGAGAACGTCGAGGCGTCGTTGAAGCGGCTCAAGACCGATCGCATCGACCTTTACCAGACGCACGCCGACGATCCCGCCACGCCCGTCGAGGAGACGCTCGAGGCGCTCGCTCGCCTCGTGAAATCCGGCAAGGTGCGCGCCATCGGCGCCTCGCAATACACGCCGCAGCGCCTTCGCGAATCGCTCGCGGCGAGCGCGCGCCTGGGCCTGCCGCGCTACGAGACGCTGCAGCCCGAATACAACCTCTACGACCGGGCGACGTTCGAGCGCGACTACCAGGGCTTCGCGCTCGAGCACGGGCTCACGGTGATCCCCTTCTTCGGCCTCGCCAAGGGATTCCTCTCGGGCAAGTACCGCTCGCTCGCCGACATCGAGGGGCGGCCGCGCGCGGCCGGGCTCAAGAAATATTTCGAGGGCGACCGCGGCACGAAGATCCTCGCCGCGCTGGACGAGGTGGCCCAGCGCACGGGCGCCACGCCCGCGCAGGTCTCGATCGCCTGGATCATGGCGCAGCCCTCCATCGCCGGCCCCATCGTGAGCGCGACCTCCGTGGCGCAGCTGGACGAGATCGGTCGCGCCGCGACGCTGCGCCTGGACGCCGCGGCGCTCGCGACGCTGGACCGCGCGAGCCGCTGAACGCCGTGGGCACGCTCGCCGCGGGCCGCTATTTCGGTGACGTCGCGCTTCGCTGCGAAACGCCGCACGCCGTCGTCTCGCGAGTCGTGCACCGGTGCGCGTGCCGGCTGCCGCGCCACGACCACGCCCTTGCCTACTTCAGCATGCTGCTCGAGGGCGGCTACCGCGAGTCGGTCGCGGGCCTCACGCTCGACTACCGGCCGTTCCAGGTGGGCTTCCATCCCGCGCACGTGCCGCACGTGGATGCGGTGGGTCCGGACGGCGGGCATTTCCTGTGCGTCGAGGTGCGCCCCGATGCGCTGGAAGCCTCTGGGGTGGCCGTCGATCGCGGGGCCGCGCTCCTTCCCGGCGACGAATCGCTCGCGATGCTGCGTCTCTTCCGCGCCTTCGAGCAGGGCGCGCTCACGGCGATGCACGTCGAGAGCCTCGTCGTGGACCTGTGCGGCGGCCGCCGCGATCGCGCGGAGCGCGGCCGGCCCGGGTGGCTGCGGCGAATGCTTCGCATCGTGCATGAAGAGCACGGCGAGCCGCTCACGGTGGCCGGCCTCGCCCGTCGCGTCGGCGTTCATCCGGTGCATGCCGCGCGCGAATTCCGCCGCCGCTTCGGCCAGACGCTCGGCGAGTACGTGAACAAGGTGCGCATCCGTGCGGCATGCGAGCACATCGGCCGCAACGACGCAACGATCGCCGAAGCGGCGCTGCACGCGGGCTTCGCCGACCATGCCCACTTCTGCCGCGTGTTCCGCGCCGAGGTGGGCTGCACGCCTTCGGCCCTGCGCGCCGCCGTCCGCACCTAGTTCCCCCGGCGCGCGTACTCCATGTAGGCCGCGGTGCGGCGCGCGCTCTCGGCGCCGAAATAGAGCTCGACGATGTGCAGCGCAAGGTCCACGCCCGAGGTGAGGCCGCCCGCGGTGAAGAGGTGCGGCCCCGACTGCACGAAGCGCTCGCCGCGCACCAGGTTCACCTTCGGAAAGCGGCGCGAGAACTCGTCGAAGAAGTCGTGGTGCGTGGTGGCGCTCTTGCCGTCGAGGATGCCCGCCTGCGCGAGCTTGAAGGCGCCCGTGCAGACCGACATCAGCACCTGCGTGCGCTCGCTCGCGTTCACTTGCCGGAGCCATTGCAGCATGCGGGGCGATCCGGCCTGCGCGCCCACCACGATCACCGCGGGTGGCGGCGCGTAGTCGAACGTGTAGTCGGGCACGACCTTGAGGCCGCCCGTGAGCGTGAGCGGCGCGCGCGAGTCGCTCACGGTGTAGAGGCGGAACGCGGGCTCCTCGGTTCCCGGGAA
Organism: Usitatibacter sp.; assembly: GCA_035519515.1. Classification (GTDB taxonomy): domain Bacteria; phylum Pseudomonadota; class Gammaproteobacteria; order Burkholderiales; family Usitatibacteraceae; genus Usitatibacter. The sequence goes on from DATIWC010000073.1 coordinate 14,413, forward strand.
CGGCGTGTCCTGGAACACCTCCCAGGCGCCGGCGAAGTCCATGACGTTGGCGCCGTGGGTGAGGACGACGGCCACGTCGACGGGGCCGCTCGCGGGGCGCGCGAAGCGCGGGGCCGGCTCGGCGGCGGCAACGATGGCCATGGCGGCGAATGCGAGGAGGGCGGTTTTCACGGCGCCATGGGAGCACGCGCCGCGCCCGTGCGTCTTGAACCAATGAAACCTTCACATTTCCGAAATCTCCGGCCTGTAGCTTTCGGGCACATGCTGACTTTGCCGAAACCGGGGCCCGCGGGCTTCAGCCTCGATGCGCCGATGCTGGAGCGGATCCTCCAGCACGCGAAACCCCTCGGCCACCACGAAGATCCCGGCACTCTCAACATCGGCTTCGGGTTCCTCTACTACGGCCTCGTGCGCACGCTGCGCCCGAAGCACGTGGTGGTGATCGGGTCGGGCTTCGGCTTCAGCGTGGTCTGCCTCGCGCTCGGCCTCGCGGACAACGGCGCCGGCGCGTTGAGCTTCGTCGACCCCTCGTATTCGCTGCTGCGCCACGGGCCGCTGCACACCGTGGGCGGCACCTCGCAGTGGGACGAGCCCGGCAAGGTGCGAGCGCACTTCGACCGCTTCGGCGTGGCCGAGAGGGTCCGGCACCTGCGCCTCACGAGCGCGGAGTTCTTCAAGTCGTACGAGAACCTCGGGCTGCCCGACATCGACGTCGCGTTCATCGACGGCAACCATTCGTACGAGGACGTGCGCCACGACTTCCTCGCCGCGCTGGGCCGCATGAAGAAGGGCGGCTACATGCTCCTGCATGACACGAACATCTACGTGCGCGAGCTGGTGCGCCACGCCGGCGTGAAGCGCTGGCTGAAGGAAATCCAGCACGAGACCGAATGGTTCGAGGCGATCGACTTCCCGTTCTCGTCGGGCGTGGCGATGATCCGCGTGCTGCGCGACGGGCCTTGGCACCCCGCCAATTGATCCTGGTGGCGGGGTTCGCCGCCCTTTCCTGCTTCACGGTCTACCTCGCCTGGCGCCACTTCTGGTTCTACCGCGATCCCCCGCGCACCACGCCGGCCGAGCCCGGCATCGTGAGCCCGGCCGACGGCACCGTCGTCTACGTGAAGAAGGTGCGGCCGGGCGAGAACGTGGTGGTCATCAAGCAGGGCGTCGCGGCCACCGTGCAGGACCTCATGCGCGAGGACTTCGACCAGCCCAAGCTCGTGGTGGGCATCTTCATGAGCCCGTTCGACGTCCACTACAACCGCGCGCCCATCGAAGGCGACGTGGGCTTCGTGCGCCGCTATCCGTCGCGCGGCGGCAACGTGAACATGGGGCTCATGCACCTGCGCAGCCTCCTGGGCATCGAGCCGCGCTACGCGGGCAGCATGCACATCGTGCAGAACGAGCGCGCCGTCACGCAATTCCGCGGCGAGTACCGGGGCAAGCCGCTCGCCTGCTACGTGGTGCAGATCGGCGCGCTCACGGTGAACGGCATCGACGCCTTCTTCGTGCCCGGCCAGCACATCGGCCGCGGCGCCACGTTCGGCATGATCCGCATCGGCTCGCAGGTGGACCTCATCGTGCCGTGGCGCGAGGAGTTCGACGTGCGCGTGAAGCCGGGCGACCGCGTGGTGGCGGGCGAGACGCTCCTCGTGCGCTAGCGAATCGCCGCGATCGACCGCGACCACGACTCGATGAAGTCGCGGTAGTGGTCCTCGTCGAAGCCGCGGATGTACGCGTTGCCCTTTTCGGCGATCCCGGTGAGCGTGTAGATGACGGTCACGCGCGTTCGCGCTTCCCCCAGGCGCGCGCACTGCACGAGCACGGTGCCCACGCGCGAGCCGGGTGTGAAGCGCGCATATTCGACCAGGCCCGCGGCCGGCTCGTGGCGCGTCGCCATCCAGACGGTCTCTTCCTCGCCGTGGCGCGTGGTGAACACCATGCCGGGCCCGGCGCGCCCATCGCGGGGATGCAGGTAGGCGGGATCCCAGCCGGTCGCCCACGCGCGCTCCCCTTCGGGCTCGAAGAGCCGGAAGGCGCGCTCGAACGGCAGGTCCACGGTGAACGCGTGGGAGCGGACCGCCCGCTCGGCGACGAAGCCGGTCATGGCGCACGCTCGCGCAGGCGGTGGCTGTGGCGTGCCTCGAGGTCGAGCCCGTAGATGCGCTTCAACTGCGCGACCTTCTCGAGCGTGGCCTTCTCGAAGGGCGCCTTGCCCTCGAAGGCGTGCAGCACGATTCCCTCGAGGAGGTCGCCCAGCGTCATGTCGTGGTATTCGGCGAGGCCCTTGAGCACCTTGAGCAGGCGCTTCTCGAGCTTCACGCCGGTCTGGACGCGCTCGACCTCGATGCTCGGGACGGGCGCGACGGGCGCGGGCTTGCGGGAGGTTTTCATGGCCGGATTATCTATGTACATATGTACGCCTGTCAAGCGGGCGGGCTGGGGCATACTCGCGCCCATGAGCCCCCTGCGTTTGGTGCTGCAACTGCTGGCGGCCGGCGCCCTGCCCGCCCTGGCCAATCCGCTCTACCCCGAGCCTTCCCGTGCCGAGACCGACATCACCGCGGCGCAAACCGAGGCGGCCGCCTCCCATCGCCGCGTGCTGGTGGATTTCGGCGGCGACTGGTGCACCGACTGCAAGGTTTTCGACAGCTACCTGAAGCGCCCGGAGAATGCCGAGCTGCTGCGCCGCTACGTGATCGTCCACGTGAACGTCGGCGCCAAGGGCATCACGGAAAACTTCCCGGTGGCGAGGCGCTACGGCATCCCGCTCGAGAAGGGCGTGCCGGCGCTCGCGGTGCTCGATGCCGAGGGGCGCGTGATCTACAGCCAGAAGGCGGGCGAATTCGAGGACATGCGGCACATGAGCCCGGACGCCGTGCACGATTTCCTGCGCCAGTGGTCGCCCCCGTGAAGACGGGCGGTTCAACCCAGGGCTTGTAGCAAATCCCCGATCAAATCGTCGGCGTGCTCGATGCCGACCGAGAGCCGCACCAGGTCCGTGGGACAAGTCGTCCCCGGCCCCTCGACGCTCGCGCGGTGCTCGGCGAGGCTTTCCACGGAGCCCAATGACGTCGCGCGCTTGAAGACGCGCAGCCGCGCGGTGAAATCCTTCGCCGCCTGCTCGCCTTCGCGCAAGCGCAACGAGAGCATGCCGCCGAAGCCGCCGTGCATCTGGCGCACCGCCACGGCGTGGCCGGGATGCGACGCGAGCCCCGGATAGAGGACGTGCGAGAGGCGCTCGTGGCCCTCGAGGCGCTGCGCGATCGCCATCGCGTTCGCGCATGCGGCCGCGACGCGCACGTGCAGCGTGCGCATGCCGCGCAGCAGCAGCCACGCTTCGAACGGGCCCAGCACCGCTCCACCCGCGCCGCGCACGTAGCGGATGCGCTGCCACGCCTCGTCGTCGGCCGCGGTGGCGAGCGCGCCGGCGACCACGTCCGAGTGGCCGTTGAGGTACTTGGTGGCCGAATGCATGACGATCGCGGCGCCCAGGTCGATGGGACGGGTGAGCATCGGCGTACCGACCGTGTTGTCCACCGCGAGCACGCCGCCCGCTTCCCGGGCGAGCGCAGCCGCGGCGGCGATGTCGGTCACGTCCCAGGTGGGATTGGCGGGCGTCTCGACCCAGATCACGCGGGGCTTCAGCGAACGCGCCTTCTTGGCGAGGTCGTCGAGGGACGCATTCTCGTAGAGCTCGAGCCTGAGGCCCCGCGGCGCGGCGAACTCCAGCAGCCATTTGCGGAAAGCCCAGTACATGTTGCGCGGCGCGAGCGCCGCATCGCCGGGCGCGAGCGCCTGGAACACGGCGCCCGCCGCCGCCTGCCCCGAAGAGAAGAGCAGCGCCGCCCTGGCGTGCTCCAGCGCGGCGATGAGCGCCTCGGGCGTGTCGTAGGTGGGATTGTCGGCGCGCGAGTAGATGCGCCCGCCCGGAAACGAGCCGTCCGCGGCGCGCTCGTACGTGGTCGCGACGTGGATCGGCGAGACGATCTCGCGGTGCTTCTCGGTGACGCGCCCGAGCCCCTGGGCGGCGAGCGTTTCCGGGTGGAGCTCGCCGCGCCCCGTCACTTCGCCTGCGCGAGCTGCTTGAGGGTGAAGGTGAAGCTCGCCTTGTCGAGCGGCTTGTGGCAGGCGAAGCATTCGGCCTGGTTCACCCCGGCGCGATGCTCCTTCGCCGTGGTGAAGACCGCGTAGTTCCAGTTCTCGTTGCGAAGCATCTCGGGGATCGCATCGCCCCATCCCGCCTCGCGCTCCATCGCCGTGTAGGCCACGAGCTGGTCGGCCTCGAAGTTGCCGTCGGAACCCTTGACGGGATTCTTGTCGGCATCGAGCTTGGCGGAATACACCTCGGCGAACAGCACCGAGCCATCGGGAAGGTCGTGGCCTTCCTTCGCGGCCTTCACCGCCACGGGATTCGCGTAGTAGTAGCGCACCTGCTTGGTCGCGGGGAAATCGATCACGTGATACTTGGTGAACGTGGCCTTGTAGCCCTCGGGAAACTTCACGTTGGACTTCGCCACGTTGGGCAGGAAGTCGGACTTCGCAGCGGCGGGCGCGCCCGGGAGCGACGCGAAGTAGGCCGCGACGTTCGCCATCTCCGCGGGCGTGAGCTGCGCGGCGATCGGATTCATGATGGGCGCCTTGCGCGAGCCGTCCTTCAGCGACTTCAGCTGCGCCTCGATGTAGCCCGCGCGCTGCGCGGCGAGGTTCGGGATCGCTTCGCTCACGCTCACGCCGTTGGCGCCGTGGCAGGCGGCGCAGACCACGGCGACCTTCGCCCTGCCGGCCTCGATATCGGCCGCCTGGGCTGCGGGCACGGCAAGCGCGGCAGCGAGCAACGCGGGGATTCTCATGGCGGACTCCATGGCGAAGGGCTACAGCGTGAACCGCGCCGGGCGCGGGTTATTCCGCGCGATCAGTGGAACGGCACGCGCTTCTGGGTGGCGTTGCGATGCGAGTACGACAGCGGGCGAACCCAGCCGGCGGGCACGCCGTAGGCCGACATCGACATCGCCTCGGCCATGGCCAGCTGGGCGTCGGCTTCCCGCTCGCGGGCCTGCCGGTCGTCGCGGGCGATGCGCTCGGCGCTATCCATCGCCGCACGGCGCAGCATGCGCTCGTCCAGCTGCGCCTCGCGGGTGAGGATGCGGTCGCGCTCCTCCTTGTTGTACTCGGGGAAGGACGTGGGCAGGGTCGTGGCGCCGCCCACGTCGGACGATTCGCAGGGGAATTCCTGGTAGCTCGTGCCCTTGGGGGAATCGCAGCGGTAGATGGGCGCCGCGCAGGCGGCCTGGGCGACCGCGAAGAGAAGCGGCAGTGCGAAAAGCGTTGTTTTCATGGAGGCCCTCCGGTGCGGCAGTCCGCACCGGAAGGTTACTCCAATCAGCCGCCCTGGGTCGTGGAATTGTGTTTCTTGCGGTACACGCGCTTGCTCTGGTGGTTCTCGCGCGCCTGGACGTTCTTCTGCTCGCCTGCGCCCACGTGGCCGTTGGCCCCCGCGCGCGCTTCGGCGTTGTTCACGTGCGACTGGCCGCGCTCGAGGCTCGCCGTCTCGTGCTTGGTGAGGTTGCCCGACTGCACGCCCTGCTCGATGCGCGCCTGCTGGTTTGCGTTGCGCTGCACGTCGGCCTGCATGCGCCTGGACGACGCCGAATTCGGGTTGCCCGTGACGGCATTGTGCTTGTCCCCGGCGATGGCGGCGGACTCCTTGTTCTGCGCGTTCTGGATGCGCGCCTTCTCGGCCGGGGTGAGCGTGCCGTCCTTGTTGGCGTTGGACTCCATCTTGTCGATGTGCGCCTCGCCCTTCTCGAGCTTCGAGGCCTCCTTGGTGCTCAATTGCCCCGACTGCAGGCCCTGCTCGATGCGGTTCTGCTGGTTCACGTCGCGCTGGACCTCGGAGCCGGTCGTCTGCGCGGAGGCGACGCCGATCATCGAGGAAGCGACCAGGGCAAGGGTGAGGGACGTTTTCATTGTTGCTCCACCTCCTGTGGGCTCATGGCAATGCCGCCATGAAACCTTCAACGCCGCACCCTCGGGGCCGCTGACACCAATTGTTGCAAACCGTTAACAACCGGGGTACCTGTGCTATTTTCGCGCCACTCGAATCCCGGGAGACATCCCCTTGAGCAAGCCCCGCTGGTCGTGGTTGCCGCAGCCGGACACGTGGAAGTACCACGCGCTGCTGCTGTCGCTCGGCATCTTCGTGCTCGGCCCCCTGGGCGGCGTGACCGCCTCGTACATGAACTTCTCCCTGGGCTTCTACATCGGCGGCCAGGTGCTCGCCGGCATCCTCGGCTCCACGGTCACGTATGGCTACGGGGTCGAAGGCAAGCACGGCGCGAACTATATCCAGACCGCGGCGGCGTCTGTCGCGAGCCTGTCGGCGATGGGGGTCCTGATCCAGGCGATGGTGTGGATGGGCCTGCCGCAGCCGCCCGTCTGGCAGATGGTCCTCTACTTCCTGTGCATCGGCATGTTCGCGGCGGGCATGGGCATGCTCTACACGCCGATCCTCGTGGACCGCATGCAGCTCATGTTTCCCTCGGGCCTCGCGGTGGCGAACATCCTGCGCGCGCTCACCGACCCGGTGCTGCTCAAGCGCTCGGTGAAACAGCTGGGCGGCGGCATCCTGGCGGGCTTCGCGGTCCCGCTCGCGGCGCTCAAGGTCGAGCTCATCGACAAGATCTACTTCTCGGCCTCCACGTTCGGCGCAGGCATGGTGGTGGGCGCGCGAATCGGCATTCCCGCGATCACCTCCGCGTTCATCGGCTACCTGCTGGTGCCCTGGTTCGTCTCCATCGGCTGGCTCCAGGAAGGCGACCCCTACCGCAAGATCACCTTCCTCATCGCGCTCGGCATGATCATGGGCGCGGCGCTGCTCGACATCTCGCTCATCCTCTGGGAGTTCTCGCAGCGCCTGTCGAAGGGCACGCAGCCCAAGGTCGAGCAGGAGGACTGGAAGCGCGTGAACGCGACGCGCCTCGTGATGTGGATCGCCGCCTGGGGCGTGGGCATCGTGCTCACCGGCCACTTCGTGCTCAACCAGCCGCTGCTCTACCTCTTCATCGCCATCGCGCTGGTGTTCGTGTTCGTGATGGTGAACGGCATCTCGCTCGGGCTCACGGACAGCAACCCGATCTCGTCCGCGTTCGTGGTGAGCGTGCTGGTGATGGCCACCGCGGGCCTCACCGACCCGGGGGTGGGCCTCATGGCCGGCGCGATCCTGCTCATCTCCACCAACACCGCGGCCGACATGCAGCAGGACCGCTCCACGGGATGGCGCCTGGGCACCAACCGCGTGATCCAGTTCCGCTACCAGGCCGCCGGCATCCTCATGGGCGCGATCATGGGCGTGGTGTTCGCCAAGCTCTTCATGGCCGCGTACCCGATCCTGCTGCAGGACCAGACCGTGATGAAGGCCGCCGACCAGCCCGCCCAGTGGAGCGCGGCGATGACATACAAGTTCGTGGGTGTGCTGCGCAGCCTCACGCAGCCCAAGGCCTACCAGCTCACCGCCATCTGGTGGGGCGTGGGCCTGGGCCTCGCCTTCCAGCTCGCGCGCAAGCTCGTGAAGCCCAAGTCACTCATCGTGGACGCGATCCTGCTGCCTTCGCCGTACGCGTTCTCGTTCGGCGGCTTCGTGAACTTCGGGACGTCGATGTGGTTCGGCGGCGGCGGCATCGCCTCGAGCCTCTTCAACACCCTCGCCAAGCGCAAGGCGAACGAGGAGGAAGGGCTGCCTTCGGACATGAGCACCACGTCGCTGGTGGGCGGCGGGCTCATCGCGGGGGATGCGATCGCTTCGCTCGCGATCGGGATCTACGGGTTGCTTACGGCGATGCTTTCGCGCTGAAGGCGCGCGCGGGGCGGGGAAGCTAGGAGAAGTCCTGCGGGTCGACCCAGGGCGCGGCGTCCGGGCCCAGCATCGCCATTTCCCGATAGACCCAGCTGCGGCGGTTGGTGCCGGGCAGCGGAGGCACCCGTGCCACCTCGGTATGGGCCTCCATCGGGGCCGTGACGCCGAAGCACTCGAATTGATCCTGCTCGTGGAGGCGTGCGCTCATGGGACCACGTTACGCCGGGAACCTCGACGCCGCTGTAAGTGGCGTCGCCTCCGGATGTAGGAATATTCCGGGAAGTCCCAGTGACGGCGTCGGCGCATGCATGGCGGCCCTCCTAGTCGTCGGATTCGGTCGGCCAATCGGCGAGCGACACGCCGCCGGGCTCTTCGCCCTCGCCGCTCCAGGCGCGTCCCTCGTGGATGCCCAGTTCGCTCACCGGGACGCCATCCTCGTCGATATCGAGCAGCGGCGGCAGGGCGGGACGGCGGATCTTCACGGTGCGGTGGGTCTGTCTCATCGTCGGTCCTCGGTTGGGTTCGGTGCGCCTGAGACGAAATCTAGACCCCGGGGAGAAGCCCGGCCACCCAGAATCCTCCGAGCCTCCGTGTAGGAGTTCGCTGATTCGGGCGTCGTAATTTCCCCCGCCCGGGGACGGCAAACGCCCTAGGACAAGGCGATAGCGACCGCCGCCGCGGCGGCGGCGAGGTACGCGGCCGCGAGCAATACTCGCGCGGGATCGACGCTGCGCGGCTCGGGCTTGATCTGCACGGTCCATCCGGCGCGCGAGGCCGTTTCCTCGGCGCGCGTGGGCAACACCGAGAGGCGCGCGAGCCCGGCGGAGGAGTCGAAGCGCGCGGAAGGGCGAAGCTCGAGCGCCTCCTCGCGCAGCGCCACGCCGCCCGGCGCGGTGGTGCCCACGCCCGGCGCGCGGGGATCGGCGGGGGCAGGCGCCCTCGGCACGTTGGCGTTCGCGGCGCCGGCCACTTCCCGCATGGCCTCGCGCAGGTCCTTCGCCATGTCCGCCGCGTCGGCATAGCGCTCCTCGGGCTTCTTCTTCAGCGCGCGGGCCACGATGAAATCCACGACCGGCGGCAGCCCCGGCGCAATGTGGCTGGGTGGCGCGGCGGCGAGGTTCGCGACCTTGAACATGAGGTCGGGGATGTCCTCGCCCTGGAAGGGCTTCACGCCGGTGAGCATCTCGTAGAGCACGAGGCCCAGCGAGAAGACGTCGGCGCGCCGGTCGAGCGGCTGGCCCACGATCTGCTCGGGCGACATGTACTGCGGGGAGCCCAGGAGCACGCCGGTCTGCGTCTTCACCATCGGCTCGTGCACGTGCGCGATGCCGAAGTCCATGATCTTCACGCGCCCGTCGGCGAGCACCATGATGTTGCCCGGCTTGATGTCGCGGTGGACGATGCCGTGCGCATGGGCGTGGGCGAGGCCTTCGGCCGCGGTGGCGGCGATCTCGAGGGACTGCATCGGCGTGAGGCCCTCGGCGATGAGGGGGCGCAGGTCCCGGCCCTCGAGGAGCTCCATCGCGATGAACGCGGTGTCGCCTTCGCGGCCGACGTCGTAGATGGTGACGATGGCCGGATGGCTGATGCTGCCCGCCGCGCGCGCCTCCTGGAGGAAGCGCGCCTCGTGGGCGTCGCGCTCCTCGCTGCTGCCGGAAAGGGCCACGGTCTTGATCGCCACGGTGCGCCCGAGCGCCGCATCGCGCGCCCGGTACACCACGCCCATGGCGCCGCGGCCGAGGACATCCACGACCTCGAAGCGGCCGAACCGCGTGGGGAAGGCGTCGGCCGTCATCCGCCTCCCAGGCTCTTGCGCAGGCCCTCCCAGAAGCCGGGCTCGCCCCTGGGTGCCGGCTTGCCGGGCGCCACGGGCCGCGCGAACGTATGCGTGATCGTGGCCTGCTCGCCGGGCTTCACCTCGAGCGTGGTCTCGAAGGGCACGAGGCCTGCCGCGCGGACCTCGAAGACGTGGCGCCCGGCGGCCACCTCGACTTGCCTGAGCGGCGGGATGCGGCCCCTGTACACGCCGTCGACATAGACCTCGCCGCGCGGCCTCACGTCGAGCACGACGATCGCGGGCGGTGGCGGGAAGAGGCGTTTCGCGGCTTCGCGCGCCGCGAAGCCCAGCGCGAGGATCGCCGCCACGCCCAGCACCCCGTAGGCGAGCATGCGCCGCCGGTAGGCGTTGCGCCGCCCCGCGTCCGGCGTGAACAGCAGGTGCCGGCGCACCCGCGTGTCGGTGAAATCGCCCGCGCCCGCGAGCTCCGCCGCCTTCGCCGGGTCTTGCCGCTCGAGGGCGCGCGCGAAGTCCTGGGTGACGAGCAGCTTCTCCGGCGAGGCGAAGCGCGCGGCCGCGGCCGCCGACGAGAGGCCGTCACCCATCACGCGCGCCTCGCCGCCCTGCGAGAGCGCGAGCGGCCCGTAGTTCAGGCCCGCCTGCACGCGCAGCTCGCCGCCGGCGCCCTGCAGCGCCTGCGCGATGCGAAGCGCGCGCGCGGGATCGCCGAACATCACCAGCGCGAGGCCGTCGTGCGCGTCGAGCGCGATCCAGTCGGCCGCCTGCAGGCCGCTTATCGCCGTCCGCGTGCGCGCCTCGAGCGCTTCCTTCAGCGTGGCCTGCTCTCCCACCGCGAGGTCGTCGAAGCGGGGAATGCGCAAGTAGGCGATGTTGGCGAAGGCGGGATGCGCGGCGGCCATTCCCCGCATTGTAGGCGATGGCTTACCGTGCGCCGCCGCGTCGCGACGTGGCCGCCAGGCGCGGGAGCCTGGGCGGCTAGCCGCGCCTACTTGAGCGCTTTGTAGCGAAGGCGGTGCGGCGCGGCCGCCTCGTCGCCGAGGCGCTCGTGCTTGTCTTCCTCGTACTCGTGGTAGTTGCCCTGGTAGAAATACCACTGCGAGTCGCCTTCGGCCGCGAGGATGTGGGTGCAGATGCGGTCCAGGAACCAGCGGTCGTGGGAGATCACCATCACCGACCCCGCGAATTCCTGGAGCGCGTCCTCGAGGGCGCGCAGCGTCTCGACGTCCAGGTCGTTGGACGGCTCGTCGAGCAGCAGCACGTTGCCGCCGTCGAGCAGCGTCTTGGCGAGGTGCAGGCGCCCCCGCTCGCCGCCCGACAGGTTGCCGCAGAGCTTCTGCTGGTCCTGGCCCCTGAAGTTGAAGCGGCCCAGGTAGGCGCGCGACTGGATCTCGAACTTGCCGATGGTGAGGATGTCCTGGCCGTTCGAGATCGCCTCCCAGACGTTCTTCTTCTCGGGGAACTTGCGCGTCTGGTCCACCACCGAGAGCTTCACCGTGTGGCCGATGGTGATCTTGCCCTTGTCCGGCTTTTCCTTGCCCGCGATCATGCGAAAGAGCGTGGACTTGCCGGCGCCGTTGGGGCCGATGATGCCGACGATCGCGCCCGGCGGGATCTTGAACGAGAGGTTGTCGATGAGCAGGCGGTCGCCGTAGCCCTTCGAGACGTTCTCGAACTCGATCACCTCGTTGCCCAGGCGCTCGGCCACCGGGATGAAGATCTCCGCGGTCTCGTTGCGCCTCTGGTACTCGTAGTCGTTGAGCTCCTCGAAGCGTTTCAGGCGCGCCGTGTTCTTGGTCTGCTGGCCCTTGGCGTTGCGCCGCACCCACTCGAGCTCCTTCTTGATCGCCTTCTGGCGCGCGGTCTCGCTGGATTCCTCCTTCTGCAGGCGATCGCGCTTCTGCTCGAGCCACTCGCTGTAGTTGCCCTTGTACGGGATGCCCGTTCCGCGGTCGAGCTCGAGGATCCACTCGGCGGCGTTGTCGAGGAAGTAGCGGTCGTGCGTGACGGCCACCACGGTGCCCGGGAAGCGCTGCAGGTACTGCTCGAGCCACTCGACGCTCTCGGCGTCCAGGTGGTTGGTGGGCTCGTCCAGGAGCAGCATGTCGGGCTTCGAGAGCAGCAGCCGGCACAGCGCCACGCGGCGCTTCTCGCCGCCGGAGAGCACGTCGACCTTCGCGTCCCAGGGCGGAAGGCGCAGCGCGTCGGCCGCCACCTCGAGCTGCGTGTCGAGGGTGTCGGAGTCGGCCGAGGCGAGCAGCTTCTCGAGCTTCTCCTGCTCGGCGGCGAGCTTGTCGAAATCGGCGTCCGGCTCGGCGTACTCCGCGTACACCTGCTCGAGGCGCTTCTTGGCCTTGAACACTTCGCCCAGGCCCTCCTCGACCGCCTCGCGCACGGTATGGCCGGGCTCGAGCTGGGGCTCCTGCGGCAGGTAGCCCACGCGGATTCCGGGCATGGGGATCGCCTCGCCCTCGAAGTCCTTGTCGAGGCCGGCCATGATCCTCAGCACGGTGGACTTGCCCGCGCCGTTCAGGCCGAGCAGGCCGATCTTCGCGCCGGGATGGAACGAGAGCGAGATGTTCTTGAGGATCTGTCGCTTGGGGGGAACGACTTTCCCCACGCGGATCATCGTGTAGACGAATTGGGCCATCGGGAGGTGCTTTTCTAGCGAGGGTGTTCGCGACGCAGCGCGACAGCATACAACAGTTGGGGCGGGCGCCCCTGGCTTAAAGGCCCTCCGGGAGGTCTTGGGCCGGGCGATTGCGGTAAATTGGCGGTCTCCCGCGCAAGAGGCATTCCAGATGACGATACTTTCCGACTCGCTCCAGCTCGCGCCCGACGACCTCGACGCGTACTGGATGCCGTTCACCTCGAACCGCCAGTTCAAGGCCTCGCCGCGCATGTTCGTGAAGGCCGAGGGCATGTATTTCTGGACGGCGGACGGGCGCAAGGTGCTCGACGGCTTCGCGGGCCTGTGGTGCTGCAACGCGGGCCACTGCCGCAAGCCCATCGTCGAGGCGATCCAGAGGCAGGCGGCGCTGATGGACTACGCGCCCGCCTTCCAGATGGGGCATCCGCTCGCCTTCGAGCTCGCCAACCGCATCGTGGAGCTCGCCCCCGGCAAGCTCGACCACGTGTTCTTCTGCAACTCCGGCTCGGAAGCGGTGGACACGGCGCTCAAGATCGCGATCGCGTGGCAGCGCATCCGCGGCGAGGGCACGCGCACGCGCCTCATCGGCCGCGAGCGCGGCTACCACGGCGTGGGCTTCGGCGGCATCTCGGTGGGCGGCATCGTCGCCAACCGCAAGATGTTCGGCACGATGCTCACGGGCGTGGACCACCTCTCGCACACGCTCAACATCGAGAAGAACGCGTACTCGCGCGGCCAGCCCGAGTGGGGCGCGCACCTCGCCGACGAGCTCGAGCGCATCGTGGCGCTGCACGACGCCTCCACCATCGCTGCCGTGATCGTCGAGCCGATCGCGGGATCCACGGGCGTGATCCTGCCGCCGAAAGGCTACCTGCAGCGGCTTCGCGAGATCACGAAGAAGCACGGCATCCTGCTCATCTTCGACGAGGTGATCACCGCGTTCGGGCGCGTGGGCGCGAACTTCGCCGCCGACGTGTACGGCGTCGAGCCCGACATGATCACCTTCGCCAAGGGCGTGACCTCGGGCACCGTGCCCATGGGCGGCGTGATCGTCTCGGGCGACATCTACCAGTCGTTCATGACCGGCCCGCCCGGCGCCATCGAGATCTTCCACGGCTACACGTACTCCGCGCACCCGCTCGCCTGCGCGGCGGGCGTGGCGACGCTGCAGCTCTACAAGGACGAGGACCTCTTCGCGCGCGCGGCGAAGATGGCGGTGAAGTTCGAGCAGGCGCTGCATTCGCTCAAGGGCGCGCGGCACGTGATCGACATCCGCAACCAGGGGCTCGTGGGCGGCGTGGAGCTCGCGCCCCGCGCGGGCGCCCCGGGCGCGCGCGGCTTCGAAGCGTACCTGCGCTGCTACGAGAAGAACGTGCTGGTGCGCTCGACCGGCGACATCATGGCGATCGCCCCGGCGCTCATCGTCGAGGAGAAGCAACTCGACGAGATCGTGCAGACGCTTCGCGACGTGCTCGCAGGCGTGGAGTAAAGCGCATACGAAGGCTGAATGGACCGCAGAGGCGCGCAGAGGATACGCAGAGGAAGATCCGGATATGTCCATGGCGCTCCGTCGTGGCAGCGATCTGAATTCCAGGCGGCGTTTCTCTGCGTACCCTCTGCGTATCCTCTGCGCGCCTCTGCGGTTGAATCTGTCTTTCCAACCTTGCCCGCCGCCTGATCCGGGCGTTTCCAGCATAGGAGCAACGAATGCTTAGAGTCGCGGTAGTAACCGGAGCGGGAACGGGCATCGGCAAGGCGGCGGCATACGCGCTGCTGAAGGACGGCTACAACGTCGCCTTCGCGGGGCGCCGCGCCGAGCCGCTCGAGAAGGCGGTGGCCGATTCGGGAGCCGGAGCGCGCGCGCTCGCGGTGCCCACCGACGTGGGCGACCCCAAGTCGGTCGCGGCGCTCTTCGCGAAGGTGAAATCCACCTGGGGGCGCCTGGACGTGCTCTTCAACAACGCGGGCATGGGCGCGCCCGCGGTGCCGGTCGACGAGCTTCCGGTGGAGAAGTGGAACGCGGTGGTCGCCGCCAACCTCACGGGCACGTTCCTCTGTTGCCAGGAAGCGGTGAGGATCATGAAGGCGCAGGATCCGAAGGGCGGCCGCATCATCAACAACGGCTCCATCTCGGCGCACGCGCCGCGGCCCATGTCCATCGCCTACACCTCGACCAAGCACGCGGTCACCGGCATCACCAAGACCCTCTCGCTCGACCTGCGCAAGCACGACATCGCGGTCTCGCAGATCGACATCGGCAACGCGGCCACCGAGATGACCGACCGCATGGTGCAGGGCCAGGGCGTGATGCAGGCCAATGGCACCTACGCCATCGAGCCGCGCATGGACGTGCAGCACGTGGCCGACGCGATCGTCTTCATGGCGAAGCTGCCGCTCGACTCCAACGTGCAGTTCATGACGATCATGGCCACGAAGATGCCCTTCGTGGGGCGCGGCTAGGCTAGAGCGCGGCGTTCACGCGCGCCGTCTCGCGGCGCTTGAGCGCCATGTATTCGCCGCGCTCCATCTCGTGCAGCTGGCGCGGGTAGCGCTCGGAGGCCGTGAACCAGGCCTCGATGCGCCGCGCCACGCGCTCGCCCGGCGGGGCCGCGAGCGAGGCGAGGTACGCGTCGATCGCGAGGAAGTAGCGCATGGTGTTGCGCTCGGTGGCGCCGAGCATTCCGCCGATGTAGACGGGCTGCCCCTGCGCATCGCGTCCCGTCACCGTGAAGCCCACCTTCTTCGCGCCCGTGGTCGAGAGGTAGGCCTGCATCAACACCTTCGACATCGTCGTGAAGCCGTACGCGTAGGCGAGGTGGACGAACGAGCGCCTGTCGTCGAGCGACGTCGCCTCCAGGACGATGCGGTAGTCGCGCGTGCCGAGCGGGCCCGCGGGCGCCGCCAGCTGGACGCGCAGGTAGTCCGGGGTGGACGCGATGGGGCGATAGTCGAAGTCGAGCGCGAAGGCCTGCTCGGCCGGCTGGTCGGCCTTGCGCCCGATGCGAAGCTTAAGGTGCGTGTCCGCGCCTCGCCCGGTCGCATAGCAGTGCTTGGTGTTGAAGGGCAGGATCAGCACGTCGCACCAGGTGGCCGCGCTCTGCAGCCCGGCCACCTGCGAGAACGGGTAATCCACCACCGCGTACACCTCCCCGCGCATGTTGTTGCCGTCCTGGCTCGAGGTGAGATGGATCGGGCGGCCGAATTCGTTGCGCTCGAGCGTCGCGCGAAGCTCGGCGTGCTTGGCGCGCAACGCCACCGCGCCGGGCGGCGATTGGGCGATCGAGGGCAGCGCCGCCGAAGCGGCGAGCGCGAGGCACGCCAGGCGTGCGATCCAGCGGCGCAGCGTTTGCATGCTTCGAGGGACCGGCGCGCACCGCGCCCGGCTCCGGAAAAACAAAACCCCGCCGCAGCGGGGTCCTTGGCCGGCAGCGAATTGCGTCAGGCGGGATGCGGCTGGCGATCCTGGGCCTGCCGCTCGGGCGGCACCGGCAAGGAAGACCCGCTGCGCGGGGGTCGGCGCACTTCGTCCTTCTCTCGCGCGCGACGCGCCATCTCGGCGTACGCCCGCTTCACCATCTCGAAGTCGTATTCGTAAGTCATGGGAAACCGCTCCTGTTCCGGGATCGCGATTCGAGTCTCCATCATCATCGGGCCGGCCCGCTATCAGAATCGTCCTACGTGCGCGAAAAATGGGTAGTCCGAATAGTGTGCGCTCACGCAGCCGCCTTGGGTAAACTGCCGCCATGGACCTCCCCAAGAACGAATTCAAGCGCGCCATCGCCGCGGGCCGCCAACAGATCGGCCTGTGGGCCTCGCTCGCCCATCCCTACGCCGCCGAGATCGTGGCCGGCTCCGGGTTCGACTGGATCGTGCTGGACGGCGAGCATTCGCCCAACGACCCCATCACGATCATGCAGCAACTCCAGGCGGCCGCGCCCTATCCCGTGGCGCCCGTGATCCGCCCGGCGTGGAACGACACGGTGCTGATCAAGCGCTACCTGGACGTGGGCGCCCAGAGCTTCCTCGTGCCCTACGTGCAGAGCGCCGGGGAGGCCGCGCACGCGGTCGAGGCGATCCGCTATCCGCCGCGCGGCATGCGCGGCGTGGCCGGCACCACGCGCGCCTCGCGCTTCGGGCGCGTGGCCAACTATTTCCGCCGCGCCGAGGAGGAGCTGTGCCTGCTCGTGCAGATCGAGACGCGCGACGGGCTGAAGAACCTCGAGGCGATCGCGCGCACCGACGGCGTGGACGGGGTGTTCATCGGCCCGTCGGACCTCGCCGCGGGCCTGGGCCACTTGGGCGACCCGGCGCACGCCGAGGTCCAGGCCGCGATCCAGGATGCGATCAAGCGCATCCGCGCGTGCGGCAAGCCCGCGGGCATCCTCGCCACCGACGAGCCGACCTCGCGCCGCTACATGGAGTGGGGCACCGTCTTCACGGCCGTGGGGCTCGACGCGATGATCCTCGCGCGCGAAGCCGAGAAGCTCGCCGCGAAGTTCAAGTAGCTTTCTGACCGCGGCCGGCCCTCGCGGGCCGGCCGCTTCGTCATCGAACCCGTCCCCGCGCCTCGAGGCGTGCCTCGCGAGCGCGTACGGGCGGCAACCCGAAATCCTCGTTAGGCGGGCCGCGCACAGCCCGCGAAGTTGCCGGACGGCCCCTCGCGGGGCCGGTTCCTTACACCATCAGCCATTCGCGCGTGGCGTTGCGGGCCTCATGCTCGTGCCCGAGGCGCCTCGCGCGCCATTTCAGCTTGAATCTGTGCCGCAATTTCCGCTTCAAGGTCTTCATCGTCGTGATCCCCAATGGTTTTCCGACCGCTCAAAGCACGAAGCCCGGAGGTTTCGGTCTCCGGGCTTCGCTTGGGAATCAGGATCGATTGACTCGGCCTATTCCGTCGTTCTCCCGGAGAGTGCGCGCATATACAGGCGCTTGGAGTCCTGCACTCGGCAGAACCCGACAGCCGCCCAGGGCGCGATCGGTTGGTGGTTGAAAGTAGTCGTCATGTCTCTCGGAAAAACTCCGTTAAATCCAGGCAACCCGATGCTGCCATGCAGCATCCGGGAGCGTCAACCCCTCGGCCTGTAAAATGTGGCGAATCCGCAACGGAGGAATCCCATGAAGCTCGTTTCCCGCATCGCGGCCCTCGCGGCCGTCGCCATCGCGCTGCCCGCCCTCGCCGCATGGCCCGACCATCCGATCAAGTGGGTCGTGCCCTTCGCGGCGGGTGGGGCCAACGACCTCATCGCGCGCGCCGCGGCCGAAGGAGTCTCCAAGCGCCTCGGCCAGACGGTCATCATCGAGAACAAGCCGGGCGCCGGCACGGTGGTCGGCGCCGAGTTCGTCGCCCGCTCGAAGCCCGACGGCTACACGTTCCTCATCGGCTCCTCGGGCATCGTCACCAACAGCCTCATCCGCAAGGACATGCCCTACCAGGACAGCGACCTGGTGCCGGTGGGCATGATCGCGGTCGCGCCGTCGGTGATCATCGTGAATCCCTCGGTCCCCGCGAGGAACCTCAAGGAGTTCATCGCATGGGCGAAGGCCCAGGGCCCGAAAGGCGTCTCGTGGGCGACCGCCGGAATGGCGACGACTCCGCATTTCGTGGCCGAGATGCTCAAGGAGGCCGGCGTGGACAACCTCAACATCATTCCGTACAAGAGCGGCGGCGAGAGCGTGACCGCCGTGATCTCCGGCAACGTGCAGGCGACCTCGGAAGCGAGCATCGTCGTCCTCCCGCAGATCAAGGGCGGGAAGGTGAAGGCGATCGCGGACACCTATGACACGCGCATTACGGCCTACAAGGAGATTCCCACCGCGATCGAGCAGGGCTACCCGGGCGTGAAGATCGGCCACTGGGCGGGGCTCTTCGCGCCCAAGGGCACGCCGCAGGCGATCCTCGAGCGCATGAACGCGGAGATCCTCGCCACGGTGAAAAGCGCCGAGTTCCAGGACAGGCTGGTGCCGCAGGGTATCGAGCCCGCACCGCTCACGCTCGCGGGCTACGTCGCCTTCATGAACGCCGAGCGCGAGCGGCTGGGCAACATCGCGAAGAAGGCGAAGATGCAGGGCGATTGATGTACGCGGTCAAGGAAATCTTCTACACGAGCTGCAGTTATTTCGGAACGTAAGATTCCGGGAACTCCGGTCGCAGGCGCGCGGTCGCACTCCTGTTCCACCCAAGGAGTCGCCGCCATGAGGCAACCGTTCACGCCCAGCGATGAAAGCAACACCTCGCGCAACCGAGCGCGGGGGGCGATCCGCACCCACCTGGGGCGCAAGCGCAATGGTCGCGAGCTCAAGGGCTCGACGCTCGAGCGCATCAACGAGGTGACCGGCGCCGAACGCCACCGGCGCGAGGACCTCTTCGACCGCATGTCCGCGTCGTTCCAGGAATTCTTCGCTCGCGCCGGCGAGAAAAGCCTCGAGGCATTCGATTCCGCGCTCGAGGCCTCCTCGCAGGCGCTGCTCGCCACCGGCGAGGTCACCGAGGAGATGGCCGGGAAGCTGCGACAATCGCTGCGCCGCGACCTGCTGCATCGCGAGAATCCCGCGCTCACCTTCCGCAGCGGCGACATCACGACGCCGGGAACGCTGAGCTGCACGGGGTGCGGATGGACGATCGTCACCTCGCGCACGGCCGTGCTTCCGCCCTGTCCCCACTGCGGCGAGACCTCGTACCGCAAGACCGGCCAGTAGGAGGCCCGCGGTGGGCTGATATCCTTCGGGGTCTGAGGACCTCGATCTTCTTCCTTTCCCTCGCCGCCTTCGCGAGCGCCGCGTCGCTGCGCGTGACAGACGCGCTGCTGCCGCGCCTCGCCGCGGATTTCCACGTGGGCCTCGCGCACGCGGCGGCGGTCGTCACGGGATTCGCCGTCGCCTACGGCGTGCTGCAGGTCTTCTTCGGCCCCCTGGGCGATCGCTTCGGCAAGCTTCGCGTGATCGGGTACGCGACCGGCGCGGCGGCGCTCGCCTCCGCCACGTGCTACCTCGCGCCGGGGTTCAACGGCCTGCTCGTGGGCCGCATCCTCGCGGGCGCCTCCTGCAGCTGCATCATCCCGCTGTCCATGGCGTGGATCGGCGACGTCGTGCCGTACGAGGATCGCCAGCCCGTGCTCGCGCGCTTCCTGCTGGGACAGATCCTCGGCATCGCCTCGGGAACGGCGGTGGGCGGGTTCGCCGCGGAAGTCGAGCCCTGGCGCTGGCCGTTCGCGGCGATCGCGGCCTGGTTCGCGGTCTGCGCGGTGCTGATCGCGCGCGCGGCGGCGGGCGAGAAGGTGGAGCAGCGCCAGCACCACGGCCATTTCTCGTCCGATGCGCTGCGCGTCCTCGCGGTGCCGTGGGCGCGCGTCGTGGTCCTCGTGGTGTTCACCGAAGGCATCGTCGTCTTCGGGGCGCTCGCGTTCATCCCGACGCACCTGCACTTCAAGCGCGGGCTCGAGCTCGCGGTGGCGGGGCTGGCACTGGTGCCCTACTCGCTGGGCGGCGCGAGCTTCGCGCTGTTGGCGCGGCACCTGGTGCGCCGCTTCGGCGAAGTGACGCTCGCCCGCGCGGGCGCCCTGCTGCTCGCCGCGGGCCTCGCGCTCATCGCCTGGGCACCCCATCTCGCGATCGCGATGCTGGGCTGCTTCGTGGCGGGCGCGGGCTTCTACTCGTTGCACAACACGCTGCAGACGAACGCCACGCAGATGTCGCCCGAGCGGCGCGGCGCCGCGGTCACGCTCTTCGCGTCGCTTTTCTTCCTCGGGCAATCCATCGGCGTGGCGATCGCCGGCGTGCTGGTGGAGCGCGCCGGAACCAGCGCGGTGCTGCTGGGCGCGGGGCTCGCCGTGATCCCGGTGGGCTTCACCTTCGCCCACCTGCGGGCCGCGCGCCTTCGCCAGGACTAGCGGTCGCGGCCGTACTCGTGGCCCGGCCACGCCGCCCACGACAGCGACCTCTCGCGCCCTCCCCTTGCCATTCGTCGCAAATCGACGACGCCCGCAGCCCGTCTCGCCTACCATTCGGACCAATCGCTTGGGAGGACCGATGCTGCAAGCCAGGGATCTCTGGAAACGTTACGGCGAGCTCACCGCGGTGGCGGGAGTCTCCTTCACCCTCGCGCCGGGTGAGATCGTCGGGCTGCTCGGCCCGAACGGCGCGGGCAAGACGACCACGGTCTCGATGATCTGCGGGATCACCACGCCCGACCAGGGCGAGGTGACGATCGAGAACGCGCGTCTCACCGAGACCGCCTTCGCAGCCAAGCGTCGCATCGGCCTCGTGCCCCAGGAGCTCGCGCTCTACGAGGAGCTCGGGGCGGAAGCGAACCTGCGCCTCATGGGTTCGCTCTACGGCCTCTCGGGCCGCCTGCTCTCCGAACGCGTCGCGGCCGCGCTTGCGCTGGTCGGGCTCGCCGAACGCGCGGGCGACAAGCCCTCGAAGTTCAGCGGCGGCATGAAGCGGCGCCTCAACATCGCCTGCGCGCTGGTGCACGATCCGGACGTGCTGCTGCTCGACGAGCCGACCGTGGGCGTGGACCCGCAGAGCCGCAACGCCATCTTCGACAACCTCGAGACGCTGCGCGACCGCGGCAAGGCGCTGCTCTATACCACGCACTACATGGAGGAAGCCGAGCGCCTGTGCGACCGCATCGTGATCGTCGATCACGGCAAGGTCGTCGCATCGGACACGCGCGAGAACCTGCTCGCCATGGGCGACGTCCCGCCTGCCGTGCAGCCCAAGCCCAGCCTCGAGTCCGTGTTCCTCAAGCTCACCGGCCGCGCGCTGAGGGACGGGCCATGAAGGCGCTGCTTGCGCTGCTGCGCGCCGACCTCATCCTCTACTTCTCCAATCGCCGCGCGCTCGCCATCAGCTTCGCCGCGCCCGTGCTCATCGCGGCCTTCTTCGGCTCGGTGCTGGGCGGCGACGGCACCAGGCGCCCCGCGCGCGTGCCGGTGGCCGTCGTGGACCAGGACCACAGCGCGCTCGTCGGCCGCATCGTGGCCTCCATGAAGAAGGACGACAGCTTCGACGTGCGCGAGCTGGCACTCGACGCGGCGATCCCGCAGGTGCGCGCCGGCAAGCTGCGCGCGGCGATCGTCTTTCCCGCGGGCTTCGGCGAAGAGGCGCCGCGCGCCATGTTCCGCCCGGGCGCCAAGCCCGCGATCGACATCCACGTGGACCCTTCGCAGAGCATCTCGCTCGCGCTGGTGAAGGGCCTGCTCGCCCAGCACGTGATGCACGAGGTGGGCCAGGCCGCGTTCGGCTTCGGCGAGGACGGCATGAAGGTGCTCGCCGATGCGCGCCGGCAGGTGGACAGCGCGAAGGAGATCGCGCCGGACGACCGCCGCGAGCTGCAGTCGCTCATCGACAGCGTGTCCCGGCTCCAGCAACGGCGCTCGACCCCGGGCGAATCGAATGCCGCGCCCGTCGCCTTCGACATGCCCTTCGAGACGCACGAGCGCGAGGTGACCTCGGGCGAGCGCAAGTACAACGGCTACGCGCACTCGTTCGCCGGGATGGGCGTGCAGTTCATCCTCTTCACGGGCATCGACCTGGGCGTGACGGTGCTGCTCATGCGCCGCCTGGGACTGTGGCGAAGGCTGCGCGTGGCGCCGATCTCGCGCACGGTGCTCATCGGCAGCCGCGTCGCCTCGGGCACGGCCATCGCGGCGATCCTCATGGCGGGCATCTACGCGGCGGGAATCGCGTTCTTCGGCGTGCGCGTCGACGGAAGCTGGGCCGGCTTCGCGCTGGTGATCGCGGGCTTCGCGCTGCTCACCTCGAGCTTCGGCCTGCTCATCGCCTCGATCGGCCGCACGCCGGAAGCCACGCGCGGCATCTCGATCCTCGCCACGCTGCTCCTCGTCATGCTGGGCGGGGCCTGGGTGCCGACCTTCATCTTCCCCGAGTGGCTGCAGAAGGCCACGCTCGTGGTGCCCACCCGCTGGGCCATCGACGGGCTGGAGGCGATGACGTGGCGGGGCCTGGGTTTCGAGGCCGCGCTGCCCGCCTTCGGCGTGATGCTCCTCTTCAGCCTTGCGTTCGCGGCGATCGCCGTGGCATGTTTCCGCTGGGAGGAGTGACGGATGCGATTGCTGCGCAGCTTCTTCGTGGTGCTGGCCGCCCTGGCGGCCACGCCTGCGTTCGCCCAATGGCCCGCGAAGCCGGTGAAGATCATCGTGCCTTTCGCGGCGGGCGGGCCGGCCGATATCTACGCCCGCGTTCTGGCGGACAAGCTGCAGGCGGCGCTCGGACAGTCGTTCGTGGTCGAGGACCGCCCGGGCGGTGGCGCGATCCTCGGGACCGAGGCCGCGGTGCAGAGCGCGCCCGACGGCTACACGCTCCTCATGATGTCCAACACGCACACCGTGAACGAGTCGCTCATCCCGGACAAGCGCTACGTGCTGCTGCGCGACCTCGTGCCCGTCGCGCCGGTGAACTACTCGGACCTCGTGCTCGTCGTGCATCCGTCGGTGCCCGCGAAGACGCTGCAGGAATTCCTCGCGCTCGCCAGGGCCAACCCCGGCAAGCTCAACTACGCCTCCTCGGGGCCCGGCACGCCGTACCACATGGCCGGCGAGCTCCTGAAGGCCATGGCCAACGTGGACATCGTGCACATCCCGTACAAGGGCAGCTCGGGGGCGCGCACCGACATCCTCGGGGGCCAGGTGCAGATGATGTTCGACGCCATCACCACCATGGCGCCCAATGTGCGCGCGGGGAAGCTGCGCGCGCTCGCCACTTCCGGCAAGGTGCGCTCCACGGTGCTGCCGGAGGTTCCCACCGTGAGCGAGGCGGGCGTGCCCGGGTACGAGGCCGTGATCTGGCTCGGGCTCATGGCGCCCGCCAACACGCCGCGGCCGATCGTCGAGCGGCTCAACGCCGAGATCACGCGCATCGTCACCTCGCCCGAGATCCGCAAGGCGTGGGCCGAGCAGGGCGCGGTGCCGCTGTCGATGTCCCCGGAAGAATTCGGAAAGTACATGCGCGAGGACATCGAGAAGTGGGCGCGGGTCGTGAAGATCTCCGGGGCGAAGCCCGACCGGTGAAGCTGCGCTTCGTGAGCGCGGGCGCCGCGCAGGCGGCCGTCCGCGCGCTGGCCGCGCGCGAGGGCGCCGAGGTCGAGGGCCACTTCGGCGCGGTCGGCGCGATGCTCGAGAAATTCGACGCGGGCGAGCCCTGCGACATCGTGATCCTCACGCGCAAGCAGGTCGACGCGCTCGCGGCCGCAGGCTCGGTGCTCGCGCAATCGGTCACGGACCTGGGCGCGGTGCCGACCTCGATCGCCGTGCGCTCATCGGACCCGGCGCCTTCCGTCACCGGCGCCGAAACGCTGCGCGCGGCGCTGCTCGCCGCCGACGCGATCTACTTTCCCGATCCGGCGAAGGCCACGGCGGGCATCCATTTCGACAAGGTGCTGCGCGAGCTGGGCATCCGCGATCGCGTGGAGTCGCGCATCCGCACGTTTCCCAACGGCGCCACCGCGATGCGCGCGATGGCCGAGGCGGGCGGGCATCCGATCGGCTGCACGCAGGCCACCGAGATCGCGGCCACACCGGGCGTGCGGCTGGTGGCGCCGTTGCCGCCCGGATTCGACCTCGTGACCGTCTACAGCGGCGCCGTGGCGGGGCGTGCAGCCGATCGCGATGCGGCGGCGCGCTTCCTCGCGCGCCTGCGGGGGACGCTGTAAGATTCATCGTCTCCCGGTGATTCGCGCATGACGTTCCGCCTCCGGTTTTCCGCAGCCGCGCTCCTCGCTTCGATCTCCACCTGCGCCGCCCTGGCCGCCACGGCCCCGGCGCCTGCGCCCGCGTCCGCCCCGACGGCGATGTCGTCGGCTGCCGAGCGCGTGTACGAGGCCTCGAAGCCGCGCATCCTGCAGATCCGTTCCCTGCTGCAGTCGACGGGAAGGCAGTCGAGCCTGGGCTCCGGTTTCCTGGTGACTCCCGAAGGCCTCGCGATCACGAACTACCACGTGGTGTCGCAATACGCGCTCGACCCGAAGACCTACCGCCTGGAATTCCTCGCGCCCGACGGCAGCAAGGGAGCGCTCACGCTGCTCGCCTTCGACGTCGCCCACGACCTCGCCGTGGTGAAGGTCGATCGCAAGGACCTGCCCTTCTTCGAGTTCGACCCGCGCGCGATCACGGGCAAGCTGCCGAAGGGCGAGCGCATCTACGCCATGGGCAACCCGCTCGACCTGGGCTTCACCATCGTCGAGGGAACGTACAACGGCCTGGTGGACAAGAGCTACGACGAGCGCATCCACTTCTCCGGCGCGATCAATCCCGGCATGAGCGGCGGGCCGGTCGCGGGCAGCGACGGGCGCATCGTGGGCGTGAACGTCGCCAAGCGCCTCGACGGCGAGCAGGTGGGCTTCCTCGTGCCCGCGCGCTTCGCCGCGGACCTGATCGAGCGCGCGCGCAAGGGGCCGCCCCTCGTCGTGGACAAGGCGCGCGAGGAAGTGGGCCGCCAGCTCGATGGCTGGCAGGCCGCGTTCTACGAGACGCTGAAGAGCCAGGGATTCCGCAGCGGCTCCTTCGGGCCCTATCGCGGGCTCGAGAGCGCGGCGCCGTGGATGACGTGCTGGGGCTCGACCAACGCCGACCAGATCCCGCGCCCGCGCACCGCGGTGAACACCACGCGCTGCTCGAGCGCCACGGGCATCTTCGTCTCCGACCGCATCCTCACGGGGCGCGTCGACCTCACCTACTCGTACTACAAGTCGATCGACCTGAACGCGTTCCAGTTCTCCAAGGAGCTCTCGCAGCGCTCATGGGGCTTCGAGGGGCTCGCGGGCAAGCGGCTCACCGAGCAGGAGTGCCGCGATGATTTCGTGACTGCCGGCAAGGGGCCGCGCCCGGCGCTGCGCGCCACCTGGTGCATGCGCGCCTACCGCGAGTTCGAGGGCCTGTACAACGTGACGCTGCTGGCCCTCACGCAGGACCGCGACCGCGAGGCGCTCCTCGCGCAGCTCTCCATGCAGGGCGTCTCGTACGCCAACGCCGTCGCGCTCGGCCGGCGCTTCCTCGAGGCGATCGAATGGGCGCAGTGATGTGGGTCGAGGTCCTCTCGCGCCACGGCGAGGTGGGCGCGCGCGAACGCATCGAGGGCGAGGAAGCCCGCATCGGACGCGCCTTCGACAACGACATCGTGGTGGACGACCCGCACGTGGCACCCCACCACCTGCGCATCTTCCGCGGCGAGGACGGCGAGCTCGTGGCCGAGGACCTGGGCACGCTGAACGGCCTTTATCGCGAACACGGCGGCGAGCGCGTGCAGCGTCTCGACCTCGCCGAGGAACCCGGCTTTCGCATCGGCCGCACGATCCTGCGCATACACGACGCGCGCCACCCGGTCGCGCCCGAGAAGCTCATGACGCCGCCGCGCGCGCACGCGCGCTGGTCGCTGGTGCTCGGCCTGGGCCTGCTCTTCGCGCTGCTCCTCCTCGAGTGGCTGAACCTCACCTCGGAGCCCAGCGCGAACCTCATGCTGCTGCCGCTGCTGGGGCTTGCCACCGTGCTCGCCGTCTGGACCGCGGTGTGGGCGATGATCTCGCGGATCTTCTTCGGGCAGGCGCGCTTCTCGCTGCAGCTTCGCATCGCGCTCACCGCGAGCCTCGCCCTCGTGCTGTGGGACCAGGTCGCCGAGTCGCTCTCGTTCTCGTTCGCGTGGCGAAGCATGGCCGACTACGCGGGCCTGGGCGCATGGGCGATCCTCGCCGCCGCCTGCTGGGCGCACCTGCGCACCTTCGGCCCGCGCCACATGCGCGCCGCCATGGGCCTCGTGGTCGCGCTCCTCACCGCGGGGGCGGCGCTCCAGTACCTCGGCAAGTCCGAGACGCAGAAGATGATCGGCCAGCGCGCCACGCTGGGCGACCTGCGTCCACCCTCCTTCCGCCTCGTGCCGCTCGCGAGCGCCGACGACTTCTTCCGCAAGGCCGCCACCGCGAAGACGAAGGTGGACGAGGCGCGCACCCGGGAGCCGGGGCCCGGCACGATCCTCAGCGACCTCGACTCGCCGGACTGACCCTGAGCTCATTCACGACGCGCTCGACCTCGTCGATCGAGCCGACGAGCTGCTCGAGCGCCTTCGACTGCGCCTTCGAATTCACGCAGCCCTTGAGGAACACCCAGCGCCGCTGGCCCAGCGCCCACACGCTCGTGTCCTTGAAGCCGCCGTTCACCGTCACCGCCTTCTGCACGCGCGCGATGATGTCCTTGTCGTACATGTAGGAGCTGGACAGGCGGCAGCGGCCTTCGAGGTAGCAGCGTAGCCCCCGTTCCGATCGCACGTGGAATTGCGCGCGCGCCTCGGCCTCGGTCATGAGCGGCGCCTCGGGCACCGGGCAGGCCGCGAGGCCGCTGGTGACCTGCACGAACGGATCGTCGTAGTAGTTCTTGCGCTCGTCCGCACCCCATGCCGCCGTGGCGAGCGCGGCCAGTGCGACGGCGCGCAAGAGGGCGCGCACTACATCTCCTTGTTCTCGGTGCCTTCGCCCGGCGTCACGAAGAGCATCGTGGTGGGCGTGGCGATCTTCGCGGTGTGCCACGTGCCGCGCGGAACGATGACGAACTCGCCCGGCCGGCCGAGCTTCACGTGCTTGCGCGTACCCTTCACGTCGAGGATGAATTCCGCGGCGCCCGACACCAGCGTCACGACCTCGTCGCCGTGCGGGTGGATCTCCCACGTGGGCCAGTCGGATTGGAAGCTGTGCATGGCGACCAGCACGTGGCCCTTGAAGCCGCCGAAGCGCTGGTCGAGCTCCTGGTAGATGGTCCCCGTGACGGGCATCGGAGTGGCCGACTGGTCGGGGCCCAGGACGATGAACGTGCCGAAGAGGTTTTCCACTGATCCTCCGTCAGAAAGACGCGCAGCCCTTCGTGCTCACGCGCAGCACCGACTCCTGCCGGAACCGCGCCTTGTAGTCGCCGACGATCGCCTGGATCGCGGCCTCGCTCGATTCATCGTCCGCGTGCACCACGTTCAGCACGTGCGTGGCCTCGCGGACCAGCGCGCCGCCCGGCGGCTTCCATTGTCCCGCGGCCTCCCACGTGGTGAGACCGTCCGGAAAACGCGGAGTGACCGCCCCGGCGAGGAATTCCGACCACTCGGCGGGCGTGACGGCCCCGCCGGGCCTTGCCGTGCCGAAGTAGAGAAAATCGCTCGTCATCGCCTGGCGGCCCGGCGCGCAGGACGGCTCGTGCATCGCGGCGCAGCCCGCGAGCAGCAGGGGCGCGAGCGCGGCCCACCGCGCCACGCTTCAGCCGCCCTTCTCGACGCGCACGTCGCCGATCCAGTTGCGCTTGCGCCGCGCAAGCCGCGCGCCTTCGTCCTCGCCGTCGAACGAGGCGGGGGCTCGCGTCACCTGCGAGGCGTCGACGCCCTCGAACGCGTTCACGCTCACGACCGCGTAGAGGTGCCCCTCGATCTCGCTCGTCACGAACGGCACGATCCCGCAGCGTTTGCAGACCTGGAACTGCGCCGTGTGCGTGCCGAACGCGTAGGGGGAAAGGAGCGACGGATCGCCGATCTTCACGCGCAGCGCCCCGCCGGGGCTCGAGGTCCACAGGCCCCCGTGCTTCGTGCAGAACGTGCAGTCGCAGGCGCGCGCGGCGATCTCGGGGGGCGAGCCCGCCGCACGGTCGAACTCGAAGCGGATGTTGCCGCAATGGCAGCCGCCGCGGATCGTCATCGGGCCACGGCGACGATGAGCGCCTGCATCTTGCCGTCCACGGCGCCCGAGCCGAAATATTGCGCGAGGGCCCGCGCCGACACGTCGGTCGCCTCCGCGAGGCGGGTGGCGTCGCGCGACTCGATCTCGTTGCGCAGCGGCGTTCCCTGGATGTAGGCGATGGCGGCGTTGCGCGCCGACGCGGTGCGGCTGCGCGCGGCCATCGTCGTCACCTCGGGCTTCGCGGTGAAGCCGCCCGCGGCGAGGTCGCGCACGATCGTGGCCGCGTCGAAGTAGCCGTGCGGCGTGCGCGCCATGAAGACCGGCGCGTCGTTGGGAAAGAGCGCGGCGAGCGCGCGCGTCACCACGTCGGCGAATTCGTTCTCCGCGATGCGGTCCCACACGTCGAAGAGGAAGGTGCCGCCCGGGCGCAGGACGCGGCGCGCCTCCGCGAACGCCTTCGCCTTGTCGGGAAAGAACATCACGCCGAACTGGCACACCACGAGGTCGAACGCGCCCTCGTCGAAGGGAAGGCTCATCGCATCGACGGCCTTCCACTGGACGGGCCGGGCCGTGCCGACGCGCCGCGCCTCGCCGAGCATCGCCGGGTTGAGGTCCGTCGCCGTGATCGACACCGAGGGCGCCAGCGTCGCGGCGAGATGCCGCGTGACCACGCCCGTGCCCGCCGCGAGCTCGAGCACCCGTTGGGGCGCGAGCGCCGCGGCGCGCCGCGCCATCTCGACGGCGTACGGCTCGAAGATCATCGGCACCATGTGCGTGTCGTAGACGCTCGCGATCGCGCCGGAGAAGTTCTTGTCGGTCTGCACGGATCGGATCTTAAAGGATGTCGGCGGGGATCAGGGCGTACACCGCCGCGTCGGTGGGCCGCGCCTTGAACACGAGGCGGTTCCTCGCGATGGCCTCGAAGCGCGCGCCGACCTTCTCGGCCACGCGACGGCTCGCCGCATTGTCGGGGTGCACGACGATCTCGAGGCGTGCGAGACCCAGCTCGGCGAATCCGTAGCGCGCGATCGCCCTCGCCGCGGCATGCGCCACCCCGCGCCTCTCGCGGCTTGCCCGCACCCAATAGCCCAGGTTGCCGAAGTCGTGGACGTGGTTGATCTGGTTGATGCCCGCGCACCCGAGCGGCTCGCCGCTCTTCGCGTCGAAGATGCCGAACTCGCGGTCGCCCTCGCCCGCCCAGCTCGCCTCGCAGCGCGCGATCCAGTCCTTCACGTCCCCGAGCGCGTAGCCCGCATGGCACCACGACATCCAGCGCCCCACGGTGTGCATGGATTCGCGCACGGCCGCGTAGAGCGGCTCGGCGTCCGCGGCCACGGGCGGCCGCAGGCGCAGGCGCCGCGCTTCATCCTCGAGGACCACGCTCATCCTCTCTTGCGCAGGAAGACGTGCATCGCGCGTTCGCCCGCCACGTGCCGCGCGACTTCGTAGCCCAGCTCGCGCAGGTCGAGCCCCTCGAAGAGGTTCTCGCCGCGACCCAGCACCACGGGCCGCACGGCGAGGTGCATCTCGTCCACGAGGCGCGCGCGCAGGTACTGGCGCACGGTGGACACGCCTCCGCCGAGGCGCACGTCCTTCTCGCCCGCGGCCGCGCGCGCCTTGGCGAGCGCCGATTCGATGCCGTCGGTGACGAAGTGGAACGTGGTGCCTCCCTTCATCTCGATGGGCGCGCGCGCATGGTGCGTGAGCACGAACGTGGGCACGCGGTACGGCGGTTCCTCGCCCCACCAGCCCTTCCAGCTCTCGTCGGGCCACGGGCCGCGAACGGGGCCGAACATGTTGCGCCCGAGGATCCAGGCGCCGAGGTTCTCGAAGCCCTGGCCGGCGACCTTGTTGTCCACGCCGGTCTCGCCGCCGGACTGCCCGTGCATCTCGCGCCACATGCGCGTGTTGAAGAACCACTCCATCAGCTCCGGGCCGCGAACGCCGAGCGGGTTCTGCAGGTCCTGGTCCGCCCCGGCGCTGTAGCCGTCGATGGAGACGGCGAAGCTTCGCACGCACAGTTTCATGGTTCGGCGATCCTCACCAGCTTGAGGCGCCCCGAGGCGCCCGCCTTGATTTCGACATCGGCCTTGCGGCACCCGAATTGCGAGGCGACCAGCGCGATGAGCTCCGCGTTGGCCTTGCCGTCCACCGGCGGCGACTTGAGCTTCGCGAGCCACGAGCCGTCCGCGGCCTGCTCGAGCGAAGATTCGCGCGCGTTGGGCTTCACCTTCACGCGCAGGATCACGGCTCGCCCCTCAATACGGCGTCCCGTCCTTGTGCGTGAAGCGCCATTGCCCGTGCGCGACGAATTCCGCCTTCAGGTCGTCGTCCGGATACGAGGCCGCGTCGTTGGGCGTGCGGTCGCCCACCTCGAGGTAGGTCACGTCCGCGGAGGTCTTGTTCACGAGCTGGTGCGCATCGCCCGTGCCGGCCTTGAAGCCCACGCACATGCCCGGTGCGAGCGACGTCTCGCCGTCGTTGGTGACGAGGGTGGGCCGCCCGGAAAGCACGTAGACGAACTCGTCCTGCAGCGTGTGCGCGTGGCGCAGCGACGAGATGCCGCCGGGCTTCAGGGTCGTGAGGTTCACGCCGAAATTCGCGAGTCCGAAGAAATCCCCGAGCGGGCGCTTGTCGCGCAGTTGCAGGCGGCTCGCGAGCGGCTCGGGAAGGACCGAACGCCGCACGCGATACGGAACGTCTGTGGCCGGGACGGGCTTGGTGTGGTTTTCCATTTTCAATTGCGCAGGTACTGGAGGATGAGGATCAGGGATTCACCTAGCCTAGCGCTCGACGGGGTACGGGCCGTCCTTGCGGCGCGCCGCGTCGGCGTGGCGCAGCTGGATCACGCCGGCGCGCAGCTCGTCCACCTTGCGGTGCAGCTGCTGGATAGCGAACTCGGCCTTGATGTTGATCTGGTAGTCCTGGTCGGCCTGCAGCCGGTCCTTCGTCGCCTGGCGGTTCTGGCTCATCATGATGACCGGCGCCTGGAGCGCGGCGATGCACGAGAGGATGAGGTTGAGGAAGATGTACGGGTAGGGATCCAGGGCGTTCACGAGGACCAGCGAGTTCACCACCGCCCACAGGATGAGGAAGACTCCGAAGAAGATGATGAACGTCCACGAGCCGCCGAAGCGCGCCACCAGGTCCGCCACGCGCTCGCCCATCGTCATGCGCTCTTCCAGCAGCTCGTTCACGTTGCGGATCTGCAGGCGCGAGAGCAACTCGTCGGCGGCGCGCAGGCGATGCACGATCGTGCCGATGAATTGCCTCGCCGCGTCCGGGTGCGCGTCCACGAGCACCGCGATCGCCGCGAGCGGCAGGCACACCAGCTGCGACTCCGCCGCGGCGCGCGCCGAGGCCACCCGCGGCTCGCGGTCGAACACCGCGAGCTCGCCGAAGTAGGAACCCTTCTCGAAGCTGGCGAGGATCACCTCCTCGCCCTTGGCGGGCAGGTAGATGTCCACCGCGCCTTCCTCGACGATGTAGAGGTACTCGGGCTTGTCGCCCTGGTCGAAGATCCGCTCGCCGGCCCTGAACACGTGCCGGATCGCGGCCTCGCCGAGCATCTTCAACTGCGCTTCGGGCAGGTGCTGGAAGAGCGGGACGGCACCGATGAAGTCACTGTCGATCACGCTGCACCTCCTGAGAAATGCCTCGCATTCTGCTCCGGTCGGCCGCGGCCCGCTACCGCATCGGGCTGCGCGCCCGGCTCGCCGCGCCCCACCGGGTGGCCCATTCGGTGAGCGGGTGCAGGGCCGTGAGCAGCCCGCGGCCCAGCGGCGTGAGCTGGTAGCCGGCCCCCTCGTGGCTCACGAGGCCGGATTCGCGCAGCTCGAAGAGCCGCGTGTTGAGCAGGCTCGGGTTGGTCGCCGCCGCCTGCTGCAGCATGCGGAAGGTGAGCGGATCGCCCGCGCGAAGCTCCCAGAGGATGCGAAGGGCGCTGCGCCGCCCGAGCAGGTCCAGGGCGGCCATGATGGGGCGGCCCGTCCGCGACCCGCGCACCGGGCGGCCCGCCCTCGGGACCGTTGCTTTACTTTTCATAGCGTCGCCGCTATTATGCTATGGAAAGCATAGCGGAGCAAGCCCATGCAGCCACGCATCGCCCCGGCCTCCCCGCCCTTCGCCCGCGAGATCCAGGCGACCTTCGACCGGACGCTGCCGCCCGGCACGCCGCCGCTCGCGCTCTTCACGACGATGGCGCGCGACGAGCGGCTCTTCGGGCGCTTCTTCGGCGGCGCTCTCCTCGACCGCGGCCACCTGACGCTGCGCCAGCGCGAGATCGTCATCGACCGCACGACGGCGCTGTGCCGTTCCGAATACGAATGGGGCGTGCACGTGGCCTTCTTCGCCGGGCGCGCCGGGTTGTCGGGCGAGCAGCTTCGCTCGCTCGTCCACGGAAGCGCCTGCGATCCCTGCTGGAGCGAAGCCGACCGGCTGCTCATCGACCTCTGCGACGAGCTGCACGAGACGGCCTCGGTGGGCGAGGCGCTGTGGGGGCAGCTGCGCGCGGCGCACTCGGAGGAGGCCCTCCTCGAGCTGCTGATGCTCGCGGGCCTCTACCGGATGGTGAGCTACCTCACCAACGCGCTGCGCCTGCCCCTGGAGGCGTACGGCGCGCGTTTCCCGGCGCAGTAGAAGCCTCGCCGGAGGTTTTCTACTTCTTCGAGCCGAGGTGCCAGGTGGTCACGGAAGCCTGCACCGCCCAGGCGGCGTTCGTCTTGCGCAGGTACACGTACTCGCCGTGGGAAAGCGCCTGGTCCTTTTCCTGGTCGCCGAGGCGAGGATCCTTCTCATCGCGAGCTCCCCCGCCGCTTCTTCGCGGCCTTGGCCTTCCCGCCGGCCGAATTGGCCGCGACGGCCGCCTTGACCAGCGACTTGAACGCGCCCGCGTCCACGGCCTCGCCCTCGCGAATGTCGATCGCACGCCGCACGTTGCCCTCGAGGCTCGAGTTGAAAAGTTTCGCGGGGTCCTTCAGTGAAGCGCCTTTGGCGAAAGTGAGCTTCACGACGGCCTTGTACGTCTCGCCCGTGCAGATGATCCCGTCGTGCGACCAGACGGGCACATCCCACTTCCATTCCTCAACCACGCCGGGAACCGCCTCCTTGATGAGCTTGCGCATGCGCTCGAGGGTTTTTCCGCGCCAGTCGCCCAGCGCGGCGACCCGTTCGTCGATCAACGCGCAGGCCGGTGGGCCGCCTGTCGAGGCCGGCTTCTTCATCCCGAGGTGTCAGGCTTCCCCGCGGAGTTTCAGTACGACGCCGTGCCCGATGGCCCCGCGATCCCAGAGCGTGAAGGTCTTTCCCACCTCGAGGACCGCGAGCACGGCATCCGGCTCGGGGAAATCGCCCTCGAGCACCGCCGTGGAACCGAGCGCGATGGCCTCGCCGGGCGTGAGGTTGAAGCGGACATCGTAGAGCGTCCCGTCGACGACGACGGCGCACCCGAGCGTGCGCCCCACGATCGGCCCATCTCGAACGCTCCGGCCCTTGGGCAGGAAGGTGATCCGGGCGGTGATATCTGAAGCTTGCATCGCCTCTATGATGACACCTTATCGTCCCCGGCGGGCTGCCACGGCTGCTCTTCTCCCTTCAGAAAAACCAGACAGCCTGGATGCGGCCATCGACGACCTTGTAGATCGCGACGGCGGCCACGTGGCCATCGGACAGCCCCGTGATGTCTTCCTGGTCCACCACGATGTTGCCCGAGACGATGCGATCGACCAATCTCGCATGCAGGTTCGGCAGGTTGAAGCGATTCCTCGCGTAGTGCTCGCCGAATGCCTTCTTTCCCGAAAGGACGGGCTCCGGCGCCGGCGGCCGAAAGACTTGTATGTCGTCGGCGTACTCGGCCACGAAACGATCGAGGTCGCGGGCGTTGTACGCGTCGAGCTGGCGCTGCACGGGACCGGTGGGATCGGACTTGGGCGCGCTCGGCTCGGCTCCGATGCGCCACGGTGGAAAACGTCGGTTCTCTCCCGCGAAGTACAGGCAGAGCAGGTTCCCGTCCGGATCACGCAAGTACGCCTCACGCCACAACCAATGCTGGTCCGTCGGCGGGCTCTCGAACCGTATCCCGCGCTTCACGAGGGCTTCATATCTCGCGTCCAGGTCGGGGCACTCGAAGTAGACGACCGCTCCGTGTCCAGCCTGCAATGCGTCGACTTGATGCAGCGAGAATGTAGCTCCGCCATCGGGGCACTCGAAACGCGCGTATCGAGGCGCGCTGTCCACGATCTGGACGAAGCCCAGCTCGCGGTAGAAGTTCGCCGCGCGCTCTACGTCGGTGGAGGGGAGCGTGACTTGATTGAGGTTCATGCGTTGCTAGCCTGCCTGCTTCGCACGCGGCCGGCCTCTCTCGAATTTCGGTATGCCTGGATCCAGGTGGTCCCACGGTTGAGCGCTTGCAGCCCAGACATTCGCCTCGGGCCTGAACCAGCCGGGGTCGTCGAGGCTTGCGGCCCTCACTCCGAGAAACTCCGCGCGCCCCGAGCTCGAAGCGAACAACGGTGTACCGCACTCACGGCAAAACGCGCGCCTGGCCACGTTGCCGCTCTCCGCGACCTTCTCGAAATAAGCGGGCTGGCCCTTGGTGATCTTCACGGCATCGCTCGCCATGACGACCGTGGGAGAAAAAGCGCTCCCGCCCGCGACCTGGCAGTCGCGACAGTGGCAATTGACCATTCGAAGCGGCTGGGCCGAACATTCGTATCGTATGGCTCCGCACGCGCAACCGCCGGTGAATGGCACTTCCACGTCACCCTCCAAGCGGGAGCCACATGTGGACCTTCGACCTGTAACCCTCGGGTGTGGCAAGGGCCATCGGCTCGACTCCGAACGTGCGGAAGCCGCAGCGCTCATAGAGGCCGACCGCCGATGCGTTGCCCTGCGTCACGGTGAGCGTGACGACGCGAACCTCCGGGCGCGCGCTTGCCGCGGCGACCGCAGCTTCAACCAGCTTCGCTCCGGCACCCAGGCCGCGGCAGGACTCGTGGACGAACATGCCGATGAGCTTGGCCTTGTGCCGCGTCTTGGGTTTGGAAGCGAACTCGACCGTGACGGTACCAACGAGATGGTCGTCGTGGAAGGCACCGAAGGCCACGCTTTGGCCACTGGGATCGGCTATGCGCTTGAGCCACCAGGAGTCGGGCTCCGCGGAACGTTCCTCGGGCGTCGACGTGAATGCGTCGGGCGCTGCCGCGTAGGCGTGGAGCATCAGCTCCCGATAGCGCGGTACATCCGAAGCGACAAGCCGTTGGACGTGCATGGAGATCCTGTCCTACTTCGCAGGCCCGATCGGCCCGTTGATCTTGATGATCATCAGCCCGCGCCCCTCGACGGGCCGGAACCACACCTCGCCGTCGTGAATCATCGCGCCCTGCGAGTTGGTGAACAAGCACTGCACCCGGGCCTCGCCGATAGTCTTCTTCAGGCGTTCCGTGAACACGCGATCGTAGGACGCCAGGAGCTGGGCGGCATTCTTGAAGGTTTCGTCCCGGCTCCCGGCCCACGCTGCGATCGGGAACTGGACCATCGACGCGACCCGCCTCCTGTCGCCGGAGGCGAGCGCCCCCTGGAGGGATGCCAGGAACGCCGCCGCCTCCTCTTCGCTGGTTCCGATTTCCGAGAAGACCGGTTCGCTCTGCCCCTGTCCGCAGGCGTTCTCGAGAGGCTGGGCGATGGCCAGCGTCGAGCAAACCAGGGCCAGGCAGGCGATGCCGCCCCTCACGCGGGCCCCTTTTCCAGCACCGCATAGGGCCCATCCTCGCCAATGCCGGACGACACCTCCAACCAGCCGTGAGCGAGATAGAAGGCAAGCGCGACGTCATTCGCGCGCACACACTTCAGCTTCCAGGGCTTGGGCAGTCGAGTTGCCAGGGAGTCGAGGAGTTGCGTGGCGATGCCCTTCCTCCGCGACTCATTGCGCACATAGAGATGATGGATGAATGCCTCGGGCTCCCACACGGACACAAAGCCCTCGGGTTCGTCTTTGCTGCCGACTGCAACGAGCAACGCCTCGCCGTCGGTGTCTCGCGCGAAGCTCGACTCATGGGCGGACGGCAACCACGTTGCCTCGGACCGGCACTCCCGATAGATGGTCTCCAACGCAAGCCTGTCCCTTTCCTCGAACGGCCGCACCTGGAACATGGGGCTCGACGACCCGGTTGAGCCGCCGGCAGCCCTGCTCCCGACCCCGCGAAGGAAAACGACGGTCTCCCGGTCCTCCGAGGCCGGCACCTCGGCGCCCAACACGCGGGACCAAAACGCGATGCCCGGAAGATTGGAGACCTGGACGGGAATCCTCCACAGCCCCGGAAAGATCGGCAAAAGCGCCTGTACCGCCGCCCGCCCGACACCGAAGCCGCGGTGTTCGGGCAACACATAGAACTCCGACATCTCGTGCGTGGCGCCACCGTCGAGGGAGCGTACGAACGCGAAACCGGCACGCTCTCCACCGCGGCGAATCAGGAACGGATGGCGCGTCGATTCCAGCCAATACTGGTCGAAATACGGATAGGTCCCGCGAAAGCCGAACTCGGCGAGATATTCGCGCAGGTACGACGCAATGACGGATTTCTCTTCTCGTGAGGCCGGTGAAAGGTCGATGTCCGCAATCACGAGCTCTCCCATCAACGATCAGGCACCTGCGTCGACGATACCCCACCTGATGCGCGACCAAAGTCGCTCGTGGGCGAAGTAGGCCACGGTGGTGTAGACGTTGCTCGCGATCATGAAGCCGAGCGCGACACGAAGCGCCCCCGTGAAGAGATAGATCGTGCCGAAGTCGAGGCACATGATCAAGACTCTGTAGGTCACCGCCTTCAGCACCGAGCGTCGAGCGAGAACGATGCGGGGCACGGATAACTCCTTCCATCCAATCGATTGCGGGCGATCAATCCAGCATTCTGCCGAGAATCAGGTATATCGCGCCGACAACGATCGCGTACGTTCCGGCAAAGCCGGCGATCTTGACCCAGATGAACGCGCTCGGCTGGCTGGTGCGAGTGAGCCTCCACCAGATGTCGTCACAGGCACGACACCCGAATTCCTCGAGAAACGTCTCGAGGTCGTCGAAGAACCACCGGGCAGTGACCACGAGCATGGGGCTGCATAGCGCCGCGACAACGACGAGTAGTATCGGGTGATCTACGGTGGCCACGCTCACGGCCCGCTCGCTACACATACCACGTCACCCTCTGAAATGGACCCGGGTTGCATGACCTGGGTCCACATCCCGGCTTCGCCCCCGTGGGTTCGATGCAGCGTCTTGTAAATGTTCACATCTCTGTCCAGCCCTGGCTGGGCGCGGTTGACCATCGTGCAGCGTATGCACCGCCGGCGAGGGACCAGCCGTGCCGAGCCGACGCTTAGCTGACGATCAGTCCAGGCGTCTTCGAGCCACCCTTCGCCATCAACGTGAATCAATACATTCGGGCGGAATCGGCGCACATCCCACGTGCCAGCGGAATGAGCGGAGGCCGCGCCAAGCAGGCCGGCCGTGGTCATTATCAGGACAGGAAATGCATCGACGAAGCGGCCCTTCGGCATCGTCCATTCAATGGCCCGGCTTGTGTCATCCGTGGCGTCTGCAAAGTACTCTGCACGCGCAGCCTCGCTCTCTGCGGCGGCTATCAGCGTTACGGCCTTGCCCAACCACGCGGACAGTGCGGCATCCGTGGCGGAACCAAGTCCAGCCAACTGCCGCCCGTCCGGCAGGCAGATCAGCGGGACTTCATCCGCCGTCAGGCGGGAGGATGCAAATAGCAGGCGCGGCTCGCGCCGGGCCGTAAGGATTCGACCATCGCCAAGATCCTGGATACCCCACGCGCGATCGCCTTCAACCCCATCGCCAACCAGGCTCAGGGTGGTCAGTCGCTCCCCCAGGAGTGACTTGACCGGATAGCGCCAAAGCTCCGCAATGTGCATGGTTGTCATGACCGGCCGGACGAAGTGCCTGGCCGTCTTCCTGAGGCGATCTTGAACGCCATCGGCAATTCGATACGTCCCCCTGAAACGTAGCCTGATACCAGCCGATCAAAGACCGAGCGTATCCGGCGCTGCGTCTCGGACGGTTGTGCGAGCAGCAGGGCCGATGTCCGTGCAAGGCTGCCCATCGCACCATCCCACAAGATATCCGCATTCGGGATCCCATACTTGAAAGAGTGCGAGGCGACGGCGACCTGACCGAGCGCCGCCGAGCTGAGAAGATTGCGAAGCTCGTCATCGTCCGAGTAGCGAAACATCGGAGGGCCGGATGGAAGCTGCTGCACCGTCGCCGCGCCAGCCTCCTGGATTGCCTCGAGCAGCACGCCCTGAAGTCGATTGCGCGCCGGCAGGTCCCACCAAGCTAGCGCGAGCCACCCTCCCGCAGCCAGCACACGCGCGCACTCCGCGACCGCCGCCCCCGAATCAGGAAAATGGCCGACACCGAATGCGCAAACTACCGAATCGAAGGAGCCTTCCGGGAACGGCATTGACTCGACGTCCGCCTCTCGAAACGTGCAGCCT
The DNA here is from genome assembly GCA_035519515.1 of Usitatibacter sp. GTDB lineage: Bacteria > Pseudomonadota > Gammaproteobacteria > Burkholderiales > Usitatibacteraceae > Usitatibacter. The sequence continues at coordinate 52,880 of DATIWC010000073.1, forward strand.
GGATTGAGGCGGGCCGCCAAAGACACCATCCGCGGGGAGATGTCTGTCCCGACCACGGAGGCCCCTCGAGCGCCGGCGTGCGCCGCAACGATTCCGGAGCCGGTTGCCACGTCAAGCACTCTTGTGCCTCGGCCGACGTGCGCTGCGTCCAGCAAGGGCTCGGCCGCATGCTCGGTTATCGGAACGAAGAATGCGTGATAGGAATCGGCGATGCGGTCATGAGCCGCCTTCTCGAACAACCGAAAACGCTCCGCGTCGAATGTCGGCGTGCTCATCCGGTGATGGCTAACGACCTGGTTGAGCGGCGGGGCACGACAACCGTGCCGCGGCCAGACGCGGCCCACGGTGCGTCACGGTCCGCTCCAACGCGCTGTTAGGCCGCAGGTCGCCCATGCTTAGGCAATCGAGTGGGATGTAGATAGCGCACTGATCATGACGTAGTACCCGTCCGGATCTCGGAGCGCGAACTCCATCGTCCCCGTATTCGGATTCACATGCGGCTCCTCTTCAAGCCGTGCCACGAGTGCCCGTGCCCGTGGTAAGGCCTTGTCAAAATCGTCCACACGAAAGAACAACAGCAGGCCGTTGCCAGGCGTTCCATGATCGGGGCTCATCAAGGTTGGATGCTCGTGCGCGCCCCACTCGTGGAGACAGAGCAATACGGTACCGTCTGAGTCGATCAGTTGCCCGAAGTATTCGTGGGCAGGACGCGTCTCCGGTTGGCCGAAGAGCGACTGGTACCACTTGAAGCTGCGAGCCACATCGCGAACTCCGACGACTGTCCAGGTGCGCTTCATCCACGGTCCTTCTGCGGCCTAACGACCGAGTTAAGCTGACCGACCACTGACGCCGGCGCCGCGGCCAGACGCGGCCCGCACCCGTCTTCCGGTCGGCTCCAACGCGTTGTTAGGCGTTAGCTGCACTACGGTTGGTGCTCCATATCTTCGGGCAAGACCACCCACCCATGCTTCCGCTCTTCGTACACGGAGAATTCCGGCCGCGGGAAATTGGGATCGGCAAAGGCGCCGACGGGTATGGCGACCTGTTCCTCACGACCGGCGATACTGTAATGAACCGTTGCTCCGCAGATCGGACAAAAGTGAAAAGCACATAACCCTCCCGAGTCACCGACCCGCACGTACGTCGATGATCGACCTTCGATCTTCACCGCCTCCCGGGGAAATCGTGCTTGTGTCCCAAACACGCTTCCGGTTCGCTGCTGACACGCCAGACAGTGGCAAATGGAAACTCGGACTGGATCACCGGACGCAACCACGGTAAGTTGGCCGCAGGTGCAGGACGCCGTGCGTACGACTTGGGATGGCTTCATCTGACGTCTAACGACCTAGTTGAGCGGCCAGGCACGGCGCCCATTCCGCGCCGCTGAGCACGCAATTCATTGCGAGGACGGCGCGGCGTCGATCGCCCGCGGACCGCTCGAACGCTTTGTTAGAGCGAGGCATCTTTGAACGCTCTTAGGACGGCATTGATCCGGGTTTGGTATCCCCGCCCCTGGGCCTTGAACCATTCCAGGACGTCCGCATCGACCCGAAGCGAGATAGACGTCTTCGAGCTCACGGGCTTGAGCCCCTGGCGCACGATGCCGCGGACGATGTGCCTCACGTCGGCCTCGGGGTGCTCCGGCGATACCTTGATCTGACGGTTCGTCATGGCACGAACTCGAGATAGGTCAGTCTTGGAGGTTCTTGAAGAGTATCGCTTCTTCATTTCGCGTCGCCTTTCGAAAAGAGATCACGTGGATCCGCGACGGCGACTCAGTGTGAACCATGCAAATGACCATTCCCGCAAGAAAGCCCAGGGTCACGAAACGCTGCTCGTCGTACGCGAAGCGATCATCCTCGAAGGTGAAAGTCGGCCTTCAAATACTCTGGGTGCATCCACGAAGTCCAAACCATGCTCTTTCAGGCTTAGACGACGCTTCCTTTCATCCCAGGAAAACCGCATACGCGCATTGTCTATACATGCCGTGTATGCGTCAATCTGGACGGCTTCGCTTCAACGACCGAGTTGAGCGGCTTGGCGCGACACCCATTCCGCGCCGCCGAGCACGCCATCTATTGCGAGGACGGTGCGGCCACGATGATCGCCCGTCCGCTCCAACGCGTTGTTAAAGGGCATCACGGCACCTTTCTGCGAACGGCGACAATTGCACGAACCACCACGCACGCCGCGAAACCGACTAGGAATGTGGCTCCGGCAATTGAGAGGAATATCCCCACTCCAACCCAGTCCCAAGGATGAAGATAAGGCGTCGCGAGAAACAGTAGCGGCACGGAAAACAATCCCGGAAATAACCACGGGCGGTCGGGCTTTGCCCACGCGGACAGCGCGACCAGGCTCAGAAATGCCCCTGACGCGAACATCGCGACAACCGCGGGCAAAGGCAGCGAACTTTCGTGTCCCCAAATGTCGCTGTCCAACGCGAACGCGTAGGCCACGCCGAGCACAACCGCAGCCACGCCTCCCAACGTGTCGCGCCTCACGATGCCCTCTAACGACCTAGTTGAGCGGCCTGCCGCGACCGCCATTGCGCCCTGCCAAGGGAGCGGCCGGCCAAAACGACCGTGCCGCGGCCAGACGCGGCCCACGTTGATTTTCGGGCCGCTCCAACGAGTTGTTAGGCTGCAACATCCACGTAGTCGACCTGGCTCGACGGCGGCGGAACCGGCGTTCCGTCTTCTCGCATGCCCGAGATATGGAGCTCGATCGCCTCGCGGATCGCAACCTCCGCCTCGGGCACGGTACTACCGGTCGCGACGCAGCCTGGAAGATCCGGCACGTACGCGGAATAGTTGGCTCCGGCCTTCTCGATCACCACGGCGTAGCGCATTTTCGGCCTCACTTCTTTAGCCCGGATTGCTTCAGGATGCTGTTAAGTGTACCCGGTGCAATATTGTCGCTCGGCTTGCCATGAACGGTCACGCGACCCGGCTTGCTCGGATGCTTGAACTGGCGATGACTGCCGCGCATCGATACCTGAACCCAGCCGTCATCGGCGAGCATGCGCAGGATTTCGCTGACCTTCGGAGGCATGACTGCTTAACGCTGCCCGACCTTCCGAGATGACACTCTTCCGTTGCGGCCTAACGACCTAGTTGAGCGGCCAGGCACATCGCCCATTCCGCGCCGCCGAGCACGCAATTCATTGCGAGGACGGCGCGGCCGCGGTGACCGATGGGCCGCTCCAACGCGTTGTTAGCCATCACCGGCCTCGCCTTGGAGACAGCGTCCTTAATAGCGCATATGCCACGAAGCCGTATCCAATTGCGATGAAATCGGAGAAATAGTGAATCGTGTCGGACTCGAACGTCACAAATGGGATCAAGCCTCTCCATTGCGTGGTTGGGCTGAGGCGAGTGCCAATGTACCCACCGAGGACGCCCAAGACGAGGAAGAGCGCCCCAATCTTCGCCACCCCGCCCGGTGGGATATTGCGTTGCTTCTCGGACCACAGCGTCACAAAGAAGGTGGCCGGCGCGAGGAGGATGATAGCTATTCGAAGTGCCCCGTCGAATCTATCCATGGCGCCCCGTGATGGCTAACGATCTAGTTGAGCGGCCAGGCACGGCGCCCATTCCGCCCTGGCCCGCGCACACAATTTCATGCGCGCACAGGGCGGCCGCAATGCTTCCGTTCCGCTGCAACGCGTTGTTAGCGGTCATTGCCTGCCCCGCCAGTAGCCAGGACGCTTGCGCTGGTGGGCGATGGGGACGATTACGATCTCCCCGTCGCGGTCGATGTAGATAGTGCTGAATGGGAAACGGCCGATGAACACTCTACGGAATCGGCGACCCACAGTCGCACCGATTCGAGGGTTCTCTTGAATCGTTTCAATCGCGCGTTCCACATCATCGAGAAACGCATCCCCCAATCCAGGGACCCTCGCGTCGTAGAACGCGGCGGCCTCGTTCAGTTCTTCCCTCGCCGAGGGAAGATAGCGGTGACTGGTCACTTCAGACGCTTGCGCGCTTCGGCCATCACCTCATCACCGGGAATCGCCTCGACCTCGCCCCGGAGATACTGCGCGTAGCGACGCTCAGCCTCCTCGAGCCAAAGTTTCTCGACATCCGGATCTTGTCCTGGGTCTAGGTCATCGATGAGCACACGAACAAGCGCGGCCCTCTCGCCCGCTGGGAGGGCACGAATCCGCTTCGTCAGATCATCGAATTGGCTACTCACGCTTTAATTATAGACATCGTATCCAATAACCGCTAACGACCTAGTTGAGCGGCCGACCACGGCGCAATTGCTGCGGCGGCGCGCATCATTTCTTGGGCGCGCCGCCGCGGCCCGTGATCTTTCCCGGCCCGCTCGAACGAGTTGTTAGACCTCGCAGATACTCGGGCATTTCCTGCCGCAGCACGTGACGAAGCATCTCTGCTGTGACCGGCCCCTCGGTCTTCGACAGATAGGCTCGCAGTGCCTCGTTCATCATGGTTTGGTATCCCGTGCCCGCCTTTTCGGCACGGTCACGAAACTCCGCGAGGGTAGCGTTATCGATAAAGATGGAGATTCGCGTCTTTCCCTTTTGCGGGATGACGGCTCCGCGCCTGCCCTTCGAGAAGTCGTATTCAGCTTTCATAGGTCTTTCGCTCTTTGCGTGTGGCGCGGCGAGCCGAGATTAGTCGGGGCTCGTTGTCGCGATAGGTGTACACAACAACGAGCAGTTCTCCGGCGCTCCCCAAGCCGATGGTGACGAACCGACGTTCACCAACAACCCCGATGTCCTCGACGGTCAACGCCAGGGGATCGAACAGTGCGCCCTCCGCATCCGCGAAGGACACACCATGCTTCTTGAGATTGGCCGCAGCCTTGGCTGGGTCGTGCTCGAGAGGCATGCAGCCATGATATATACATTATATGCATATCGCAAGCTGCCGCCCTGCGTAGGCCTAACGACCTAGTTGAGCGGCCAGGCACGGCGCCCATTCCGCGCCGCCGAGCACGCAATTCATTGTGAGCACAGGGCGCCCACGATGCTTCACGGTCCACTCGAACGCGTTGTTAGCCATCATGCGCATCGTACGACGGCATATGTGACGAGAACAATCAAGGACAGTACGTATGCGGCGAAGAATAGCGCGGATAAGCCGCCAATTACGGTTGCGATTGGCGTATATCGCCGCTGTGCCCGCAACTCCAACTCGCGCTTGAACGGTTGAGCGGGCAGGCCCGTCTCCATTTCGCGAAGCAAGTCATAGCGCACGCTCAAAGACAGTTCATAAGACCTGTTCCA
>DATIWC010000074.1:0-51814 GCA_035519515.1 Usitatibacter sp.
CGCTGGGCGGCCTCATCCAGCAGACCACGTCGCGCGGCGGCACCGGAATCCCGCTGATCTCGAAGATCCCGGTGCTGGGCGCGCTTTTCGGCACCCAGACGTACTCGAACAACCGCACCGAGCTCGTCCTGCTCATCACGCCGCGCATCGTTAGCGACACCACCCAGGCCCGCGAAGTCACCAAGGAGCTGCGCGAAAAGCTGCCGAGCCTGCGGGATGTGATCCCGCCGCCGCCCCAAACCCCGGCGCCGCCCCAGACCGAAATGCCCGCAAAGTAGTCGATCGGGCCTCGCGACGGGCGGCTGGTTTTGGCAGAAAACCACTTTATTTCAACAACTTGAGTGCTACGAGGACTTGCGTATGTTGCAACCACGCAACAGTGTTGTAAATTTCTACAGATTTTGTTTGACGACCCTATCGATCTTGAATACGCTTTCGCCCAATGTGATGGTGATTTGGCGTACTGCTCTCTTGGGTTTGGTGGTGTCGGTCGCGGGTTGCGCGACCCTCGGAATCCAGCCCAAAGAGGAAATCGTGAGGCAGCGGGCGCAGGCCCGGGCCGATGCGGTAATCGAAGGGAATTACAAGGCGGTCTTCGAGTTTTATTCGCCCGCTGCGCGTCAGTTGATGAATTACGAGACCTTCATGCGGACGCAGCGGATGGGATTGTGGAGAAGCGCCAAGGTGGACAACGTGCAGTGCAGCAGCGAGGAGCTCTGCCAGGTCGACCTGACGATCGAATTCGTGCACGGGAAGGGCAGCTTCAAGGGTCCTTTGCGGCAAAACTGGCTCAAGGAGCAGAACAATTGGTGGTTGGTGGTAAGGGAAGAGCGGTAGGCGGTGCCACACGGATGCGTCCGGCGAGGCGTTTGTAAATTGCCGCCGCGCCGGGGTAGAATCGCGAGTCGTTAGTTTTGGAAGTGATCACTTCATCTTCATCAAAGGAGTAACTCAAAACATGAATACGTTCAAAAGAAAAGCCTTGACGGCTGCCGTGCTCGGCGCCATGGGCGTCGCGGGCTCCGCCCAGGCGATCGTGGTGAACCCGAACAACACGGGCGAGGCTTTGCTCTACCCCTACTACACCGTGAACGCGGTGGGTGGCAATTCGTGGTGGACGTTCCTGTCCGTCGCGAACACCACGACCAACGTCAAGGTGGTGAAGGTTCGCTTCCGCGAAGGCAAGAACTCGGCGGAGGTCCTCGACTTCAACCTGTACCTGTCGCCGAACGACATGTGGACGGGCGCTGTGCTCCCCGCGAGCGCGGATTCCGCCTCGCCGGCCCACCTCGTGACGAATGACGTGTCGTGCACGAACCCGCCGATCCCGGCCACTGGCGTGGACTTCCGTAACTATTCGTACAAGGGCGACATCCTGGCCCACGACGGGCTCGATCGCACCCGCGAGGGCTACATCGAGATCTTCGAAATGGGCGAACTGGATCCGACGGCTGGCCCGGGCACCGCCGCCGTGCACGGCTCGTCGGGCTCGCCGAGCTGCGCCGGCCTGACCGGCCTGTCGGTGCCCGCGGTTGCCGCTGCGATCCTTCCGATCGCCGGCGGGATCTTCGGCAACGGCACGCTGATCAACGTCAACTCCGGCCGCGACACGATGTACAACGCGACGGCGTTCGCCAACTGGAACACCGGCAACAAGGACTACAACGAGATCGGCACGACGTTCCCGAACTGGGGCGACACGACGCCGCCCGCCAGCGTCGTGGTCACGCCGTTGAACACGTACTTCTCGACCTTCGGGGCTGGTGCGAACCTGCTTGCGTTGCCCGGCGACAACGCGTTCATCTCCACGATCATGCACACGAACGTGTTGAACGAGTACGTGCTGGATACCGCCAGCAACTCGAACACCGACTGGGTCTTGACCTTCCCGGACAAGAACACCTTCATCACGCCGAGCATCGTCGACCTGCCGTACACCAACTCGCTCACCGCGTCGGGCGCGTGCGAGCAGATCAGCGTGACGTACTTCAACCGTGAGGAACTCACGCAGGGCGGGCCGAATATCGACTTCTCGCCGACCCCGCCTGGTGCGACCCCCAACTCGATGTGCTGGGAGTCGACCGTCCTGAGCTTCCGCAACGGCACGACGCATGCGCCGAGCACGCCGGCGGTCCCGTCGCTGGTGCTGGGTTCGCAGAACGTGACGGCCATTGGCCTTGCGTCCACGTTCCAGAACGGCTGGGCGAACCTGCGCTTCGTCAACCCGGGTGCCTCCGCGACGGGTCTCGTGCCCACCGCGTCGGCCAGCCTGGCGAACACGGATGGTGGTGCGGGAACGGTCAATGCCGGTGCGGCCACGTTCCTCGGCCTGCCGACGATCGGCTTCATGATCCGCACGTTCGACAACGGCAACCTGACCTGCGGCACCGCGACCTGCCAGGGCAACTACGGCGGCAGCGCGAGCCACGTTTACCAAGTCAACAACCCGTAAACGTAGCCGTCGCAGCGCAACAAGGACAGGCGGGCTTCGGCCCGCCTGTTTTCTTTTTGTAATCAGGCTCTTGAAAGCTTTTCCCGAGATATTACTTTCGCATTCGGCTACAAGTGTCGTAAAACCCTGGAAAATCGAGTTGACTGTAGCTCCCCGCCTGCACTATCCTTCGCGTAAGCCCTGCAAAAGGCGCTAAACTTGCAGACCGGGCCTAGCGAAGCGGGCGACAAACGCGACATGGCCTTCGTAAGAACACGAACAACCTGGAAGGTGCGCACGAGGATGAGAGACAACAACACCCTTCAGCGAGGATCTTCTAGATGAACCTTCGACTTCGACCCATTCGTGTGGCCGCCCTCGTTTGCGCCGGCGCCCTCCTTTCGATGGCGCAAGGGGCCGCGGCCGGCTCGACCGTCGTGACCGTGAACGCGTCGACTGCGACGGCAAACGGAGTTTCGTTGTGCCAGGACGCTCCGACGCTCCAGATGGATCCGCAGGGAAACCTGAACGTCGTGTGCACTCCGGTGGCGGCTAGCACGGCTTTCGCGTGCACGTTCGCGAGCCAGTTCGTGCAGAGCGGCGCCGCCAGCGCGACCCTCACCCCTTCCTGCAGCGGAACATTTACCCCTCCCGTGACTTACACGTGGACGTCGCTCGATTCCCCCGCTCCCGCGTTGAGCGCCACCACGAGCACGACGGCGGCCCCTACCGTCACGGTCGTGGGCCCACTGACGAATTCGACGGCGACCAACCTGGTCTACCGTTACAAGCTGGATGCTACCGATAGCACGGCTACCCCGAATGTCGCGCCGGGCTTCACCGGCACCGTCACGGTCACGCCGCCCGGAAGTGCGTGCGCGACGACCGCTACTGACGGTGCGTTCGTGAACCCGCAAACCCAGATCAGGCCCGACCCGTTCCTGAAGCCGGGCGGCTACGTCTCGTATTCCTTGCCTGTTTATACGCCGGCCCAAGTCGGCAAGATCATCATCATCAAGACCACGGCTTCGTCGGTCCCGAGCTGGGTGGCATTCCGCATCCAGATTGCCGTGTCCAAGTGTCCCGGCGATTTCGCGCCGTCCCAACCGGGTTGCACGCAGGACTTCATGTCGGGTCAGGCGACCCTGAAGCCGTTCACCGCAGCGGCAGAAGTTGGGGCCACCAAACCACCATCGGGGACGCCGAATTATCCCGCCGCTGCCTGCGCCTTGGCGACGGGGCAGCAGTACTACGTCAACATTCGTGCGGTGGCCGCCGATCACACGACGTACTCGTGCAACTCCCAGTCGGTCTGCACGATGGTGGTGGGCTACCAGGGCATGTAGCAACGTCACAACACGCCCGCCGGCGCCACACGCCGGCGGGCTTTTCATTTCAGGAACGCCATGATCAGAAGCCTTTTGCTTTCCGTCGCCATCGCGACCATTCCGGCCCTTGCCGTTGGCGCGGGCCCCTCCGATCCCCCGGCCGACACGGTCCTCGCAAAGAGGGGGGACACGACGGTCACCGTGGGGGACTTTCTCGCCTACATCTACCCGCTCGATGAAAGCCAGCAGTTCATGTTCCGCGGCGACCTGGACCGCATCAACAACGCAGTGAGCTCGATCTATCGCACGAAGGTGCTCGCGCAGCGGGCGCGCGCGGACGGCATCGACCAGGAGCCCGCCATTCGCAGCCGCCTGAGGCTCCAGGCGGACGCGCTGCTTGCCCAGGCGGAGCTCGAGCGCATGGAAAAGTCGATCGAAGTCCCGAACTTCGACGACCGCGCGAGAGAGATCTACAAGGGCCAGCCGGACACGTTCCGCCTGCCGCCGGTCATCGACGTGTATCAGATCATGGTGAGCTCGCAGGGCAGGACGGACGCCGAGGCCGCCGCGCGCGCGAGCGAGGCGCGTGCGAAGCTCGTTGCGGGCGAGGACTTCCTGAGCGTCGCTCGCGAGTACTCGAACGACCCCAATTTCCGCGTCAACCAGGGACGGTACCGCGGCTCGCTCAAGGCATTTCCGGCTCCCGTCGCCGCCGTCATCCCGACCGCAGAGCGCGACAAGCCGAGCGAGGTCATCAAGTCGCCCGATGGCTACCACATCGTCGTGGTCCACGAGTACCTGCCGGCAACCACGCAGCCCTATGAAAAGGCCAAGGAGTCGATCATCCGGGACCTGGAGGACAAGTACCGGAGGGGCGAGATGGAGAAGAAGATGCTGGCGATCGTCGAATCGAAGGAGATCGTCCTCTATACCGACGACATCGCGAAGCTCAAGACCCAGCTCGATCTCGATGCGTTGACGCGTGCGCACAAGGCCAAGGCCGAGGAGTTGGCCGAGGAGTACAAGGAGCGCAAGGCCGCGGCCGAGGCCAAGGGAAAGTAAAGGCGGCGTCCTTCGCCGTGCCGGCTAGCGAGCTCAGCCGCGCATACGAGGCTTTCTCCCGCGGCAAGCTGGACGAGAGCAGCCGGCTTTGCGCGGCCGTCCTCGCGCGCGAGCCTCGGCATGCCCGCGCCCATCACCTGGCGGCCGCGATTGCACTGCAGCGCGGCGATGCCGCCTCGGCGCTGGGTCACATCGGGCACACGATCGAAAGCGAACCCCGGGCTCTCGCATACCACACGCAGGGAATGGCGCTGCGCGCGCTCGCTCGCCGCGACGAGGCCGAGGCCGCGTTCCGCCATTCGGCCTTGCTCGACCCGGGCCTCGCGGAGGCCCACGCGAGCCTCGGCGATTGCGCCATGGACCGCGGCGATCTCGAGGCCGCGGAGAAGCACTTGCGCGAATCGCTGCGCCTTCGTCCCAATGCGGCAGAGGTGCTCAACGCGCTGGGGACGGTGCAAGCGCGCCGCGGCGATGGCGACCACGCGGCGGCCGCCTTCGAGGCGGCGCTGAAGATCCAGCCGGGCATGGCCCAGGCGTCCAACAACCTCGGCGTCGTGCGCATGCAGCAGCATCGCAACGCCGAGGCGGCCGAGCATTTCAGCCGTGCATTGGCGAGTTCCCCGGCGGACCCGGCTGCGTGGGGCAACTTCGCGAATGCCCTGCGCCGCCTGGGTCGATTCCACGAAGCCGAGCAGGCGTACCGCCGGGCGCTGTCGATTTCCCCGCGCAACGCGGTGTTGTGGCGCAATACCGGCCGGTTCCTGCGCGAGGCGGGACGCCTCGCCGAGTCGCGCGAGTGCCTCGAGCGCGCGGTCGCGCTTTCCGATTCGCATGAGGCCCATCATTCGCTGGCATTCCTGCTGCTGCAGTCCGGCGATCTCGCGCGCGGATGGAAGGAATACCGCTGGCGCGACGGAAAGCCGGATGAGAACGCCGATGCCGAGGTCCGCACGGCCATTTCGCAAGGCGCGCCGATCGAGCTGGTCGGCGAGCAGGGCCTGGGCGACATGCTCTTCTTCCTGCGCTGGGCTACCTTCCTCGCGCCCGCCCCGCTACGATGGCGCGGCGATGAGCGCATTGCGGACCTTCTCGAGCACACGGGCCTCTTCGCTGCCGGCGTCCCTGGCGCCGCGCCGGCAGCGCGCATCCGTGTCGGCGACTTGCCCGCGCTGCTGGATTCGGTGACCTATCCCCCGCCGCTCGCGTTGAGCCCCCCACCGGATGCCCTGGAGGCTGCCCAGGCCCTGCTCCGGAAGTCGGGGCCACCACCCTACGTGGCGGTGGCCTGGAGGGCTGGAACGCCTTCCTACGACCAGGACCAGCACTCCAGCAAGGACGTTCCGCTGGGCGATCTTGCCAAAGTGCTCGGGCCCCTTCCGGCCACGGTGGTCTCGATCCAGCGGGCTCCGAAGGCCGGAGAGACCGAGGCCTTCGCGGCCGCCCTCGGCCGCGCCGTGCTCGATTGCTCGCAGGACAATGCCGACCTCAAGCGGATGGCCGGGTTGCTCGCAGCCGTCGACCGGTATGTCGGCGTGAGCAGCACCAACGTGCATATCGCCGCGGCTCTTGGCCGCGCGGGATCGATCCTCGTGTCGCGCTCCTGGGAGTGGCGCTACGGCAACGAGGGCGCCTCGTCGCCGTGGTTTCCTGCGTTCAGGCTCTACCGCGAAGATGCTTCCGGCTGGTCGCAAGCCCTGTCCGCGCTGCGGGCCGACCTTCGATCGGAATTTTCTTGATGGTTTCCGGGCTCGGCCGCCGGCGCTGGCTACTCTACGAGCTCACGCGCCGGGAGGTCTTCAACCGCCACGCCGGCAGCCTGAGCGGCGTTGCGTGGACCGTGCTGCAGCCGCTCGCGCAGCTCGCCATCTTCTCGTTCATCTTCAGCCACGTATTCCGGGCGTCCGTTCCTTCGGCGTACCCGGGCGTCTCGTACACCGCGTTCGTGGCCGTGGCGCTGTGGCCGTGGATCATGTTCTCCGAGGGCGTGCAGCGCGGGCTCGCCGCCGTCACCGCCAATGCCGGCCTCGTGAAGAAGGTGGCGATGCCGAGCGAGCTCTTCGTCTACGCATCGGTGGCCGCCTGCTATGCGGTCCACGCCGCCGGATTCCTCGTGGTGCTCATCGCGCTGCGGGCCATGGGCGAGAATATCCAGCTCCTCGCCATCCCCTACGCGCTCCTGCTGCTCGTTCCCTACGCGCTGCTCGCGCTCGCCGTGGCGCTGGTCTTGTCCGCTCTGCATACGCTGCTCAAGGACGTGGAGCACGTGACCTCGCTCGGCCTCATGATCCTTTTCTACGCGTCGCCCGTCCTGTACTCGCTCGATATCGCACCGGCCGGCTGGCGCGATGCGCTCGGCTACAGTCCGCTGGCGTACCTGTGCGAGCGCCTGCGCGAGGTCCTGCTCGCCGGCTCGGGGCCGGTCGCGACCGATGTGGCCTGGACTGTCGCATCCGTGGTCGTGCTCGCCGCGGCCCTGTGGTGTTTCAGGCGTCTTGCGCCGTATTTCGAGGATTTCCTGTGAGCGAGCCCCTCGTGCGCCTTTCGGGGGTCACCAAGGATTACCCCAAGGTGGCCACCGGCGGCGACCGCCTGCGAACCCTCGCCGCGCTGATGTTGCGCCGCAGGGAGTTCCCGCACTTTCGCGCGCTCGACAACATCGACCTCGAAGTGCAGCGCGGCGAATCCGTGGGACTGGTGGGCGAGAACGGCGCGGGCAAGTCGACGCTGCTCAAGATCATCGCGGGAGTCGCGCGTCCCACCGCAGGCACGGTCCACGTGAGCGGCCGCGTGAGCGCCCTCCTGGAGCTGGGCAGCGGGTTCCATCCCGATTACACCGGCCGCGAGAACATCTACCTCTCCTCGGCGATGATGGGCCGGGGCCGCCGCGAGGCGCGCTCGCAGGCCGAGTCGATCATCGAATTCGCCGACATCGGCGAGCAGATCGACGAACCGGTGAAGCACTATTCGTCCGGAATGGTGGTGCGGCTGGGTTTTGCCGTGGCCACCGCCGTGAAGCCCGACTTGCTCATCACCGACGAGGTGCTCGCGGTCGGAGACGAGTCGTTCCAGAAGAAGTGCGTGCAATGGCTGGAGCGGTACCTGCAGGAGGGTGGCACGCTCCTCCTCGTCTCGCACAGCATGTTTCACGTGCAGACCCTCTGCCGGAAGGCCGTCTGGATCCACCACGGCAACGTGCAGCTCGCGGGTCCTACGTTCGACGTGACGCGTGAGTACCTCACCTATCACGAGGAGAAGCGGCGCGTGGAGAGCTCGCGAGACAAGGCTCCCGCGGGAAATCTCGCCCGCGTCGTCTCGGCATGGACCGAGGACGGCCATGGCGAGCGGCGCGCGACATTCCGCGCGGGCGACACGCTGGTGCTCCAGGGCCTGGCCTACGAACCGGACGCGAGGCCGCCGGTGATCCTGTTCGGCATCGGGCGCGCCGACGGAACCCCGGTCTTCGGATGCACTTCGAGCGACGCCGGTTTCGTGCCGGCGGCGAGGGCCGATCGCCAGTTCAGCGTGGCGGTGCGCTTTGACAGGCTTTCCCTTCTGCCGGGGAAATACCGCATCCGGCTGCACGTGCTCGACCCGGAAGGGCTGCGCCTTTGCGACACCTGGGAGGACGAGTTCGTCGTCACGGGCGAAACTCGCGACTTCGGCATGGTGAGGCTCGATCACCGCTGGGAAGCCGGCCGCGGAGGCAAGGCATGAGCGCCACGGCATTGGAGCGCGCGCGCGAAAGCCACAAGCGCGGCGCCTTCGCGGAGGCGATCGCCGCATACACGGCGTTCCTCGCGGAAAACGCCGATCGCGGCGACATCTGGCAGCTGCGTGCCATGGCGGAGCACCAGGCGGGCCAGCTCGACGCGTCCTGGGAGAGCGTGAACCGGGCCATCGAGATCGCAGGCGAGCAGCCGGCTTCGATGCTGCTCTCGGCGATGGTCCTGCAGGACCGGGGCGACCTCGAGGGTGCAGAACGGCGTTTCGCGCGCGCGGCTGAACTGCGGCCCGCCTGGGCGGCGCCGCTCGCCAACCGTGGCCAGGTGCTCCTCGACCTCGGCCGGCCCGCCGAGGCGATCGAGGTGCTGCGCGCGGCGGCTGCGCATGACGCACGCAACCCGCGCCTGTGGAACAACATCGGCGCGGGCTTGCTCAAGCTCGACCGTTTCGACGAAGCGAGCAAGGCCTTCTTCCACTCGCTGTCCATCGCACCGACGGCCAGCGCGCTTTTCAACATCGCGCGGATCCAGAACGCCCGCAACGACGTCGCGCAGGCATTCCAGCACGCCGAGGCGGCCGTGCGGATCGACCCGCGCTTCACCGATGCGCACCTGCTGCTGGGCGACCTTTACCGAAAGAAGCGCGACGCGGACGGCATGCGCAAGAGCTTCGCGAACGCGCTGCGCAGCGACCCCGGTCATGTCGGAGCCCGCAATGCCTATGCGGAGTTCCTCGCGACCATCGGGGATGTGCGCCAGGCGCGCGAACAATACCGCGCCGTGTGGATGCAGAACCCCGGCGACCTCAAGGCGGCGCTGGGCGCAACCATCCTGCTGCCACAGGTCTACGGCAACCTCGAGGACGTGCAGAAGTGGCGCCTCGAGTACGCCGAAGGACTGGCGCAACTGTCTTCCGCAGCGGGGCAGTTCCAGTTCGATACGCCGCGCGAGGCGATGCAGCAGGCCGCGTGGACCAATTTCTACCTGGCCTACCAGGGCGAGGACGACCGCGACCTTCAAGCCCGCTATGGCGACTTCTTGCATGGCGTCCTCGCCCGTGCCATGCCGGAGTACATGCGGCCGCTGCAACCTGTGGCCGGGCGCCCGAAAGTGCGCATCGGGTTCTGCAGCCATTTCTTCTACAACTGCACCGCCGGGCGGTACTTCGCACCCTGGATCAAGCAGCTGGATCGCTCCAGGTTCGAGGTGTTCGTCTACTACACGAACGACTGGGTCGCCGAGGACACCCAGGCCATCGCCGCCGCCGCCGACACGTACCGCCACCTGTCCGGCCGGACTTTCGATTCCGTGGCGGCCCGGATCCTCGAAGATCGTCTCGACGTGCTGGTCTATCCGGAGCTGGGAATGCATGGCGCGACCTTCGCCATGGCGGCCCTGCGCCTCGCACCGGTGCAAGTCGCAGGATGGGGCCACCCGACCACGACCGGCCTGCCGAACATCGACTACTTCCTGTCGTGCGAGGCGATGGAACCGCCGGACGGCCAACGCTACTACCGCGAGAAGCTGCGGCTGCTTCCCGGCTTGGGCACCGGCTACGATTTGCCTGCCTCGCGCGGCGATGACGAGCGCGAGGCCCTCGGGCAACCCGCGGATGCGAACCTCTACCTCGTGCCCCAATCGCTCTTCAAGATCCACCCGGACAACGATGAGTTGCTCGCTGCCGTGCTGGCCGCCGATCCACGAGGCAAGCTCGTGATGTTCACGGCGCCGTATGCGGCGATCACGAACGCATTCGCCGCGCGGCTCGGGCCGGTGCTCGAAAAGCGGGGCATATCCATGCCTGAACGCGTGGTCTTCCTCGAATACATGCAGCACGAGAGCTACCTGCGGGTGAACGCCTCGTGCGACGTGATGCTCGATACGCTGCGCTGGTCCGGCGGCAACACCTCGCTGGACGCCCTGGCGAGCGGCCTGCCGGTGGTCACCTGGCCGGGGCGGTTCATGCGCGGCCGACAGAGCGCGGCAATGCTCGAGATGCTCGGCGTCGAAGAGCTGATCGCCACCTCCGCCGCGGATTACGTGGCGAAGGCCGTGGCCGTCGCGAACGACAAGGCGCATCGCGCGTCGCTCTCGCGGCGAATCCGCGAGCGTCACGACGTCCTGTTCGGCAGGAGCGAGCCGATCCGCGCGCTCGAGGACTTGCTCGCGGGCTGGGTCGCCGAGGCGCGCGGCTAGGCGAGCTTCCAGCCGTGGGTGGCGAAGAAGCGCCACGCCGAGGCGGCGAACCACGCGACGTGGCGGGCCCCCTTCCGCGACGCTTCGCCGCCGTGGTGCACGATGCGCGCTTGCGGCGCGTAGGCGACGCGGGCTTCGCGTCCGATGCGAAGGCTCAAGTCGTAGTCCTCGAAATACATGAAGAAGCGGGGATCGAAACCGCCCAGCCGCCTGAAGAGATCCGTGCGCAGCAGCATGAAGCAGCCGCTCGCGAGCGGGACGGCCCGCGTGACGCGGTCTGCGGGCAGGTCGCGCATCTCGTAGGCGTCCAGCGTCGCGGCGAAGCGGGCGCGCAGGAATTCCGGCGCGAAGCCCCGCAGGAAGAGCACCCATACCGACGGATAGCGCTTGCAAAGGTGCTCGCCGCCGCCGCGCAGGTCGCGCACCGAGGGCGCAACGGCGCCGATCGAGGCGTCGTCGCGCAGCACCGCGATCGCGGCGGCGATGGCATCCTCGTCCAGCTCGACGTCGGGGTTCATCACGAGGTGCAGGTCGGATTCCAGGCGCGGCAGCACCAGGTTGTTCGCCCGTCCGTAGCCCACGTTCCCGTGACCCTGGAGGATCTGCACCTTCCCGCAGCTCGAGAAGGATGCGCACGCCTGCCGCACGGCATCCGCCTCGGAGTCCGGCCCGTTATGCACGACGAACAACGTCGCTTCCGAGATCGCACCCTTTTCTCGCGCGTGCACGACGGCGCGCTCGACAGAGGCCATGGCGCGCTCGAGCACGGCCCGGTCCGTGTGGTACGTGACGACGGTGATCGACAGGCGCGGCGGGCGCATGGGTGGTGAGGCTACCCGCCGCGGGCGCCCCGCTCAACCGTCAATAGGGCTGCCGCACGAGGTGCTTCGTGCCCGCGGTTCCGTCGATCGAGTAGCTGAGCGTGAGGTGGTTGGCGTCATCGAACGAGAGGACGCCCGTCCCCGCGGTCCGCGCCGTCGCGGGAATGAAGTTCGGATTGCTGGCGGCCGTGGGGCTGGTGGTCGCGTAGAACGTGCCGCTGAAATGCGTGAGGTCGGACCATGTGCCGCCGGGAATGATGTACCACATCGGCGTGCCGCCGTCGCGATACACGTACCAGATGGCCACGATGTTGCGCGAGGCATGCTGGGTGACGCTCAATCCCATGCCTGCTTCGTTTGGGTCGAACCACATGTCGTTGTAGTCGATCTGCGACGCGGCGGGCGAGAGATACGCTGCGAGCGACGGGTACGCCTTGTCGAACTCCGAATACCAGTCCGAGTCGTTGGGCGTGGAGCAGAAGGCGCCGCCGCCGAAGAGGCCGCCGCGCAGCTCGTAGTCCGTGCCGTTGAAGGTGTAGAGGCCGCTGCCGCTGCTGCCGCCTTCCGTGGTACCGGAGGAGTACTTCACCTCGTGGAAAAGCGTCGTCGCGCCGCCTGCGGGCGTGGGTTGCGGCGGCGTCTCCGCGACGACGCCTGCGCGAAGTGATGACAGGCCCACCGAGACCTTCTTGAGGTCACCGGAAGGATGGTGCACGACCACGATGTCGGTGCCGACCGAAAGCGGATTGGCGTTCCAGCCGGCGAAGAACGCGCCCGCCGGGGGATTGCCGGCGAGCCTGAGGAACAGGATGTCGGCGCCTGCGTTGTTGTAGATGAACGTCGCGCCACCGGAGAGTTGCACGAAGTTGGGCGACACGGTCTGGCTATTGCAGGTGGCCGCCTCGAAGAACCAGAGCGTGGCGAGCGTGTTCGCCACCAGCTGCATCTGGGCGGGCGTCTTGAGCGGCGGGTTCTCGTTCTCGAAGCAGTGGTTCGCGCTGAAGAACCAGGGAACCTGCGAGCTCGGGTCCGTGTCGTTCAGCAACTGGCCGGTGCAAAGGAACGTGCCGGTGTGCACGCCATCGTTCGAGACGAACACCATCTGCGCGATGGCGTTGCGCATGTTGAGGAACGCCTGCTGCGTCTTGAGCGACGAGCACTGGATATCCACGTTGCACGGACCCGAAGCGCCGATGTCCTGCGTCGTCTTGTGGAAGCCGCTCGCGAGCGTGGCGAAGAGGTGCGAGGCGCCCGTCACGCGTAGCGGCAGGCGCGCGGCATCGATTCCCGAGGGGACGAAGAACTCCACGGTCTGCGTATCGCCGTCGGTCACGGGACTCCACCACGCCTGCGTGCGGTCCTTGATGTCGCCCACGAAGACCGGGCCTTCGAGGCGCCCCGGCGCGGCCGAGCCAACGAACACCATCTGCACGCTTTCGGGTACGCCCGCGAGGTCGAGCGAAAGGCGTAGCGCCCCTGCATCGGGAGAGCGCACCGAGGCCTGCGCGGCCTGGCCGCCCGGGACGTCATGCCACTCGAGATCCGCGGCCCTCGGCAGCGGCACGGTCACGGGACGTGCGATGCCGATCGCCACGCGCTTCGCGGATGCGCGATTCGATTGACGGACCCACGACATCTCCACCTCGCTCACGGGAGCGAGCGTGGCCACGGGCGCGGCCAGGGGCGGGAGTCGCAACGTGGCGACGGCGGCGGCCTTGGGCGCGAGGGCCGGCTCCCCATGGACTGAGGGCGCCGGCCCCGATGCGGCGAAGGATGCGGTGCAAAGCGCGGCGAGCGCAGCGCGAAGTAGCTTGGAGACGACTGATTTCATGGAGATTGCGACCCGTGCCGGGCCGTCGAGTTCAGCAGTAATTTTACCGGCGGATCGAATCCGCCGCTTGCAATACGGCGTCGACGCTGATTGCGTGCATGCAACGCGGGTCGGGGCATTGCTCGATGGTTCGTCCGCAGCGCCGCACCCACTCGACGCGGCGGCCAAAGAGGAACCGCTGATCCCGGCACGGGAAGGCATCCTCCCCCACTGCGCGCCAGGGGGCATCGCCCCAGAACTTCCCGTTCGCGCATAGCGTTGCCGAGCCGGGCCCGAAGAGCGCCACGGTGGGTGTTCCCACCAGGCGTCCCAGGTGCGCGATGCCGGTGTCGGGCGCGACGAGCAGGCTCGCGCCCGAGATGAGGTGCCACATCTGCGCGAGATCGAGCTTGCCGGCGTACGAGCGATGCCGTCCCTCGGGATCGCATAGCCCCACGGTCGCCTGTTCCGAAGCGCCGGCGCTCCATGCGACCGCGAGGCCGCGGGCCTCGAGCTCGCCGGCGAGCGCACGCCAGCGTTCGGGCTTCCAAAGCTTGAGCGGGGTGCTCGCGCCCACGTGAAGCACGGCATAGGGACGCTCCGGCGCATCGAAGGGCCGGGCGGGAGGTGCGGGCCACTGCGAGGGATGGTAGGGAGGCGGATCGGCGCCTTCGGCGAGCGTCGCCACCATCTCGCCCCAGGGCGCCGGCTGCTGCGAATAGGGATGCTGCTCGTCAACGAAGACGTTCTTCGTCCACGGTGCACCGCCCGAATGCGCGACGATGTGGCGCGCGCGCATCGCCGCCGCGAGCCAGCTGTAACGGTTGTCGCCGATCACGTATGCGAGGTCGAACGGCGGCTCCCGCACCAACGCTTGGGCCGTGGATGAGTCCGCGGGCTTGAACGGCAACGCGCGCACGCCATAGGGACGGCCGGAGTAGAGCGGCACGAACGCGGGGTTGGCCAGAAGCGTGATCTCGGCATCCGCGTCGTTCGCGCGCAGCTTGGCGAGCAGCGGCGTGAGCATGATCGTGTCGCCCAGCAGGAGGTTGTGCGCGACCAGGATGCGCCGGGCCCCTTCCCGCGGCGCGCGCCGGCCGAGGCTGCGCACGATCGCGCGCGAGACCACCAGCGCGCGCGTGGCGAACCGCTCACCCACGGCGCTGCGCCGCCTCGCGGAAGACCTCGAGCATGCGCTCGACCATGAGCGGCTCGGCGAAGCGATCGACGGCCCGCGCGCGCGCCGCGGCG
Source organism: Usitatibacter sp. (assembly GCA_035519515.1). Taxonomy (GTDB): domain Bacteria; phylum Pseudomonadota; class Gammaproteobacteria; order Burkholderiales; family Usitatibacteraceae; genus Usitatibacter. The sequence continues at coordinate 14,622 of DATIWC010000074.1, forward strand.
CCGAGTGCGGCGCGACGCGGCTCATCATCGAGCAGGTTCGCGAGCTCCACGCGCAGCCGGACCTCGTTCTGCGGCGGCACCATCACGCCGGTCACGCCCGCCTCGACGATCTCGTCGATGCTGCCCACCGGGGTCGTGACCACGGGAAGGCCGCACGCCATCGCCTGCATCAGCGCCTGCGGCACGCCCTCGTTGGCATAGGAAGGCAGGCAGAACACGTCGAACGATTGCATCCACGGCACCACGTCGTCCTGGTTGCCGGCGAAGCGAACTTGCGACGCGATGCCGAGCTCTCCGGCCAGCGCCTCGAGCGCAGCCCGTTGCGGCCCGTCGCCCACGATCGCGAGGATCACCTGCGGACGGCGCATCGCGGCGAGCGCCCGCAGCAAGTACACGTGGCCCTTCCAGCTGCGCAGCGTGGCGACGATGCCGATCACGGGCGCCGCCGTGGGCAAGCCCACTCGTTCGCGCGCCGCGGCGCGATCGCCGGGCCGGTAGCGCTCGATGTCGATGCCCGTCGGGATCGAGACCACGCGGCGCAGGTCCACGCCGGTCTCGGACACGACTTGCCGGCGCAACCGCTCTCCCGTCGTCACGATGCGCGAAGTGGCGTTCGCATAGAGCCAGCGCGTGGCGCGGTTGCGCGGCAGCGGCGCCGAGATGTGGCGCGTGCGCACGAGCGCCGGCGCCGAAGTGAGCGTCGCGGAGGCGAGCGCCACGAGCCACGTGTCGGTGGAGCTGTGCGTGTTCACCACGTCGAACGGATGGCGCGCGAGGAGCGCGCGCATCGCCAGCACGCCGCGCGCGCCCTTGCGCCCGATGGGGATCGCCCGCGCCTTCACGCCGAAGCGCGGCGCCTCGGCCAGGATGCGCGACTGGGACGGCGCCGCGAGCACGACGTCGTGTCCCCGGTCCGCCACGCCGCGGGCTTCGGTGAGGACGCGGATCTCCTGTCCGCCCCATCCCAGCGACGACTCCGTATGCAGGATCGAGAGCCTCATGCGCCCGCGAATTGCAGGCGGTGCAATCCCGCGTACATCCCGCCGGCCGTCACCAGCGCGCCATGGGTGCCGGTTTCCACGATGCGGCCCTGCGCCAGCACGACGATGCGGTCGGCCTTCTCGATGGTGGAGAGGCGATGCGCGATCACGATGGTGGTGCGCCCGCGCATGAGCGCTTCGAGCGCGGCCTGCACGGCGCGCTCGCTTTCGGTGTCCAGCGCGGAGGTGGCCTCGTCGAGGAGCAGGATCGGCGCGTCCTTGAGGAGCGCCCGCGCGATGGCGATGCGCTGGCGCTGCCCGCCCGAGAGCTTCGCGCCGTTCTCGCCGATGGGCGTGGCGAGGCCCTGCGGCAGGCCGCGGATGAATTCCATCGCGTAAGCGGCCTCGGCGGCGGCGGTGATCTCGGCTTCGGTCGCCCGGTCGGCGCGTCCGTAGGCGATGTTCGCCGCGACGGTGTCGTTGAAGAGGACCACGCTCTGGGAAACGAGCGCGATCTGGCGGCGCAGGCTCGCGAGCTTGAGCGACTCGAGGTCGTGGCCGTCCAGCGTCACGCGGCCTGACTGCGGATGGTAGAAGCGGGGCAGCAGGTGGATGAGGCTCGACTTGCCCGAGCCCGACGGTCCCACCAGGGCCACCGTCTCGCCGGGCTCGATGGCGAGGTCCACGTGGTCGAGCGCCGGGCGGGTGCCCTCGCGATAGGAGAGCGACACGTCCTCGAAGCGGATCGCGCCCGTGGCGCGCGAAAGCTCGACCGTCCCGCGGTCTTCCTCGGGCTCCTCGTCGATCAGGCCGAACACGCTCTCGCAGGCCGCCAGTCCCTTCTGCAGCCACTCGTTGATCCCCGTGAGGCGCTTCAACGGCTGAAGGAGCATGCCGGTCGCCGCGAGGAACTCGAGGAACTTGCCCACGTCGGTGGTGCCATGCAGCGCCTGTGCGGCGGCGACGTAGATGATCGCGGCGATCGCGCATGCCACGAAGAGCTGCGAGACCGGCACGGTGCCCGCCGCGGCCACCGCCTGCTTCATCGTGAAGCGGCGGATGCGTTGCGCCGCGTCGGCGAAGCGCTTCGATTCGTACTCCTGCCCGCCGAACACGCGCACCACGCGCTGGTTGGCGATCGCCTCGTCGAGCACCTCGGCGATGCCGCCCATGGCGCGCTGCGTCTCGCGGCTCATCTGCCGCAGGCGCCGGCTGAACGCGCGCACCACGAGGCCCGTGGGCGGGATCACCACGAACGTGATGAGCGTGAGCTTCCAGTTCGACCACAGGAGGATCGCGAGGAGGGCCACGATCGTCACGGTGTCGCGCACCAGGACCGTGAGAACCGAGGTGGACGCCGCCGACAGGTTGTTCACGTCGTTGGTGAACTTGGTGACGAGCGAGGCGGTGGCGACCTCGTCGAAGTACGCCGGCGGAAGGCGCAGCACCTTGGCGAACATGCCGGCGCGCAGGTCGAGGATCACCTTCTGCGACACCCATTGCGTGAAGTAGCCCGAGGCGAAGCTCGCCAGCCCGCTCACCACGAACACCCCCACGAGCGCCAGCGGCAGCAGGACGGCGAGCGACTGGTTGTGCTCGACGAAGAGCTCCTTCACCAGCGGGTCGAGCAGCTTCACCAGCGCGGCATCCGCGAGGCCGCCCACGATCATGGCGACCACGCCCGCGCCCAGCGCGGCGCGATAAGGCCACACGTGCCGCAAGAGGCGGAAATAGAGCTCCCGGCCGGTGGGATGGCGCTCGGTCATCCCGCCATTATCTGCGAAGCAGCCGCTCGTAGAGCGAGAGGTAGCTTTCGGCCATCGACTGCGGCGTGAGGGGCGCCACGGCCTCGCGCGCCGCGGCGCCCATGCGGGCCGCGCTCGCCGGGTCGAGTCTTGCGAAGGCCGAGGCGAATCCCTCGATGTCCAGGGCGTCGAGGATGAAGCCGCTTTCGCCCTCGACCACCATCTCCGCCACGCCGCAGCGCGTCGTGGTCACCACCGGCAGCCCGCTCGCCATCGCTTCCAGCGCGGCGTTGGGGAACGGGTCGTAGAGCGTCGCCAGCGCGAAGCTGTCGGCGGCCGCGTGGTAGGGCCGCACGTCGGAAACGGATCCCACGAAGCGGACGCGGTCGTCGATGGCGAGGCGCCGCGCCAGCGCGGCGTAGGCGCCGGCACGCTTGTCGCGGCCGACGACGATGGCCCAGGGCTTGCCGTTCGCGCGGGCGAGCGCCTTCAGCAGCGTGCCCACGCCCTTCCGCTCGAATCCCGAGCCCACGTGCAGCACGACGTTGGCGTCGGCGGGAATCCCGAGCTGCTGTCGAACGGGGCCGCGCATCGCCGCGCGGTGGCCGGGCTCGAACCACGCGCCGTCGACGGCGTTGCGGATCAGCTCCAGCTTTCCCGCGGGCGTGCCGAAGCGCGCGGCGATCTCGCGCCTCACCATGTCCGAGTTGCAGATCACCGCGCGCAGCCGCGTTCCGGTGAAAAGCGCGCGCTCGGCGGCGAGCAGGTAGCGGTGGTGCGGGTCGAGGCGCGTGGCGAGCCGCGCGAGCGGCGACTGCACCCGTGCGCGCTGCGCGAGGAACTCGGCATGCACGCCGTCGCCGGCACGGTAGACGTCGCAGCAGGCGATGCGCTCGTGGGACTGCACGAGGTCGAAGCGGCGCTTCGCGAGCTCGGCGCACACCGCGCGCGCAAACGAAGCGTCGCGCCACAGGCTTCCCACGTAGAACGGATCCAGGAGGAGGGCGGTGCCGTCGTGGCCCGGCCATTGCCGCGCCACGATGGTGATCGAGACCCCGCGCGACTTGAGCGCCGCCATCGCCGCCTGGACGAAGCGCTCGGCGCCGCCCGCCGGGTCGTAGCGCGACCGCACCAGCGCCACGCGCGGGGCGAACGCCGGCCCGGCGCGCGCGCTCACCGTCCCGCGAGCAGCTCGTTCACCGCCGAGCGCACTTGCTCGACGGGCAGCAGCGTGAGGCACTCGCTCACCTTGCCCCCGCCGCAGCCGTCGAGGCCGCACGGCCGGCACGGGTGGTCGCTCGTCACGACGCGATGCGCGACGCGCCACGGCCCCCATTCCTTCTCACCGCTGGGGCCGAAGAGCGCGACCACCGGCGTCTGCATGGCCGCCGCGATGTGCATGGGCGCCGAATCGACGCCGATGAACAGGCGCGCCCGCGCCGTGAGCGCCGCCATCTCACGCAGCGTGAGCTGGCCCGAAAGATCGGTGAGCGGCGTGGAGGCCAGTGCGGCGATGCGCGCCACGATCTCGCGCTCGCGGGCATCCGGCGCGGCGGTGACCACGATGCGATGGCCGTCGGCCGCGAGCCCGCGCAGCAGCTCGGCGTTCTTCGCATCGGTCCACGTCTTGAAGAGCCAGCGCGATGCCGGGTGGAAATGGATGAAGCCGCCGCGCGCAAGGCCCGCGTCGGCCAGCAGCTTGTCGACGCGCGCTTGCGCATCCGCGCCGGGCACGAGGATGAGTGGCTTCTCGGCTTCCTCGGGGTAGATCCCGATGCGGCGCAGCGCGTCGAGATTCGCTTCGACGGTGTGCCGTGGTGTCGCTCGCGGCAGGGGATAACGGTGCGAGAAGCTCAAGTCCCAGAAACGGCTCGCGCGGGCCGGAGCCACCGACCACCGGGGCCGCAGCATCTGCGCGAGCCACGCGCCACGCCAATGGTTCGTGAGGTGCACGAGCAGGTTGTATCGCCGCTCGCGCAGCGCAACCAGCAGGTCCAGCTCGCGGCTCGCCTGCAGGGCGAAGCCCTGCTTGCGCCACGCGCGGTCGATCGTATGGATTTGGCCCACGTCGGGATGGCCCTGCAGCATGTCGCGCGTCTCGCCGTAGACGAGCGCATCGACTTGCGCGTGCGGCATGCGGTTGCGCAGCACCCGGAAGACGGGCGAGGCGAGGAGCACGTCGCCATGGTGGCGAAGCTTCACCACGAGGACGCGTCGGACGGCCGCGGGATCGATTGCGTCGGGCACCATCGCCGTGGAGGATAATCGATTTCGATGACGTCCCCCACGAGCGCTCGCCGCAACGATCCTTGCCCCTGCGGCAGCGGCCTCCGGTTCAAGGCTTGCCACGGTCGGCTCGATGCTCCCAATGTCCCCGAGGCGTCGCTCGCCGATCGCGGCTTCGCGTGGGTGGAGAAAGGCGACTTCGACCGGGGCCTGCCCCTACTGGAGCAGGCAGTCGCGCAGAGCCCACGAGATGCGGATGCGCGCAACCGGCTTGGCGTGGCCAGGTACCTCGCGCTCGATCTCGAGGGCGCGATCTCCGAGTTGCGCGAAGCGATCCGCCTCGCCCCCTCGTTTGCCGATCCCCATGCCGTCCTCGCGCTGGCGCTGCGCGACAAGGGGCAGTTCGAGCGCGCGCTGGAGCACGCGCGCGAAGCGCTGCGCCTGCAGCCGCGCATGCCCGCGGCGCGATTCAACTTCGCCATGGTGCTGCTGGCCCTCGGACGCTACGAGGAGGCGTGGCCCGCGTTGGCCTGGCGTCCGGACCCGCGCGTGAACCTTCGCGACCTCGCGACGCCGAATGCCTGGCCGCATGCAACCGCGTTGCCCGAGGCAGGCGCCGAGGTGACGCTGCACGGCGAGCAGGGCCTGGGCGACACGCTCTTCTTCCTGCGCTTCGCGCCCGAGCTGAGGCGCCGCGGCCTGCGCCTGCGGTTCTGGGGCGACGCGCGCCTCGCACCGCTGCTGACCAGATCCGGTGTGGTCGATGTGGCCTTTCCGGCGAGCGCGACGCCGCCCGCGCTCGACCCGTCACGCCTGCTGTGGATCGCAGAGCTGCCGGTCTTGCTTGGGGGCCCGGTGCGTTTCCCCGAGCCGCTAAGCCTGCGCGTCGACGAGGCGCGACAGGACCGTTGGAGAGCCGTGTTGTCCTCGCTCGGCCCGCCGCCCTACGTCGCGCTCACCTGGCAGGCCGGCACCGGTGGCCGCGGCAAGACGATGCTCGCGAAAGCCGTTCCGCCCGAGCGCCTGGGGCGCGCGCTGGGCGCGGTGCGAGCGACGTTCGTGTCCGTCCAGCGCAATCCCGTCGCGGGCCAGGCCGATGCACTGCGCGCCGCCCTCGGCGCGCCGCTGCATGACCTCTCCGCCTGCAACGGCGATCTCGACGATGCGCTCGCGGTCATGAGCCTCGTCGACGAGTACATCGGCGTGAGCAACACCAACATGCACCTGCGCGCTGGCGCGGGCCGCGTGGCGCGGGTCCTCGTTCCGTGGCCTGCGGAGTGGCGCTGGGGACGGCAGGGCGCCTCACCGTGGTTTCCCGGTTTCACGCCCTATCGCGCGGGCCCGGATGGATGGAGCGGCGCGCTCGAGTCCCTGGCCGCGGAACTGGGCTAGAATTCGTGGCCGCACACGCCGGAGCCCCCAGTTGATCCGTATCTTCATCGGCTACGACAGCAAGGAGGTCGTGGCCTGGAACGTGCTCGCGCACAGCATCAACACGCGCGCGAGCCGGCCCGTGCAGATCGCGCCCGTGATGCTCTCGCAGCTGCGCGGCGTGTTCGACCGACCGCGTAACGAGCTGCAATCGACCGAGTTCTCGTTCTCGCGCTTCCTCACCCCGTGGCTCGCCGGCTACCAGGGCTGGGCGGTGTTCATGGACTGCGACATGCTCGTGCGCCACGACATCGCGGAGCTCTGGAAGCTGCGCGACGAGCGCTATGCCGTGCAGGTCGTGAAGCACGTGCACGTCCCGAAGGAGGACACCAAGTTCCTCGGCCAGGCGCAGACGAAGTACGAAAAGAAGAACTGGTCGAGCGTGATGCTGATGAACTGCGCGAAGTGCACCGCGCTCACGCCGGAATACGTGAATCGCGCGAGCGGCCTCGAGCTGCACCAGTTCAAGTGGCTGGGAGACGACGCCCTCATCGGCGAGATCCCGCATGGCTGGAACCACCTGGTGGGATACGACGCGCCCGATCCGGGCACCTCGCTCGCCCACTTCACCATCGGCGGGCCGTGGTTCGAGGAGTATCGCGGCGCGGAATTCGCCGGCGAGTGGTTCAGGGCGCGCGACGAGATGCTCTCGGCCGCGCGCCGCGCCGCGAAGCCCGCCTAGAACGACTCGAAGCGCACGCTCAACACCACCCCGCGGCGCGGCGCATCGTAGCCCACCGCGCCCTCGTAATGCTTGTCGAAGAGGTTGGTGGCGGCGAGCTGCGCGGTCCACTGCTTGGTGATCGCGTAGGCCACGCGCGCGTCGACCACGCCGTAGCCGCCGAGCTTCGACCCGGGGGCCTCGTTGGTGGAATCGAAGCGCGGCCCGCTCGCCTGCACGCAGGCGCCCACCGTCCAGTCGCCGAAGCGCTTGCTCGCCTCCGCCGAGCCGTAGCGCTCGGCGCGCCCCTGCAGCAGGAAGCCCGTGTCCTCGTCCTTCGGGCGTTGCCACGTGACGGTCCCGCGCCACTGCGCGCCCCACCAGCGTGCCTCCAGGGTCGCCTCAATGCCGCGCGCGCGGGCCTGCGCCACGTTGAGCACCGTGAGCTGCTCGAAGCTGTACGTGATGAGGTTCTCGTAGCGGTTGTCGAAGGCGGCGAGCTTCCACTGCAGCTCGGCCGCCGGGTCGCTGCGCAGGGCGATCTCGTAGCTCTTGCTCGTTTCCGGCTGGAGGGCGGGATTGGGCCTGTAGAAGTCGTCGGAGGGGCCGTACAAGTCGTAGAAGGTAGGCGCGCGGAAGCCGCGGGCGTACGTGAACGAGAAGCGCGCGATGGACGGCCAGTCGAGCCCGTAGCTCGCGCTGCCGGTGGTGCGCCCGCCGTACTGCTCCTCGTGGTCGTAGCGCACGCTGCCCTCGAGGCGCTGGCCCATCCAGGTCTCGTCGGCGCCCATGAACGCGGAGCTCGTGTCGCGGCGGTCCTTCGCGAAGGGCGTGGCCGTCGGGTCGAAGTCGAGCTGCTCGCGCCGCCCTTCGATGCCCAGCACGAGCTTGCCGGCGCGCATCGCGAGCTCGTTCATCCACGTCGCCTGCAGCTGCTTCGTCTCGAAGCGGCTGGGGAAGTTGCCGGCGATGTCCAGCTTGTCGAGGCCCTCGCCGATCGTGAGGTAGCTCGCGACGTCCGGCGCGAAGTGGGTGGACGACGTGAACTTGGCTCCCGCGACCCTGTGCCGGCTCTTGTCGTCGCCGGGCTGCCCCGAGTCGAAGTGCGTGCCCGCGTTGGTGCCGAAGGCCTCGATCGCGAGCCACTCGCCCGTCCACATCCTGTGGGACACGTCCAGCGTGAAGAACGAGCTCTCGAAGGGATCGTCGTCCGGGTTGTACGAGAACGAGCGCGGGTTGGTCGCGCTTCGCGCATCCACCGCGCGATAGCCGCCCGAGAGCGAGACGCGGTTGGTGTCGTCGGCGGTGGACAGCCCCGCCGAGACGCGCCGGTCGTTGCGCGTGCCGTACGCGGTCTCGGCGAAAAGATGCGGCACGTCCTTGCGTCGGGTGAAGACCTGGATCACGCCGCCGATGGCATCGCTGCCGTAGAGGCTCGACAGCGGCCCCTTCACGACCTCGACGCGCTCGATCATCTCGAGCGGGATCGCCTCGATCGCCGTGGTGCCGACGGTCGCCGAGCCCGCGCGCAACCCGTCGATCAGCACGAGCGTCTGCGCGGAGCCCGCGCCGCGGATGAAGATGGATTCGGGCTGTCCCGGGCCGCCCGTGGCGCGCAGCTCGATGCCGGCCTTGCGCTGCAGGAGCTCGCCCAGCGAGACGGGCCCGGCCGCCTCGATCTCGTCGCGCGTGATCACGATGGCGTCGCGCATGGTGGTGCCCGCCTCGAGGCCGCGCTTCGCGGTCACCACCATGGGGTCGATGGAGGGAGCGAAGAGTGTCGGTGCGGCGAGCTGGGCGTGGGCGGCGAGGCTGGCGAGGCCGGCGAGGCTCGCGAGGGACAGCGCTTTCATGGTCGGGAGGATCCTTGCTTCGCGCGGCAAGCGTCCCCGCAGGCCGCAGGTCTTCGAACGGAGCGCAAGCGCTCCCCCTTGCCGGACGGATCGGTCTCCGGGCTCGCGAGCCTTTCCCGAACCGCGCCTTCCCGTGGCCTCGGCGGCCGCAGTGGCTTCGTGCGATTCGCGCTCTCGCTTACCGTTGCGGGGGCAGCGCCGGACTTCCACCGGCTTCCCGTGCATCCCTTCGGCTCCCGCGCATCATAAACGACTTTCAAAACGGCGGCTTACGCATTGACGCGGCAAGGTTTTTGAAATAGTCTGGATCGATGGACTCCGAGCTTGACGGCCTCGAGGAGAAGCTCGCGCAGCTGGTGCGCCGGCTCGAGACGCTTCGCGAAGAAAATCGCGAGTTGCGCCAGCAGCTCGCCACGCGCACCGACGAGAACGCGCGCCTGGGCGAAAAGCTCGCCGCGGCGCGCACGCGCATCGAGGCGCTGCTCAAGCAGATCCCGGAGACCGAGTCTTGAGCGCGGCGGAGAAGGCCGCGTCCAAGGGCGGGCTCACGCTCACGCTTTTCGGGCGCGAGTTTCGCGTCGCCTGCCCCGACGGCGAGGAGAAGCAGCTCATCGCCTCGGCCGACTACCTGAACCGCAAGGTGAAGGAGGTCCGCGACACCGGCAAGGTGGTCGGCAACGAGCGCATCGCGATCATGGCGGCGCTGAACATCGCCCACGAGCTGATGTCGAAAAAAGGCAACAGCGCTTCGTTTGACGATACGGAGATTCGTCGTAGAATCTCCGCGATGCAGGAGACGCTGGAAACAGCGCTCGCCGCCGACCAGGAGAAGCTCTTCTAGCCGTCGGGTTTCCTGCGGTGTTCGTCCGGGCTTACATCCTTTGAACCGATAGCGGTAACTTTGGTTGCTGGCCCAGGTCACTATTGTGCGAGTCCCACGTCGGACTTACCTGCGGTGACCGGTCGGCGACCGCCTTGAACCGATGGTTCGAGGTGCAGCTTGGACGAACACCGGAGGAAATCCGTCAACTACTGGCTCATGAAATCCGAGCCCGACGAGTTCTCGATCGACGACCTCGTCAAGGCACCGCGCCAGACCACGCCGTGGTTCGGCGTGCGCAACTACACCGCCCGCAACTTCATGCGCGACGACATGCGCGTGGGCGACGGCGTGCTCTTCTACCATTCGAGCTGCGAGGTGCCGGGCATCGCCGGGCTCGCGAAAGTGGCGAGCAAGCCGCATCCGGACGAGTCGCAATTCGACCGCAAGAGCGAGTATTTCGACCCGAAGGCCACGCGCGAGGCGCCGCGCTGGATCCTGGTGGACGTGAAGCTCGACCGCAAGACGCGCCTCATGCCGCTCACCGAGATGCGCGGCTACCGCGAGCTCGCCGGCATGATCACGCTGAAGCGCGGCAACCGGCTTTCCATCACGCCGGTGACCGACGCCGAGTGGCGGTTCATCCTCGCGCGCCTGGGCGCGTAGGGCCCCCTAGGCGCCGCACCAGCGGCGCATGAGCCTCGAGAAGAGCTCCGTGGATTGCCCGATGCGCTCCATCGAGCACCACTCGTCGGTCTGGTGCGCGAGCGTGGGCTCGCCGGGCCCCAACACCACCGCGGGCGGCCCGCCGAAGCCGCGCTTGAGATCCGCCCCGTCGGTCGAGAAGGTGATGGTGCGCGGCGCGGGGCGCTCGCCCACGTAGGGCGTGCATTCCTCGAAGACCTGCTGCACCCACTCGTTCGCGGGCTCCGTGTAGAGCGAGGCGGTGTCCACGATCTGCCGCACGCGCGCGCCGCGCGGAGCGAGGAGGGCCTGCAGCGACGAGCAGAGGTGCACGTGGTCGATGCCTGGCACCGTGCGCGTGTCGATCGTGATGCGGGCTTCGTCGGGCACCGAGTTGGTGTTGAGGCCGCCGCGGATCGTGCCGACGTTCATCGTGGGCTTGCCCATCACCGGGTGCGACTCGACCGGGAAGCGGAAGCGCTCCAGGTCGGAAACCACGCGCGCGATCTTCACGATCGCGTTGTCGCCCACCTCGGGCATCGAGCCGTGCGCGGTGACGCCGGTGGTTTCCACCTCGAACCACGCGAGGCCCTTGTGGCCGATGTACGGATAGTTCGCCGTGGGCTCGGCCACCACGATGGCGCCGGCCTGCCCCAGCAGGTGGCGGTCGGCGAGGAACTTCGCGCCCTCGCAGCCCACTTCCTCGCCGGCGGTGATCACCAGAACGAGGCCGGGCGTACGCCCGAGCTTCGGCGCGAGCTCGATGGCGGCGCACACGAAGGCGGCGATGCCGCTCTTCATGTCCGTGGACCCGCGGCCGTAGAGCCGGTCGCCATCGGTCTCGCCGGAGAAGGCATCGCGCGTCCAGCGCGCGGCGCCGAGCGGCACGATGTCCATGTGGCCCGTGAAGCAGAGCGGTGGCCTCGCCGCGTCGCCGCCGATGCGCGCGATGAGGCTCGTGCGCCCGTGGGCGAACTCGTGGTATTCGACGCGGAAGCCCGCAGCCTCGAGGCGCTTGCCCAGCGCGTGCGCGCAGGCGCGCTCCGCGCCGGGAGGGTTGATCGTGTTGAAAGCGAGCAGCTCGCGCGTGAAGGCGAGCGGATCGCAGCGCGCGCTCATCCCGCCAGGCGCCGCAGCGCTTCCTGGTACTTCTCGGAGGTCTTGCCCGCGATGTCGGCGGGCATCGGCGGCGCGGGGGGCTTGCGCGCGAAGCCGATCGCGTCCAGCCAGTTGCGCACGTACTGCTTGTCGAAGCTCTCCGGGCTCGCGCCTTCGCGCCACGTGTCGAGCGGCCAGAAGCGCGAGGAATCCGGCGTGAGGGCCTCGTCGATGAGGTGGAGCTTGCCCGCCTCGTCCGTGCCGAACTCGAACTTGGTGTCGGCGATGATGATGCCGCGCTCGAGCGCGTACGCCGCCGCCGCCTCGTAGAGGGCGATCGCGGTCTCGCGCACCTGCGCCGCGCGCCCGGCGCCGATCATCCGCGCCATCTCCTCGAAGGTGATGTTCTCGTCGTGGTGGCCGGCCTCGGCCTTGGTCGCGGGCGTGAAGATCGGGTGCGGCAGGCGCGAGGCGCGCTTCAATCCCGGCGGCAGCGCGATGCCGCACACCTTGCCCGAGGCCTCGTACTCCTTCCATCCCGATCCCTCGAGGTAGCCGCGCACCACCGCCTCGATCGGCAGCGGGTTCATGCGGCGCACGACGATCGAGCGGCCGCGCACCTGGCCGCGCTCGCCCGGAGCCACCACGCTCTCCGGGTCGATGCCCGTGAGGTGGTTCGGGATGATGGCTTCCAGGCGCTTGAACCAGAAGTTGGCGAGCTCGGTGAGCACGCGGCCCTTCCCGGGCACCGGCGTGGGCAGGATCACGTCGTAGGCGGACAGGCGGTCCGTGGTGACGATGAGCAGCTTGTCCTCGCCCACCGCGTAGATGTCGCGCACCTTGCCGCGGCCGACCAGGGGCAGGGACTGGATCGACGATTCGAACATCTTCGTGTCCTTGGAGCCCGCTTCAGTTGACGACCGCCGCGAGCTCCCCTTTCGCGTAGCGCGTGGCCATCTTCTCCAAGGACACGGGTTGCAGCTTCGATCCCTGTCCCGCGCATCCGAACTGCTGGTAGCGCTGCTTGCAGATTTCCTTCGCCGCCGCGCGCGCGGGCTTCAGGTAGTCGCGCGGGTCGAAGGCGCTCTTGTTGGTGTTCAGGAACTTGCGGACCGCCGCGGTCATCGCCAGGCGGATGTCCGTGTCGATGTTCACCTTGCGCACGCCGTGCTTGATGCCTTCCTGGATCTCTTCCACGGGCACGCCGTAGGTTTCCTTCATCTCGCCGCCGTTCTCGCGGATCACCTGCAGCAGGTCCTGCGGGACCGACGAGGAGCCGTGCATCACGAGGTGCGTGTTCGGGATGCGGCGGTGGATCTCCTTGATGCGCTCGATAGCGAGGATGTCGCCGGTGGGCTTGCGCGTGAACTTGTAGGCCCCGTGGGAGGTGCCGATCGCGATGGCGAGCGCGTCCACGCCGGTCTTCTTCACGAAGTCGGCGGCCTGCTCGGGATCGGTGAGCAGCATGTCGCGGGTCATCGTGGAGTCGGTGCCGTGGCCGTCCTCCTTGTCGCCGCGCATGGTCTCCAGCGAGCCGAGGCAGCCCAGCTCGCCCTCGACGGAGACGCCGAGGCGGTGCGCCATGTCGACCACCTGCTTCGTGACCTGCACGTTGTAGTCGTAGCTCGCGATGGTCTTGCCGTCGGCTTCCAGCGAGCCGTCCATCATCACGCTGGAAAAGCCCAGCTTGATGGCGCCCTCGCAAACGGCGGGCGACTGGCCGTGGTCCTGGTGCATGGCCACGGGCGTCTTCGGGAAGGAGGCCACGGCGGCCTCGATGAGGTACTTGAGGAAAGTCTCGCCGGCGTATTTCCGCGCGCCGGCCGAGGCCTGCATGATCACGGGGCTGTCGGTCTCGCTCGCCGCCTCCATGATCGCCTGCACCTGCTCGAGGTTGTTCACGTTGAACGCGGGCAGGCCGTAGCCGTGTTCCGCCGCGTGGTCCAGAAGCTGCCGCATCGATACGAGTGCCATGGCATTTCTCCGTCGTGTTGCTGCTCAATTGCCTGATTTGACAGCCGCCTTCCGGGGAAGGTCGCGGCTGCCCCCTGCTCCCAGGTGGCCGCTTTTGCCTTCTAGGTGCGGCGGTGCTCGCCGACCTTCACGATCTTCATTGTATTGGTTCCGCCCGACTTGCCGATCGGCTCGCCGATGGTGAGCACGATGATGTCGCCCGGCTTCACGACGCCGTTGGCCACCAGCACCGCCTCGGCTTCGGCGAGCAGCTCCTCGCGGTCGTGCCCGACGTACTTCACCATCAGCGGGTAGGTATCGCGAAACAGCGTGCAACGGTAGCGGGTGAACGTCTGCGCGGTGAGCGCGTAGATGGGCACGCCGCAATTCAGGCGCGACATCCAGAGCGCCGTGGACCCGGACTCGGTGAGCGAGGCGATCGCCTTCACCTTGAGGTGGTAGGCGGTGAAGAGCGCCGCCATGGCGATCGACTGGTCCACGCGCGTGAAGACGCGGTCGAGGAACTCGCTCTCCAGCGTGACCGGCTGCGATTTCTCGGCCTCGACGCAGATGCGGTTCATCGCCGCGATGGCTTCCACCGGGTACATGCCCGAGGCCGACTCGGCCGAGAGCATCACGGCGTCCGTCCCGTCCAGCACCGCGTTGGCCACGTCGGAGACCTCGGCGCGCGTGGGCACCGGGCTCGCGACCATGGACTCCATCATCTGCGTGGCGGTGATGGTGAGCTTGTTGAGCTCCCTCGCCTGCCGGATCATGCGCTTCTGCAGCGCGGGCACCGCGGCATCGCCCACCTCCACCGCCAGGTCGCCGCGCGCCACCATGATGCCGTCGCACGCGTTCATGATGTCGGTGAGCGCGGGAATCGCCTCCGCGCGCTCGATCTTGGCGATCAGCATCGCGTGCCCGCCCGCGGCGCGCAGGAGCTCGCGCGCCATGTACATGTCGGCGCCGCTCTTCGGGAACGAGACCGCGACGAAATCCACCTTCATCTTCGCGGCGGTGCGGATGTCGTCGATGTCCTTGGGCGTGAGCGCGGGGGCCGTGAGGCCGCCGCCCTGCCGGTTGATGCCCTTGTTGTTGGAGAGCGTGCCGCCGTGGCGCGTGACGGTGTGGATTTCGGCCCCGGCCACGCTCACCACGTCCATCACGATGCGCCCGTCGTCCAGCAGCAGCACGTCGCCGGGCCTCACGTCCTGCGGCAGCTCCTTGTAGTCGAGGCCCACGCGCTGGCCGTCGCCCAGCGCGCACTCGGCGTCGAGGATGAAGGGGTCGCCCGCCTTGAGGACGACCTTGCCGTCGCGAAACTTGCCCACGCGGATCTTCGGCCCCTGCAGGTCGGCCATGATGCCCACGGCGCGCCCGGCCTTGCGGCAGGTCTCGCGCACGAGCCCGGCGCGCTTCACGTGGTCCTCGGCCGTGCCGTGCGAGAAGTTGAGCCGCACGACGTCCAGGCCCGCCGCCATCATGCGCGTGAGCGTGGCCTCGTCGCTCGAGGAAGGCCCGAGGGTCGCGACGATCTTGGTGCTGCGCTGCGGATTCAAGCGGCGCCCTGCGCGCGGGCCTCGAGGATGGCCACCGCGGGGAGCTTCTTGCCCTCGAGGAACTCGAGGAAGGCGCCGCCGCCGGTCGAGATGTAGCCGATGCGCTGCGTCACGCCGAACTTCGCGATGGCCGCGAGCGTATCGCCGCCGCCCGCGATCGAGAAAGCCTTCGATCCCGCGATGGCTTCGGCCACGGCACGCGTGCCCGCCGAGAATGCCTCGAACTCGAAGACGCCGACGGGGCCGTTCCAGACGATGGTGCCCGCCTTGGCGAGGATCGCCGCGTACTCGCGCGAGGCTTGCGGGCCGATGTCCAGGATCATGTCGTCGTCGCCCACGTCCCTGGCCGCCTTCACGTGCGGCGGCGTGTCTGCGGAGAAGCTCCTGCCGCACACGACGTCCTGCGGGATCGGCACCGCGGCGCCGCGCGCCTGCATCATCGCCATGATCTCCTTGGCCTCGGGCGCGAGGGCGGCTTCCGCGAGGGATTTGCCGATGGGCAGGCCCGCGGCGAGCAGGAAGGTGTTGGCGATGCCGCCGCCCACGATCAGCTGGTCCACCTTCTCGGCGAGCGCGCGCAGGATCGTGAGCTTGGTGGAGACCTTGGAGCCGGCCACGATCGCCACCAGCGGGCGCCGGGGCTCGGCGAGCGCGCGGCCGAGCGCCTCCAGCTCCGCGGCGAGCAGCGGCCCCGCGCAGGCGACCTTCGCGAAGCGCGCCACGCCGTGCGTGGAGGCCTCGGCCCGGTGCGCGGTGCCGAACGCATCGTTCGCGTACACGTCGCAGAGCGCCGCGTACTTGCGCGCGAGCGCCTCGTCGTCCTTCTTCTCGCCCTTGTTGAAGCGGCAGTTCTCGAGCAGCACGAGCTCGCCGGGCTGGACCTGCACGCCGTCCACCCAGTCGCGCTTGAGGGGCACGGCGCGGCCCAGGAGCTCGGCGATGCGCCTGGCCACCGGGGCCAGCGAATCGGCCTCGGAGAACTGGCCCTCGGTGGGGCGCCCGAGGTGCGAGGTGACCATCACGGCCGCGCCCTTGTCGAGCGCGAGCTTCATGGCCGGGATCGAGGCGCGGATGCGCGTGTCGTCGGTGATGGCGCCCGCGTCGTCCTGCGGGACGTTCAGGTCCGACCGGATGAACACGCGCTTGCCACGCACGTCCTGGTCCTTGAGCGTGAGGACTTTCAAGCTTTCTCCTCGCGCGCCGCGGCGCGGGCCCGCGAGCGCTCCAGCGTCTCGCCGAGCTCGCGCGTGATGCGGCTTGCGGTGGTCTCGAAGAGGAAGGGGAAGATCCCGTGCAGGAACGCCGCGATCCCGCCCGCCGTCATCTTCGCGCCGTAGCGGCAGGCGAAGAAGCCGTGCTCGAGGTACGTCTCGCCGACGCAGCGCGGATGCGCGGTGAACGGGTTCTTCACTTCGCCTGCATCAGCGCGATCGCCACGTCGAGCATGCGGTTCGAGAAGCCCCACTCGTTGTCGTACCACGAGGAGACCTTCACGAGGCGCCCCGACACCTTGGTGAGCGTGGCCTCGAAGATCGACGAGCGCGGGTCGTGGTTGAAGTCCACGGACACGAGCGGCGCCTTGTTGTAGCCCAGGATGCCCCTGAGGTCGGCCGACTCCGAGGCCTTCTTCATGACCTCGTTCACCTCGTCCACGGTCGTGTCGCGCGCGGCGACGAAGGAGAGGTCCACGATCGAGACGTTGATGGTGGGCACGCGGATCGCGTAGCCGTCGAGCTTGCCGTTCAGCTCCGGGAGCACGAGGCCCACGGCCGCGGCCGCGCCCGTCTTGGTGGGAATCATCGACATCGTGGCCGAGCGAGCGCGCCGCAGGTCCTCGTGGAAGACGTCGGTGAGCACCTGGTCGTTGGTATAGGCGTGCACCGTGGTCATGAGGCCGTTCACGAGGCCGATCGCGTCGTGCAGCGGCTTCACCAGGGGCGCCAGGCAGTTGGTCGTGCACGAGGCGTTGGAGATCACCGTGTGCGAGGCCTTGAGCGTCTTGTGGTTCACGCCGTAGACCACGGTCGCATCGACGTCCTTGCCGCCCGGGGCCGAGATGATCACCTTCTTCGCGCCGCCCTTGATGTGCGCGCAGGCCTTCTCCTTGCTCGTGAAGTAGCCCGTGCTCTCGAGCACAACGTCCACGCCGAGGCTGCCCCACGGGATCTGCGCGGGGTCGCGCTGGGCGAAGACCTTGATGCGGTCGCCGTTCACGACCATGTGGTCGCCGTCGACCTCCACCTTGCCCGGGAACTTGCCGTGCGTGGTGTCGTAGCGCGTGAGGTGCGCGTTGGTTTCGGTGGGGCCCAGGTCGTTCACCGCGACGATCTGCAGGTCGTGCGACTTGTTGCCCTCGTAGTGGGAACGCAGGATGTTGCGGCCGATGCGGCCGTAGCCGTTGATGGCGACGCGGACGGTCATGGATGTCCTTCGGAAGGTGCTGCGGGGAAAACGGATATTTTAGCCCAACGCGTTGCCGCATCCTGCGGGTTGCCCGCGCGCGGGTGGGACCAATCGTTGCGACTAGTCCTCGGGCGAGATGAGACCAGTGAGGTCATGCCAGCCGTAGGCGATCTCGGCGAACTGGTGGCGGCCCAGCCGCTCGGTCTTCTCGCCCGCTTCCTCGCCGCCGATCGCCTCGTAGAACATGCGCGCGCGGTTGGCCTTGAGCACCCACAGGTGGAACCCGAAGAGGCCGCGCCGCGCGAAGTGCCGCGCGCAGGCGCGCACCAGCTCGCGTCCCACGCCGCGGCGCTGGTGCTCCTGGAGCACGTAGAGCGCGTAGACCTCGGCATCCAGCCCCTGCACGGATTCGCGGGCGCGCCCGCAGGAGGCGAAGCCCACGATGCGGCCCGATCGCTCCGCGATCCAGGTGGCCGAATCCGGGCCCGGGTTCTCGAGGCGGCGGCGCCAGGAGACCGCCCCGCTCGTGCCCGCGTGGCTCGCGATCACGTCGAGCGGCAGGATGCCCGCGTAGGTGGTGCGCCAGCTGTCGCGCTGGACGCGCGAGATCGCCTCGGCGTCGGCCGGGCCGGCGGGGCGCACGACGACCCGTGAGGCGAGGTCAGACAACGCGGCGCACGGCGGCCGCGAGGTGCGCGGCGTCGATCCCCAGGAACTTGTACAGGTCCGCGGCCGGCGCCGATTCGCCGAAACGGTCCACGCCGATCGCCTCGCCCTCGAGGCCCACGTACTTGCGCCAGTAGTCGGTGACGCCCGCCTCGATCGACACGCGCGGCAGCTTGCGCGGCAATACCGCCTCCCGCCACGCGAGGTCCTGGCGGTCGAAGGAGCTGGTGCACGGCATCGACACCACGCGCACCGGGATGCCTTCGGCGGCCAGGGCGCGCTGGGCTTCCAGGGCGATGGCGACCTCGGAGCCCGTCGCGATGATCGCCGCGCGCGCGGCGCCCTGCGCTTCCGAGATCACGTAGCCGCCGCGGCGGATCGCGGCGAGCGCCTCCGGCGCGCGCTTCACGAAGGGCAGCGACTGGCGCGAGAGCGCGAGCGAGGTCGGGCCGTCGCGGCGCTCGAGCGCCGAGGCCCACGCCACGGCGGTCTCCACCGTGTCGCAGGGCCGCCAGACTTCCATGTTGGGAATGAGACGCAGGCTCGCGACATGCTCCACGGACTGGTGCGTGGGCCCGTCCTCGCCCAACCCGATGGAATCGTGGGTGAACACGAAGATGTTGCGCGCCTTCATGAGCGCGGCCATGCGCAGCGCGTTGCGCGAGTAGTCCGAGAAGGTGAGGAACGTGCCCGAGTAGGGGATGAAGCCCCCGTGCAGCGCGAGCCCGTTGCCGATGGCGGCCATGCCGAACTCGCGAACGCCGTAGTACACGTAGTTGCCGGCTTGCGTGGCGCTGACGGCCTTCGAGCCGGACCAGTTGGTGAGGTTCGAGCCGGTGAGGTCGGCCGAGCCGCCCAGCAACTCGGGCAGGTGAGGCGCGAGCGCCTCGATGGCGTTCTGCGAGGCCTTGCGGGAAGCGACCGACTCCGCCTTCTCGGCGGCCTTCGCCACCAGCGCCTCGACGGCGCCGGCGAACTCGCCGGGCAAATCGCCCGCCATGCGCCGCTTGAATTCCCGGGCGAGCTCAGGATGCTCGCGCTCGTAGGCGGCGAAGCGCGTGTTCCAGTCGCGCTCGAGCGCCTCGCCCTTCGCTCGCGCGTCCCAGGCGTGGTAGACCTCGTCGGGGATCGCGAACGCCGGGTATTTCCAGCCGATGGCCTGGCGCGTGGCCGCGACCTCGGCTTCCCCGAGCGCCTCGCCGTGCGCCTTGGCGGTGCCGGCGCGCGCGGGCGCACCCTTGCCGATCACGGTCCGGCAGCAGATGAGGGTAGGCGCGCTGGCGGCACGGGCGCGCGTGAGCGCTTCGGCGACCGCATTCGCGTCGTGACCATCGACGCCGGGAATGACGTTCCACCCGTAGGCGCGGAAGCGCGCCGGCGTGTCGTCGCGGTACCAGCCCTCCACTTTGCCGTCGATGGAGATTCCGTTGTCGTCGTAGATCGCGACGAGCTTCGGCAGGCCCAGCGTGCCGGCGAGCGAGCAGGCCTCGTGCGAGATGCCTTCCATGAGGCAGCCGTCGCCGACGAAGACGTAGGTGTGGTGGTCGACGATCGCGTGGCCGGGGCGGTTGAAGCGCTCGGCGAGCAGGCGCTCGGCGAGCGCGAAGCCCACGGCGTTGGCGAGGCCCTGGCCGAGCGGGCCGGTGGTGGTCTCGACGCCGGGCGTGAGGCCGACTTCCGGATGGCCGGGCGTGCGCGAGTGAAGTTGCCGGAAGCGCTCGAGCTCCTCCATCGGCAGGTCGTAGCCGGTGAGGTGCAACAGCGCGTACTGGAGCATCGAGCCGTGGCCGTTGGACAGCACGAAGCGGTCGCGGTCGGGCCACGCGGGGTTGGCCGGGTTGTGGCGCAGGAACTGGCGCCACAGCACTTCGGAGATGTCGGCCATGCCCATGGGCATGCCGGGATGGCCGGAGTTGGCCTTCTGCACCGCGTCCATCGCGAGCGCGCGGATGGCGTTCACGAGGTCGGCGCGCGTGGCGGCGGTGGGAGTGTCTGGCATCGGAGGCGTAAAACGAGGCGGGAGCAGCGAAAAACGCTGTACGAAGCAATAATTATGCGATTATACTTGCGCACTTTTTCACCGCGATATTTTTCGCTTGGGTAAACCTCTGCAAGGAGTCGGACTGCACCCGCCGCCCTGGGTTTGAGGGCGTCCCGCACGCATTACGCGGAACGCCCGAGGTCGCGCACACAGTCCCACTTCTTCGGACTTTTGCTTGGAAGGGGGTATCGAAGTGAAGGGACTGCACATCATTGCCGATCTCTACGACTGCCGGAAGCAGGACCTGCTGGTCTCCTCGAAGAAGCTGCGCGAGCTGTGCGTGAACGCCTGCACCGACGTGGGCCTCACCGTGCTCGGGGACCACTTCTACCAATTCGACGGCCTTGATGGCGGCCAGAACGGGGGCGCGACCGGCGCCGTCGTGCTCGCCGAGTCCCATTTGGCGATCCACACGTGGCCCGAGCGCGACGGCGCCACGCTCGACGTGTACGTCTGCAACTTCACCGCCGACAACACCCAGAAGGCCGAGTCGGTCTACGCCGCCCTGGTGAACGCGCTCAAGCCCTCCGAGGTCATGGTCGAGCGCCTCATGCGCGGCCGCGACCTGCCGCTGAAGAAGCGCGTCGCGTAAGTCGCGCGAAGGAAGTGGCCGAGAAGATCTTCGAGCGGCTCACCGCAACGAGCGGCGTCTACTTCGAGGGCACCCTCGTCGAGCGCCGCCAGACGCCCTTCCAGCTCCTGGAGGTCTACGACACGCCGGACCTCGGGCGGATCTTCCGCCTGGACGGCTACAACATGACCTCGGAGCGCGAGGAGTTCTTCTACCACGAGAACCTCGTGCACCCGGCGGCGGTGGCGCATCCCGGCCCGCGCCGCGCGCTGGTGATCGGCGGCGGCGACGGCGGCTCCTCGGAAGAGCTGCTCAAGCATTCCACGCTCGAGACGGTGCACATGGCCGAGCTCGACCCGGTCGTGATCGAGGTGTCGAAGGCCCAGTTCGGCAAGGTGCACGGGGGCGTTTTCGACAACCCGCGCCTCAAGGTGACGGTGGGCGACGGGCTCGCGTACCTGCGCGGCACCGAAGTCCGCTACGACCTCATCTCCATGGACCTCACCGATCCCATCGGGCCGTCGGTGGAGCTCTACTCGCCCGCCACGTTCTCGCTCGCCAAGCGCGCGATGGCCGCGGGCGCCGCGCTCACGCTGCACATCGGGTCGCCCTTCTCCCATCCGGAGCGGGTGCGCATGACGCTCGGCAACCTGCGCCAGGTGTTCAGGGTGGTCACGCCCTATTTCGTGCATATCCCGATCTACGGATCCATCTGGGGCTTCGCCTGCGCGTCGGACTCGCTCGATCCGCGCGGCATCTCGCCCGAGCAGGCCGACCGCGTGCTGGCCGCACGGGGCGTCACGGGCCTTCGCTACTACAATGGCGACACGCACCGGGCCGTGTTCGCGCTACCCAACTACATTCGCGAGCTGGTGGCCTAGGCGCGCGCCGGGAGGGGCGATGCTGAAGAAGCTGCGCAAGTCGTCGCGCGTGACGCTGGTCCTCATCGGCGTGGCCGCCGTCGCCGGCTGCTCGGGCGGCGACGACACGCGCCGCGACGTCTACGCGAGCCGCGACGATTGCCTCGCGGACTGGAACAACAAGCCCGAGGATTGCCAGCCGGCCACGCAGCCTTCGCATGCCGCGCGCGGCTTCTGGTACGGGCCCACGTACTACTCGTCCGGCGGCTACACGGGCGGCGGCCATTTCTTCAGCGGCGGCTCGGGCACGCGCTCGATCGGCAGCACCAGCGCCTCGGGCCACTCCTCGTCCATCTCGCGCGGCGGTTTCGGCTCCACGGCGCACTCGTCGTCGGGCGGCTAGGGCGCGTGCGCCGCGAAACGCGCGTCCCCCGCGTCGACTGGCCCCGCAAGGTCGAGGAGCTGGGCTTCCTCTACCACAGCATGGACGGCGTGTACTGGGACGAGCGTGCCTGCTACCGCTTCAGCGAGGCCGAGGTCGACACGCTGGAGGCCGCGACCGCCGAGCTGCACCGGCTCTCGCTCGAAGCGGTGGCGCGCGTGGTGCAGGGAGGCGACTATGCCCGCTTCGCGATCCCCGAGCCATTCCACGCCCTGATCGAGCGGTCGTGGAAGGCGGGCGACAAGTCCCTCTATGGCCGCTTCGACCTCTCCTGGGATGGTAACGGGCAGCCCAAGATGCTCGAGTACAACGCCGATACGCCCACGGCGCTGCTCGAGGCGAGCGTGGTGCAGTGGTACTGGCTGCAGGACGTCCTGCCCCGGGCCGACCAGTTCAACTCGCTGCACGAGAAGCTGATCGAGCGCTGGCAGGCGATCCGCGCGGAGCTGCCCGCGGTCGGCGCTCTCTACTTCACCGGCGACACGAGCTCGGCGGAGGACTCCGGCAACCTCGACTACCTTCGCGACACGGCGGTGCAGGCGGGGCTCGATGCGCGCGCCATCGACATCTCCGACATCGGGTGGAACGGAGCGCGCTTCGTCGACCTCGACGAGCGCAACATCGGCTCGCTCTTCAAGCTCTACCCGTGGGAGTGGATGGTGCGCGAGGAGTTCGGCGTGAACCTGCTGAAGGGCGTGATGCGCGTGATCGAGCCGCCGTGGAAGATGCTGCTGTCGAACAAGGCGATCCTGCCGCTGCTCTGGGAGATGTTCCCGGACCACCCGAACCTGCTCGCCGCGAGCTTCGAGCCGGGGCGCTTCGCCACCGACTTCGTGAAGAAGCCCATCTACTCGCGCGAGGGCGCCAACGTGTCGATCCGCGCCGGCGGCCGGGCCATCGACGCTCCCGGCGAATACGGCGAGGAGGGCTTCATCTGGCAGGCCTATCATGAGCTCCCCGAATTCGACGGCAACTACGCGGTGATCGGCTCCTGGATCGTGGGCGAGGAGCCCGCCGGCATCGGCATCCGCGAAGACGCCTCCCCCATCACCCGCAATTCCAGCCGCTTCGTGCCGCACTATTTCGAATGACGCCCCGAGGGAGGAACCCGCCATGAGACATGCCGTGCTCGAATCGTTCGCAGGCTTCGACGACTTCCTCGCGTACCTCGCGGTGTCGCTCGTGCTGCTCGGGCTCTTCATCGCGATCTACGTGCGCGTGACGCCGTACCGCGAGTTCGAGCTGATCCGCCAGGGAAACATGGCCGCGTCCTTCAGCGTCGTGGGCGCGATCCTGGGGTTCATCGCGCCGCTCGCCTCGGCCATCCAGCACAGCGTGAGCCTCGTGGACATGGCGATCTGGGGCGCCATCGCGCTCGTGGTGCAGATCGCGGCGTTCGTCGGCGTGAAGCTCGCGATCCCCTCGATCACGCGCGAGATCCCCGCCGGCAACGGGGCGGAAGGATTCCTGCTCGGGTCGCTTTCGCTCGCGGTGGGGTTGCTGAGCGCCGCCTGCATGAGCTTCTAGGAACTTGGCCACCATCGTCCTGCTGGAGCACCAGCTGCAGCCGCGGCTGGGCATCCCCTACATGGCGCACCTCTTCGCGCAGCATTGGGAGCGCTGGGGCCATCGCGTGCTCTACCACCGCGGCGTGTCGGCGCCGCCCGCCGCGGACCTCGCGATCCTTCACGTGGACCTCACGGTGGTCCCGGAGCCCTACCGCGAGCTCGCGAGCCGCTACCCGCGGGTGCTCAACGCGCGCACCTGGGACATCCGCAAGAGCGCCTACAGCCAGGCGCGCGTGCGCAAGGGCGACCCGTGGACCGGGCAGGTGCTGGTGAAGACCGACGCCAACCACGGGGGCCACGTGGACGACGCGCTGCGCCGCATGGCCCTGGCCGAGGGGCTCGCGAACGACGTGCCGCAACGCTCGCTCATGGACCACTACTACCTCTGCGATTCGCAGGCGCGCGTCCCGGACAGCATCTGGGAGACGCCCGGCGTGCTGGTCGAGAAGTTCGTGCCGGAGCTCGACGCGGGCGGCGGCTATCACCTGCGCGTCTACACGTTCTGCGGGAAAGAGGAGCGCAGCACGCGCTACCGCTCCGACGAGCCGCTGGTGCGCGCCGCCAACTACGTCTCGCGGGAGCCGGTCGAAGTGCCTCCCGTGGTGCGCCGCTGGCGCGAGGAGATGGGATTCGACATCGGCAAGCTCGACTACGTGCTCCACGACGGGCAGTTCGTGCTGCTGGACGCCAACCGCACGCCCGCCGCGCCCGGGCACTTCGCTTCCGACCCGGGAGTCGCCGCGAGCTTCGAGCGCCTCGCCCACGGCATCGAGGGATTCCTCTAGGGCTGGCGGCGGCGCAGCACCAGGCGCGGGAAGTGCTCGCCCCACGCGTAGTTGGGCAGCTCGCACGACTCGACCTCGAAATGGGCCCCGGCGAACTCGTGCAGCTGCGCGAGGCTGGGAAAGAAGTAGCGCGTGGCCGCGCCTTTCCAGCGTTCCATGTTGGCAACCGCCTGGTGGGTCCAGCCCAGGCGCTGCTGCGCGGCGGACACGTCCGGCACGTGCGCATGCCACGCTTCCCATACGTCGCCCAGGCGGATCCCCTCGCTCGCCTCCCCGTGCGCGGCCATGGCGAGGAGCCAGCGGAACATGTCGAGGTTGCGCATCCTGCCGTCGAGCAGCGGCTTGAAGAGCGCGTCGATCGCGGGCGGGGTGTCCGGGCGGCGGTGGCATCGCAGGCAGAACTCGCCACCGGGGCGCAGCACGCGCGCGGCCTCCTCGTTCAGCAGCACCGGGCCGCGCGCGTCGCCGAACGTGGAGTAGCAGCCGTCGCCCACCACGAAGTCGAACGACGCCGGGGCGAGCGGCATCTGCCGCCAGTCGCCGCGCACCAGCCCGCATCGCGAAGGCGCGTTCCAGCGCGGGAAGACGTTGCGGAACATGCCTGCCGACCAGTCGAGGACCACGAGGCGGGTCGCGTCCGGCCATCGCATGCCCGCGACGGGCGGCGTCACGCCCAGCAGCAGCGCCCGCAGCGGCTGTTCGCCCTGGGCGCTACCCGCGGCGCGCGCCTCGTAGAAGCGGATGTCGCCATCCTGGGGCGAAATGGGCGCGGCGACCTGCCAGTTGCAGGAGCGCTCGTCCCAGTACTTGATCGCTTCGCGGTCGTAGTCCGCGCCCATGCGTGGCTTCATGCCGCCTGGAGGCGAACCCAGTCGCGCCAGGCCGCGAGCAGCGGCGCGGTGCGCGCGGCAAGCGCCGAGCGCCGCCACACCGGCGCGGCCCAGAAGTCGTCGCTGTCGATGGTGCATGCGAGGCCGCGCGCTTCCTCGAGGATCAGGGCGCCGGCGGCGTAGTCCCACACCTTCTGCCCCGAATGCAGCATCACGTCGATGCGAGCCGCGGCGAGGTGGCACCACGAGAGCGCCGAGGAACCGCTCGTGAGCCGTTTCGCGAAGGGCGGCCGGCTCTTCACCGCGCCGCGCAGCGCCGCCATGTCGCTGCGCAGGCTCACCTCGGCCACCGCGTCGGCGAGCGCCGGGCCGTGCGCCGGCACCTGCAGCGGGCGATGGTTGAGCCAGGCTCCGCCGCCGCGCACCGCGTAGAAGGCCTCGTCGGCGATGGGGTCGTACACGGTGCCGAACACGGGTCGCGTGTCTTCCATCAGCGCGACCGACACGGCGAAGAACGGGATGGCGCGCGCGAAGTTGCTCGTGCCGTCGAGGGGATCGACGCACCAGAAGCGCCCGCCGCGGGCGAGGATCGCTTCCTGCTCGCTCGCCTCCATCTCCTCGCCGAGGACGGGGATCGCGTCGACCTCGGCGAGGCGCCGCACGAGGGCGCGTTGGGCGGCGAGGTCGGCCTCGGTGACGAGGCTGCCGTCCTCCTTGCGGGTGGCGGAGACACTGCGGTAGCGCGGCAGGATTTCCTCGGTGGCGATGGAGCGGACGGCATCGATGGCGCGCGCGGCGAAGTGGACGGTGATCTCCACCTCGCTATGCTAGCATCGGGCCTCGTTCCCCCGCAGTGCGCCCGCCCCCGAAATGCCGCTTCCACGCATCCATTGCGACCTGCGCCTGGGTCCGGGTGCGCAATTCGCCCTGGCCCCCGAGGCCGCGCAGCACGTGGCGAAGGCGCTGCGCCTGAAGGCCGGCGATTCGATCGTCGTCTTCGACGGCCGCGGCGGCGAGTACGACGCGACCCTGCAGCGCGTGGAGAAGGAGCGCGTCGACGTGAAGGTGGGCGCCTGGCGCGACGCCGAGACCGAGCCCACGCTCGCGCTCGGGCTCGTGCAGGGACTTCCCGAGGCCGACAAGATGGACTGGATCATCCAGAAGGCGGTCGAGCTGGGCGTGTCCTGGGTCCAGCCGGTCGTGTGCGACCGCAGCGTGGTGCGCCTCGCGGGCGAACGCGCCGCGCGCCGCGAGGCGCATTGGCGTCGCGTGGCGATCGCCGCTTGCGAGCAGAGCGGGCGCAACCGCATTCCCGACGTTCGTCCCACGCTCGGCTTCCAGAGCTGGGTGGCGGTGAAGGCGGCGGCGCCCCGCTGGGTGCTCACGCCGGGCGCCGAGCCGATCGCTTCGAAGCCGCGCCCGGAGGCCGCGCTCGAGCTGCTGTGCGGCCCGGAAGGGGGCCTGTCGGAGCGGGAGCAGGAGCTCGCGCTCCTGCAGGGCGCGGAGCCCGTGGCCCTGGGGCCGCGCGTGCTGCGCGCCGAGACCGCGCCGCTCGCGGCGCTCGCCGCGGTCCATGCCCTGTGGGGCGACTTCCGTGGATAGAATCCCGCCCATGCCCAAGAATCCGCGCCTCAAGACCGAGGCGTTCGTGAAGTGGTTCCGCTCGGCCACGCCCTACATCCACCGCTGGGGCGGGGCCACCTTCGTGATCGCCTTCGGCGGCGAGGTGCTGGAGGACGGCGAGTTCCAGCAGCTCACGCACGACATCAACGTGCTGGTGAGCCTGGAAGTCCGCGTGGTGCTCGTGCACGGCACGCGCCCGCAGATCGAGGAGCAGATGCGCCAGCACGGCGTGACGCCGCACTACGTGGCGGGCCGCCGCGTGACCGACGACAAGGCGCTCGCCTGCGTGAAGGAGGCCAACGGCATCGTGCGCGTCGAGATGGAGGCGCTGCTCTCGATGGAGCTCGCCAACAGCCCCATGTGGGGCGCGGATATCCGCGTGTCCTCCGGCAACTTCGTCACGGCGAAACCCGTGGGCGTGGTGAACGGCGTGGATTTCAGGCACACGGGAGAGGTGCGCAAGATCGACGCCGACGGCATCCGCCGGCGCCTCGACGACGACGAGGTCGTGCTCATCTCCCCGATCGGGTTTTCGCCCACGGGCGACGTCTTCAACTGCACGCTCGAGGACGTGGCGACTTCCACCGCCATCGCGCTGGGCGCCGACAAGCTGATCTTCCTCACCGAGACGGCGGGCGCGCTGGACGCGAAGGGGCGCCTCATCTCCGAGCTCACCGTGAAGCAGGCCCAGGACCTCATCCAGGCCAACAACATGCCCGAGGACGTGCAGATCTACCTGCCGTGCGCGGTGAAGGCGACCTCCAACGGCGTGAAGCGCTCGCACCTCATCAGCCGGCACGTGGACGGGGCGCTGCTGATCGAGCTCTTCACGCACCACGGCATCGGCACGATGGTGGTGCCCGAATCGCCCGAGCAGGTCCGCACCGCCGCGCCTGCCGACGTGGGCGGCATCGTGCAGATCCTCGAGCCCCTCGAGCAGCAGGGCATCCTCGTGAAGCGCGACCGCGAGCAGCTCGAGCGCGAGATCGGCCAGTTCTTCGTGCTCGAGGGCGAGGGGAACATCCTGGGCTGCGCGGCGCTCTACCCGTTCGCCGACCGCAAGACCGCGGAGCTGGCGGCCCTCGCCGTGAACCCGTTCTACCGCGACGGCGGCCGCGGCGAGCGCCTGCTCGAGTCGGGCGAGGCGCGCGCCAGGGCGATGGGAATGAAGTCGATCTTCGTGCTCTCCACGCGCACGACGCACTGGTTCATCGAGCGCGGCTTCGTGGAGATGGACACGTCCTGGCTACCCGAGCGCAAGCAGGCGCTCTACAACTACGACCGCCGCTCGAAGGTGTTCGTGAAGGAACTCTGATGGCACGCATGGTGAACTGCATCAAGCTGAAGAAGGAGGCCGAAGGCCTCGACCACCCGCCCTATCCCGGCGAGCTCGGCAAGAAGCTCTGGGAAAGCGTCTCCAAGGAGGCGTGGAAGGCGTGGCTCGAGCACCAGAAGATGCTGGTGAACGAGAACCGCCTCAATCTCGCGGATCCTCGCGCGCGCAAATACCTCGAGGAGCAGATGAGGAAGCACTTCTTCGGCGAGGGCGCCGACCAGGCCACGGGGTACGTGCCGAAGTCCTGAGGCGCTACTTCGGGCGGTCCATCCTCTTCACGCCCGCATCCGTCCCCAGCAGCAGCACGTCGGCCGGGCGCCGGGCGAAGAGCCCGTTGCAGACGACGCCGGCGACCTGGTCGAGCTCGGCCTCGAGCTCCATGGGCTTCATGATCGTGAGCCCGCGCACGTCGAGGATGAGGTTGCCGTTGTCGGTGGTCACGCCGGCGCGCAGCTGCGGCATGCCGCCCGTGAGCTTCACGAGGGTGCGCCCCACGTAGCTCCTCGCCATCGGGATCACTTCCACCGGCAGCGGGAACTTGCCCAGCACGGGCACGAGCTTGCTCGCATCCGCGATGCAGACGAACTTGCGGCTCGCGGCCGCCACGATCTTCTCGCGCGTGAGCGCGCCGCCCCCGCCCTTGATCATCGCGAGGTGCTCCGTGACCTCGTCGGCGCCGTCCACGTAGACGTCGCAGCCGTCCACGTCGTTCAGCTCCGCCACCGGGATGTGCAGCTCGCGCAGGCGTTTCGCGCTCGCTTCCGAGCTCGACACCGTGTTCCTGATGCGGCCCTTGATGGAGGCGAGCGCGTCGATGAAGAAGTTCACGGTGGATCCCGTGCCCACGCCCACCACCATGTCGTCCTCGACGAACTTCAGCGCGGCTTCGGCGGCGGCTTTCTTCTGGGCGTTGGCGTCCATGGGTCGCAGCTTACAATAGACGTCCGATGAAGAACGACAATTACCTCGAGCGCATCCTCACCGCGAAGGTCTACGACGTCGCGGTGGAGAGCCCGCTCGAGCCGGCCGCCGCCATCTCGCGGCGCACCGGCAACCACGTGCTGCTGAAGCGCGAGGACAAGCAGCCGGTGTTCTCCTTCAAGCTGCGCGGGGCGTACAACAAGATGGCGCACCTGGCGCCCGCGAAGCTCGCGCGCGGCGTGATCTGCGCGAGCGCCGGCAACCACGCGCAGGGCGTGGCCCTCGCGGCGCAGCGCCTGGGCGTCGAGGCCACGGTCGTGATGCCCGTCACCACGCCGCGCATCAAGGTGACGGCGGTCTCGTCGCGCGGCGCCAGGGTGGAGCTCGTCGGCGACAGCTACCACGAGGCCTACATCCATGCCCGCGCGCTCGAGAAGAAGCGCCGAGCCACCTTCGTGCACCCGTACGACGATCCGCTCGTCATCGCGGGGCAGGGCACCATCGGCCTGGAGATCCTGCGCCAGCACGCGCACCCGATCGACGCGATCTTCGTGCCCATCGGCGGAGGCGGCCTCATCGGCGGGATCGCGGCTTACGTGAAGCGCGTCGCTCCGGCCACGCGCGTGATCGGCGTGCAGCCGGTGGATTCCAGCGCGATGTTCCAGTCGATCAAGGCGGGCAGGCGCGTGACGCTCCCCCACGTGAACCTCTTCGCCGACGGCGTGGCGGTGCGGCAGGTGGGCAACGAGACCCTGCGGCTTGCGCGCCGTTACGTGGACGAGATCGTGCTGGTGGACACCGACGAGATCTGCGCGGCGATCAAGGACATCTTCGAGGACACGCGCACCGTGCTCGAGCCCGCGGGGGCCCTCGCGCTCGCGGGGCTCAAGCGCGCGGTGGCGCGGCGCGGCTGGAAGGGGCGCACGCTGGTGGCGATCGCCGCGGGCGCCAACATGAACTTCGACCGCCTGCGCTTCGTGGCCGAGCGCGCCGAGCTGGGCGAGCACCGCGAGGCCGTCCTGGCGGTCACGATTCCGGAGCGCCCGGGCAGCTACCGGGAGCTGTGCGCGCTGCTCGGCAAGCGCAGCGTCACCGAATTCAACTACCGCTACGCGCCGGGCCGCGAGGCGGCGATCTTCCTCGGCGTCTCGGTCGCGAGCCGCGAGGAGACGCACCGCCTGCTCGCCACGCTGCACAAGCATGGCATTCCGGCCTCCGACCTCTCCGACAACGAGATGGCGAAGCTGCATGGCCGCCACCTGGTCGGCGGCCGCGTCGACCTGGAGATGCCCGAGATGCTCTACCGCTTCGAGTTCCCCGAGCGGCCGGGCGCGCTCATGAACTTCCTCGACCGCATGGGCGCGGGCTGGAACATCACGCTCTTCCACTATCGCAACCAGGGCGCCGACGTGGGCCGCGTGCTGGTGGGCATGCAGGTTCCGCCGAAGGACCGCGCGGGGTTCCGGCGCTTCCTCGCCGAGCTGGGCTACGACTACACCGACGAGTCGCGCAATCCCGCCTACCGCTTCTTCCTGCAGTGAAGATCGGCCCGCAGTAGCGCTACTTCTTCGCGGCTGCGGGCACAGGCGCCGGGGCCGCCGGAGCGGGCGGTGGCGCAGCGTCGGCGTTATACGTGTCGCGCACGTAGAGCCACTTGCCGCCCTTCTTCATGGATACCGACAGGTACTTGCCGGTCTCCAGCACCTTGCCCGCCTTGTCCTTCACGGCGTAGCTGCCCGACTGCCAGCCCATGTCGCCGGATACGCCGCCCGCGGGCTTGGCGCCCAGGCTGAAGGACACCCCGGCCTTCGCGGCCTCCGCCATTTCCTTGCCGAGGAAGTCCTTGATCGCCGCGCGGCCGTTCATCGCCGGCGCGTTGGGCGGAAGAAGCACGCCTTTTTCGTCATAGAGGTCGGCCGCGGCCTGCGCGTTGCCCGAGTTGAATGCCTTGACCCAGGCCTGGTCGGCCGCTTCCAGCGCGGCGACATCCTTCGCCGTGTCGGCGGCGGCGGCATTGCCGAAGGCGAAGAACGCCGCGGCGGCGAGGCACTTGGCTGCATCCCTGAGCGTGATCACTGTTGTTCTCCTTGTTGGCAGGCGCTCCCCGGCGCCGGTGCCCGCGCATGGTAGCGGAAAGGAAAATGGCCCGCCGGGAAGGGCGGGCCAAGTGTTGTCCTGGTGCCGGAGAGAGGAGTCGAACCCCCGACCTTCGCATTACGAATGCGCTGCTCTACCGACTGAGCTACTCCGGCAATTTTCCCGAGGCTGCCTCGCGAAAATAGCCTTCCATTATAGCGAAACCGGCCCCGAAACGCCCCTTTTTCCCCGTTCCCGGCCCATTTCCGGGGCCCCGGGGGGGCCTTCCCGGCGGGGGGTGAAAAACCGCACACTGGCGCCGCTTATCGGTCTTGGGAGGCCACTCGGCGGGCCAATTCGGGGTCCGGCGGCCCCCTCCTTATTATTCGGGAAACCCAGCGGAGGCTATTGCATGGACATGGTCAAACAACGCGGCTTCACCCTGATCGAGATCATGATCACGATCGCGATCATCGCGATCCTGTCGGCGATCGCGGTGCCCCAGTACCAGGACTACGTGACCCGAGGCGAGCTGCCCGAGGCGCAGGCGGGCCTCGCGGCCTACCGGGTGGCCATGGAGCAGTACTACCAGGACAACCGCAACTACGGCCCCGGCGCGTGCGGCGCCCCGGCGCCGGCCTACAAGTACTTCACGCACACCTGCGTGCTCACCAACGGCAACCAGGGCTTCACCGCCACTGCCACGGGCTCGAGCGGCAAGGTGACCGGCCCGCCGCCCTTCGCCTTCACGATCAACGAGCAGAACGCGCGAGTGACCACCAGCGCGCCGGCCAACTGGGCGCCGTCGCTGCCGTATCCCTGCTACATCACGCGCAAGGGGAATTGCTAGCCATGAAGCGCGCCCAGCGAGGCTTCTCGGTCATCGAGGTGATGGTTGTGGTCGCCCTCATCGGGTTGCTGCTCTCGATCGGCGTGCCGAGCTTCTTCACGTGGACGCAGAACCTGCAGATCCGCACCGGCGCGGAAGCGCTCCTCGCCGGGTACAACATCGCGAAGAACGAGGCGATCCGCCGCAACGTGAACGTCGAGATGACCATCAGCAACAACACGGGCTGGGACGTGCACCTCGCGAGCGATCCGGCCACGTCCCTGCAGAGCCGCGACCCGAACGAGGGCTCGGTCAACGTCACCTCGACCATCACGCCCGACGGCGCGGCGACGGTGACGTTCAACGGGATGGGGCGCATCACGCCCAACTCGGACGGCAGCGACACCGTGACGCAGGTCGACCTCGACAACCAGCAGATCAGCAACGCGTCCGACCGCAAGAAGCTGCGCGTGACGATCGCCACCGGCGGCGCCATTCGCCTGTGCGATCCGTCCGTCGCGTCAACCGACAACAGGGCCTGCAAATGAGACCGATCCCCAAGCGCGCGCCGGCGCGCCAATCCCGGCGGTCGCAGGGCGGCGTGATGCTGATCGAGGCGCTCGTCGGCCTGCTCATCTTCTCGCTCGGCGTGCTCGCCCTGGTCGCCATGCAGTCGGTGGCCATCAGCAACGTCTCCAACGCCAAGTACCGCATCGAAGCGGCCTGGTACGCCGAGGAGATCATGAACTACATATGGCTCGATCCCGTGGGGGCCGACCTCAAGTACGCCTACCCCGGCGGCAACTCCACGTACCTGCAGGGCTGGGTGCAGCGCGTGCAGGGCCTCGGCGCCTCCGGTTCCCCGGGCCTGCCGAACTCGGTCACGTATCCCCCCACCATCACCGTCGTGAAGAGCGCCATCGGCGTCGCGCCGCAGCCCATCCAGACCACCTACACGATTACGGTGACCATGCGCTGGAAGGCGCCCAACGCGCTCACGCCCAGCAACCACGTGGCGCAGACCATCGTCAACGTGAACCAATGAGAGTCGCGAGGAATCCCGTGATGAACCTCCGCAAACGCGTCCGCGAGGCCGGCTTCACCCTCGTCGAGATGATGGTCGGCGTGCTGATCGGCATGATCGCGATCGTCGTGATGTTCCAGGTCTTCGCCATCTCCGAAGGCCAGAAGCGCACCACGGCCGGCGCGAGCGATGCGCAGCAGGAAGGCGCCTCGTCGTCGTACCTCATCGAGCGCGACGGGCGCATGGCCGGCTACGGCATGAACTACTTCCCGCTCTACGGCTGCAACGTCTGGGGCTACTGGAACCCTTCCGGCAAGGCCTTCAACTTCACGCTGGCGCCGGCCATCATCACCAAGGGCGCCGCCACCGTTCCCGACAAGCTGGTCTTCGCGTACGCGGGAACCGACACGGTCTCCCTGCCGGCGTCCCTGGTGCAGCCGACCGGCAGCACCCCGGGCTACTTCGACATCGGCGTCTCGACGGGCCAGTTCCTGCTGGGCGACCTGGTGGTGTTCGGGGAGGTTCCCGCGGCGCTGCCGCTGAAGGATTGCTCGCTGTTCCAGGCCACCAGCTACGTGGCGGGCGACTCGAGCCGGATCCGCGTCGACAGCGCCTTCTACGTCGACGACGCCGGCGCCACGCGCTCGGCGCAATACACGCCCCCCACGGCGAGCACGACGATCCAGCCCGCGCCGCACAACCAGAGCTACGCGAAATGGACGAAGGGCACCAAGACCGGGGGCCGCGTCTTCACGCTGGGCAAGTCGCCCACGGTGGTGGAGTACTCCGTGGTCAACAACCAGCTCGTCTACCGCAGCGTGCTCAATCCCGACGACCCCGGCGTCGCGATCGCCGACAACATCGTCCAGTTCAAGGCGCAATACGGCATCGCCGAGAACAACCCCGCCGCGCTGGACCAGAACGGCGTCGCCGCGCCGACCTGCCTGCTCACCACGACCACGCCTTGCCGGATCGACGCGTCGACCGCCGTCATCCAGCCGCGCATGACGCCCGCCAGCCCGCAGACCAGCTCGGCGTCGCCCTCCCAATGGGTGGACGACCTGCCCGCCGCGCCCTACGTGATGAAGCCGGACGACTGGCGCAGGATCATCGCGGTGCGCTTCGTCATCGTGGCGCGCAGCAACCAGAAGGAGCGCACCGACCCGGTCACCGGCGTGTGCACGGCCACGACGGTGATGCCGGTGTGGACGACCAACAACGGCACGACGCTCGACGTCTCCGCCGACCCCGACTGGCGCTGCTACCGCTACAAGACCTTCGAGGCGGTCGCGGCCCTGCGCAACATGATGTGGTTCCCGGATCCTTCCAGCGACACGCTGGGCTCGGGCGCCGAGAACTGATCGCAATCATGACGACATCCAGGATCAACGCCATGAATCGCTCTCATCGCAAGCAACGGGGCGTGGTGCTCCTCATCGCGCTCACCGTGCTGGTCGCCATGTCGCTCGCCGGCGTGGCGCTCATGCGCTCGGTGGACAACACCGTGGTGATCGCGGGCAACGTCTCCTTCAAGCAGGCCTCGCTCATGGTGGCCGAGCGCGGCACCAACGACGCCTGGGTGTGGCTCAACCAGCAGGCGACCGCGGTCCCGCCCACGCTGCAGGACGACAACAACGGGGTCGGCTACTACTCCTCGCGCCCGCCCTCCGAGCCCGACTGGTTCGACGACAACACGTGGGCCTCCGCGGTCACGACCAACGGCGGCCTGCCCGACTCCACGGGCAACACGGTCCAGTACTTGATCCATCGCATGTGCCAGCAGCCCGGCCTGCAATGGAACGAAGGCAACCAGAGCTGCGTGCTCTACTTCCCGCCCGCCGACAAGCTCGACAGCGGCAGCAAGACGATCGGCACCGCGGTGTACCAGGGAACCGCGCAGCTCTACTACCGCGTGACCTCGCGCGTCCTCGGGCCGCGCAACAACGTCACCATCACCCAGACCAGCATCGTCCAGTGACGCATGAACGACGGACGGAACCGAACCAGGGAGCTTTTCAGATGAACCTGCCCCGCATCCACAAACTGCTCGCCGCCGCGTTCGCTTCGGCCGCGATGTTCGCCGCCGGCCCTGCCGCCGCGCAGCTCGCCGACATCGCCGACGTGCCGCTCGCGCAATCGCCGTCGACTTCGGTGCTGCCCAACCTCATGTACGTGCTGGACGACTCCGGGTCCATGGCATGGAACTGGATGCCCGACCAGATCTTCCGCACGAGCGCGAGCGTCACCTACTACCACTGCCGGCGTTGCCAGACGAACACGATCAAGGTCTCCTCGACCAACACCAGCACGGGGACGATCACGTT
Source organism: Usitatibacter sp. (assembly GCA_035519515.1). Lineage (GTDB taxonomy): Bacteria > Pseudomonadota > Gammaproteobacteria > Burkholderiales > Usitatibacteraceae > Usitatibacter. The sequence continues at coordinate 49,934 of DATIWC010000074.1, forward strand.
CAACAGCACGCCCAACCCCTCCCTGGGCGCGCGCCAGCAGCTCTTCATCAATTCCATCAGCGGCTCGCCCTCGTCGACGCCGGCGCCGCTCGCCCTCAACACCCCGTACTGGCTGAGGTCGCCCTCGGGCTCCACCACCAAGCTGGAGGACGAGGCCGGCAACCAGATCAGCCTGACCACAGCCGGCCAGGGCACGGTGAACGTCTCCATCTGCTCGTACTCGGGCGGCGGCGATGCCTCGAGCACGCCGAACAACGGGTTCCCGTGCGGCAACGACACCAACGGCGGCGCGAACTCGCTGCCCGATACCTCGACGATCCCGCTCTTCGGCGACCCGCCGTACTACGCTCACGACTTCAACAAGATCTGGTACAACCCGGACATCACGTACAGCCCCGCGGTGGACTACCAGGGCAACAGCCTCGGCAACTCCAGCCCGACCGCGGCGAAGAACGACTTCTACACCGACCCGACGACGGTCAACCTGGCGAACGCGTTCCAGGAGCTGATCTACTGCACCACGGCGAGCCCGACCTCCACGCAGCTCACCGACACCACGGTCTGCCGCTATAACGGCAAGCACAACACGGGCTCCTTCGTGAGCGGCGCGGCGCCCGCCTGGTTCCTGTACAACAACTTCACCGTCAACAACGGCGACAAGATGAACATGGGGTTGCCCTACGGCGCGTTCGCCAACCGCGTCGTGGCAAACAACTCGCCGGCGATCTACTACGAGATCCAGCCGCAGGAATTCTGCAGCGACGTGAACCTCACCACCTGCGTGCTCGCCACCGGCGCCGGCACCGCGCCCGATTCGGTGAACACCATCGCCGCGCCGGTCCGCTGGTGCAAGACCCTGGCCGACACGGCCCTCAAGACGGCCGTGACGGGCACCACCGGCAGCCCCGCCACGGCGCGCTGCCGCAAGAAGTTCGACAAGACGAACTATCCGTACCCGCGCTTCGGGCGCTTCATCCGCCACGACGTGGTCTCGACCACGGCGTCGTACCCGAAGTCGGCGACCTCCACGCGCAGCGACTGCGCGAGCCCCACCTTCTGCACGTACGCGGAGGAGATCCAGAACTACGCCAACTGGTACTCGTACTACCGGTTCCGCCTCTCGCTCATGAAGACGGCGACGGGCAAGGCGTTCCTGTCCATCGACGACCGCTTCCGCGTGGGCTTCATCACGATCAACCCGAACAGCCCGGTGACCGCCAGCAAGTTCGTCGCGGCATCGACGTTCAACAGCGCCCAGCGCAACTCCTTCTATAGCACCCTGTATTCCCAGTCCACCAACGGCGGCACGCCGCTGCGCGAGGCGCTCTCGCGCGTGGGGCGCTACTACGGCGGGCTGAACACCGGCATCAACTCCGGCATGACGCCGGACCCGATGCAGTACTCCTGCCAGACCAACTACGCGCTGCTCACGACCGACGGCTACTGGAACGGCAACGCCGGCCAGAACCTCTCGGGCAGCTCGATCGGCAACCAGGACAATTCCAACACCGGCTACTCGAAGCGCTCGGACGGCGCCTACGACGGCAACCTCTCGGGAGCCAGCGACACGCTCGCCGACACGGCGCTCTACTACTACAAGACCGACCTTCGCACGAGCGGCACGCTCGCGCCCAACAACGTGCCGACCAACAACAAGGACACCAACAACACGCAGCACATGGTGACCTTCACGCTCGGCCTGGGCCTCGAAGGGTTCATGGACTACATCCCGGACTACGAGACCTCGGCCACCGGCGACTTCGCGAAGATCAAGTCGGGCACGACGGGCTGCTCGTGGACGACCGGCACCTGCGACTGGCCGGTGCCCACGCAGAACGAGCCCAGCACGCTGGACGACCTCTGGCACGCCGCCGTGAACGG
>DATIWC010000075.1:0-2067 GCA_035519515.1 Usitatibacter sp.
TATGCGTAGGCGGGCGGCGGCTCGAAGGCCCGGAACTCGCGCTCGAGCAGCCTCGCCATCTGAAGGCACGTGCGATCGCCGTACTGGGGGCCGACGATCTGGACACCCACCGGCAGACCGGCCGTGGTGCGGCCCGCCGGCACCACCGTCGCCGGCAGATACGTCAGGCACGAATAGCCGGCCCAGAAGAGCTGATCCGTGGTGGGCACGCGGTGGCCGTTGATCTCGATGGTGCGCTCGTGGCGCTCTCCCACGTGATCGTGGGGGAATGCCGCGGAGGCCGCGGCCGGGCAGAGGAGCAGGTCGTACTCCTTGAAGAACTCGGCCCACTTGTGGCGCATCTTGTGCCGGATCTCGTTGTGGGCGATCCAGTCGCGGTGCGAGCTGGTGCTGCCGCGCAGCATGCGCGCATAGTAGCTCTCGTCGCCGGCGGCGAGCCCGCGCGCCGCCGCCGCGTTCCGCTCGAACTCCTCCGCCGTCTGCCGCCCGGAGGTGGCGGCGCGCAGCAGATGGATGTAGACGCGCGCCAGCTCGTTCGTGTCGATGTCGGGCCGCGCGCGGTCGCTCACCTTCGCGCGCTTCTTGACGAGGAAATCGGCCACGGCCTGGATCCTGTCCTGCACCTCGACGTCCACCTCGGAGTTGGGATCCGTGAGCACGACGGCAACCTTGAAGTCGCGCAGGGTCTTCTGCCGGGGCGCGGGCAGCGCCAGCTTGTAGCCCACGGCATCGATCTCGTCGGGCCCGGCCATCACGCCGAGCGCGATCTCGAGATCGTCCGTGCTCCGCGCCATGGGCCCGATGACGGAGATGTCGCCCTGCGCCACCCGCAGGGGCAGCGCCTGGCCGCGCGGCGGCACCACGCCGAAGGTCGGCTTGTGGCCGTAGACGCCGCAGTAGTGGGCGGGATTGCGGATGGAGGAGCCGATGTCGCTCCCCGCCTCGAGGCCGGTGAGCCCCGCGGCGAGCGCGGCCGCCGAGCCGCCGGAGGAGCCGCCCGGGCTGCGCGAGAGATCCCAGGGGTTGTTCGTCGTGCCGTAGATCGCGTTGTAGCTCTGGTAGTCCGCGAGATAGATCGGCACGTTGGTCTTGCCGAACAGCACGACGCCGGCGGCCAAGAGACGATCCACCGACAAGGCGTTGCGCGGCGGCAAGTTGTCCTTGAGCTCGGGAATGCCCCACGTGGTGGGCATGCCGACCACGTCGTAGGACTCCTTGATGGTCATGGGCACGCCGTGCAGCGGGCCCCACACCTGCTTGCGGTGGAGCGCGCGATCCGCGGCCCGCGCCCGCTTGCGCGCCCCCTCGATATCCATGGCCACGATGGCGTTGAGGGCGGGGTTGTGCCTCTCGACGCGCGCCAGGTAGAGATCCAGCAACTCGAGGCAGCCGATCTTCTTCCTGCGGATATCGGCGGCGAGCTCCTTGGCCGAGCGAAATGGCGTCGCAAGCATCGCTGCCTCCCGTGTCTGACCCTGCGCGTGTGGGCCTGGTGTCGTGTCAACGGCGACGGCCGTCGAAAGCAGGTCGCATTGTAGCCTATCCGCACGGCCACCGCCTCACTCGACGGCGACGCGGCCCACGCGCGGATCGAGCGCATCGCGGAGCCCATCCCCGAGACAGTTGAAGCCCATCACGGCGATGAAGATCGCGAGCCCGGGAAAGAGCGACACGTGCGGCGCTTCCATGAGATAGGCGCGGCCGTCGCTCACCATCTTGCCCCACTCGGGCGTGGGGGGCTGCACGCCCAGGCCGAGGAACGACAGGATGGCCGCGAGCAGGATGGCGGTGGCGATCTGCATGGAGGAGAACACGAGGAGCGGCGAGACGCTGTTGGGCAGGATGTGGCGGAACAGCACGCGCTCATGTGATGCACCGAGTGCGGTGGCGCCCTGCACGAACTCGAGCTCCTTGAGCGACAGCACCATGGAGCGGGCCAGGCGCGCGAAGCTGGGAATGGACCGGACGCCCACCGCGATCATCACGTTGCCGAGGCTCGGGCCGAGCGCCGCCACGACCGCGATGGCCAGGAGAATGCTCGGAAACGCCAGCAGCACGTCCATGGCA
>DATIWC010000076.1:0-3033 GCA_035519515.1 Usitatibacter sp.
GTACTCGTTCAACAACACGTTCGGCGTGCCCAACAGCAAGGGCAGCGATTACTTCGAGATCGACTACAACCAGGCGATCACGCCGGTGAGCGACAAGCTCACCTTCAACGGCGTGGTGGGCCACCAGACCTACGCGCACAATGGCGCGCTCTCGTACACCGTGTGGAAGGCCGGCGCCACCTGGGACTTCGGCAACGGATGGAACGTGGGCGGGTACTTCAAGGGCACCAACGCCGACGAGACCCTCTACACGGTCAAGGGCAAGGACTGGAGCAAGAACCGCCTGGTCGGGTTCGTCACGTACACGTTCTGAGCGGGGCGCATTTTTACGCGGCGTTTATGCGGCCGTCCCCATCTGTCGTGGCATGAACACCTTCATCCATAGCCATCGGCCCGGCTTGCTGGTGGGTTCGCGCCTGCGGCTTCGCCGGCTGGCCGGCCGCGGCGCCGTGCTGGTTGCGGCGGCGGTGGTCCTCGCGTCGATCTTCGCCGCCTCGGTCCTGCTGCGGCTCGTCGCGATGGCCTCCAGCCACCCGGACATCGCCCTGGCGCTGCGCAGGGTCGGCGAAGCAAGCGGTGCGCCGCTCTAACGGCCCGGCGAGCGGCCGCTACCGGTCGCTGGCGGTCCTGCGCAAGGATTTCGGCAAGTGGACCATCGCGGCCATGCAATGCGTGCGCCTGGCCGCCCCTTGACCCCCTCTTGCGGTAGCGCAATACGGCTGCCCTGAATTTACGACATGTTTACGCGGGCGTTCCCATAATCCACCGCATGCTGCTGGACATCCTCAAGGCACTGGCGGTGATCGCGATCTACATGGGCGTGCTGCTGGGCGGAATCTCGCTCGCGCGCTACGTGGATCGCCGCCGGCGCCGTACGCAAGGAGAACAGAAATGATGGATCTCGTCTTCCTCGGCCTGGGCATCGCGTTCTTCGCCCTCACCTGGGCGCTCGTCCACGGTTTCGAGCGCCTGCGCAAGTCCTGACCCGGAGCCTTCCATGAGCCTCGTATACATTCTGGGCGCGATCTACTGCGCGGTGATCTTCCTGTACCTCGTCTACGCGCTCTTCGCGCCGGAGAAGTTCTGATGAGCGCCAACGGCTACCTGCAGCTCGCTTTCTACGTCGTCATGCTCATCGCACTCGCCAAGCCGCTGGGCGCGTACATGGCGAACATCTACCAGGACCGCCCCGCGTTCCTGAACCGCATCGGCGCGCCCTTCGAGCGCCTGCTCTACCGGGCTTCGGGCGTCGATCCGGCCCGCGAGATGCACTGGACCGAGTACGCCGTCGCGATGCTCCTGTTCAGCTTCCTCGGCTTCCTCGCGGTCTACGCGCTGCAGCGCTTCCAGGCGGCGCTGCCCCTGAATCCCCAGGCGTTCGGCGCGGTCTCGCCCGACTCCTCGTTCAACACCGCCACCAGCTTCATCACCAACACCAACTGGCAGGGCTACGGCGGCGAGTCGACGATGAGCTACCTCACGCAGATGCTCGCCCTCACCGTGCAGAACTTCGTGTCGGCGGCCTGCGGCATGGCTACGCTCGTCGCCTTCGCGCGCGGTTTCTCCCGCCGCAGCGCCCAGACGATCGGCAACTTCTGGGTCGACATGACGCGCAGCACGCTCTACATCCTGCTCCCGCTGTCGCTCGTATTGGCCGTTGTGCTCGTGAGCCAGGGCATGCCGCAGACCTTCTCGGCGTATCCGACGGCCTCGACCGTCGAAGCGACCGAGTACGACAATCCCAAGCTCGACAAGGACGGGCAGCCCGTCAAGGACGAGAAAGGCAATCCCGTCACCGAGAAGGCCAAGATGACCGAGCAGTCGATCGCAGTGGGTCCGGTCGCTTCCCAGGTCTCCATCAAGATGCTCGGTACCAACGGCGGCGGGTTCTTCAACGTGAACTCGGCGCACCCCTTCGAGAATCCGACGCCGCTCGCGAACTTCCTCGAGGTGCTGGCGATCCTGCAGATCTCCGCGGGTCTCTGCTACACGTTCGGCGTGCTCGTCGGCGACCGGCGCCAGGGCTGGGCGATCATGGCGACCATGGCGGTCATCTTCGTGGTGATGCTCGGCGTATGCGCCGGCGCCGAGCAGGCGGGCAACCCCGCGCTCACCCGGGCGGGCGCCGACCAGGCCGCATCCGATACGCAGCCGGGCGGCAACATGGAAGGCAAGGAAGTCCGCTTCGGCATCGTGAACTCGGCGCTGTGGGCGACCGCGACCACCGCCGCGTCGAACGGCTCGGTCAATTCCATGCACGATTCCTTCACGCCGCTGGGCGGCCTCGTGCCGATGTGGCTGATCCAGTTCCAGGAAGTCATCTTCGGAGGCGTGGGCTCGGGCCTGTACGGCATGCTCATCTTCGCCATCATCGCGGTGTTCGTGGCCGGCCTCATGATCGGCCGCACGCCCGAGTACCTCGGCAAGAAGATCGAGTCGTTCGAGATGAAGATGGCCGCGGTCACCATCCTGATCCCGCCGCTGGTCGTCCTGGTCGGGACCGCGATCGCCGTCATGGTCGATCCGGGCAAGGCCGGCGTCGCCAACCCCGGGGCCCACGGCTTCTCGGAGATCCTCTACGCCTTCTCCTCGGCCGGCAACAACAACGGCAGCGCCTTCGGGGGGATTTCGGCCAACACGCCGTTCTACAACACCGCGCTGGGCATCGTGATGCTGTTCTCGCGCTTCTGGCTCGCCGTGCCCACGCTCGCGATCGCCGGGGCGCTGGCCGCGAAGAAGACCGTGCCACCCGGGCTGGGAACGCTGCCCACGCACACGCCTCTCTTCGTCGTGCTGCTGGGCAGCACCGTCGTGGTGGTCGGCGCGCTCACCTTCGTGCCGGCGCTGGCCCTCGGCCCGATCGTCGAGCACCTCGCGATGATCGCCGCGAAATGACGCAAGCATCCACTGGAGTGATTCGATGAGCTCGCCCGCCATTCCCGCAGTCCCGGTCCCGCAGGACCTGCGCCGCCGCCTGGTGACGAAGTCCATCATGCGCCAGGCGCTGATCGACTCGTTCGTGAAGCTGCTGCC
>DATIWC010000077.1:0-10895 GCA_035519515.1 Usitatibacter sp.
GTGGACATGACCGTGCTCGCCAACGAGCAGGTGATCGACGGGCGCGGCTGGCGCACCAACGCGCCGGTGGAGAAGCGCGAGATCCCGATGTGGTACATGCGCATCACGCAATACGCGGACGAGCTGCTCGATTCGCTCGACGGCCTGGGCTGGCCCGAGCAGGTGAAGCAGATGCAGCGCAACTGGATCGGGCGCAGCCACGGGGTGGAGTTCACCCTGCCCTACGCGGCCGACACCGCCGCGCGCATGAAGGACGGCAAGAAGGGCCTGCGCGTCTTCACCACGCGCGCCGACACCATCATGGGCATCACCTTCGCCGCGGTGGCCGCCGAGCATCCGCTCGCCACCGAGGCCGCGAAGGGCAACCCGAAGCTCGCCGCCTTCATCGAGGAGTGCAAGAAGGGCGGCGTGCAGGAAGCCGAGCTCGCGACGATGGAGAAGAAGGGCATGGCCACCGGGCTGCACGTCGTCAATCCCATCAACAACGAGCCGGTGGAGGTCTGGGTCGCGAACTACGTGCTGTGGGGTTACGGCGAGGGGGCGCTGATGGGCGTGCCCGGCCATGACGAGCGCGACTTCGCCTTCGCGAAGAAGTACGGCCTTCCCATCCGGCAGGTGATCGACATCGCCGGCAAGCCCTATTCGACCGACGCGCACCAGCCCTGGTACGACGAGCACGGCCGCAACATCAACTCGGGCAAGTACGACGGGCTCGGGTACGAGGCGGCCATCGACGCCGTCGCGAAGGACCTCGAGGCCATGGGCCTGGGCACGAAGCGCATCCAGTACCGCCTGCGCGACTGGGGCATCTCGCGCCAGCGCTACTGGGGCACGCCGATTCCCATCGTGATCTGCCCGAAGTGCGGCGACGTGCCGGTGCCCGACAGCGAGCTCCCGGTCATCCTCCCCGACGACCTCGTACCCGACGGCAGCGGCAGCCCGCTCGCCAAGACGCCGTCCTTCTACGAGACGAAGTGCCCGAAGTGCGGCGGCGCGGCCCGGCGCGACACGGACACGATGGACACGTTCGTGGACTCGTCGTGGTACTACATGCGCTATGCCTGCCCCGACGCGGGCACCATGGTCGATGAGCGCGCGCAGTACTGGATGCCCATGGACCAGTACATCGGCGGCATCGAGCACGCGATCCTGCACCTGCTCTACGCGCGCTTCTGGACCAAGGCGATGCGCGACCTGGGGCTCATCAATATCGACGAGCCGTTCACGAACCTCCTCACGCAGGGCATGGTGCTGAACCACATCTTCTCGCGGCGCGGCGCCCGGGGCGGCATCGAGTACTTCGCGCCCGACGAGGTCGAGACGGTCGTGGATGCCGAGGGCCGCATCACGGGCGCGAAGCTCAAGGCCGACGGCAGCCCCGTGGACTACGAGGGCATCGGCACGATGTCCAAGTCCAAGCGCAACGGCGTGGATCCGCAGGACATGATCGAACGCTACGGCGCCGACACCGCGCGCTTCTACGTGATGCAGGCGAATCCGCCCACCGACACCGTGCTGTGGTCCGACGAGAGCGTCGAGGGCTCGTTCAAGTTCCTGCGCCGCCTGTGGGCCATGGTCCACGAGCACGTGAGCGCGGGCGTCGTGGCGCCCTACTCGGGCGGCGAGCTCACCGCGCAGCTCAAGGCGCTGCGCCTGAAGCTCCATCGCACCATCGAGAAGGTGGGCGACGACTATGGCCGGCGCATGCAGTTCAACACCGCGATCGCCGCGGTGCGCGAGCTGCTGAACCTCTACACGGACGGCACGGACAAGAGCCCGGTCGCGCGAGCGGTCGCGCAGGAAGTCCTGGAGAACGCGATCCTGCTCCTCACCCCGATCGTGCCGCACATCGCCACCGTCCTCTGGCGGGAGCTGCGCCCGGGCACCGAGCTCATCGCGCAGCCCTGGCCGCAGGTCGATCCGGACGCGCTGGTGCAGGATTCCATCGAGCTCGTCGTGCAGGTGAACGGGAAGCTGCGCGGGCACATCCAGGTGCCCACGTCCTGGAGCCGCGCGCAGATCGAGGAGGCGGCGGTCGCGCACGAGGCCGTGGTGAAGTTCTCCGGCGGGCAGAAGGCGAAGAAGATCGTCGTCGTGCCCGGGAAGCTCGTGAATGTGGTGGTCTGACCGGCCACGTGCGTTCTTCGGCTGGATTGCCGTCTCCACGGCAATGGCGCTCGGCGCGTGCGGCTTCGAGCTGCGCGGCGATCCGCAGGTCGGCATCCACACGCTCTACATCTCCGCCACGGGCCCCTCGCTGGTGCAGGCGGACATCAAGCGCGCGCTCGCCACCGGGCCCACGAAGGTGGTGGCCACCGAGAAGGAGGCCGAGGCGCACCTGCACATCCTCGAGGAGCGCCGCGAGAAGACGGTGTTCACGATCACGGGCACGGGCCGCGTCTACGATTTCCAGCTCAAGCTCACGGTGCGCTACGAGCTGCGCGCGCCGGGCAAGGAGCTCCCGCTGATCGAGCCTACGGAGATCGAGACGCGGCGCCTCGTCACCTACTCGGAGACGGCGCCCACGGCGAAGGAAGCCGAGGAGCAGCTCCTCTACAAGGACATGCAGATCGACCTGGGCCGCCAGATCCTGCGCCACGTGGCGGCCGTGCGCCGCGAGATGTCGTGAGGATCGGCGTTCGCCAGCTCGACGCGGGCCTGCGCAAGGGGCTCGCCGCGTGCTACACGATCCACGGGCCCGAGGCCCTGTTGGCGCTCGAGGCGGCCGACCGCATCCGCGCGGCCGCGCGCAAGGCGGGCGCGGTCGAGCGGGAGATCTTCTTCGCCGAGCCGGGCGCCGACTGGGGCAAGCTCGCCGCGAGCGCGTCCAACCGCTCGCTCTTCGCCGAGCGCCGCGTCTTCGAGCTGCGCGTTCCCACCGGCAAGCCCGGCGCGGAAGGCGCGCGCGCCATCGAGGCCTGGGCGGGCAAGCTGGGCGAGGACGACGTGAACCTCGTGCTGCTCCCCGAGCTCGAGTGGCAGCAGTTGAAGAGCAAGTGGTTCGAGGCGCTCGATGCCGCGGGCGTGGTGGTGGAGGCGAAGGCGGTGACGCGCGACGAGCTGCCCGATTGGCTCGCCGAGCGCCTTGCGCAGCAGGGCCAGCGCGCCAACGTGGAGACCCTCGAGTGGCTCGCCGACCGCGTGGAAGGCAACCTGCTCGCGGCGCGCCAGGAAGTCGAGAAGCTCGCGCTGCTGCTGCCGGCGGGCGACGTGACGCTGGATGCGATCCGCGAAGCGGTCACCGACGTGGCGCGCTTCGACCGCGACACGCTCGTCGAGGCGATCCACGCCGACGATCCCCCGCGCATCGCGCGCGCCGTGGCGTCCCTGGAAGCCGAGGGCGAGCCGCTGCCACTGCTGCTCTGGACGCTCGCCGACGAGCTGCGCACGGTGATGGCCGTGGGCGCCGGCCAGCGCCCGCGCCGCTACCTGCCGCCCGACCGGCTCGCGGCGATCCAGCGCACCGCGCGGCGCCACCGCCCCGGCAGCCTCGAGCGCGAGCTCTTGCGGGCGCACCACATCGACCGCATGATTAAAGGCGTCGAACCGGGCGACCCGTGGGACGCCATGCTGGAATTCGCGCTGGGCGTCGCGGGGCGCGCGGTGATGAAGGATGCGGCTTGAATGACGTGAAATCCGCCGCGGGCCTGCGCGGCATGGTGCTGGAAATGGGCGAGCGAGCCCGGGCGGCGAGCCGCGCGCTCGCGCGTGCCGGCACGGCGCAGAAGAACCGCGCGCTCGAGGAAGCGGCCAACGCGCTCATCGAACGCGAAAAGACGATCCTCGCCGCCAACGCGCAAGACGTGAAGGCCGCGCGAGCCGAGGGCAGGGACGACGCGTTCATCGACCGCCTCACGCTCACCGCCAAGGCCGTGGACGCGATGGCCGAGGGATTGCGCGACATCGCGAAGCTCCCCGATCCGGTCGGCGAAGTGACCGGGCTCGCCTCGCGCCCTTCCGGCATCCAGGTGGGCCGCATGCGTGTGCCGCTCGGCGTGATCGCGATCATCTACGAGTCGCGCCCGAACGTGACGGCCGATGCGGGGGGCCTGTGCCTGAAGTCCGGCAACGCATGCATCCTGCGCGGCGGCAGCGAGTCGCTCAAGTCGAACCTGGCGATCGCGGCCTGCCTCGCCACGGGGCTCAAGGCCGCGGGGCTGCCGGCCGAATCGGTCCAGCTCGTGGACACGCCGGACCGCGCGGTGGTCTCCGAGCTCGTCGCGCTCGACAAGCACGTGGACGCCATCGTGCCGCGCGGCGGCAAGAGCCTCATCGAGCGCGTGGCGAAGGATGCGCGCGCGCCGGTGATCAAGCACCTGGACGGCATCTGCCACGTGTACGTCGACGACGGCGCCGACGTGGCCAAGGCCGTGGCCATCGCGGACAACTCGAAGACGCAGCGCTACGGCACGTGCAACACGATGGAGACGCTCCTCGTCGCGCACGGCATCGCCCCGCGCGTGCTGCCGGAGATCGGCCGCATCTATGCGGGCAAGCACGTGGAGATGCGCGCGTGCCCGGAGTCGCGCGAGATCCTGAAGAAGGCGGGCGTGAAGGGCGTGAAGGCGGCCACCGAGGAGGATTACCGCACCGAGTACCTCGCGCCCGTGGTCTCCATCAGGGTGGTCGCGGACCTCGACGCGGCCATGGCGCACATCGCGCAGTACGGCTCGCAGCACACCGACGCGATCGTGACCGAGAACTGGTCGCATGCGCAGCGGTTCCTGCGCGAGGTCGACTCGAGCTCGGTGATGGTGAACGCCTCGACGCGCTTCGCCGACGGCTACGAGTACGGCCTGGGCGCCGAGATCGGCATCTCCACGAACAAGCTGCACGCCCGCGGGCCGGTGGGCCTCGAGGGTCTCACGTCGCAGAAGTGGATCGTGCTGGGCGACGGGCAGGTGCGCTGATTGGGGGCGCTGGGGCTCTTCGGCGGGACGTTCGACCCGGTGCACTTCGGGCACCTGCGCCTCGCGACCGAGCTGGGAGAGGCGTTCCGGCTGGACAAGGTGATCTTCCTGCCCGCGGGCCTTCCGTACCATCGCGGGACCGGCGCGCACGCCAGCGGCGAGCAGCGCCTCACGATGCTCAAGCTCGCCACCGCGCGCGATTCGCGCCTCGACGTGGACGACCGCGAGTTGAAGCGCCCCGGCGAGACCTACACCTACGACACGCTCGCCGAGATCCGCGCCGAGCGGGGGCCCGACGTGCCGCTCGTCTTCCTCGCGGGCACCGACGCCTTCGCGAAGATCGAGACCTGGCACCGCTGGACCGAGCTCTTCGACCTCGCGCACTTCGCGGTGGCGGTGCGCGCCGACCACGCCGACTGGTTCTCGAAGGGGCCGGGCACGTTTCCCAAGGAGGTCTGGCCACGCATCACGCTCAATCCCCGCGAGCTGCTGGGGACGCCGGCCGGGAAGGTGATGACCTTCGCGATGACGCCGTTGTCCATCTCCTCGAATGCGATCCGGGCCCTGGTGGGCGAAGGCGCGTCGATCCGATACCTGGTTCCCGACCCCGTCGCCGAATACGTCCGCTCGCACAACCTCTACGCCCGATGAAGAAGCCGACCACGCTCGCCAAGAAGAAGATCGTCATCGCGGCCCTCGAGGACATCAAGGCGCGCGACATCCAGGCGATCGACGTGCGCAAGCTCACGTCGCTGTGCGACTGGATCGTCGTGGCAAGCGCGGAATCCGCCCGCCAGACCAAGGCGCTTTCGCGGCACGTGCGCGACAAGCTCAAGGAAGCCGGCGCCACGATCGTGGGCACCGAGGGCGAGGAGTCCGGCGACTGGATCCTGGTGGACGCCGGGGACATCGTGACGCACGTGATGCAACCGGCCGTGCGCGACTACTACAACCTCGAGGAGCTCTGGTCGGACGGCCGCTTCGACAAGGTGGTGAACTCGTCTGCTCCCGTGGCGGCACGGCGCCGGGCAACGCGCGCCCCGCGCAAGCGCCGGGCCGCGGGCTGATGCGCGTCACCGTCGTCGCCATCGGGCACCGCATGCCCGCCTGGGTCGAGCAGGGCGTGAACGAGTATGTGCGCCGCATGCCGCCCGAGGTGCGCGTCGAGCTCGTGGAATTGAAGCCCGGCCGCGACAAGACCGACGAGGGCCGGCGCATGCTGGAGGCCTTTCCCAAGGACGCCACGGTGTTCGCGCTGGACGAGCGCGGCACCGAGCTCGCCACGCGGGGCTGGGCCGACATGCTTTCCGGATGGATGCGCGAGGGCGTGAACCCGGTGCTCGCCATCGGCGGCGCCGACGGCCTCGCCGAGGAAGTGAAGCGCCGCGCGAAGAAGATGATCTCGCTCTCGGCGCTCACCCTGCCCCACCAGCTCGTGCGCGTGGTGTTGGCCGAGCAGCTCTATCGCGCCTGGACCGTCCTCATGCGCCATCCCTACCATCGCGAATGAGCCCGCGCGCGACCGAAGTGATCTTCCTTCCCGGATTCGACGGCGACGCGGACCTGCGCGCGCAGTTCGTGGCGGAGCTCTCGCGCCACCATCGCGCGCGGGCCATCGGCTATCCGAACCGGCCGCTGGGCACGCTCAACGGGTACGCGCGCCACGCTTCGTCGCAGGCCGCGCCCGGCTCGCGCCCGGTGCTGGTGGCCGAGTCGTTCTCGGGGCTCGTGGCCGCGCGCTGGGCCGCGAACGACCCCCACGTTGCGGGCCTCGTGCTGTGCGGGGCGTTCGCGCGCAACCCGGTGGCCTGGGCCTCGATGGGCGCCTCGCTCCCGGGCCTCACGCGCTTCCTCGGCTCCTGCGTCATGGCGCCCGCCGGGCTCGCTTCCACCGACGCGGCGCGGCGCCGCTGGTCGATGGCGCTCTCGCGCACCCTCTCGGCGCTCCCGAGGGAGGTGCTCGCCGAGCGGCTGCGCCTCATCGCCTCGGAGGACGTGGGGGCCGAGCTCTCGCGCATCGGCGTTCCGATCGTGCTCCTGCAGTTCGACGAGGACCTGGTGGTGGGTCGCCCGGCGCGCGAGCACCTCGAGTCGGCGTGCGCCGGCGCGAAGGTGATCCGCTTTCCCGGCCCGCACTTCGCGATCGAGACCCGCCCCGCCGAGAGCGCGCGCGCGATCGCCGAGCCGCTCGCCGGCCTCTTCGCCCAGGCCGCATGATCTACCTCGCCTCGCGAAGCCCGCGCCGGCGCGAGCTGCTCGCGCAGATCGGCGTGCGCTTCGAGCCGCTGCTGTTCCGCGAAGGATCCCGCCAGGACACGGACACGGACGAATCGGTGCGTCCGGGCGAGTCGCCGGACGACTACGTGCGGCGCGTGACGCAGATGAAGGTGCAGGCCGCGTGGCAGCGCGTGGTGATGCGCCGCGGCCTTCAGAGGAAGCCCGTGCTCGCGGCCGACACCACCGTGGCGCTCGCGAGCGAGATCCTGGGCAAGCCCGCCGACCGCGCCGACGCCGAACGCATCCTCGCGATCCTCTCGGGGACGCAGCACGTGGTCCTCACCGCCGTGGCGGTCGCCTTCGAGGAGCGCTGCGAGATGGCGGTGAGCCGCTCCCTCGTCACCTTCACGCCCCTCGATGCCGCGCGCATCTCGGCGTACGTGCAGACGGGCGAGCCCTTCGACAAGGCGGGCGCCTATGCGGTCCAGGGGCGCGCCGGGGCCTTCGTCGAGCGCATCGAGGGCAGCTACTCGGGGATCATGGGGCTTCCGCTCCATGAAACGGGCGAGCTGCTCCGCAAGTTCGGAATTGTCGTACCCTAGCGGGTAACCATCGGTTTTTTGGATCCGCAGGACCACAGCCTTGAATCCGCAGATACGCGCAGGTGAACGCAGCTGGAGGACGAAGATCGACCCCATGACCTGAGTGCGCCGTCCGAAGGCCGGGCCGTCCTTACGGCAGCCCGGAATTTTTCCGCGTTAATCCGCGTTTATCTGCGGGTCACGGTTTACATGGATCGTGAGCCCAGATGAACGAGCAAATCCTGATCAACGTCACGCCGCAGGAGACGCGGGTGGCGGTGACCGAGCAGGGTGCCGTCCAGGAGCTGCACATCGAGCGCGACTCGAGCCGCGGCCTCGTGGGCAACATCTACCTCGGCCGCGTCTGCCGCGTGCTGCCGGGCATGCAGTCGGCGTTCGTTGAAATTGGGCTCGCGCGCGCCGCGTTCCTCCACGTGGCCGACATCCGCGCCGCCCGCAACGGCTCGGCGCCGGCCGCCCCCGAGATCCGCCCCATCGAGAAGATCCTCTCGGAAGGCCAGGCGGTCCTCGTGCAGGTGGTGAAGGACCCGATCGGCAGCAAGGGCGCGCGGCTCTCGACCCAGGTCTCCATCGCCGGGCGGCTGCTCGTGTACCTGCCCCAGGACCCGCACATCGGCATCTCGCAGCGCATCGAGGACGAGGCCGAGCGCGAGCACCTGCGCGAGAAGGTCCACTCGCTCATTCCCGCGGGCGAGGCCGGCGGCTTCATCGTGCGCACCGTGGCGGAGGCCGCGAGCGAGGCGGAGCTGCGCGCCGACATCGAGTACCTCGTCACGCTCTGGAAGCAGATCCAGCTCGCCGCCCAGACGGCCGCGCCGCAGGAGCTGCTCTACCGCGACCTGTCGCTCGCCACGCGCGTGCTGCGCGACCTGGTCACCGATTCCACCGAGCGCATCATCGTCGACTCGCGCGAGACCTTCGCCAAGGTGCAGGAGTTCGCCTCGAAGTACACGCGCCAGGCGCTGCCGATCCTCGAGCACTACACCGGCGAGCGGCCGCTCTTCGACCTCTTCGCCGTCGAGGAGGAGATCGAGCGCGCGCTCGCGCGCCGCGTGGACCTGAAGAGCGGCGGCTACGTGATCATCGACCAGACCGAGGCGCTCACCACCATCGACGTGAACACCGGGGGCTTCGTCTCGGGACGCTCCTTCGACGACACGATCTTCAAGACGAACCTCGAGGCGGCGCAGTCGATCGCGCGGCAGCTGAGGCTGCGCAACCTGGGCGGCATCATCATCGTGGACTTCATCGACATGGACACGCAGGAGCACCGCGACGCCGTGCTCGCGGAATTCCGCAAGGCCCTCTCGCACGACCGCACGCGCGTCACGGTGAACGGCTTCTCGCAGCTTGGCCTGGTGGAGATGACGCGCAAGCGCACCCGCGAGTCGCTCGCGCAC
Organism: Usitatibacter sp.; assembly: GCA_035519515.1. Taxonomy (GTDB): domain Bacteria; phylum Pseudomonadota; class Gammaproteobacteria; order Burkholderiales; family Usitatibacteraceae; genus Usitatibacter. The sequence goes on from DATIWC010000077.1 coordinate 9,130, forward strand.
GTGCTGTGCGAGGCGTGCCCGGTTTGCGAGGGCCGCGGGGAACTGAAGACCGCGCAGACCATCTGCTACGAGATCCTGCGCGAGATCCTGCGCACCGAGCGCCAGTTCAACGCGAAGGAGTACCGCATCCTCGCCTCCCAGAAGGTGATCGACCTCTTCCTCGAGGAGGAGTCGGCGAGCCTCACGCAGCTGGGCGACTTCATCGGCAAGCCCATCTCGATGCAGGTCGAGAACGCGTACATGCAGGAGCAGTACGACGTGATCCTCGCGTAAGGGTGCCGGATCCGTGCTTTCGCCGAGGCCGGGCGAAAGTGGGCTCTGGCACCCATGCGAGGTTCATGTCCGCGACGCAACGACAATGAGGATCCCGCCGACCGCGCTGGTGCTCACCGGCATCGTCAGTGTCCAGGTCGGATCGGCACTGGCCAAGCAGCTCTTCAGTGCCGTGGGCAGCTTCGGAGCCGTCACTTTGCGATTGTGCTTCGCCGCCGCGGTGCTGCTGCTGTGGTGGCGCCCGTCGCTCGCGATGAGCCGTCGCGCGTGGATGGTCGTCCTCGCCTACGGCTTGATCCTCGGCTCCATGAACCTGTGCTTCTACCTGGCGCTCGCCCGCATTCCCCTGGGCATCGCCGTGACCATCGAGTTCCTCGGACCGCTGGCGGTGGCGATCGGCGGGTCGCGCCGGTGGCTCGATGCCTTCTGGGCGCTGCTCGCGACCCTCGGCGTGGTCCTGCTGATGGAGGGGCCGGGCGACCTCAACCTTGCCGGGTTCCTGTTCGCGCTCGGGGCGGGAACGTGCTGGGGCCTGTACATCCTGCTGGGAGCCGCGTTGGGCCGCCACACGACGGGGGGAAATGGCCTCGCCGTGGCGATGGCGGCCGCAGCGCTCGTGGCCCTGCCGTTCGGCGTGGCCGAAGCCGGAGCGGCGTTGATCCAGCCGTGGGTCCTCGCCGCCGGCTTCGGCGTGGCGCTGTTGTCGTCGGTCATCCCGTATTCAGTGGAGCTGGAAGCCCTGCGCAAGATGCCGCCGCGCGTGTTCGGAATCCTGATGAGCCTCGAGCCCGCGATGGCGGCCCTCGCCGGCCTCGTCGTCCTCCGGGAGGCGCTGAACGGGCCGCAGTGGATTGCGGTGCTGTGCGTGGTGGCCGCATCGGCGGGGGCCACGCGAGGCGCGCGCCCCGAGGCCTGAGTTGCGCCCCTAGACGCCGAGGTATCGATTCAGGATCTCCGGCTGCGCCTGGCCCTCCGCGGCGAGTTCGCGGCAAGCGGCCAGGAGGTCGCGCACGATCACCGGCCCTCCTGTGGCTTTGTCGGAATCATATCGTCGCGAGGGGCGCGCGAGGCCGCTGAGGACGCGCGGCAGGCGCGGTTACTTCGGGTTGTGGATCTTCTGCAGCATCCGCTTGGCTTCCTGCAGGCGCCAGATGGAGTCGTCGAGGCGCTGCGTGGATTCGGCGCTGCCGGCCGGCGGCTGGGACGCCGCGGGCGGATCGAGCTTCTGCGTGGTGTTGGGCGAGGGGTCGATGCGCTGCGTGGTGGTGGGCGAGGCGTCCAGGCGCTGCGTGCGCTCGTGCGGGGTGTTCAGCTGCTGCGTGCGCTCATGGGGCGGCTGGGTGCGCTCGTGAGGCGCGTTCATCTGCTGCGTCGCGTCGGGCCGGAAGCCCGGGTCGAGCTTCTGCATCTTCATCGTGCGCTCGCCCTCGGCGGGCGCGCGCGGCGCGGGCTTCTGCGGCGGCACCGGGAGCTGCTGGGTGCGCTGCGCGTCG
>DATIWC010000078.1:0-6698 GCA_035519515.1 Usitatibacter sp.
CGCCGGGCTCGCGCGCCAGTGCACGATCCAGGTGAGCTACGCGATCGGCGTGGCGCGTCCGATCAACATCACCGTGTACACCGAGGGCACGGGCGCGATCCCGGACGAGAAGATCGCCGCGCTCATCCACGAGCACTTCGACCTTCGCCCGCGCGGCATCGTGAAGATGCTGGACCTGCTGCGCCCGATCTACGCGAAGACGGCGGCCTACGGCCACTTCGGCCGCGAGGAGCCCGAGTTCACGTGGGAAGCCACGGACAAGGCGGCGACTCTGAGGCAGGCGGCGGGCCTGAAGGGCGAGGCGCAGCCTCGCGCGTTTGCCGCCGCCGATTGATTCTCGGGCTTCCTTGCCGCGTCCATCCGTAGCTCAGCGGCTCCTTCCGCGCGCCGTGCCCTCCGGGTTCTCCATTTTCTCGATCAGCGGCTCGAACCCCGCGTCGTACATCGACTTCATCATCCAGAGCACGAGGGGGTTGGTCTTCGCGGGGGATCCGCCGGAAATCGGCGGAGCCGGATCGTACTCCATGTCGAGCATCACGCTCTGCGTATACCTGGGGCCCCAGTTGTCCTCGATGATGGCGAGCGACATGTCGATGCCGGCGGTCACTCCGGCCGCCGTCCAGTACTTGCCGTCGTGCACGTAGCGATCGTTGGTCGGGATCGCGCCGTATTTCGCAAGGAATTCTTCGCGGCGATACCAGTTCGTCGTCGCCCGCTTGCCCCTGAGCAAACCCGTGGCGCCCAGGATCCAGCCACCGTTGCACACCGAAGCCGTATACGTCGTCGTCCTGTCGATGGCGCGAATCCAGTCGAGGACTCTTGGATCGTAGGCGGCTTCCACGGTTTGCGTGAAACCTCCGGGAATGACGAGGATGTCGAGCGACTTCACCTCGTCGATCGTGGTATCGGGCATGACCTGCACGCCCATGATGGTCTTGATCGGCCCCGGGCGTAGCCCGACCAGGCGGGTCTGCGCTCCCGATTGCCCCAGCACGTATCGCGGTCCCGTGAAGTCGAGGTCGTTCACTCCTTCGTAGACCAGGATCCCGATCGACCGGATCGGAATCCTCGGCTTCTCCAGGACCGTATCCATCAGGAGCGCGTGGTTTTCCGCGGTGATCTTCTCCGGGAGCCTCGCCTTCAATGCGCTCTCCTCCGCGGTCATCGCCCCGGGCGAATTGGCCCGTGAGCTCTGGATTGCGATCGGCTCGTGCTGGCAACCGGCGAGGAACATCGTGGACGCGAACGCGGCTGCCGCCAGGCCGCCGACCTGCGAAGGCAGGAAGGAAGGTATCGTCATCATCGTGGCCTCCGGGCCTCAGTAATCCAGCCTCAGCGTGAGAGATGCGGTCCGGGGCGGCCCCGGCTGGATCCAGTCCTTCACGAACTGATGGCTTCCCGAGTAGTAAACCTTGTCGAATACGTTCTTCAGGTTGAACTGCACCGAACCCTTGGCAGGCCCCGCCCTGAACGCGTACGAGACCATCGCGTCGAAGCGCGCGTATCCGGGGAGTTGGAACGTGTTGCCCTGGTCGCCCTCGCGCTGGCCCTGGGAAAACACGCCGGCGCCGGCGGCCCATTGTTCATCGAACATCCAGCGGCCCCAGAGGCTTGCCGAGTTCCTCGCGGTATCCGCGAGCCTCGTGCCCTTGAATTGCGCGTCTTCCGTCACGACCGCATCGAGGTACGAGTAGGAGGCGATGATCGCCAGCTGCTGCGTCACCTCGCCCATCATGTCGATCTCGAGCCCGCGGGAGCGCGCCTCGCCCGTGGTGGTGACGATGGGGAACAGGGTGTAGTCCGCGCGATTGCGCTTGACGAGGTCGTAGATCGCGACCGTCGTACTGAGCCGGCCATCGAGGGCCGTGCTCTTCCAGCCGAGCTCGATCTGCCTTGCGCGCTCGGCGGCAAGCTCCGTGCCGTCCTGCGCGCGGCCGTTGTTGGCCGCCACCGCGTCCTGGTATTGCGCGTATACGGTCTGTTGCGGGGCGAACTCCCAGACGATACCGACGCGAGGCGAGACGAAGTTCTGGCGGTTGGACGGCAGCGTGGTGTCCATCGTGAAGAGGGCTTCGGTGCGGTCGTACCGCACGGCGAGCACTCCGTGCCAGCCGCCGCCGAACGCGACCTGGTCCTGCGCCACGAAGCTCGTCCAGTTCTGGAAGTCCAGGGTGGGAATCGGCGCCGCCATCGTCTGGGCGAGCGTCGGCGTCTGCCCGAACACGGGGTTGTTCACGTCGACCGAGTTGATCTGCGCGAAGTAGAGGTCTCCCGTCTTGCTCGTGCGATATCGCTCCAGCTCGAACAGCATCTTGTGCTGCAGGCCGCCCAGCGTGAGGTCTCCTTCGAGGTCGATCGTTCCCTGGTCGAGCTTGACCCGGCCGTCCGGGCGGACGTAGTAGTAGTAACGGCAGAGCGTGAGCAGCGGATTGGTGTCGCTGCACGTATCGGCGGGCGTAGGCCCGGCGCCGAGGTCCACGCGATAGGGCCAGACATCGACTTCCTTGGTCTTGGCGCGCATGGAGACGGCCCGCACCCGCAAGGCCCACTCGGGCGAGAAGCGCGTCCCCGCATCGAGTTTGACCGTGTCGCTGTCAACGCGCGACAGCTCCGGAGCGTCGTTGAACTGCCGCGATCGCGGAAGGTTGGCGGGGCGATCGCCGTCGGCGGGAATGCCGAAGTCGTTTCGGTATTTCTGGGCATCGTGGTCCAGCGTGATCGCCACGCGCGTGTCCTCCTTCGGGATCCACGCGAGCGCGCCGCTGAAGGCCCCCAACCGGTTCTCGACGAAGTCGCGATTGGACCGGGACGTGTCATACGATGCGTTCGCGCGGCCCAGGAGGGTGTTGCTGTCGTTGAGCGCGCCGCCCGCCTCGACGAGCGTGCGCGAGAGGCTGTATTGCCCGACGGTTTCCTCGACAGCGAAGCTCGGCGTGGCCGAAAGGGCGCGCGGCACGACGTTGACGAGTCCGCCCGGCTCGGCGCGGCCATACAGCACCGACGCAGGACCCTTCACAACCTCCACCGAATCGACGTTGGCCATGTTGACTGGCACGCCCTTCACCTTCACGCCATCGAGGTAGTAGGTCGACATTCCCGACATCGATCCCTGCGCCGTCATGGATTCGGTCTGGAATCCGCGCAGCATGAGCAGCGGCTGCGCGCTTCCGTTGAATCCGAAGTCGCTGCCCGTTCCCGCGACGTTGCGGATCGCATCGGTGAGCGTGAGCACCTTCTGGTCGTTCAGCACCGCGCGGGGGACGACCTGGATCGATTGCGGGGTGAGCAGCACCGGCGTGTCGCTCTTGGTTCCGGTCGTAGTCGCCGGCGCGGAGTACTTGAGCGGGGTCTCGGTGACGACGACGGGTGGCATGGGCGTCGCGGCGCGAGCGCCGTCGTCTCCAGCGTGCGCGATCGCGGGCCCGAACCGTCCGAGCATCTCCAGGCGCGCAGCCGGCAAACTACCCTCCTCGACGGCAAGGCGCTCCGCGATTCGTTGCGCGGATGTCGTGGGGACTCCTGCCTGTTCGAGGTTGGCCGCTTCCCTGAACGCGTTCCCGCCGCAGGCGACGACGGTCCACCGGCCGTCTTGCCGCCGCAGGAGGGCGCGGCCGCCCATTTCGCCCTGCGTCCAGCCCGCGACCGCATGGTCGCCCTCGACGACGATCGGGCCGGTGACCACCGGCGATCCCGGCCGGCCGAACTGGCCGTCGAGAACACTTGCGATGCTGCGAGCCTCGTCGCGTTCGCTGGCGCCGGCGATGGCCGTGCACAGCGAGAGCAGGCAGAAAAGTGTGATTCCCGCGATCTTGTTCATGGATTCCTCAGCTCTCGATCAGGTATCGGAGGTCGTCGGCGACCTGCCCGGCCTCGAGGTTGTGCGGGATGAGCAGGCGCGCATGGCCGCCCTTGTCGAACGCATAACCGAAGGTGGAATGGTTCATCGTGTAGCTCGTCGGGGTGGGGCCGGCGACCTTCTCGTAGAACACGTGGAACGCGGCGGCCGTCGTGGCCGTTTCCTCCGGTGTTCCCCGCAGCCCCATGAAGCGGGAGTCGAAGTTCGCGATGTATTCCTTCAGCACCGAGGGCGTGTCGCGTTCCGGGTCGATCGTGATGAAGATGACCTGCAGACGATCCCCGTCGCCGTCCAGCATGCGCATCACGTTCTTGTAGCGGAGCAGCGTGGTCGGGCAGACATCCGGGCACTGGGTGAAGCCGAAGAACACCACGACGACCTTGCCGAAGAAGTCCGCGAGCGTGCGTACATGGCCCCCGACGTCGGGCAGCCGGAAGTCGGCTTGCCAAGCGCCTCCGCTGATGTCGCCCGAGTTGAACTTGTGCTTCGCCTCGGGGGCGGCCGGACCGCCCTCGCACCCTGCCACTGCGCCAAGCGCCAGCAGTCCCAGCAAGAGGCGGCGACGTTCACCTTGCATGGGCGCCCTCCGCGAGCGAGCGCACCGGCGCGACAATGAGGACGTCGCGACGCTTGCGGTCCGCCGTCTCGACCACCAGCGTGATGGGGATCTGATCGCCCTCGCGCACCTGCTTCTTGAGATCCATGAGCATCACGTGGTAGCCGCCAGGCTCGAGGGTCACGGGCGTGCCCGGGGCCACCGGCAGTTCCTTGATCGCGTGCATGTCCATGACTCCGCCCTGCATCTTCATCTCGTGGATCTGCACGACGCCGGCAACGGGCGACCGGGCACCGACGACCTTCACGTTTTCGGTCGATCGCAACTGCATGAATGCCCCGGTCGCGCTTTGTCCGGGCACTGTCGCGCGCACCCATGGGTCCGCGGCGCTCAGTTGTGCGTGGGCGCACGCACAGGCCGTCAAGGTCCACGCGAGAAGGAGGATCCGCTTCATAGCGATCTCTCGCCGGAGTGCGCCGCGCCGGCTTCCTGAAAGTCCAGGGCCCGGCACGCTTGCGCTTCGATCCGGATCGACGCGGCCGACACGTGGCCGACCGCCCAGCTTACCCAGCACGCCGCACCGATGGCGGCGATCAGCATTCCACGCCGCGCCCCGCGCGGCGAATACCACTGCGTCCTGGAAGGACCCATGGCGATTCTCCAAGTCGAATTCAGCGCGCGTGGTCGCGCGCGGGAATCCGTTTCCCGAGGGAAACGGAACGCGACTTCAGGAGATCGCGGGAGGCGGGCCCCGGACGGGGTTGGCCGGCCAGTCCGATCGCGCCGCGCTTGCAATGGCGCGCGCGTGGACCGGCGGACTGGAGACGAGCGGTTGGGGCGCGACGCCCGCGACCGCAACGGAGGGAATTACGGGCGAATGTTGCTGGAGGAAGCAGTAGCCGCAAAAGTGGTCGGACGTGCCGGGAACCGCGGGGCGCTCCTTGCCATCCTCGCCCAGCGCCACGAGCTTCTGCCCCTCGACGCCGCAGATCTGCACCAGGTGCACGCCCTGCGCCGCGAACACCATCTTGGAGACCGCGGGGGCAATCGCGCCGAAGAATGCGAAGCACGCGCAGATCCACGCGACATGGCGTTGGATTCGGCGGGTGCGCAGCGCAGAGGACATGGCATATCCTAGCACCCGGTCGATTTCCGCGACGCTCGCCTACCCGAAATGCCTTTGGATGACCGGAGCGACGGCGACGAGATCGCCAGCCCTCCTCGCGATCGCCGAAACTTTCGGGGTATTCGAGTCGAACCACTTGCGCCCCGGCCGCCAGTACACCATCGAGGCGAAGTAGAGATCGATCGCGCTCCTGCGCTCGCCCAGGAACCACGGCGAGCCCGCGGCCGATTCCAGTTGCATCCACTGGGCCTCGCGATGGCGATTGGTCGATTCGCGCAGCATCTTCGAGGCCGCTTCGTCGGGAACCCATTTCCTCGGATCGTCGCCGTACGTGAACGTGGGATAGATCGCCGCGATGATGAAGACCGACCATCGCAGGAACGTATCGCGAGCAGGATCGCCCACGGGCGGAACGAGCCCCGCCTTCGGCGCATGGTCGTCGATGTGATGGATCATCGCGAGGCTTTCGGTCATCACCGCGCCGTTGGGCAGCACCAGCGTGGGCACTTGCCCCAGCGGGTTGACCGAGAGCAGCCGCGGCCGCGTCGGGCTGTCGGCGGAGTAATCCACCTCCTCGCAGTCGATCGGAATGCCCGCGACGGCGAAGGCGCTCTCGACGATGGCGTTGCCGCAGCCCTTGCAGCCCAGCAGGAGGGGTTTCTTCATGGAATTTCCCATCAGGAAGGAACGCGAACCGTAGCAAGGAATCAGGACAGAAACCGTCCTAGTTCGGGTAGAATATGTGTCTCCCCGAGGAGCGTTGCAACGCCGTTCCCACGGCGCCAGGCTCGGGGTATTCACCGCAACGGCGCTCGTTAATCCGTGACTCGCTCACGGGAGACGAGCCCGATCCCATCTCCCGCCGGCAGGTCACCCTTTGACGACGAAAGGGAACGACATGAATGCCCGTACCAAGCCCGAAGGCTTCACCGATTTCAAGGTCGCCGACCTCAAGCTCGCCGACTGGGGACGCAAGGAGATCGCGATCGCCGAGACCGAGATGCCCGGACTCATGGCGATCCGCGAGGAATACGCCGCCGTGCAGCCGCTTCGCGGCGCGCGCATCACCGGGTCGCTGCACATGACGATCCAGACCGCGGTGCTCATCGAGACGCTCATCGCGCTGGGCGCCGAAGTGCGCTGGGCCTCGTGCAACATCT
>DATIWC010000079.1:0-69264 GCA_035519515.1 Usitatibacter sp.
GTGGACGGAATCGATCTTGATTCGCTTCCGGTGAAGCAGTTCGATGGCGAGCATTGGGAAGAAGCGGCGAAGGCTTTCCTCGCGCAGCGCAAGGCCTAGCCCACCGATGCAGCGATTCGGCGAAGTTCCTGCCGAACATCAGCGCCGACTTGATATCCCCGCGTACGAACGAATTCGCCGCTGACGCGTGCCCGGCCTGCGCCATCAATCCCGACCAGGATCCGAGGCGATTGGCTGCCTCGTCGTAGGGGACGCCAAGATGTTGCTCGGGGATGACGGGATTGCCGACCCAGGCCATGCCGTGCTGCATGGCGAAGACGAACATCGACATGAGGGTCGACTGCTTGTCGCCGGCGGGCAGCGAGGACACGGTGAATCCGGCGGCGAGCCGCCCTTTCAGGCGCTGGTCCCGCCACAGTCGCCCGGTCGAGTCCATGAAGGCCTTGAACGCCGCCGAAACGCCGCCGAGATACGTGGGCGAGCCCAGGACGAGGCCGTCGAAGTCGAGCAGCTTGTCCGGGCTTTCGGCGAGGTCCTGTGCCCTCAGCAGGTGCACTTCAGTGCCGGGCACCTCGCGAGCGCCGTCGGCCACATGGCGGGCGATGTGCTCGGTGTGGCCGTGCGCGCTGTGGTAGATCACGGCGAGCTTCCTCGTTGCGGCGCTCATGGCGAGATCCATTGGAGGCCGGTCGCCGCCAGGTAGAGCCCGGTGCCGAAGACCGCATGGTTGGCGAGGCTGCGCAGGCAGTTCTTCACCGGCGCCGCGGTGCGCGAGGACGCGATGCCTGCGCCCATCGCCGGCTGCATGATGAAGAGGGGCGCGACGGCAGTGCCTACACCCACGGCAAGCGCGGGCAGCAACGTGGGCGAGCGCATCCATGCGATCCCGCCCACGCCGGCCATCACGCCCGCGAACGAGATGCCGACCGCGTAGTGGACGAGCCATCCCAGGGCCGTCTCTGCCGCGACCGGCGGGGCCTTGGCGATGGCGTCGTGCTTCCAACGCCCCCGCAACGCATGCCCGGCCCAGCGGCCGATGAAGGCGAAGTTGAGCGTGGGGACGCCGGCCCGCTTGAGAAGGGCGAGCCAGGCGTCCATCACGGCGGTGGCGCCGATGCCGACGAGCGCGATGCGGACTGCGTCCTGCGTCATGGGATTCATGGTGGCCTCCAGTTGACGATGCGATGTCGATGGAGGCACTCTAGAAGTTCAAGTCAACTTGAAGTCAAGGGGTTTCTCCATGGACATCGCGGAAGCGGCGAAGCGCTCCGGGCTGCCGGCCTCGACGCTGCGTTACTACGAGGCGAAGGGCCTCATCGCCTCGACCGGCCGCCAGGGGCTGCGGCGCCGGTTCGCCCCGGGCGTGCTGGACCAGCTCGCGCTGATCGCGCTGGGGCAGGCCGCGGGGTTCTCGCTGGACGAGATCGGCTCGATGTTCTCGCCATCGGGAAAGCCGAGCATCGACCGCGCGAAGCTCGCCGCGAAGGCCGACGAGCTCGACGCGACGATCAAGCGGCTGAAGGCGATGAGCGACGGGTTGCGGCACGCGGCCGCCTGCCCGGCGCGCAGCCATGCCGAATGTCCCACCTTTCGGCGTTTGCTCAAGGCCGCGGCCGCGGGTGCGCTCGACAGGCGCCAGGGAAGGATTGCCCCCAGGCGCGCGATGCGCTGAAAGCTGCTCGCGAACAGCGAGTCGCCATGAGCAGGTCGATCTCGCGCCCCGCACGCCGGAAAAATGCGCACTCGGCGCTGTAATTCACGCCGCCGCGTCTGGCGAAGCCCTGCCACGTGAAGTATTCTTCGCCGGGGGACAACAACAACATGCTCTCGACGGCGCAAGACGAGTTCTGGGACGACCTGCTCGCCTACCTCGAGGAGGGCCGGGTGGTGCCGATCGTGGGCCCCGAGCTCGCGACCGTCGGACGCGCGAGCGGACCTGCCACGGTGCAGCGCGTGATCGCCGAAAGGCTCGCCGAACGCCTGCGGCTGGATCCCTCGGCGCTTCCTCCGGAATTCGGGCTCAACGACGTCGTGTGCGCGAGCCTTGCCGCCGGCGGCCGGCGCGAGGAGCTCTACTCGAAAGTGCGCGCCATCGCGAAGGACCTGGCGCTTGCCGTGCCCGAGGCCCTGCGCCGCCTCGCCCGCATCCCCGCGTTCGACCTCTTCGTATCGACGACCTTCGATTCCCTGCTCGTCGACGCGCTCAACCAGGAGCGGTTTGGCGGCGAGCAGCGCGCGCTGCACCTCGCGTATTCGCCGAACAAGGCACAGGACCTCCCCGCGCCGCGCGGCCGGCTTCCGGCTCCGGTGGTCTATTCCCTCTTCGGCAAGGTGTCGGTGGCGCCCGACTACGTGATCTCCGACGAGGACACGCTCGAGTTCATGTGCGCGCTGCAGTCCGAGGCGAGGCGTCCCCACCTGCTCTTCGACGAGCTGCAGAACAACCACCTGCTCATCGTCGGGTGTCCCTTTCCCGATTGGCTCGCGAGGTTCTTCATACGGCTGTCGAAGAGCCGGCAGCTCTCGGTGCAACGCGGCGAGTCGGAGATCGTCGTCGACCGCCGCGCCGATGCCGATCGCAACCTGGTCCTCTTCCTGAAGAGCTTCAGCTACGCCACGAAGATCACGGCCGTGGACGCGGCCGACTTCGTGGCGGAGCTCGAGCGGCGGTGGTTCGACCGCTATCCGGGCTATGCCGCACCGGCTCGCGCACCGACGGCGTCCGCGCCTGCCGGGCCCGATGAAGCGCCCGGGCCCGCGGCGATGACGGACATGGCGCCCGGCGCGATTTTCGTGAGCTACGCCAAGGAGGACTCGGGCGCGGTCCATCACCTGTTCGCCTGCCTCGAAGACCTCGGCATCGACGTCTGGTTCGACCGCGACCGCCTCGAGGCGGGCGACCTGTACGACCAGAAGATCAAGCGCAACATACGCAACTGCTCGCTCTTCATGCCCGTGATCTCGCGGTCGACGGAGCGGCGCCTCGAGGGCTATTTCCGCCGCGAGTGGCGCCTCGCGGAGGAGCGCTCGATGGGTATCGCAGACCAGGTTCCGTTCATCCTGCCCGTGGTGATCGACGACACGCCCGAGTACTCGGGCGCGGTTCCCGAGAGCTTCCAGAAGGCGCAATGGACCCGCCTTCCCGAGGGACGGACCACGGCGGAATTCGAGGCGCGCGTCGTGCAGCTGGTGCGCGACGCGCGCAAGCGCGAGCGAGGCCTCGCGTGAACGAGCATGTCGCGGTCGTCAGCGCGGAGCATCCGTGGCCCGGCCTCATGCCGTTCACCGAGGAGGCGCAGGCCTTCTTCCACGGCCGCGATGCGGAAGTGGCGGAGCTGCTTCGCCTCATCAAGCGCGAGACCCTCACGGTGCTCTTCGGGCTCTCGGGCCTGGGCAAGAGCTCGCTGCTCAACGCAGGTCTCTTCCCGCAGCTGCGGCGCGAAGACTTCCATCCGGTCTACCTGCGCGTCGACGTGTTGGCCGGCCAGGACCTCGTCGAGCAGGCGCTCCTGGCGATCGAGGCGAGCTGCATCGCCCACAGGATCGAGGCGCCGGCGCGGCGCGAAGGCGACACGCTGTGGGAGTACTTCCATCGGCGCGACTCCGACTTCTGGAGCGCGAGGAACCGGCTGGTGACGCCCGTCCTCGTGCTCGACCAGTTCGAGGAAGTCTTCACGCTTGGCCGCAGCGACGACGCGATCGCCAGGAGGTGCCGCGAGTTCATCGAGCAGGTGGCCGACCTCACCGAAGGCCGCGTGCCCGCGCGGGTGGCCGCGCGCCTCGAGGCCGATCCTTCGGGCAGCTCCGAGCTCGACTTCGGCCGGCGCAACTGCAAGGTCGTGATGAGCTTCCGCGAGGACTACCTTCCGGACTTCGAGGCGCTGCGCGCAGCGATCCCGTCCATCATGCGCAGCCGCCTTCGCCTCACCCGCATGAACGGGCTGCAGGCGCGCGAGGCGGTGCTCAAGTCGGGCGGCCACCTCGTGACCGAGGCCGTAGGCGACCTCATCATCCGTTTCGTGGCCTCGCCGCGATCCTACGGCGCGGATGCCGCGGACTGGGATCTCGAGCGGCTCGAAGTCGAGCCCGCGCTCCTGAGCGTCGTATGCCGCGAGCTCAACAACAAGCGCATCCGCATGGGGCGCGCGCAGATTTCCTCCGACTTGCTGGAGGGCGGAGCGCAGCACGAGATCATCCGCGAATTCTACGAGGCGAGCCTCGAGGGAATCGATCCGCGCGCGCGCGAGTTCATCGAGGACCAGCTCCTCACGGAGGCGGGCTATCGCGACAGCTATGCGCTCGACGATGCGCTGAGGTTGCCCGGCATTACGCGCCCGGAGATCGACAGGCTCATCGCCCGGCGCCTGCTGCGCCTGGACGAGCGCTCCGGCGTGCTGCGCGTGGAGCTCACCCACGATGTGCTCACGCGCGTGGCGAAGGAAAGCCGCGACCTGAGGCAGGCGCGCGTCGCCGAACGCCGGGCAGCGGAAGCCGATGCCGCGCGCAAGCGCCGCACGCGGCGTTTCGCCATCGCGGGGGGCGCGGTGGTCGCCACGGCAATCGGCCTGGCCGCCCTCTTCGCGGTGCTGCTCGATCGGTCCACGCAGGAGAAGCATCGCCTCATCGAGACGCAATCGAACGTGATCCTCGAGCAGGCGATCTCGCTCATCGACCGCAACGTGCCCGGCGAGCCGCAGGCCATGCTCGCCGCATCGCTCCGCCTCAATCCCGGCAACACGGCGGCCGCGGCGCGCGTCGTGACGTACCTCACGCAGCGTTCCTTCGCGCGGCCCGTGGCGGTCGTCCTCATCTCGGACAAGTCGAATCGCCGCGACCTTCACCTCTCGTGGGCCGACGCGAGCCACCTGGCGGTCGAAGGGCCGGGCGGCGCGGCATCCATCGACCTCTCCGGGGGCTCCGCGGCCCCGGTGGTCGAGCTTGCGGAGCGCGCGGTGCCCGCGACCCAGCCGGCCCCGGCGGAATGGAGCGCGACCATCCAGCGCGACGTCGTGGTCGCCGCGAGCTCGCGCACGGGCGCGCGCTGGACGCTTCGCCACCCGAGCCCGGTGAATGCGTTCGCGTTCAGCAGAGACGGCCGCTGGCTGGCGACCGGATGCCAGGACAAACGCGCTCGCGTGTGGGACCTGCAGACGGGCGGACTGGTGGGCACGCCGCTGGAACACGAAGGCGCGGTCCTGTCCCTCGCGTTCAATGCCGACGGACGATTCCTCGTCACCGGTTCCCTCGATCGCACGGCGCGGATATGGTCGATGCCCTCCGGCCGCCAGGTCCTCGAGGCGTTGATCGATACCTCGGCGGTGCTGGATGCGCGCATGAGCCCCGACGCGGCGCGGGTCGCGACGCTCGATGCGGCCTCGCGCATCACGATCTGGGACGTGGATACGAAGGCGGGCGAGAGCCCGCCCGCGTTGACCGCCGACCGGCAACTGCGTGCCGCGAGCCCCGATGGACGCCTGATCGCGAGCGAGCTGCGCGATCCCTCCGGGGCGGTGAGCCTCGCGCTCGGACCGCCGCCAGGCGCTGCAGCGCAGGGATGGAAGGTCGCGTCCTCGCGCGGATCGCCGCCGCTTGCGTTCAGTGAGGACGGGCGCCGCATCGCCATGGGGCTCACCGCCTCGACGGTCGAGGTGCGCAACGGTGCCGATGGAACGCCCGCCGCCCCCAGGGTCGAGGTGCCCGATCGCGTGGACCGCATCGCGCTCGACCGGCAGGGCGGGCAGCTCGCGACCGTCGGCGAGGATGGCGCGGTCCGCATCTGGGACTTGCGCGATGGGACCCTGCGCGGCCTGCCGATTCCCAGCGCTTCGCGCGTGGCCCATCTCGCGTTCGACGGGGAGGGCCGCCTGCTCGCCGTCGCCGACGAATCGGGCTACGTCGATCTCTGGGATACCGATTCGACCCTGCGGCTCGTTTCCCTCGCGCCCGCGATGGGCGGGGCGCGGATCGCATTCGTGGGCTTCACCGCCGCGCAAGGCGAGCTCGTCATCGTCGACGAACGCGTAGCGCGCGCGATCGTGCTCGAGCCGCCGGAAGACATGAGCTACGACAAGGGGCTCGCCCGCGGAGACCTCACGGCGCGCGAGCGGGGCCGCGTCACGTTCCTGAACTCCGTTTGGTCCGCCGACCTGAGCCCTGCCTCGCATCGCCTCGTCGTCGGCGGCATCGATGGCGTCGCGCGCGTCGTGGACCTCGACGAGATGCGCCTTACGGGGGCGCCGATGAAGCACGATGGCGTCGTGCTCGCCGCGACCTTTGCGGAGCAGGGCCGATGGATTCTCACGCGCACCGAGAACGCGGTGCGCCTTTGGGACGGCCGCAATGGCTATGCCGTCGCCGACGAGTTGCGCTTGCCGGCTCGTGTCACCGCCGCGGCGCTCGTGTCCGGCGGAGCGCTCCTGCTGAGCCAGGAGACTGCCGCGCCGCTTCGCGCCGAGCAGGTGGACCTGGATTTCCCGTTGCCCCCCGCGAAGTGGCTTCCGGCGATCGTGGAGGTGCAGGGCGGCAGCCACTTCGACAAGACCGGTTCGATCACACCCCTCGAGGACCCGGGCCGCGAGCACCGGGCCGTGGCGAGCGCCGTGGGCGAGGAGCCCGTGGCGTGGTGGAAGTCATGGGGAGAAGGCGTGCTCGCGAGACAGCGTCCGCAGAAGGCCAGGGAGGCGAAGCCATGAGAAGCAAAGGGACCCGCACGTCGCGTGGATTCACATTGATCGAGCTGATGCTCGTCGTGGCCATCATCGGAATCCTCGCGTCGATCGCGATACCGGCGTACCAGGACTATGTGATCCGCGGGAAGATGGCCGAAGTCTTCTCGCTGGCCGAGGGCCCACAGCACGCCGTCGCGGAATACTACGAGCGGTGGGGCTCGATGCCCGCGGACAACGCGGCCGCCGGCATATACGCGCCCCCCGCGTGGCGCGGGCGGGTCGTCGCGGCGATCCGCATCGTGAACGGCGTTGTCGAGGTGGACGTGGATCCCAAGAACTTTCCCCCCCGGACGATGTTCCTCCGGCCGGCCCTGAACAAGTCGAATCCGCTGTCGCCCTTCGTGTGGGTGTGCAACGGGAGCAGTCCCCCGGCGGGCTTCGAGGCCATCGGGACGATCCGCGCCGATTCCATGCCGGACAAGCGCTACATGCCGGCGAGCTGCCGATGAAGAGATTCTCCTGGAGCTTCGCATCGGATCCCACGCCGCCTTCCGTGCTCGACGTGCTGCCCATCGAGCTGGTCCTCGTGGTCTTCATCATCCTGGTCGCCAGTGCCCGTATCCTCGTGGAGGCGCCGACGATCCTGTTCCAGGCGCACTTCGTCGAACTCCTGAACACGGTGCGCGTGCAGCAGATCGCCATCGTCGAGCATCACGCGATCACCGGGAGGGCGCTCGAGTCGGACGCCGCGTACCTCGCGAGCAGCGGGGCGGGCGCATCGGCGGGCGGCGACTACGAGTCGCGCCTGTCGGGCCGCTCCCTCAGCCTTATCGCGCCGTCGGACGAGCCCGCCGTGCGCGCGCGCAGCCAGCGAGTACGGACCGGCGTCGTGCAGGGAACCATCATCGGCATCGGCCGCAGCGTCGGCGATGGCAAGCCGTTCCAGGTGTCGATGCGCACGGCGTGGGACCCGGGGGAAGCGCGGGCGACGCTCCAGTGGGTCTGCGGGAACGCGCCGGTGCCGCAAGGAATGATCGCCACACCGGCCACCACGCTGTCCACGCTGCCCTCGCAGCTGCTGCCCTCGACCTGCCGGGGAGAAAGGCCATGATGTTCCGCCGCCCGCCTGCCCTTTCGCTTGTGTTCAAGCGCCTCGCCCTCGCGGCGCGGACGCGACTGCCGCTCAACGACGCATTGAAGATCATCACGGAGGATTCCGATGCGGACCGCGCGACGGTCCGGACGCTTGCCGATATCGCGGCGCAGGTAGGCTCGGGGGCGTCGCTCTCGGACGCGATGCGCAGGCATGAGTCGCTCTTCGTGCCCGAAACCGTGGCGCTGGTGCGTGCTTCCGAGGCAAGCACGGCCGCTCCCGTCGTGTTCGGCCTGCTCGCCGAGGAGTTCGAGCAGCGCGAGCGCTACCGGGGCGCGATTCGCGCGGCCCTCACCTGGCCCAGCGTTTCGCTGGTCGTCTTCGTGATCCTGCTGCTCGTAGCCTCGACGATGCTGATCCCCGTCTTCGCCGATCTTTTCAAGGCGTTCGCGGCGGACCTGCCGTTGCCGACCCGCATGCTCCTCGCATTCGCCAACGGCGCCGTCGTCTGGATTCCGCTCGGCATCGTCGCCGCCTGGTTCGGATGGCGCAGGTTCGCGAACCTTCGCTGGCCCGATGGGTGGAATGCGCGCATCCCGGTCCTTCGCGACTACCTGCGCCGGGTGTTCGTTGCCCGGCTCTCGTTGATCTTCCTCGCGACGGAGCAGGGTGCGCCCCTTCGCGAGATGCTGCAGCACCTGCGTGCGACTTGCGGAAGCCTGCCATTGGCGAGGGCCGTGGACGCCTTGCAAGCCAGGCTCGATGGCGGGGCGCCGCTCGTCGATGCGGTGCGCGAAACTCCCGAGCTTCCGGCGCGGCTGCGGGTGTCGGTCGAGCTGGGCGCACGCAGCGGCGCTTTCGCCGAGGCCGTTCGCCAGGTGCTCGACCTCAACGCCGAGGACACCAATCGCTCCCTGGTGCGCATCGAGCAATACCTGCTGCTGGTCGCATATGCCGCGGTCGCCCTGCTGGTCGGTTTCATGGTGATCGCGCTCTACCTGCCCATCTTCAAGATGGGCTCCGTGCTCTGAAGGATGGCCATGACCCGAAACGAACGAGGCTTCACCCTCATCGAGCTCATGATCGTCATTGCGATCATCGGCATTCTCTCCACGCTCGCTGCCCCCAGTTTCCAGGACCGCGCGATCCGCTCGCAGGTGGCCGAGGGGCTGCTGCTCGGCGACTTCGCGAAGCAATCCGTGGCGGCCTATTACGCCCATAACCACCGCATGCCCGCCGACAATGCGGCCGCGGGACTGCCGCCCAGCGGGGCGATCGTCGGCAACTACGTTTCGGATGTCCTGGTGCGAGGCGGCGCGATCGTCATCACCTTCGGCAACCGCGTCAATGCGAATGCGGCCGGCAAGAAGCTCACGCTGCGCCCGGCGACCGTCGAGGGCTACCCTTCCGTTCCCCTCGCTTGGGTGTGCGGGAACGCAAGCACCCCGGGCAAGATGAAGGTCGCGGGCGAGAACGAGACCACGCTGCCGAATCCCCACCTGCCGATCGACTGCAGGTAGCGGCCGGCTACAACAGGGAGCCCTGGGCTCCCCAGCCCTCGTCCTTGGCATCGGCGAGGCACTCCGGTCCTTCGTTCCTCGAGCTGCTCACGAACCGGCTCACCGCGCGCATCGTGACCGCGCCCGCGTAGGGCTTCACGAGCGAGGCGGCTTCGGCCGCCTCCCCGCGCAGCCACATCTCCTCGGCCTCGGGCGCAAGGATCACCGGCATGCGATCGTGGATCTGCGCCACGGTCTCGTTCGCATCGGTCGTGAGGATGGTGAACGTCTCGATGACCTGGCCGCCGCGCGGCCGCCACGATTCCCACAGGCCCGCGAAGGCGAAGAGCGGGCGGTCGGGCAACGAGATCGCGAACGGCTGCTTGCGCCCGGCCACGCCCTTCCATTCGTAGAATCCTGTCGCCGGCACGAGGCAGCGGCGCGCCTTCATCGCTTCGCGGAAGGCGGGCTTGGTCTCCACGCTTTCGCCGCGCGCGTTGATCATGCGCGTGCCTACCGCGAGCTCCCTCGCCCATGGCGGCACGAGTCCCCAGCGCAGCATCGCCAGCTCCCGGTCGGTGCCCAGCGCGCGGATCACCGGGGCATCCTGCGTGGGCGCGATGTTGTATCGCTTGACGACGCGATCGTCGGCCGGCACCCGGAAGGTGTAGGCGATGACGTTGCCGTCGGCGTCGAGGAAATAGCGCGAGCACACGCGACCATTCTACGAGAGAGTGCGCTAAGCTACCGCCGGGAGGAAAACGGGATGAAGATGAAGATTCTCCAGTGGTCGCTCGCCGTGGTGGGCGCCCTCGCCCTGGCGATCGTGATCGGAGGCTTCTTCGTCCCGTCCGCCTTCCTCGTGAGCCGCTCCGCGGTCATCAACGCCCCCCCGAAGAAGATCTACGACCTGGTGGTCGAGCCGAAGAAGTGGGCGCAGTGGAGCGTCTGGACGCAGCGCGACCCGGCCATGAAGATCACCTACAAGGGCCCGCCCTTCGGCATGGGCGCGCGCTGGGAATGGGTGAGCAAGAGCGAAGGCTCGGGCAGCATGGAGTTCACCCGGGTCGAGCCCGACAAGGCCGTCGAGTACGCGCTCTTCATGCCGGACTACAACATGCGCTCGCAGGGCGCGCTGCGCCTGGAGCCCGAGGGCCAGGCCACGCGCATCACCTGGACCAACGGCGGCGACCTGGGCGGCAACCCCCTCAAGCACTACCTCGCCCTCACGATGGACCGCATGGTGGGCCCGGACTTCGAGGCGGGGCTCGCGAACCTGAAGGCGCTCGCCGAGAAGCCGTGACGCAAGCGCCGCCGACGACCCCTCGAGCCGGGCGGCCCTGCCCGAGCTGCACGTTGCCCATGGTGCAAAGGACCTTCGCGAGCCGCGGCGTCGCGCCCGCGGTGGACATCGACCTGTGCTTCGACTGCCAGGGCATCTGGTTCGACAACCTCGAGAGCGCGCAGCTCACGCCGGGCGCGATCCTCGAGCTCTTCCAGGCGATCCGCGAACGCGAGGCCACGGCCCCACGGCCGCTCAAGGATCCGTGCCGCTGTCCGGAGTGCCGCTCGCCGCTCACGCTCACGCACGATTTCCACAAGACCACCCGCATCAGCTACTTGCGCTGCAACGCGGGGCACGGCCGCTTCACGCCGTTCGTGCAGTTCCTGCGCGAGAAGGAGTTCGTGCGGCCGCTCACGCCGGGCGAGATGGCGAGCCTGCGCGCGGTCGTCTCGCAGGTTCGCTGCTCCTCCTGCGGCGCGCCCATCGACCTCTCGCGCGACGCCCAGTGCAGCTACTGCCACGCGCCGATCGAGGTGCTGGACGGCGACGCGGTCGCGCACACGATCGCCCACCTCACCACCGAGGAGAAGGCGCGCCAGCGCCCCGTGGATCCCGGGGCCGCCTTCGACGCGCTCTTCTCGGCCGAGCGAACGCGGCCCGAGGCGGCGCCTCTGGACCTGCTGTGGGACGTGGTGAGCCTGCTGGGTGCTACCGTCGATTGAAACCACCGGAGAAGATGCGATGACTCGTCACTGGATCGCGGTGCCCGCATTAGCGGCCTTGCTTGCCTCGTGCGCGAACCCCGCGAACAAGGAACCGCCGCCCAAGCCCTTCGTGGGCACGCGCTGGGAGGTGATCCTGGAGCTGCCGCTATCGGGCGAGCAGCCCAACATGCGCTTCGGCGACGGGCGCGTCGAGGGCTTCGGCGGCTGCAACCAATTCGTCGCGCGCTATGTCCAGGACACGGTGGGCTCCCGCTTTCTCGCGATCGGCCGCATGGAAACCACGCACCACGGCTGCGACCCGGGCCCGCAAGCCTCGGAGGATCGCATGCTGGCCGTCCTGCAGTCGGTTTCGAGCTACATCATCACCGGCGACAGCATGGTGATGAGCGGTTCCGGCGGCTCCCTCAAGCTGCGGGCCGTTCCGTAGGAGGTTCGATGCGAGCGGTCCTCGCCTCTTGTGCCTTGCTCGTGGCCTGCGCCGCGGATCCGCCGGCGCCGCCGCAATTCGCGAGCACGCGCTGGGTAGGCAGCGCCGACGCCGGCGAGCCGGCCCACACGCCCACGCTCGAGTTCGTGAACGCGGACCACATCGCGGGCTACACGGGCTGCAACATGCTCTCGGGCCAATGGCACCCCGAGGGCGATGCGGTGCGCATCTCGCGCGTGGTCATCACCAAGCGGGCGTGCGCCGGGCCCGGCAGCGACATCGAACGGCGCGTGCTTGCGGCCATCAACGACAACAGCCGCGTCACTCGCGAGGGGAACCGGCTGGTGGCGGTCGGCGCGAGCGGCGCGCGCTACGAGTTCAGCGCCGCGAAATAGCCTCAGTCCTTCACGAGGCGCCCGTCCTCCAGGTGGACGTGGTCGTTCACGTGATAGCGCGGCTCTTCGGGATAGCGCAGCGTCTGCGAGGAACCGTCCTCGAAACGCACCCGCACGTCCCAGAACTCGCCGCGGGGCGTGATCGACGTCACCACGGCGCAGTTCACGCAGTAATCGCGCGGCAGGGGCGGGGCGGATGGCGGTGCCTGCGCGACGCGCGGCGCGGGCGAAGGCGCAGCGGCGGGCGCGGGCGGTGCCGCGGGCGCGGGCGGGGCCGCGGACGCCGACTTCACCTTCGGTGGGGGTGCGGAAGCGAGCTTGGGCGCCGGCGTGGGCGCAGCGAGCTTGGGCGGTGGCGGGGGCGCGAACTTGGGCGCCGGCGGAGGGACCGCGGATTTCCTCGGCTCGGGCGTCGTCACGAGCGTCTCGCCCGGCAGGAGCGCCACGCCGGGGGCGGTTCCGGTGACCTGCTGCCCGGGTGCGGGCATCGAGCCCGGCGCGGAAGCCGCGTTCTCGCCGGCGCCGAGGAAGCCCAGGAAGTAGGCGATACCTACGCCCGCGCAGCCGATGAAGACGATGACGGCGGCCATGATCGCGAAGAGCATGGCGGTGCTGGAACGATGCGATGGCTGCGCCGGGTCCATGTCGCCCTCAGATCTCGATGTGCGTGCCCAGTTCCACCACCCGGTTGGCGGGGATGTTGAAGAAGTCCGTGGCGCGCGTGGCGTTGCGGGTCATCCACGCGAACAGGTGGTCGCGCCATAGCGCCATGCCGGGAACGTCGGTGGTCGGGATCACCGTCTCGCGCGAGAGGAAGAACGAGGTGTCCATCACGTCGAAGGCGAGGCCGTAGCGCACGCGGCAGGAGTTGAGGATCTCGTCGATGTCCGGCTGCTCCTTGAACCCGTACCACGCCTCCAGCTTGTAGAAGCCGTTCACCAGGCGCTCGAGCTGCACGCGGTCCTCCAGCGGCACGCTGGGCACGTCGTGCACGATGATGGTGAGGAAGACCGTCTTCTCGTGCAGCACCTTGTTGTGCTTGAGGTTGTGCAGCAGCGCGTGCGGCACGGTGTCCGCGCTGGCCGTCATGAAGATGGCCGTACCCTGGACCGTTTGCGGCGGGTGGGCGGCGAGGCTCTCGAGGAAGGGGCGCAGGGGAATGCCCTGCTCGGAGAGCTGCCGGAACATGAGCGCGCGCCCGCGCTTCCAGGTCATGAGCAGCGTGAAGATGGCGCTGCCGATGAGCAGCGGGAACCAGCCGCCCGAGAGGAACTTGGCGGCGTTGGAAGCGAGGAATGCGGTGTCCACGACCAGCATGCTGCCGATGACCAGCACGACCGACCACATCGACCACTTCCAGTTCAGGCGAGCGACTACCATCGCGAGCGCGCTCACGCTCACCATCGTGGCCGCCACCGCGATGCCGTACGCGTTGGCGAGGTTGTCCGAGCTCTGGAAGCCGATCACCAGGATCACGACCGCGATGAAGAGCATCCAGTTCACGAACGGCACGTAGATCTGGCCGATGGAGCGCTCCGAGGTGTGCAGGATCTCAAGGCGCGGCACGTAACCCAGCTGGATCGCCTGGCGGGTCACCGAGAACGCGCCCGAGATCACCGCCTGCGAGGCGATCACCGTCGCGCACGTGGCGAGCCCCACCATCGGATAGAGCGCCCACTCGGGCACCATGAGATAGAACGGGTTCTTGATCGCCGCCGGGTTGGCGAGCACGAAGGCGGACTGGCCGAAGTAGTTGAGGAGCAGCGCGGGGAATACCAGCGCAAGCCATGCGATGCGGATGGAGCGCTTGCCGAAGTGGCCCATGTCGGCGTAGAGGGCTTCGCCGCCCGTGAGAGCGAGGAAGACCGAGCCCAGCACGAGGAAGCCGGCCACCGGGTACGAGAAGAGGAAGTCCACCGCGTACTTGGGAAAGAACGCGGAGAGCACCGCCGGGTTCTTCGCGATCTGCACGGCGCCCAGCGCGCCGATGGCGAGGAACCAGGCCGTGGTGACCGGGCCGAAGAGGGCGCCCACGCGGCCCGTGCCGTTGCGCTGGATCATGAACAGGCCCGCCAGCACGCCCAGCGTGATCGGCACGACGAAATGGTCGAACACCGGGGTGGCGATCCCGAGGCCTTCGACCGCGGAGAGCACCGAGATCGCCGGCGTGATCATGCTGTCGCCGTAGAACATCGCCGCGCCGAACATGCCGATGCCGATGATCGACCAGCGAAGGCGCGGGCGCCGGCGCGTCTCGCGCAGGGCAAGCGCGAGGAGCGCCAGGATGCCGCCCTCGCCGTTGTTGTCGGCGCGCATCATCACTACCAGGTATTTGATGGTGATGATCCAGATCATCGACCACACGATCAGCGACAGGATCCCCATCACGTTGTCCGGGTTGAGCGGGATGCCGTGGTCAGGCCGGAACGCCTCCTTCAACGCGTAAAGGGGGCTCGTGCCGATGTCGCCGAAGACCACGCCGATCGCGCCCAGCACCAGCGCGGAGGTGGCCTTGCGATTCTCGTGGAACGCGAAAGTGGGAGCGGGGGCTGTGACTTCGCTCATGGATGGGCGGCCGGCGGTCGGGCGCGAGCCCGGGGGCCGGATAGCGCGCGGACTATACGCCCACCTGCTGCGCCGCACAATGCGGCATGTGAGCGGGTACTAACACCACGCACCTGCATTTTCGACCCCGAATTGCGCGTTTCGTCGCATGCGCCTCGCGGCCGCGAGGGCTGCCCCCCTAGAGTGGCGCGTCGCCACAAACCGCGCCCCGGTACACTGCCGGCCACAATGAGAACAAGGCTCCTGCTGTTTTTCGCCCTCGTAGCCCCCGCCACCGCCCTTGCCATCGAAGCCTACCGGCTCCAGCCGGGAGAGAAGATCGTCCTGGACGGCAAGCTCGACGATGCCGCCTGGGCCAAGGCCAAGCCCTGGGACAAGTTCTACGAGATGTATCCCCTCGAGAAGGTCGAGGAGACGCGCGTGCATACCGAGGCGCGCTTCGCCTACGACCACCAGGCGCTCTACATCGCGATCAAGGCGCAGGACCCCGACATGAGCCAGCTGCGGGCGCCCTACGCCCGGCGGGACAACGTGCTCTCCGACCAGGACATGGTGGACGTCTTCATCGATCCCGTGGGCACCCGCAAGTTCGCGCACTTCATCCGCGCCAACCCGCGCGGGGTGATCGGCGACGGCCTCTACAACGAGGACACTTCCACCGAGGACTTCTCGCCCGATTTCGACGTCGAGGTGGTGACGGGGCGCTACGAGGAGGGCTGGACCGCGGAATTCCGCATCCCGTTCTCGTCTCTGCGCTACACGGATCCGCCGGCCGCCCAGTGGAGCGTCCTCGTGTTCCGCAACTGGCCGCGCGACCAGCGCTACCGCATCGCCTCGAGCCCCCTGCCGCGCGACCAGACCTGCTGGCTGTGCCTGAACGAGCCGCTCACGGGCCTCGTGGACCTGCCGCCGACGCGCTACCTGCTCGCGGTGCCCAACGTGACGATGCGCACCGTGCAGAACCGCGACGCGGGCGTTCCCGACCGGCGCAACAACGACTTCGTCGCGTCGCTGGACCTCAAGTGGCGCCCGCGCGCCGACGTGGTCTTCGACGCCACCATCAACCCCGACTTCTCGCAGGTGGAGCTCGACACGCCGCAGCTCTCGGGCAACACGCAATTCGCGCTCTTCTTCCCGGAGAAGCGGCCGTTCTTCCTCGAGGGCGCCGACATCCTGCTCTCGCCCTACCAGGCGATCTACACGCGCACGGTGAGCGACCCGGGCTGGGGCGCCCGCGTCACGCAGCGCAACGACAGGTTCGACGGCGCGGTGCTGGTCACGCGCGACGAGGGCGGCGGCACCGTGCTCTTGCCCAACGCGTACACGACCAACTCCGCCGTGCAGGACTTCAAGTCGCTCGCCACCTTCGCGCGCGGCCGCCTGCAGGTGGACGGCTCCACGGTGGGCGCGCTCTTCACCGACCGCCTGCTCGACAACGGCTCGTACAACCGCGTCTTCGGCCCGGATATCGCGTGGTTTCCCACCACCGAGCATCGCCTGCGCGCCCAGGTGCTGGGGTCGTGGACGACCGCCCTCTACGACGGCGCGACCTTCGTGAAGGGCGACCTGCAGACGAGCCACGCCGCGCAGGTGGACTGGCAGTACAACAGCACCGAGTGGATCAACTACCTGCGCGCCGAGCACGTGGGACGCGACTTCCGCGCCGACAACGGCTTCATCGTGCAGAACGGCTACCACACGGTCTACAGCGAGAACTCGCGCAAGTTCGTGGGGCTCTGGGGCTTCAACGAGGTGACGCCGTACTTCAACGCCGAGTACAAGACCACGCTCGACGGCGACATCCTCAACCAGATGACGCGCCCCGGCGTTCGCATCGGCCTGCCGCACGCCACCACGCTCACGCTCGAGCTGCGCCCCAACGACAAGGTGGGCGCGCAGCCCGGCGGCGGCATCCTCAAGCGCGACCAGGTGGACATCAACATCGACACGAACCCCTCGGCGTGGTTCTCGCGCTTCTACGGCGAGATCGCCTACGGCGACCGCGTCGATTTCGCCAACAACCGCATCGGGCGCGGCGCCGCCTACTCGGTGATCGCCAACCTGCGGCCGCACCAGCGCGCCGAGGTGGAGTACCAGATGAACGGCGACTACATCGACAGCATGCAGCCCGTGGATTCCGGCTCCTCGCGCATCCTGAACGAGCGCGTGCAGCAGCTGCTGGTGATGTGGCACTTCACGGCGCGCGACAGCCTGCGCGGCATCTTCCAGACCTCGTCGATCCGCCGGGCCGCTTCCCTGTGGGAGCAGCCGGCGAACCACTACGAGAACACGGATACGGTATCGCTCGTCTATGGGCATCGGCGCACGGTCAACACGACGTTCTACTTCGGCGCCAATTTTTCGCGCACCCGCATCCCGGATGCGGGGGTGAAGAGCTACCAGGCGGAAATCTTCGCCAAGGGCTCGGTGGCTTTCGAGTTCCTGTAGCCGGCGTCCCCTGCGTCGGCGAACCGGAAGATTCCTACGAGCCCTTGCGCCTGGCGAGGAACGCGGCCAGCGCGGCCCGCGCCGCGGGCTCGCCCAGCAGGGTCCGGAAATGCTCGCTCTCGACGGCGAGGCGCGCGCGCACGGCTTCCCGGTGGGCGCTCTTCAGCAGGGACTTGGTGAGCAGGATGGACCTGGGCGGCAGCGCGGCGAGCTTGGTGGCCGCCTGCCACGCGACCTCGAGCGCCTCGGCGGCGGGCACCACGCGCGTCACGAATCCGGCCTCGTAGGCCTTCGTCGCGTCGAACGTCTCGCCCAGCAGCAGGAGCTCGGCGGCGCGCTGGTAGCCCGCCACGAGCGGCAGCAGGTAGCTCGAGGCGAATTCGGGGACGAGGCCCAGCTGCGTGAACGGCATCGCGAAGCGCGCGTTGTCGCCCGCGTAGACGAGCTCGCAGTGAAGGAGCAGCGTCGTGCCGATGCCGACCGCGGGACCCGTCACCGCCGCCACCAGCGGCTTCTGCGCGCCGCTCACGGCCTGCAGGAAACGGAACACCGGCGCGTCCTCGCCGCGCGGCGCGCGTTCCTGGAAATCCTCGATGTCGTTGCCCGAGGTGAAGACGTCGGGCAGGCCGTGGAAGAGCACCACGCGCACGCCCTCGTCGGCCTCGGCCGCCTCGACGCGCTCGCGCAGCGCCGTGTACATCGCGCTCGTGATCGCGTTGCGGCGCGCGGGCCGGTTGAAGCCCACGGCCTCGACCGCGCCGCGCCGCTCGGTGACGATGTCCATCAGCGTCCTCCGCTCACTTCGATGAAGGTGCCCGTCGAGTATGACGACTCCTCGGACAGGAGCCACAGGATCGCCTGCGCGACTTCCTCGGGCTGGCCGCCGCGCTTCATCGGCACCGCGGACTTCACCCGCTCGACGCGCCCCGGCTCGCCGCCGCTCGCGTGGATCCCGGTGTAGATGACGCCCGGGCGCACCGCGTTCACGCGGATGCCCTCTTCGGCCACCTCGCGCGCGAGCCCGATGGTGAGCGTGTCCACCGCGCCCTTGGACGCGGCGTAGTCCACGTACTCGCCGGGCGAGCCCAGCACCGAGGCCCGTGAGCTCACGTTGACGATGCCGCCGCCCGCGCCGCCATGCTTCGTGGACATGCGCCTCACCGCTTCGCGCGCGCACAGGAACGCGCCCGTGATGTTGGTGGCGAAAACACGCTCGAAGCGCGCCGCGGACATCTCGTCCAGGCGTCCCTGCTGCTCGAGGATGCCGGCGTTGTTGACGAGGGCCGTGACGGGCCCCAGCTCGCGCGCGGCGGTCTCGAAGATGCGGATCACGTCGCTTTCCTTCGCCACGTCGCCCGCCACCGCGATGGCGCGCCCGCCCGCGGCCTCGATCTCGCGCACGACGCGCTGCGCGGCCTCGGCGTTGCGCAGGTAGTTCACGCAAACGGCATAGCCGCGCTGCGCCGCAAGGCGCGCGGTCGCCGCGCCGATCCCGCGCGCCCCTCCGGTCACCACCATCACGCCCCGCTGCGAGCCCATGCCGCGCGTCTCCTCCAAGGCCGCCGATTCTATAATGCCCGCCCATGAACCTCTTCGTCGTGACGGGAACCACGCGCGGGCTGGGCGAAGCGCTCGCCGAGAGGATCGGGCGCGACGCGGGCAACGAGCTCGTCGCGCTGGCGCGCGCGCCCGATGCGGATATCCCGGGCGGCGTGCGGTTCGAAGTGGACCTGGGCGATGCGCGCGCCGTGGCCGGCGCCTGCGATCGCCTCGCCGCGCGCATCGGCAACCGGCGCTACGAGCGGGCCGTGCTCATCAACAATGCGGGCATCGTGCAGCCCGTGTGCCCCCTCGACCGCGCCGACCCGGCCGAGCTCGAGCGCAACCTCGACGTGAACCTCGTGGCGCCCATGATCCTCATGCGCGGGTTCCTGCGCGCCACCGAGCAGGCGGCGAACCTGCGCCGCATCGTGAACATCTCCTCGGGCGCGGGACGCCGCCCGATCGCGGGGTGGGCGGCCTATTGCGCGGCGAAGGCCGGCCTCGACATGGCCACCCGCGTGGTGGCGCTCGAGGCCCAGGGGCGCGGTGCCGCCGTCGAGGCCGTGAGCCTCGCGCCCGGCGTGATCGATACGGCGATGCAGGAGCGCGTGCGCGGCGCCGATGCCGCGGACTTCGCCGATGTCGATCGTTTTCGCCGGATGAAGGCCGAAGGGGCGCTACGGACCGCGCAGGACGTGGCGGCCGACATCCTGCGCGTCGAGGCCTCGGGACGCCTGTGCCGCGAGCCGGTGGCCGACCTGCGCGAGCTGGCCGCCCCGGCGGAATAGCCCCCGGCCGGGCGCTGTTCGCCACGTTGCAGTATCATCAACGCGCCCTGATTTCGACCACGAACAAAGAGGAGAGCCCATGAAACGCTTTGCCCTGGCAGCCGCGCTCCTGATCGCATCCGGCGCCGCGCTCGCTTTCCACTGCCCGAAGGACATGGCGGCGATCGACGCCGCGCTCGCCAAGAACCCGAAGCTTTCCGAGGCCGACATGAAGACGGTCAAGGAAGCCCGCGCGAAGGGCGAAGAGCTGCACAAGGCCGGCAAGCACGCCGAGTCCATCGCGGAGCTGCAGAAGGCCGAGAAGATCCTCGGGATCGAGCCCATCAAGTAATCCGGCGCTTCGAGAGGAAAACGCCGCGGGAGGCCGCGGCGTTTTTTTTGTTACCCGGCCCGCCGAACGAAGGCGACCCACACGGTCGCCACGGTGAAGGCGAGGAACCACAGCAGGGCCCAGTTGGGCAGCGACAGGCCCAGCATCGTCCAGTCCACCTTCGAGCAGCTGCCCGTACCCGCGAAGATCTTGGGCAGCGCCTGCGAGATGGGGAACGTGTTCACGAGGAACTCGAGGTCCGTGCCGCACGACTCGGTCTGCGGCGGGAAGACCTGGATCCACGTGTGGCGCGCGGCCACGCCGGCGCCCGCGAGCGAGAACAGCGTGGCGAGCCCGCCATAGACGCGAAGCGCCCAGCCGCCGCGCGGGCCGTGGATCGCGGCCACGAGCGAGACGGCGCCCACGAGCACGAACGCATAGCGCTGCAGGATGCACATGGGGCAGGGCTCGAGCGCCTCCTGCTCCTGCAGGTAGAGGGCGGCGCCGATGAGCACGGCGCAAACGAGGAAGACGAGGACGAAGACGATGCGGGGCGTGATTTTCATGCCGTGATTTTCTCACAGGGCGGGCGGGGGCCCGTGTTACGCTGCGTCGCGATGAGCCTCATGCTTCCCACCCGCAAGACGCTCACGCTGGAAGCCGCGCGCATCGTCGCGGCCGCCAGCGAGGCCGAAGCGCTGCGCAACGCGTGGCGTGTCGTGATCGCGGTGGTGGACGAGGGCGGCCACGCCATCCTGCTGCATCGCCTCGACGGCGCGCAGTGGTCCAGTGTCGAGACCGCCGTGGAGAAGGCCCGCGCCTCGGTGGCATGGAAGCGGCCTTCGCGGCTTCTCGAGGAATCGGTGAACAAGGGCCGCACGGCGTTCCTGTCGATCACCCAGGGGATGGCCGCGCTGCAGGGCGGCGTGCCGCTGGAGGTGGGCGGCGAGATCGTGGGGGCCGTGGGAGTGTCCGGGGTGCGCGCGGCCGACGACGAGGTGGTCGCGCTGGCTGGCGCCGAGGCATTGAAAACCGCAGTCGGCTAGTAATCCCCGGCGTCAGACGGCAGAATAGCGGTCTAGCGGCCCCCGCGACGGTGGCCGACGTAACTAATTAAAAAAATGGACCTTTATTCCCTCGGCCTCCTGGATACCCTGCGCGCATACCGCGAAGGCCGCGCCACCGTCCAGGACTACATAGCCTCCTGCTCGGAACGCATCGCCGCCCTGGAGCCGCGCGTTCAGGCCTGGGAATGGTTCGACCCGTCGCGCGCCATGGCCGAGGCCGAGGAGCGCGCCGGCGGCATCCTCCAGGACCTTCCGCTCTTCGGCATCCCCGTGGGCGTGAAGGACATCATCGCGACCCGCGGCATCCCCACGCGCTACGGCTCGCGCATCTACGCGACCAACGTGCCCACGCATTCGGCCTGGATCGTGCGGCGCCTCGAGGCCCTGGGCGGCCTCGTGATGGGCAAGACCGTCACCACCGAATTCGCCTACCGCCAGCCGGGCAAGACGCGCAATCCGTGGAACACCGCGCACACGCCCGGAGGATCTTCGAGCGGCTCGGCCGCCGCGGTCGCCTCGGGGTTCGTGCCCATCGCCATCGGCACGCAGACCCTGGGATCGGTGATCCGCCCGGCCGCCTTCTGCGGCGTGGTGGGCTACAAGCCGACCTATGGCGCCATCTCGCGCACGGGAATCCACCCGTTCGCCTCGACGCTCGACACCGTGGGCGTGTTCGCGCGCTCGGTGGCCGATGCGGCGTGGTTCGGCGCGTGCCTCATGGGAACCGATCCGCGCGACGAAGCCACGCTGGGCACCGGGCCGGAAAAGACCCTGCGCGTCCCGCTCGAGCCGCTCGCGGCGCCGCCGCGGCTCGCGATGGTGCGAACGCCCCAATGGATGCTCGCCACGGAGACGCAGCGCAACCACTTCGACGCGTGCGTCGCGAAGCTGCAGGCCGCGGGCGCCACGGTGCGCGAAGTGAACCTGCCCAAGCTCTTCGACGCCGCGTGGGACAACGTGATCACCCTCATGGCGGCCGATGCGGTGAAGAGCTTCGCCTCCGTCGAATCGCGCCATCGCATCCGCCTCTCGCCGCACCTCACCGAGATCCTCGACATCGGCCACCGCGTGACCCCCGAGCAATACGCCCGGGCCCGCGCGCGCCGCGAGGAATACCGCGCCTGGCTCGATGGCCTCTTCCAGCGCAGCGACGCGATCGCCACCATCCCCGCCACGGGCGAGGCGCCCGAAGGCCTCGCCACGACCGGCGATGCGAGTTTCTGCTCCCTGTGGACGCAGGCGGGGCTGCCGGCGATCTCGATTCCCTCGGGATTCGGCCCGCAGAACCTGCCGCTGGGATTCCAGGTCGTCGGCCGCTATCGCGAGGACGAAGCCGCGCTCAAGGTGGCCGCGTGGGTGGAGGCGACACTGGGATTTCGCGCGGGGCTCGCGGGACCGTAGCGTCGCGCTATCCTCGGTCCATGCAGGACCTGAGGATCGGCGTGGACCTGGGCGGCACCAAGATCGAGGCGATCGCGCTCGAGGCCGCGGGCCGCGTTCGCGCACGCAAGCGCATCGATACGCCCGCGGGCGACTACGCGGCGACGCTCGCCGCGATCGCCAGCCTCGTGGGCGACGTCGAGCGCGAAGCGGGCCGGCGCGGCAGCGTCGGGATCGCCACGCCCGGCGCCCTTTCGCTCGAGACCGGGCGCATCAAGAATGCGAACTCGACCTGTCTCAATGGCGAGCCCCTGAAGGAGGACCTGGAGGCGCGCCTCGCACGCCCCGTGCGCCTCGCCAACGACGCCAACTGCTTCGCGCTCTCCGAGGCGGTGGATGGCGCGGCACGCGATGCGGCCGTGTCCTTCGGCGTGATCCTCGGCACCGGCGTGGGCGGGGGCGTGGTCGTTCGCGGCGCGCTGCTGGAAGGCGTGAACGCGATCGCGGGCGAGTGGGGCCACAATCCGCTCCCCGCGCCGCGCCCCGACGACCACCCGCTGCCGCTTTGCTATTGCGGGCGGCGCGGCTGCATCGAGACCTACCTTTCGGGCCCGGGGCTCGCGGCCGACCACGCGAAGGCGAGCGGGGAACGCCTGGACGCGGCGCGAATCGCGCAGCGCGCGGCGGAAGGCGACGCCGGTTGCGTGGGCACGCTCGAGCGCTACGAGGAACGCCTGGCGCGCGCGCTGGCCTCGGTGATCAACATCCTCGATCCGGACGTGGTGGTGCTGGGCGGAGGGCTGTCGTCGATCGGCCGCCTGTATGATCGCGTTCCGCGGCTGTGGGGCGCCCACGTCTTCTCGGATTCGGTGCGAACGCGGCTCACTGCGCCCGCCCACGGCGACTCCGGCGGCGTGCGGGGCGCGGCCTGGTTGTGGAACGCTCCCTGAATCCGCAAGGCATCCATCGTACGTACGACACAATGGAACGACTTTCCAGGAGATTTCCCATGCTGCGCAACTTCCTTGCCTCCCTCGCGCTGGCGCTCGCCGCGCCGCTGCTCGCCGCGCCTTCCGGGGCGCCCCCGGGCCAGGCCGTCGCCATCTTCGCCGGCGGCTGCTTCTGGTGCATGCAGGGGCCGTTCGACGACCTGCCCGGCGTGTCGAAGACGATCGCGGGCTACACGGGCGGGCGCACCGTGAACCCGACCTACTACGACGTCTCGTCGGGCACGACCGGCCATGCCGAATCCGTGGAGGTGATCTACGACCCGTCGAAGGTGACCTACGAGAAGCTGCTCGACGTGTACTGGCACAACGTGGACCCGACGGTGAAGGACCAGCAGTTCTGCGACCACGGCACGCAATACCGCACGGCGATCTTCTACACCGACGAGGCGCAGCGCAGGGCGGCGGAGGAGTCAAAGGCGGCCCTCGACAGGAGCAAGCCCTTCAAGGAGCCGATCGTCACGCAGATCGCGATGGCGGGCGCGTTCTACCCGGCCGAGGAATACCACCAGGACTACTACAAGAAGAACCCGGTGAAGTACCACGTGTATCGCACCGGCTGCGGGCGCGACGCGCGCCTGAAGCAGCTCTGGGGCGACAAGGCGGGGCACTGACGATGGAGATGAAGCGGATCAACGCCGCGGGCCTCAAGGCCGCCGGCTACGACGAGCGCAACCGCAAGCTGGTGGTCGAGACCGCCACGGGGACGTTCGAGTACGCCAACATCTCGCCGGAGGTCTATCGGCGGCTCATGAGTTCGCCCACTCCCGGGAGCTACTACCGCGAGGCCATCGAGGAAGAGTTCACCCCCAGGCGCCTCAAGTAGTCACTCCTTG
This sequence comes from Usitatibacter sp., assembly GCA_035519515.1. GTDB lineage: Bacteria > Pseudomonadota > Gammaproteobacteria > Burkholderiales > Usitatibacteraceae > Usitatibacter. Next base: position 24,036 of record DATIWC010000079.1, read on the forward strand.
TAGGGGGGCGTGCACCGCACGATGTTGGCGAGCGGCGCGTCGGGGTCCCGGGACTTCGACGGGTCGCTGCAGTAGCAGGCGCGATCCCACTCCCACTTGCCGTTCTTCACCTGGCGCAGCACGTACTCGCACGTGGCCCCGCCGATGTCCGGGGGCATGCGGTACGGGCGCATGGCGATGGGCGGCGTGGGCGGCTTGTCGTCAGGGCGCGGCGGCGGATTCTCGTAGAGCGTGTCGCACACCGGAAGCTGCTTGCACGTGCCTTCGCCGTTGCACAGCCACTCCCAATGGCAATCGGCGAATGCGGGGATCGCGGCGGCCATTCCCCAGGCTGCCGCGGCGGTTCTCAGGCTTCGAATCGTTCTTGTATTCATGGCCGAAAGTTTGCGCTCCATCGAGCGTCCCGCACAATGCGTCGCGCCTATCGGCGCTGTTACGGTTTGTTATGCATGAATCGGGCGCATGACGGGGATTCGCCGAATTCGCTCGTTGGGTTGCGGTGGATGGCGTAGTGTGCGCGTTATGAAATCGACCCGGACGGTGCTGGTATGCGGCACGCTCATCCTGATGCTCGCCATGGGCGTTCGCCAGACGATGGGGCTGCTGCTGCCGCCCATGACGCTCGCCAACGGCTGGACGCGCGACATGTTCGCGCTCGCCATCGCCATGCAGAACCTGCTGTGGGGCGCATTCGTCCCGTTCGCCGGCATCATCGCCGACCGTTACGGGCCGGGGCGCGTGCTGGCGGTGAGCGCTTCCGCGTACGTGGTGGGCCTGGTGCTGATGGCGTTCTCGTCTTCGCCGCTCGCTTTCGACTTTTCCGCCGGCCTGCTGTTGGGCCTGGGCCTTTCGGGGACGACGTTCGGCGTGGTCATGGGCGTGGTGGCCAAGCAGGTGCCCGCAGAGCGCCGCAGCGTGGCGCTCGGCATCGTGGGCGCAGGCGGCTCGTTCGGCCAGTTCATGATGGTCCCGTACGGCCAGGCGCTCATCAGCGGCCTGGGCTGGTTCACCGCGCTCTTCGTGCTCGCGGCGACCGCATCGCTCATGATCCCGCTCGCGACGGGGCTCGCCGGCGCGCAGCCCACGGCGCACCACGCGCGGCGCCAGACGGCGCGCGAGGCGTTCAACGAGGCGTTCGGGCAGCGCTCGTTCCACTTCCTCTTCTGGAGCTACTTCGTTTGCGGCGCGCATACCGCCTTCATCGCGCTGCACTTGCCGAGCTACGTGCAGGACGCGGGGCTGTCGGCCGCGGTGGGAATGACCTCGCTCGCGCTGATCGGCTTCGGCAACATCTTCGGTTCGTATGGCGCGGGCTGGCTCGGCGGGCGCGTGAGCAAGAAATGGCTCCTCACGTGGATCTACCTCGGGCGCTCGCTCCTCATCGGCGCGCTGCTCCTCGCGCCCAAGACGCCCGTTACGCTCTACCTCTTCGCCGCGACCATGGGCCTGCTGTGGCTCTCGACGGTGCCGCTCACCAACGCGCTGGTGGCGCAGATCTTCGGCACCGGGCACGTCTCGATGCTGGGCGGGGCGGTGTTTTTCGGGCACCAGATCGGCGGCTTCCTCGGCGCCTGGGTGGGCGGGCTCATCTTCACGCGCACCGGAAGCTATGACCTCGCGTGGGGCATCTCCATCGCGCTGGGCCTGTTCGCCGCGGTCATGTGCATGCCGATCAACGAACGCCCGCTCGGGCGGGCGGCCCCCGCGGCGGCGTGATGGATGCGCGCGTGCGGCGCGCGAGCTGGATCGTCGTGGGCGTCGCGGCGTTCGCGGCCGCGTCGTTCCTCGCCTTCCGCGGCTACCTCACGGCCGACATGATGGTGTACTTCCTCAGCTTCAAATGGTGCTTCTAGGAGAAGGCCAGAGGCGCGAGAACCGTTAGCGCTGCTTGTCCTCCTTGGCGTCCTTCTCCTTCTCTTTCTCCTTTTCCTTTTCCTTCGCCGGCGCCTCGTGCGGCTGCGGGCGTTGCTGCGCCTGCTGAGGCTGCTGCGGCTGCGGCTGCGGTTGCTGCTGCTGATGCTGATGCTGTTGCTGTTGCGTCGCCGCGCGTTGCTGCGCTTCCTGGGCCTGCCGCTGCTGCGCTTCCTGCGACTGGCGTTGCTGGGCTTCCCGTTGCTGCGCCTCACGCTGCTGCGTATCGCGTTGCTGGGCTTCGCGCTGTTGCTGGTCGCGCGGCTGCGCCTGCCGTTGTTGCTCGACCGGGGGCGGCGCTGGCGGACGCGCGGCGGGCGTAGCCTGGGGCGCGTTGCCCTGGCGCGTGACCGGATTGGAGGGCAGCGGGGCGAGCCCGGGCGAAGGCGGGCGCGTGGCCGCCGATGTGGATTGCGGGGCGGGCGCGGGCTTGGCCGCGCGGGCGTGCTGGAAGTCCGGCCGCGCGACGGCGTTGGGCTGCGCCTGGGGCGCTGCGGCCGCGCCGGGGTTGCGCGGCGGGTTGGCCACCGTCGGCGCGGCGGCGGGCTGGCGATTCTGGTTGTGCGCCCGCTCCAACTCGTTGCGTTGCGGAAGGACCTGCGGGAGCGCCGCCGCGGCCACCACGGGCTGCTGCCGCACCGCATCCGGGCTCACGCGCACACGGTCGTGCTGCACCGGCCGGCGGTCGACCATCGTGTCGCGGCTCACCACGGTGGCCGCGCGGTCGCGGTTCCAGTGGCGCCATTCGTCGCCGCTGCCGTGCCAGTCGCGCGGCGGATGGTCGCGCACGGCGACGTTCACGCGATCGGCATAGCGCGGGCCCGTGTTGAACCACGGCTGGTAACGTTCCCACGGGGCGAGGGGATACCAGCCCACGGCGGGCGCGTTGCGCCCGGAGACCGACACGCTCCAGTTGGCCCCGCCGATCCATGCGACGAGGGCGGGCGCCCATACGGGCCGCGCTTGCCTCGGGCCCGGGGCCCACGCCCAGCGATTGCGCACCTGGACCCAGCGCCCGTAGTGGAAGGGCGCATATCCCCACGGCGCGTCGTCGACCCACGTCCAGCCCCACGGCTGCACGTAGCTCCAGCGCCCGTCGCGGTACGGCGCCCAGTCGCTCGCGAGGTTCGACGGGTACCAGACCGTTCCGTAGTCCGGGTCCGAGGACCACTGGCCATACGTGTCGAGGTCCTCGTATCCCGTCATGTACGGGGAGACGTACGTGCGTGCCGCGTTGTCGTGCCAGAGCCTGTCTCGCGACTGTGCCCACCGGTCGAACGCGTCGGCCGGAGCCGCAGGCTCCATCCCGTACGTGGGTTCGGGCCCGCCGAAGAGGTGCACGGTACGGCCCGTCGGGACGAGCACGTCGCCGCTCTCGCCCCTCATGCGAGCCGAGCCGCTGAAGACCGTGAGGCGCGACTCGTCGCGCACCGGGTCGTAGTCGATGCGATACGCGCCGTCGCGCTCCAGGAGGAACGCGGCCTGGGGCGTGGAGATCGAGATGCTCTCGTCACTCTCCTTGTAGCGCACGCGCACGAACACCGCGCCGCTCGTGACCTGCGCGTCGAGGGCCTGGTCGTCGAGGCGGGAGACGTCGAGCTGCGTGCCTTCGTCCAGGCGCACCGCGGTGGCGCTCACGCGCAGCTCCGCCCGCGCGCCGCGATCGGCCCAGATCGAGTTCTCCGAGGTGAGCGGGGTATTCACGTACGCCTTGTCCCAGCCGATGTCGGGATCCTGGTACACCGAGACGGGGCCCTCCACGTACGCGAGGCGGCCTACGCGCGTGGGGGGCTCCTGCGCGGAGGCGGCGAAAGCGGCCGCGGCGAGGATGGCAAGGGCTGTGAAGCGCATGGAGGTCACCTCTCCTTGTGCGGGTTCTCCCGCGGTTCCTGGACAGCACGTTAACGCGCCAGCGCTTGCGGCGGAGGACAGGCTCGCGCAAGGATTGGGACCATACACCGGCCATGCGTTTCGTGCCGGGGCTAACCCAGAATTTTCAAGCCCCTGCGATTCATGCGATTATTGCCCGGGTAACGAGGGAGCCACGCCCGGGGAACCATGGATCGAACGACGGTTTACACCAAGACCGCGAAGGGCATTACCCAGGTCAACCAGAAATCCGCCTCGCTTTCGAAGGACCTCATGAAGGTCCTCAAGCTGATCGACGGAAAGTCCAACTTCGGCCAGATCATGGACAAGGTGGACATGGACCAGGCCTCCCTCACCAAGGCCCTCAACACGCTTTCCAAGGATGGCTTCGCGCGCGTCTTCCAGGTGCGCAAGGAGGAGGCCGATCCGTTCGCCGCCGAGGACGATTTCGACTTCACGGCGCCGGGCAAGATGCCCGCCTCGACGCAGCGCGTGGTCCCGGGCGCGGCCAACGACATCAGCGAGCTCGTGAGGCAGCAGGAGAAGGCGGAGGCCGCGAAGAAGGCGGCCACGCAGGCCCAGGACGCGGCGCGCGTCAAGGCGAAGGAGCAGGCCGAGGCCAAGGCCCGCGCCGAAGCCGAGGCGAGGGCCCGGGTCGAGGCCGAGAAGAAGGCGATGGAGCAGGCGCAGCGCGCCAAGGAAGCCGCCGATCGCGCCAAGGCCGAGCTGGAAGCCAAGATGCGCGAGGAGGCGGCGCGCAAGGCCGCGCACGCGGCGCAGCAGGCCAAGCTCACCGCCGAGCAGAAGGCCAAGGAGGAGGAAGAGCAGCGGCGCCTGGCCGAAGCGCGCGTGCGCGCGGAGAGGGAAGCCAAGGCGCTCGCCGAAGCGCGTGCGCGGGCCGACGCGGAGGCCGCCGCCATGGCGCAGGCGCGCGCCGCGGCCGAAGCCGCCGCCAAGAAGCAGGCGGCCGAGGCGAGCCAGGCCGACGCCGCGATGAAGGCGCGGATGAAGGAAGAGATCGAGCTGCGCATCCGCTCCGAGATGGAGGACCTGCTGAGGAACGAGGTCGAGGAGAAGACGCGCGAGGAGATGCGCGCCTCGATCCTCGAGGAAGCCAAGATGGCGGCGAAGGCCGAGCTGGAGGAGCGGCTGCAGGAAGAGCGCGAGTCCATCCAGAAGGCCGAGCTCGAGGCGCGCACCAAGGCCGAATCCGAGCAGCGTGCGCGCGCCGACAAGGAAGCGAAGCTTCGCGAGGAAGCCGAGGCGCGCGCGGCGGCGGCCATGGCCGCGGCCCAGAAGGCCGAGGAAGAGGCGCGGCGCATCAAGGCGCAGGCCGAGGAAGATGCGCGCAAGCTCAAGGCGCAGGCCGAGGCGGAGGCCCGCCGGCGCGGCGAGGCCGAAGCGAAGGCGCGTGCCGAAGCCGAGGCGCGGGCGCGCGAGCAGGCCGAGATCAACGCGCGGCTGGAGGCCGAGAAGCGGGCGGCAGCCGAGTCCGTCGAGGCCGAGCGCCGCGCGAAGTACGAAGCCGAGGCGCGCGCCAAGATCGAGGCCGAGGAGAGCGAGAAGCGCCAGCGCGAGCTGCAGACGACCCTCGAGGCCGAGCGCAAGGCCAAGCTCGAGGCCGAGGCGCGCGCCAAGATCGCGGCCCGCGCGAGCGAGACGGTCGCGGAGGAGACGCGCGCCAAGGTCCAGGCCGAGATCGAGCAGGACATGGAGAAGCGCGCCGCCATCGAGGGCAAGGCGCAGGCCAAGGCCTACATGGAGGCCAAGGCCAAGGCCGAGCTCGACGAGGACGAGCGCATCCGCGCCGAGCAGGCGCGCAAGGCGCGCGAGATCGCCGACGTGCTGCGCACCCGCGTCGAGCCCGACGAGGTCGCGCCCGAGTCGACGCCTTCCGGCCAGCGCCGGCGCCGCGGCCGGCGCAAGGGCATGGCGAAGACCGTCTTCTTCGCGCTCGTCGGCAGCCTCATCCTCGCCGTGGGCCTGCTGCACGTGATCCCGCTGCGCAACGTCGCGGTGAAGATCGAGCAGTCGCTGGGCGCCTGGCTGCACGACGACGTCTCCATCGCCTCGCTCACCTTCCGCCTGCTGCCGACGCCGCACCTGCGCATCGAGAACGTCGCGGTGGGCAAGCTGCTCGACGCGAAGGCCTCGACGGGGCGCGTCTACCTCGACATCCCGACGCTCTTCAGCGAGCATGTGTCGATCAACTCCATCGAGCTCGACAACGTCTCGCTCTCGAGCGAAGCGGTGGCGCGCATACCCAAGTGGGGCGCTCCCGAGGGCAAGAGCGCGCTGGGCGCGCTCGACTCGATCAAGCTGCGCAGCGTGAAGCTCGACGTGAAGCCCGCGCTCGACCCGTTCGACGCCACGCTCGCGTTCAACCGCGACGGCACCATGAGGTCGGCGCGGCTCTCGTCGATCACCGGCTGGAGCCTCACCATGAAGCCGCTCGACAAGGGCTGGGACCTGGACTTCGCCGCGCGCAACTGGACGCTGCCCATCGGCCTGCCCGTGCCGGTGAGCGACGTCTCGATGAAGGGAACGCTTTCCGGCACCCAGATCCTGGTGCCCGAGTTCGAGGCGAGCGCGCTGGAAGGCAAGGTGAACGGGACGCTGCGCGTGGATTGGGTGCAGGGCGTGAAGATGGAAAGCGACCTCGCGCTGCAGAAGATCGACGCCCAGCAGCTGGTGGGCGCGTTCACCAAGGACATCTCCGTCACCGGCAAGCTCGACGGCAACTTCAACGTGGCCGCGGAGGGCACCTCGCTCGAGGACCTCTTCAACGCCCCGCGCGCCCAGGGCAAGTTCCGCATCGTGGAGGGCAGCCTCAGCAACGTGGACCTGGTCGCGGTGATGCAATCGGACGCGGCGGGCCAGCGCGCCGGCGTGACCAAGTTCCTCGAGCTGAACGGCGAGTACGCCGGCGCCGACCACCGCGCCTCGTACAAGCAGGTCGCGCTCCAGGGCGGCGTGCTGCGCGGCAACGGCGCCCTGGACATCGGCAACAACTCGAGCCTGAACGGCCATGTCTCGCTCGAGATCCGCTCGCAGGTCGCGCAGGATCGCGGCGCGTTCACGGTGACGGGGACCGTAGCGCGGCCCAACGTCAAGCGGGGCGGTTAGTTCCCTGCGCCGGCTGCTCCCGCTTTTCCGGCTGCTCGCCCCCTACCGCGCGCGCATGGCGGCGGCCTTCGTCGCGATCATGCTCTCCGCCGCCATGGTGCTGGCGATCGGCCAGGGCCTCAAGTACGTGATCGACGAGGGCTTCTCGCGCGGCGAGGAGGCCCTCCTCGACCGCACGCTCGCGGTGATGGCCGCGCTCATCGCAACCCTGGGCGTGCTCACGTGGTTCCGCGTCTACAACGTGTACTGGATCGGCGCGCGCTTCACCGCGGACCTGCGCCGCCGCGTCTACGGCCACCTGCTCACGCTCTCGCCCGGCTTCTACGAGGAATCGCGCACGGGGGAAGTGTCCTCGCGGGTGACCAACGACGTGACGCTCATCGAGGCGGTGATGGGCGGCTCCTTCCTCTACGCGCTGCGCATGGCGGTCACGCTCGCCGGGTGCATCGTGATGCTCTTCGTGACGAGCGTGAAGCTCACGCTGCTGGCGCTCGCGGGCATGCCCGTGGTGCTCGCGCCCATCGCGCTGCTGGGCCGGCGCGTGCGGCGCCTGTCGCGCGCGGTGCAGGACCGCGTCGCCGACGTCTCCAGCCACGTGGACGAGACGCTGCACGAGATCCGCACGGTGCAGGCCTTCGCGCACGAGGATCGAGAAAGCGCCACCTTCGGCGAGCGTGCCGAGGCGGTATTCGCGGCTTCCGTGGAGCGCACCGGCTACCTCGCCTCGCTCGTCGCGACGGTGATCGTGCTCGCGTTCGGCGCGGTAGGCCTGCTGCTCTGGGTCGGCGCGCACGACGTCTTCGCGGGCCGTCTTTCGGCGGGCGGGCTCACGGCGTTCATCTTCTACGCGGTGATCGTGGCCAACGCGACCTTCGTGCTCGCCGAAGCGTACGGCGAGGTCCAGCGTGCGGCGGGCGCCTCCGAGCGGCTGCTCGAGCTGCTGGATACGCCCGCGAATATCCGCGCGCCCGAGCGCCCCGTGGCGCTTCCCCAGCCCCCGCGCGGGCGCGTCGCCTTCGAGGAGGTCACCTTCCGCTACCCTTCGCGTCCCGACACGCCGGCGCTGGATGGATTCTCGCTCGCCGTCGAGCCGGGCGAGGTGGTCGCGCTGGTGGGGCCGTCGGGCGCGGGGAAGACGACCGTGTTCCAGCTCCTGTTGCGCTTCTACGATCCCGGCGCGGGCCGCGTGCTCGTGGACGGCGTGGATGCGCGCGAGGCCGACCCGCGCGAGCTGCGCGGGCGCATCGCGGTGGTCGCCCAGGAGCCGGTGATCTTCGCGGCGAGCGTCATGGACAACGTGCGCTACGGGCGCCCGGACGCGGGCGAGGACGAGGTGCGCCGCGCCCTCGAGATGGCCAACGCGCTCGATTTCGTCTCGGAGCTCCCCGGCGGATTGCACGCCGCGCTGGGCGAGCGCGGCGTGAAGCTCTCGGGAGGCCAGCGCCAGCGCATCGCCATCGCGCGTGCGATCCTGGCCGACCGCGCGATCCTCCTGCTCGACGAGGCGACCAGCTCGCTCGACGCGCAGAGCGAGAAGGCGGTGCAGCTCGCGCTCGAGCGCCTCATGCACGGACGCACCACCCTCGTCATCGCCCACCGCCTCGCGACCGTCAAGTCGTCGCGGCGCATCGTCGTCCTGGATCACGGCCGCGCCGTCGCGACCGGGACCCACGCCTCGCTGGTGGCCGACAACGGACTCTACGCGCGCCTCGCGGCGCTGCAATTCGCCACGCCATGAAACCGACGCTCGCGCTCTTCGCCCCGCTCCTTGCCGCCGCCGCGTTCGCGGCGGCCCAGGGCGCCGAGGATCCGTTCCAGTCCCTCGAGGACATGACGCTGCCCGCCTCGCAGGCCTTCTACGCGGAGCAGTCGGCCAGGGCGCGCGCCGCGCTCGACGCCATCCCGGGCCGCGCGGCGCTGCTCGATCGCATCCGCGCCCTGTCCGAGAGCTCGCCCCTCGTCACGCGCTTCGAGCTCACCAACGGCGGGCGCGTCTTCTACCTCAAGCGCTCGCCCGGCCAGGCCACGGCCTCGCTCTGGGTGCGCGACAAGCTCACGGCGGCCGAGCGCCTGCTGGTGGATCCGGCGCGCTTTTCCCGCGGCGGGCCCACCGCCATCGACTGGTTCGTCCCCTCTCCCGACGGCCGCCACGTCGCCTACGGCGTGTCCGCCGGGGGCAGCGAGGATTCGGTGCTGCGCGTGATCGCCGTGGACGGCGCCCACGACTTGCCGATCGAGATCGACCGCGCGCGCTTCAACCGGCACCTGGGCTGGCATCCCGACGGGCGCTCTTTCTACTACGCGCGCATCCCCGAGGGCGGCAGGGGCGCCAAGCGCGACGCGAACATCCGCCTCTACCGGCACGTGCTCGGCCGCGAGGCCGTCCACGACGAGATCGTGTTCGCTTCCGGCGTGGGCGGCGCGCGCGACGTGCCCGAGTTCGTCCATCCCTCGATCTACATCCCCTACGAGTCGAAGCACGCCTACGCAATCGTGCGCGAGGGCGTGCGCAACGAGGTCGCCGTGCACGTGACGGACCTGCGCGACCTGGACGCCGGAAAGCCGCACTGGCGCAAGCTCGCGGGCGTCGAGGACCAGGTGCTCGCCGTCACCGGCGAGAAGGACGACCTCTACCTCCTCTCGCACCACGGCGCGCAGCGCCGGCGCGTGCTGCGGGTGAAGGCCACGGCGCCGGACCTGCGCGCGGCCAAGGTCGTCATTCCCGAAGGCGACACGGTGATCGAGGATCTCGGCCTCGCTTCCGACGCGCTGTACCTGCGCACCATGGTGGCGGGCGTGGACCGCCTCGAGCGCGTTCGCATCGGCCTGCTGGGCACCGTGAAGGCCGCCGAGTACGTGAGGACGCCGTTCGACACCTCGATCGAGGAGCTCGTGACCCATCCGCGCGTGCCCGGCGCGCTGTTGCTGCTGCAGGGTTGGATCGACGATCCGTCCATCGTCCAGATCGACGTGCATGGCGACATGCACAACACGGGCCTCCAGCCCGCCAATCCCGCGGACTTCTCGGGCGTGGACGCGGTGCGCCTGTACGCGCCCGCCGCGGACGGCGCGAAGATCCCCATCACCCTGATCTACAAGAAGACCACCACGCTCACGCGCGAAAACCCGACGCTGCTCGAGGGCTACGGCAGCTACGGGCTTTCGATGCGCCCGCGCTTCGACGCGACGCGGCTCGCGTGGATCGAGCGCGGCGGCATCTACGCGGTGGCCCACGTGCGCGGCGGCGGGGAGTACGGCGAGGCCTGGCACGAGGCGGGCCGCGGCGCCGCGAAGGTGAATACCATCGACGACATCATCGCGGTCTCCGATTTCATCGTGAAGTACGGCTTCACCAATCCGAAGCGGCTCGCGATCCTGGGCACGAGCGCCGGCGGCATCCCGGCCGGGGGCGCGCTGGTGCGCCGGCCGGAGCTGTATGCCGCGCTCGTCGCGCGCGTCCCGGTGCTGGACATGATGCGCTACGAGACGATGGCGAGCGGCGGGGCCAACGTGCCCGAGTTCGGCTCGGCGGCCACGGCGGAAGGCGCGCAACGGCTCCTCGCGATCTCGGCATACCACCACGTGAAGGACGGCACGGCCTACCCCGGGGTGTTGCTCACGGCGGGCATGAACGATCCGCGCATCCCCGCGTGGCAGCCGGGCAAGATGGCCGCGCGCCTGCAGCAGGCGAGCACCAGCGGCAAGCCCGTGCTGCTGCGCATCGACTGGGATTCGGGCCACGGCGTGGGCACCCCGCGCAGGAAGCGCGACGAGGAGCTCGCCGACATCTACTCGTTCCTGCTCTGGCAGATGGGCGATCCCGCGTTCCAGCCGCGCGAGGCGGCGGCCGCGCCGGCGGCTGCGCCTTCGCCGGCGGCCGCAACGGCCCCGGCGCCAGCGCCGGCGACCGAGCCAACGACCCCGCCTGCCCCGGCGCCCGCCGCCGCGCCCGCGGTTGCGCCGCCGCCCCTGCCGCCCTCGCGCTTCGCGCCGGGGGCGCCTGCCGCGGAGCCCGCCAAACCGCCGTCCTGATCCTGCGGGAGCGGAACGCCCGCGGCCATGGCCGCTCTCAGTCACCATGGCAACCCGCAACCAGGGCACCCTCGGGCGAGCGCTCGAGATCGTGCTGCGTATCAGCGCCTATGTCGCGTGGCTCTTCGCGTGGCGCCTCGCGCTCGTTCGCCGTCCCGCGCCGGCGCGCCGCTTCGCCGACCTCCTGCAGGACCTGGGCACGAGCTTCGTGAAGCTGGGGCAGCACCTCTCGCTGCGCCGCGACCTCTTTCCGCCGGAGTACCTCGCGGAGCTGCAGAAGCTGCAGGACGACGCGCGGCCCTTCCCGGTCGACGATTCCGTCGCCGCGATCCGGCGCGAGTTCGGCAAGCCGCCCGCGCAGCTCTTCGTGCGCTTCGACGCCGAGCCCTTCGCCGCCGCCTCGGTCGCGCAAGTGCACTCGGCGCGCACCTTCGACGGCCGCGAGGTCATCGTGAAGGTGCTGCGCCCCGGCGCGGGCCTGCAGGTGGACCGCGACATGCGCATGGCCGCGGCGGCGATGCGCTTCCTCGCGCGTTTCTCCCCGGTGCTCGCGCGCTACCGCGCCGAAGCCGTGGTGCGCGAGATCTGGGCGAACCTGCGCCGCGAGCTCGACCTGCGCGAGGAAGCGCGCGCGGCCCACCGCTTCGCCGAGGGCTTCGCGCAGTCGGAGAAGATCCTCATCCCCGACGTCCTGCCGGAGCTGGTGGGCGAGACGGTGATGGTCCAGCAGCGCATCCCGGGGCAGCGGCTGCTCGACCTGCCCGCCCGCGGCGAGCACGCCGAGCTCGCCCAGGTGCTGGTGGACGCGTACGTGCACCAGTTCTTCGTGCTGGGATTCTTCCACGGCGACCCGCACCCGGGAAACATCATGGTCACGGACGACGGCCGGCTCGCGCTCCACGATTTCGGCATCGTGGGAAGCCTCGACCGCCCGACCCGCCACGCGCTCGCCGCGTTCATGCTCGCATTCACCGAGCAGGACACCGAGTGGGTGCTCGATTCCTGGCTGGAGCTCGGCATGCTCACCAAGGGCTCGGATCGCGAGAAGCTGCGGCCCATCGTCGCGGCGCTGCTGGCCGAATACTCGCGCCGCCCCATCGCCGAGTGGTCCGTGGGTGCCGCGTTCGCCCGGCTCGTGTCCGCCTCGCGCGACTTCAACTTCGCGGTGCCGCTGCACCTGCTCGCGCTCGCGCGCACCATCATGCTGATCGAGGCGGTGGTGCGGCTCCTCGACCCGTCGTTCAGCCTGCTCGACTCGCTCACGCGGCGCTCGCGCGAGGTGATGGAAGGCGCGCTCGGCGCCGCGCGCCAGGACACGCGGCGCCTGCAGTTCGAGGCGGCGCTCGCCGCCAACGAATGGCAGCGCGTGGTGGCCTCGAGCCTGCGGCGCCTGCGCGAGGAGGGCATCCGCTTCAGGGTCGAGCACGAGGGGCTGCCCGAGCTCTCGCGCGACGTGGCGCGCGGATCGGGCCTGGTCGCGCTGGCGCTCGTCACGCTGGGCCTGTACCTCGCCGCGAGCCTGCTCATGCAGCGCGCCATGGGGCCGGAGTTCCTCGGCCTCAACGTGCTCGCCTGCATCTTCTATCTCGTCGCCGGATGGTTCACCATTCGCCTCGTGCGCGAGATCGGGAAGAAGACCTGAATGGACATCGACACGTACTGGGAATACTCGGACCCCGCGGCGAGCGAGGCGCGCTTTCGCGCGGCGCTCGAGGGTGCGTCGGGCGACGAGCGCCTCGAGATCCTCACGCAGGTGGCGCGCAGCTACGGGCTGCGAAAGCGCTTCGACGAGGCAAGCCGGCTCCTCGACGAGATCGCGCCGCAGGCGCAGGCCGCGGGCCCGCGCGTGAGGGCGCGCTATCTCCTCGAGCGCGGCCGCACGCTCAACTCGTCGGGGCGCAGGGAAGAGGCGCGGCCGAGGTTCGTCGAGGCGTGGGACGTGGCCCTCGCGGCGCGCGAGGAGGGGCTCGCCGTGGATGCCGCGCACATGGTGGCCATCACCTACTCGGGCACGGACGGCTCTTTCGAGTGGACGGACAAGGGGCTTGCTCTCGCGCGCGGCTCGAAGGACGCCAAGGCCGCTTCGCTCGTCCCGGCGCTCCTCAACAATTCAGCGTGGGATCTCTACGACCTGGGCCGGCTCGACGAAGCGCTCGCGCGTTTCCGCGAGGCCCAGCGCGAGTGGGAGGCGCGGGGCAAGCCGCGGCAGGTGCACGTGGCCAGGTGGTCCGTCGCGCGATGCCTGCGCGCCATGGGCCGGCATGACGAGGCGCTCGCGGTCCTTAGCGCGCTGCAGGCCGAGGATGCCGCTGCGGGAGCGCCCGATCCGCAGGTCGCCGCCGAGATCGCGCGCAACGTGGCGAAGGACGCTTCCGCCGGATAGCCTCGGCGCTTTGACCGCGGTCAACGCCCGGCGTGCGGCCCGGGCTAGATTGTCCCTGGACAATCGAGAAAGGCCCGCCATGAGTGCCAAGCAGATCGTCTTCGGCGAGGATGCCCGTGCGCGCATGTTTTCCGGGATGACGCAGCTTGCGCACGCCGTGCGCGGCACGCTGGGCCCCAAGGCCCGCACCGTCATGCTGCAGCGCGCCTTCGGGGCACCCATCGTGATCAACTCCGGCGTGATCGTGGCCAAGGAGATCCAGCTGCCCGATCCCCTCGAGAACATGGGCGCCCAGATGGTTCGCGAGGCCGCTTCCAAGACCTCCGACGTCGCGGGCGACGGGACCACGACCGCCACGCTGCTCGCCTATGCGCTGGTGCAGGAGGGCATGAAGCACGTGGCCGCGGGCCTCAATCCCATGGACCTCAAGCGGGGCATCGACCTCGCATGCGAGGCCGTGGTCGCCGAGTTGAAGCGCATGGCGCGGCCCTGCGCCGCGCGCACCGAGATCGAGCAGGTGGCGACCGTCTCCGCCAACTCCGACCGCGTGATCGGCCGCATCGTGGCCGACGCGATGGAGAAGGTGGGCAAGGAGGGCGTGATCACCGTCGAGGACGGCTCGGGCCTGGAGAGCGAGCTCGAGGTGGTGGAGGGCATGCAGTTCGACCGCGGCTACCTGTCGCCCTACTTCATCAACGCGGACAAGCAGCGCTGCGTTCTCGAGGACGCCTTCATCCTGGTGCACGACCGCAAGATCGCGTCGATCCAGGAGCTGCTCCCCGTGCTCGAGATCGTCGCCAAGGCGGCCAGGCCGCTGCTCATCGTGGCCGAGGACATCGAGGGCGAGGCGCTCGCCACCCTCGTCGTGAACATGCTGCGCGGCGTGCTGAAGACCTGCGCCGTGAAGGCGCCCGGCTTCGGCGACCGCCGCAAGGCGATGTTGCAGGACATCGCGGTGCTCACCGCCGCCAGCGTGATCTCCGAGGAGGCGGGGCTCAAGCTCGAGGCGGCCAAGCTCCCCGACCTGGGGCGCGCGCGGCGCGTGGAGATCGACAAGGACGACACCACGATCATCGGCGGCGCGGGCGACCCGAAGAAGGTCGAGGCGCGCGTGGCGCAGATCCGCGCCGAGCTCGAGGCCTCCACCAGCGACTACGACAAGGAAAAGCTGCACGAGCGCATCGCCAAGCTCGCGGGCGGCGTGGCGGTGGTGAAGGTGGGCGCCGCGACCGAGATGGAGATGAAGGAGCGCAAGGCGCGCGTCGAGGACGCGGTGCACGCCACGCGCGCGGCGGTGGAGGAGGGCGTGTTGCCCGGCGGCGGCGTGGCGCTGCTGCGCGCGCGGGGGAAGGTTGCCGGCCTGCGCGGCGAGAACCCCGACCAGGACGCGGGCATCCGCATCGCGCTTCGGGCGCTCGAGGAGCCGATGCGCCAGATCGTCTCCAACGCCGGCGGCGAGCCGAGCGTGGTGGTGGCGAAGGTGGAGGCCGGCGAAGGCAGCTACGGCTTCAACGCGCTCGCCAACGAGTTCGGCGACATGGTCGCGCTGGGGATCCTCGATCCGTGCAAGGTGACGCGCACGGCGCTGCAGAATGCCGTGTCGGTCGCCGGGCTGGTCCTCACGACCGACTGCATGATCGCGGAGATTCCGGAGCCCAAGCCCCGTCCGCCGGGCATGGAAGGGATGGACATGTAGCCGGGGCCGCGCCCCGGCCGGGCGCGGTCAGCGCCGCCAGTCGGCCCGGAAGGGCTTGTCGCCCTGCGTGATCTCGACGGTCCCCTTGAACGCGTCGTGCAGCGCGTGGGCGATGGCGCGCGCGAGATGCGCCTCGGTGGTGCTCACGACGACACCGTCGTCGGCGGCCTCGATGGCGAGGATCTTCTTGGCGGGATCGTCGGCGTGATGATGCGCCTCGCGGGCCTTGACGACATTCAGGATCTCGTCGCGATGCTCGGCGAAATACGGGCCGCCGAGGGTGACGATGCCGCCGGCCAGGTGGTGGCGGTGGCGGGCATCGAACGACTCCTCGCGCCGCGGCGTGTCTGGGGACTTGCGTTCAGATTTCATGGACTGCCTCCGTGAGATGCGAATAATGGGACTGGCACTCTTCCTCGCGCCCGCGGACCACGCGCCGGCCCGCGAGCTCGCCGGAGCGCTCGGTCACGACGGTGTTCTGGCGCTCGACATGGTCGCCGTCGTAGAAGTACAGGACGACCCAGTCGTGCGTGCGCCCCAGCTTGTGGGCGAGCGCGGTGTTGGAATAGACGGCCGTGAAGTGCCAGCCCCCGCGCTGGGTGTGCAGTATCGGCAGCCACACCTCGTGCCCGGGGTTGAAGCGCTTCGGCGCGATCTTGCGCAACGCGCCCGCCGCCACGCGCTCGCGGTATTCGCGGTCGACGTCGAGAAGGAGGTCGACGCCGGGCATCGCGTCCGGCGCGAGGGGCGCGGGCCTTCGCTGCAGCATCGAATCGAGCGCGGCGCGCACGCCGGCGGCCCGGCGCACGCCCATCCCGGGCACCTCGTCGAGGCGGCCGCGCTGCGCCGCCGACTCCAGGTCCTCGAGGGTTTCGACATGGAGCGTGTCGTGGATGCGCTGGGCGAGCGCGGGCCCCACGCCGGGGATGAGCCGCAGCAGCGCCGCGGGATCGGCGTGACCGCGCAGGCGGTCGAGCATCTGCCAATGGCCGGTCTCCAGCAACTCGGCGATGGCCGACGCGATCCCCAGGCCCACGCCGGGAATCGAATCGAGGCCCTTGACGCCCTGCAGCTCGAAGAGCGCGCGGACGTCGCGCGGCAGCCGGCCGACCGAATCGGCGGCGCGGTCGTAGGCGTTCACGCGGTACGCGCTGGCGCCCTGGGCGTGGAGCAGCCTCGCGGCCTCCCGCAGGCGTTCGGCGATGCGCGCGTTCTCGCTCGCGCTCACCGCATCTCCCGCCCGGGGGCGGCGTGCGCGAGGATGCCCTCCACCTCCTCGTCGCTCACCTGCGCGAAATCGCGGTAGAAGCGTCCCACGGCGCCGAAGTCGGCGGGAGCCGAGAGGCAGACCACCTCGTCGGCGTAGGGCTCGACCTTCGCGAGGCCCTCGGGCGAGGCGACGGGCACGGCGCAGACAAGGCGCGCCGGGCGGCGCGCGCGAACGCTGTGCAGGGCCGCGATCATCGTGGCGCCCGTGGCGAGGCCGTCGTCCACGACGATGGCCACCCGGCCGCCGGGATCGACGCCGCGGCGGCCGGGCGTGTAGCGTGCGCGGCGCGCGGCCAGCAATTCGAGCTGCCTGCGCTTCTCGCCTTCCAGGTACGCCGCATTCGCCCCCACCTGCGCGGCGAAGTCCGAGACATAGGACCAGCCGGAATCGTCGACGGCGCCGACGGCGAGCTCGGGATTGTGCGGCGCGCCCAGCTTGCGGACGAGGACCACGTCGAGGTCGCCTTGCAGCTGGCGCGCGAGCTCCGCAGCCATGGGCACGGCGCCGCGGGGAATGGCGTAGATCACGGGCCGGCGTCCTGCATACGGCGCGAGCGCCGCGGCGAGCCGGCGCGCGGCGTCGATCCGGTCCTCGAAGACGAGCGCCTCCCCGCGCCTAGGCGCGAGCGCTGCCATGGCGGTCGCGCCGGGCATGGTGGACGAGCACGGGTGTCTCCCCGAGCGACATGACCTTCACGGTCTCGCTGCCGAGGATGTCGTCGGTCTCCTCGCCGCGCCCATGGGAGGCCATGACGATGAGGTCGCAGCCGCGCTCGCGCGCCTCCTTGAGGATGCCCGCGTGCGGCGAGAGGCCATAGGACATCTGGCAGTCGCAGGGCACGCCCAGGCGCCGCGCGGTGTCGCGCACCTCCTCGAGGTACAGCGCGCCGCGCGATTCGAGGGTCTCGGTGAGCTTCTCCGCGAAATCGTTGCGCGCATGCGCCCACGCATCCAGGCCCACCGTGCCGGGATTCGGCACCACGTGGAAGGCGGTAACGCGTGCGCCCACCGCGCGGGCGAGCGCAAGGCCCGCGAGCGCCGCGTCCTCGGCGAGCGTCGAGCCATCCACCGGCAGGAGGATGTGCTTGTACACGCTAGCCGCCGAGCTGCCGCTCGACCGCGGCGAATGCGTCACGCACCGCCACGTACACGTCCTCGGACTCGTGACGCGTGCTCACGATGGGGGGGCGGTCCGGCGCATGCAGCTCCACGTGGACGGCATAGCGATGCCCGTGCGCCTTGTGCAGGCCCACGGGCTCGATGCCGACGCGGCAGCTCGAGAGGCGGGAATGGTGCTTCTCGAGCTTCGCGACATGCTCGCGGATGCGCGCGTCGACGGCCGGGGAATGCGGCATCCCCTGGAAGGCCACTTGCAGCGGCAGTTGCATCGCGGCTCCTATTGGACCGCGATCTTCTCGCCCCGGGGCGCATCCGCCTTCGGCAGCGTGAGGTCGAGCACGCCGTCGGCGAATTTCGCCTCGGCCTTCGCGCGGTCGATGTTCTTGCCGAGCGTGAAGCTGCGATATTGCCGGCCGTAAAAGCGCTCGCTGTGGACGACGGTCTCGCCTTTCTTCTCCTCGGTCTCGCGCTTGACCTGCGCGCAGAGCGAAACCTCGTTGCCGTCCACCTGGATCTCGATGTCTTCCTTCTTCACCCCGGGCATCTCGGCCTTCACGTGGAAGGCCTTGTCGTCCTCGGTGACGTCGATCCTGATGGTGGGCTCCGCCGCGGTCTCGGGCAGCCAGCGGCGCATGAGGCGCGGCCAGCCTTCGCCGAACGGGTCGATGCGGGCGAGTTCCTTGAAAGGGTCGAAGCGGGTGATGTTTGCCATGGAAACCTCCGACTGAACGCGGGCCGCGCGAACGCGCGGCAACCGTATGCAACCAGCGTAGCCCGCCGGCAGGGCCCCTACTTGACGGGAGTCAAGCCGCGCGCGTGCGCGAGGGGTTCCTAGCGCGTGACCAGCACCGGGATCGACGAATGCGTGAGGACCTTGGTGGTCTCGCTGCCGAGCAGGAGGGCGTCCACCCCGGTCCGGCCATGGGAGGCCATCACGATGAGGTCGCAGCCCAGCTCGCGGGCCTTGTCGATGACGGCGCGCCACGGGGTTTCGGCCGGGACGGATGCGCACGCGGGCACGATGCCCTCGGCGCCGGCGACTTGCGCGGCCGCCGCGAGCTTTTCGTCGGAATCGCGCTGCGCCGCGGCCTGGAAGTCGGCGTCGTCCATCACCGGCGCAAGCCCGGTCCAGTCCGGATAAGTGGGCAGGTACGGGGGCCGCACGTTGAGGAGCGTGAGACGGGCGCCGAGCGACCTGGCGAGGGCGGCGGCGGTTCGCACGGCATTGGCCGAGAGGGCGCTGCCGTCGGTGGGCGCGAGGATGTGCTTGTACATGGGCCGAGCGTATTCCGATCCCCCCGGGGCCCCTTGACGCCCGTCAAGCCGCGAATCAGCCGAAGAGCCCGCCCACGCGCGTGCCCGCGATGCGGTTGACGGCGTAAAGGCACGCCGCGC
The DNA here is from genome assembly GCA_035519515.1 of Usitatibacter sp. Lineage (GTDB taxonomy): Bacteria > Pseudomonadota > Gammaproteobacteria > Burkholderiales > Usitatibacteraceae > Usitatibacter. Next base: position 42,836 of record DATIWC010000079.1, read on the forward strand.
ACACGAAGATGAGGATCACGCCGAGCGCCGCGGCCTGGCTCTGCGAGCCGGCGATGTAGAAGGTGAAGATGCCGAAAGGCATCATCTCGTGCCCGCCGGTGGTGAGGAAGATCGTGGAGGACGCCTCCTGGATCGACGTGATGAAGGAGAAGAGCGCGCCCACGAAGATGCCCTTCCACACCAGCGGGACCGTGATGTCGCGGAACGTGCGCAGCCTGGAGGCGCCCACGTTCTCGGCCGCCTCCTCCATCGAGGGGTGCACGAGCAGGAGGGACGAATGGCTGCCGCGCACGGTATAGGGCAGCCGGCGCACCGCGAGCACCAGGGGCAGGACGAACCACGACGCGGTGAGCGCGATGCCGAATCCGGGCAGCGGGAAGTTGAAGGCGCGCACGAAGGCGATGCCCACCGCCGTGCCGGGGATCGCGAGCATCAGCGTGGTGAGCGCGTCCATGGCGCCGCGGCCGGGGGCCCGCGTGCGCCCCATGATCCACGCCATCGGCACGCCGATCGCGAGGCACATCGCGACAGCGATCGCGCAGTACAGGAAGGAGTTCACGATGAACTTCGGCGTCTCGATGCTCACCTGCCGGAAGAATTCCCACGTGTACTCGGTCGGGAACGGCGTGAGCGACCAGCCGCGCCCGACGGCCGCCAGCAGCACGCCCACCTGCGGGATGAGCGCGACCAGCATCAGCGCGGAGAGGAAGGCCACCGCGAGCCAGCGCCGCAGCGGCGTGAGCCGCCTGCGCTCCACCTTCGAGTACGAAAGCGAGCTGTAATCCTTGATCGCGACGTACTGGCGCGCGGCGAGCACGAAGACGACGGCGAGCAGCACGAGGAGGGCCGAGATCACGATGCCCATGCGGAAGATGCGCCGGTCCACGAACTGCACGATGTTGAGGTAGGCCTGCGGGGCGAGGAGGTCCTGCACCCCGAGCACCAGCGGCGTGATGAAGTCGGCGAACGTCCAGATGAACACCAGCAGCGCGCCCGAGACGAAGCCGGGCGTGGTGAGCGGCAGCGTGATGTCGCGCATGCGCTTCCAGCCCGGCGCGCCCATGCCCTCGGCGGCTTCCTCGAGGCGGGGGTCGACGCGCGCGAGCGCGTCGAGGATGGACAGCGTCATCATCGGGAAGAGGTGGACCGTCTCCACGAGGAGCACGCCCTGGACGCCATACATGAAGTTGACCGGGTGCGCGAGGCCGAACCAGTCCTGCAGGATCACGTTCACGGTTCCCGCGCGGCCCAGGATGAAGACGAATCCCAGCACGCCCACGAGCGGGGGCAGGATCATCGGCAGCATCGTGAGGAACGAGAACCCGTTGCGGAAGGGAAAGTCGTAGCGCACCAGCAGGACGGCGACCGTCACGCCGACGATCGACGTGGTCGCGACCGCGGCAAGCCCCAGCGCCAGCGACTTCCAGAGCGAGCGCAGGTAGTACTTGTCGGTGAAGAAGTCGACGAAGTTGGCCGCGGTGAACGCGCCCGCCTCGTTGGTGAATGCGTCGTAGAAGATGCGGGTGAGCGGGTAGAAGACGAAGACGATCAGGAACGCCCAGATCAGGGCGAACCCCGCGGTGGCGAGCGTCGCGCGCGGCGGCTTCATGCGGGAATGGCGAGCGTGGCGCCGACCGGGAAGGACAGCTCGATCCGCGAGCCGACGGCGCGCGCCTCGTGGTGCCAGGGGTCGCGGTCGTCGGCCTTGAGGACGACGCCGGCGGCGCATTCGACGTCGTAGCGCAGCGTGTTTCCCAGGTAGGCGGAGAACGCGATGCGACCGCTGACGGCGTTCTCGCCGGCGACCACGCCCTCGAGGTCCACGTTCTCGGGCCGCACGCAGACGAGGCACTTGTCGCCGGCGCCCAGGTTGCCCGTGGAGACGGCGCCGAGCGCCCCGAGCGACGTCTCCACGACCGCGCGGCCGGCAGCCGCGTCGACGGAGCGGACCTTCGCCTCGACGATGTTGTTCACGCCGATGAAGTCGGCGACGAACCGGCTGTCCGGACGCTGGTAGAGCTCGCGGGGCGTGCCCACCTGGAAGACGCGTCCCTGGTTGAACACCGCGATCCGGTCCGAGAGCGTGAGCGCCTCCTCCTGGTCGTGGGTCACGTAGACGGTGGTGATGCCGAGGGACTTCTGCAGCTTGCGGATCTCGGCGCGCACCTGCACGCGCACCTTCGCGTCCAGGTTGGACAGCGGCTCGTCCAGCAGCAGGATCTTCGGGTTGAGCACCAACGCGCGCGCGAGCGCCACGCGCTGCTGCTGTCCGCCCGAGAGCTGGCCCGGATAGCGCTCCCCGAGGCCGGCGAGGCGCACCGAATCGAGCATCCCGGCCACGCGCGAGGAGACTTCGGCGGACGGGACCTTGCGCAGCCGCAGCCCGTAGGCGATGTTGTCGCTCACCGTCATGTGCGGCCAGAGCGCGTAGTTCTGGAAGACCATGCCGATTCCGCGCTGGTGCGGCGGAACGTCGTTCACCGCCCGGTCGTCGAAGCGGACCTCGCCCGCGTCCGGCGCATTGAAGCCCGCGATGAGGCGAAGCAGCGTGGTCTTGCCGCAGCCGGAAGGGCCGAGCAGGGTGAAGAGCTCGCCCTCGGCGATGTCGAAGGAGGCGCGCTCCACCACGACCAGGGAGCCGAACCGCTTGGAGAGGTCCCTGATCGCGATGCGCACGGGTTCAGTACTTCTTCTTGAGCTCTTCGGCGGCCGACTCGATCTCCTTGCGGAACTTGTCGTTCACCGCCTCGTAGCGCTTCTGGGCGACGTCGTCGTCGTAGATGTTGTTCACCTCGACGTCGAAATACGAGCGGATGCCGCCGGTGAATTCCACGGCCTTCTCGGCGGTCGAGCCGGGCGCGCCCTGCACGCGCAGCTTCGGCGTGATCGGGAAGACGCCGCGCTCCATCGCCACTTTCTGGCCGCGTTCGGAGAGCATGTACTCGACGAACGCGCGCGCGGCCTTCGGGTGCGCGGCGCCGGCGAGGATCGCCATCGGCTCCGGCGTGATCCAGGCGGTCTTCGGCGCGACGTACATGAGGTCGAAGCCCGCGAGCCGGTCCTCGAAGGCCATGTAGCTCGGCACGGCGAAGCCGGCGGCGAACTCTCCCTTCGCGACGACCGACGGCACGTCGCGGCTGCGCGCCGTGAAGATGCCGGTGTTGCCGCCCAGGTGGCGCAGGAATTCCCAGCCCTTCTCGTCGCCGTCGCGCTGCAGGACGACCTCGTAGGTGGCATGGCTGCTCGAGGAGCGCGTGGGCGCGCATTGCGCCACGTTGCCCTTGAGCTTCGGGTTCAGGAGGTCGTCCCAGTCCTTCGGCGGCGGCAGGCCCAGGCGCTGGTACAGCCGCGGGTGGTACACGAGCCCGTAGGGCTCGAGCACGGTGCCTGTCCAGTAGCCTTTCGGGTCGCGCAGCGCGATGGGCTTGGGCTTGCCGATGCTGGCGGGGATCGCCTCCAGCACGCCGGGCGCGAGGTCGAGCTTCGCGAGCAGGCCCTGCTCGGCGAGCTTGTCGTAGAGCGCGCTCTCGCCGCCCCAGAAGATGTCGGCATTGGGGCGTCCCTTCCACTCGAGGATCTGCCCGTACGCGACGGGCGTGCCGGCGGCGAGCGCGTTCGCCTTCACGGTGATGTTCCAGCGCTCCTTCGCATAGCGCGCGAAGTCGGCGAGCGCGGGATCGGTGAGCGTCTTGGCCACCGGCGTGATGAGGTTGAGCTCCTCCTCGATGGGCTGGCCCTGCGCGCGGGACGAGGCCGGAAGCAATGCGGCCGCGACGAGCGCGGCCACTGCGAGTGCGATGGATCGTTGCATGAAATCCTCCCTCGGGAGAAGTCGAGACCCAGTGTGGGTACGCGTTACGTCATGCCCCTGATCTGAATCAAGGGTCGTTGCGAACGCGGTGGATCTCAGGCGGCCTTCATGCGCGGCGGGAAGTGGGCGGCGAACCAGCGCGAGGCGAGGGCCGCGACCGCTTCGAGCGCGCCCGGCTCCTCGAACAGGTGCGTGGCGCCCGGCACGATCTGCAGCTCGCGTTCGCACTTCATGCGTTCGAGCGCTTCGCGATTGAGCTCGATCACGGCCGCATCGAGGCCCCCGACGACGAGAAGCGTGGGCGCACGCACGTGGGCGAGCGCACGCACGCCGGCGAGGTCGGGCCGTCCACCGCGCGAAACCACCGACGCGATGCCCCGGTCGGCCGCCGCAACGCGCAGGGCCGCCGCCGCGCCGGTGCTCGCGCCGAAGAGCGCGACGGGGAGCGAAGACGATTCAGGACGCGCGCGCGCCCAGCGCACCGCGGCGTCGAGCCGCTCGGAAAGCAGCGCGGTGTCGAAGCGGCTTCGCGCGTCGAGATCCTCGATGGGGGTAAGCAGGTCGAGAAGCAGGGTGGCAATGGCGTCGTGCTGCAGCGCGCGGGCAACGAACCGGTTGCGCGGGCTCAGCCGGCCCGAGCCGCTGCCGTGGGCGAAGACGACGAGGCCCCGGGCGCCGGGCGGGATCTCCAGCGCGCCCTCGAGCGCGACCCCGCCGGCTTCGATCTGGAGGAGTTGGGCTGGCGCCATGGAAGAGTTCTCCCCCTTCTTGCCGCGCACGGCTTGACGCGCGTCAAACGAAAGGGTTGCGCTCGGGTTGACGGGGGTCAACGCATGCGGCGCGTGCGCGGAATACGGTGCCCGAAAGGCCCCGACCATGCGACATTTCGACGTCTTCAACGGCGACGCCGACGGAATCTGTGCATTGCACCAGCTGCGCCTCGAGCGCCCGGCCGACGCGACCCTCGTCACCGGGCTCAAGCGCGACATCGCGCTGCTGGATTCGGTCGATGCGGCGGCGGGCGATACGGTGACGGTCCTCGACCTCTCCCTCGATCGCAACCGCGCTGCGTTGCTGCGCCTGCTCGCGCGCGGCGTCTCGGTGCAGTACTTCGACCACCACGAAGCGGCGCCCATTCCCCCCCACGAAGGCCTCACCGCCGTGATCGACACGGAGCCGGGGACGTGCACGAGCGTGATCGTGGACCGTTTCCTGCACGGCCGTTTCCGTCCCTGGGCCGTCGTGGGCGCCTTCGGCGACAACCAGTCCGGGACCGCGATCGGGCTCGCGCGCTCGCTGGGGCTCGACGCGAAGCGCGTCGCCATCCTGCGCGAGCTGGGCGAGGACCTGAACTACAACGCCTACGGCGATAGCGAGTCCGATGTGATGATCGCGCCGGCGGAGCTCTATCGCCTGGTCCGCGGCCACGCCGACCCCTTCGACTTCGCGGTTCGCGAGCCGCTCGTGCTGAAGCTTCGCGAGGAAAGGCAGGCGGACCTCGCGCGCGCCCTCGCCACGCATCCGGTGCGGGAGAGCGTGGGGGCCGACGCGTGGGTGCTGCCGGACGCGGCCTGGGCGCGCCGCGTGAGCGGAACGTTCGCCAACCACCTCGCACACGAGGAGCCCGAGCGCGCCCACGCCGTGCTTGCGCCGGATCCCGCCGGCGGCTACACGGTGAGCGTGAGGTCGCCGCGTTCGGGCAAGGCGCGCGCCTGCGACCTGTGCGGCCGTTTCGGCGGCGGCGGGCGCGCGATCGCGGCGGGAATCGACGGCCTGGCTGCCGATCGCCTCGTCGCGTTCATGGATGCCTTCGAGGACGAGTGGGGCCGCAGCGCGCCGGTGTAGCGGCTCCTAGTCGAGCGGGTACCCCACCGTCTGGGCGATGACCACGCGTTCCTGGTCGGTGAGCTCGAGCGCCTTGCCGAGCGATTCGCGGTCGAACCAGCCTCGCACGACGGTCGCGAGCCCGGCCGACGCGCAGTAGAGGTACACGTTCTCGCAGATGGCGCCGGCGGCCACGGCGGAGAATTCATGCGCCGAATCGCCCGCCATCCGGCTCACGTGCGCATAGTCCGCCACGTAGACGAGATCGATCGGCGCCTTGTCCACGAAGTCCTGGAAGCCGGTCACCTTGCGCGCGTCCACGGCGGCAACGCGCGAGAGCGCGTGCGCGTGCGGCGCGTAGATGTAGAGGCCGCCCGGCATGGCGACGTAGATGTCGATCTCCTGGGCATCGCGCGCCGTGGGCGCCGTCCGGCCGCCTTCTTCCCGGCGGCTCACGCCGAACGCCGCCCACAGCAGGTTCGAGAGCTCCTGCTGCGGCAGCTCGCGAGGCGAGAATTCGCGCATGGAGCGGCGCTTGGCGATCGCCTCCATCAGCGGCATGCCCCCCTGCGTCTCGGGTGGGGGCAGCACGATCGACGGGGCCGAGGCGCGCCCCTTCACGCGGTCGGCCTTGAGGCCGCCGACGAAATGCAGGGCGAGCTTGGATACGGTGCTCATGGTCCACCTCCTCGGGTCGAGACACCAGCATGAAGAGGCCATCGCCAGCCGTGTTGACCCGCATCAACCGGCAGGCGCATGGCGATGTCACATTCCATTCATGTCCGGGAATCTCAAGCTTTTCGCGCTCGGCGCGAGCGCCGATTTCGCCACGCGCACGGCCGCCCGCCTCGGCAGCACGCTCTCGGCCCACGAGGAGCGCGAGTTCGAGGACGGCGAGCACAAGGCGCGCGCGCTCGTGAACGTGCGAGGCGACGACGTCTACGTGATCCATTCCCTGCACGGCGACGCCTCGCAAAGCCCCAACGACAAGCTGGTCCGGATGCTTTTCTTCCTCGGTTCGCTGCGCGACGCGGGCGCCGCGCGGGTGACGGCGGTGGTGCCCTACCTCGCCTACGCGAGGAAGGACCAGCGATCCAAGAGCCGCGACCCGGTCGCGACGCGCTACGTCGCGCGCTTCTTCGAGTCCGTGGGCTGCGACGCGCTGCTCACGATCGACGTGCACAACGTCGCGGCGTTCGAGAACGCGTTCCGCTGCCGCGCCGACAACCTCTCGGCGGCCGGCGTGCTCGCCGACCACTTCGTGCCGCTGGTGGGCGCCTCGGCGGTGACCGTGGTGTCGCCGGACGCGGGCGGCATCAAGCGGGCCGACCGGTTCCGGACGCTGCTCGCCAGGCGCCTGGGCCGCGCGGTGGGCTCGGCCTTCGTCGAGAAATACCGCAGCGAAGGGGAGATTCGCGGCGGCGAGCTCGTTGGGGACGTGCGCGCAACGACCGCGATCGTCGTGGACGACCTCGTGAGTGCCGGGCGAACGATCGAACGCGCCGCGGCCGCGTGCGCCTCCCACGGCGCGTCGCGCGTCTTCGGCGCCGCGACGCACGGCGTGTTCTCCGGCGAGGCCGACGCCGTGCTGGGGCCCAGCCGGATCGAGCGCCTCGTCGTCACGGACACCGTCGGCACGATGCGGCTCGCCGACCCCGCGCTCATCTCGCGGATCGAGCGCGTCTCCGTAGCCCCGCTCATCGGCGAGGCGATCGCACGCCTGCACGCCGGCGGCTCCATCGAAGATCTCATGCCGGCGTGACGGGCGCGATGTCACGCACGGCATTGGCCTTTTCCGTCGCATTCCTCGCGGCCCTGGCGCATGCAGCAGGAACGGCTACGCCCGCGCCGCACGGCTTGCGCACGATGGATGGCGATCTGGCCGTGGATTTCGCGTGCGAGGTGGACATGCGGCTCGCCGTCCCCGACGACGAGCAGGCGCGCTATGCGCAGCTGTTGGCGCAAGCGCTCCGGGACGCGCGTATCGAGGAACCCGCTCCGCAGCATGCGGTCGTCATCGACCGCAACCCGAAGGTGCAGGCGGGATTCCTCTACCGGCTCACGCCGGGCGGCGACTGGCGGTTCACGGGCGCGGTGCCCGTGTCCACGGGGCTTGCCGGCGAGTACGAGCACTTCGCGACGCCCACCGGCGTGTACGCGCACACGCTGGACAACCTCGATTTCCGCGCCGAGGGAACGCTGAACGAGAACGGCATCCGCGGCTACGGTCGCGCGGGGCGGCGCGTGTTCGACTTCGGATGGGTCGGCGCAACGCGCGGCTGGGGCGATCACGGCTGGGGTGTCATGCGCCTGCAGGTGCACGCGACCGACCCCGACCAGCTCGAACGCTGGCTGGGCGCTGCGCGTTCGAAGGGCTGCATCCGGATTCCGGCGAGCTTCGACGAGTTCCTCGACCGGCGCGGCGTGCTCGACGCGGACTACGAGGACGCGGTGCGCAACGGCCAGTCGCTTTGGATCCTGCGCGCGGACCGCGAGACGACGCGGTGGCCGGGACGCTACCTCGTGGTCGTGGAGACCGAACGCGCGAGCCGCCCGGCCTGGTCGCCCGCGCCTTCCGGCCGCGCTCGCCGCTCTGCGCGGCCGGCGGATTGCCCCGTGCGGCCGCGTTGATGTGAGTCAAGCCGGGTGCGCGGCGGGGGCGCAGAGTTTCATGATGAATCGTTGGATACGGCCTTGGCTGCGATAAGGACGCGGGCGCCGCTCGGCGCAGTCCTGCTGTGCGCGGGAATCGCCGCCATGATGGGCGCCCCGGCGCAGCAGCAGGGTTTTTTCGACCCGCTCGCCACCGCGCCGGCGCAGCCCGCGAACCCGGCGCTGCTCGACCAGATGCTCTCGCCCATCGCCCTGTATCCCGACGAGCTGCTCGCCAACGTGCTGGCGGCTTCGACCTACCCGCTCGAGGTGATCGCGCTGCATCGCTGGCTCGAATCCCAGCCGTCGCTTTCCGGCGACGCCCTCGCCGCCGCGGTCGCGGCGCAGCCGTGGGACGACAGCGTGAAAGCGCTCGCCGCGTTTCGCCCGGTCGTCGCGATGATGAACGGCCAGCTCGAGTGGATGCAGTCCCTCGGAAACGCCTACCTCGCCTCCGAAGCCGACGTGATGGATTCGGTGCAGCGGCTGCGCCGCAAGGCGCGCGAGGCCGGGACGCTGCAGGAAAACGCCAACGAGCGCGTGGTCGACGACGGCACGTTCGTCGCGATCGAGCCGGCCACGCCCGAGGTCGTCTACGTGCCCACCTACGATCCGCGCGTCGCCTATGGACCGTGGTGGTGGCCCGAGTACCCGCCCTACTACTGGGGCTACTACTACGGGCCGTGGGACTACGTGTGGGGCGGCATCGGGTTCGTCGCCATTTCCGCCGGGGGCTACTGGTACGGCCACTCGCATGTCGACTGGCATGGCCACCACGTGGACGTCCATCATCCCGGCGGCGGCTCCGAGCCGTGGCACCACAGTCCGCCGCATCGGGGCGGCGTGCCCTATGGGGACGCGCGAACGGCCGATCGATATCACGGCACCGATCGAGGCCACCAGCAGTCCCGGCAGGACTTCCGCGGTTTCGACGTGCATCCCAATCCTTCGCAGGGAACGCCCACCTATCGCGCGAACAATCCGGCGGCGCGTCCCACGGGGCCGTCTCCGCTGGGTCCCGTGCCGCGCGAGAGCGTGGGCTCCCAGTCGCAACGCGGCCACCAAAGCCTCTCGAGGCCGAGCGCTCCGTCGAGCCGTTCCTCGGCGCCGCCCGCGCGCTCGTCCGGCGCGCCCTCGGGCGGCGGCCACTCACGGGGGAAATGACCATGAAATGGCGCTGGATTGCCGTGTGGGTCGCGATCGCTTGCGGAATCGTCGCCCTGATCTTCAGCCTCGCGGCCGCGGCCGCGCAACGTTCGTTCGCATCGCCCGAAGAGGCGGTCGGCGCCCTGCACGAGGCGGTGCGCTCGGGCGATCGCGCGGCGATCGGCGCGGTCCTGGGGCCCGGCAGCGCCGACGTGATCGATTCCGGCGATGCCGCCGAGGACATGGTGGGCCGCGCGCGCTTCGTCTCGGCCTACGAGCAGGCCTCGCGCATCGAGCGCCCCGACAAGAACCGCGCGCAGCTCTTCATCGGGCCCGACGACTGGCGCTTTCCGTTTCCCCTCGTGCGTTCGGGCGAGCGCTGGCATTTCGACGCCCGCGCCGGCCGCGACGAGGTGATCGCGCGGCGCGTGGGACGCAACGAGATCTCGGCCATGCAGGCCGCGCTCGCGTTCGTCGACGCGCAGCGCGAATACGCGCTCACGAGCCACGATGGCGTGGGCCCCGGCGTGTACGCGCAGCGCATCGCGAGCGCACCGGGACGCCACGACGGCCTCTACTGGATGCCGACGCGCGAGGATCCGCTGAGCCCGCTGGGCGTGCGCTTCACGCTCGCCGCGGCCGACGAGGAAGGCGGCGAGGCGCAGGCCTACCACGGCTACCTCTTCCGGGTGCTCCTGGGCCAGGGACCGCACGCGCAGGGCGGTGCCACGAGCTTCCTCGTGAACGGCCGCATGATCGCGGGCTTCGCGCTCGTCGCCTATCCGGCGCGCTACCGCGTGAGCGGCGTGCGCACGTTCATCGTGAGCCATGAGGGCGTGGTGTACAGCCGCGACCTGGGCGCGCGCACGCAGCCCATCGCGCGCGGCATGCGCCTCTACGATCCGGACCAGGCCTGGAGCCGCGAAACCGTGCCTGCCACGCGCGACGGAGATCGCGATCGCATGCATCGCCTGGCCGTCGACCGGGGCTGCACGCTATGCCACCGGGATGCGCCCGTGCCGCGCGAGCAGGGCGAGGCGCCGCCGCTCGCGCCCAGCTTCGCCGAGATCGCCGCGCGCTACCGCGCGCAGGCCGGCGCCGAGCAATCCCTCACGCACGTCGTGATCGAGGGCGCCGATCCTTCGGACCGGCACTGGAAAGACCGCGCCGATTTCGTCCGCATGGGGGGCAACGCCCCGCGCGTCACTCCCGACGAGGCCCGCGCGCTGGTTCGCTGGATCCTGTCGACGCCGTAGCGGCGACGAGGTGCTGCGCCGCGAGGCGCAGGTAGTGCGCGGCACGGCGGGTCCATTCCTCAGTCCCACGCGCGCCCGGTTCGGCGAGGTGCCATATGGCGAGCTTCGCCCGCACGCAGGCATGCACGCTCTTGTAGAAGTGGACGAGCGGCTGGCCCGGGTCGTCACCCGAGATCGCGCGGTACGTCGCGAAGATCACGGCGTCGAGCTCCGGGGCCCCCAGCCGTTCGCACTCGAGGGCGAGGAACCCGAGCTCCTCGGCCGGATCGACGATGCGCAGCTCGCGCGAGAATTCGAGGCAGTCGATCACCTGCGGGGGCGCTTCGAGGCAGAGGTGCTCGGGGCGCAGGTCGCCGTGGCCCTCGACGATGCGCGAGGCGCTCGCGCGCCGGTCGAAGAGCTGCGCCTGCGCGGCGAGGAACCCATGCTGGCCCCGCACGACGCGCTCGACTTCGTCCGCCGCCAGGCCGCCTTCGGGCAGGCGCAAGACGGCCGCATTTTCGGCCACGCGTTGCGCCATTCGCGCCCGGAAGTCACCGTGCGCAAGATCGACCGCGGGCGCGTTCACGTAGAAGCGGGACACCATCGCGACGCACGCCCGGAGCGCAGCCATGTCGACGTCGCGGCGCGCGATCATGCGATCGAGCATGCGTTCGCGCGGCAACCGGCGCATCCACACCAGCCAATCGACGGGCCGGCCGCCGAGGTCGAGCTGCAGCGCGCCCGCGGGATCCACCGTGAGGGGCACTACGCCGAGGTATACGCCCTCGGTGAGCCGCCTGTTCAACGTGACTTCGTTGCGGCACTGCGCCTCGCGCTCCTCGATGCGCGTGAGGTCGTGGCCGTCGAGCCGGACCGGCTTCTTCATCTTGTAGGCGTGCTGGTCCGTGAGAAAGACCCAGGACAGGTGCGTCTCGACCACCGTCACCGCCGAGGGGTGGAAGGGATGATTTCGCGCATCGGAAAGGAACGCGATCTGCGCGGCGAAGTCGGCACGGGCCATGCCGAAGCTTGCACCCGAAGCGGCTGACATAATTTGCTGCGCGGCAAGGGTTTACAATTAATGAAACACCCAAGAACGATCAGGCGCCTTGCCGGAGTGGCCATGAATATCCTGGGCCCACGACACGAATGGATTACCGTAGCCGGGTTTCTCCTGGCGACCCTGGCGGTGTTGCTGCTCGGGGGTGCCGGCTACTACGCGACCGACCGCTCGGCGCACGCCACCACCTGGGTCAACCACACCTACGAAGTCCGCCAGTCCCTCGCGCGGATCCGTTCCGACCTCATCGAGGCCCGCAACGGGCTTCGCGACGGCGCGGCCGCCGAGCTGCAGGACGAGATCGACCGCGTCCGCACCCTCGTCGCGGACAGTCCCGGGCAGCAGGACCGCGTGGGACAGCTGAGGGCCGCGCTCGCGCGCAACGAGCCGACGGCACGAGTGCGCGGGATCCTCGACGGGTTGGAAGCCGAGGAGCAGCGCCTGCTCGACGTGCGCACCGCCGACGAGCAGGCCGTGCAGTCGGGTTTCAGGATCGTGGTCACCCTCTTCGTGCTGGTGCTGATCCTCGCGCTGGCGGTGGCCTATCGCCTGGTGACGCGGCGCCGCGCGCAGGAAGAAGCGCTGCGGCGCAGCGAGGAGCGCTTCCATCTCCTCACGCAGAGCGTGGTGGACTACGCCATCCTCCTGCTGGATCCCGAGGGCCGCATCGCGAGCTGGAACCGGGGTGCCGAGCGCATCAAGGGCTGGACGCCCGAGGAGATCCTGGGCCGGCATTTCTCGCGCTTCTATCCCGCGGCGGATGTCGAGGCGGGCAAGCCCGCCGCCGAGCTCGAGGTCGCCGCCGCGCAGGGCCGCTTCGAGGAGGAGGGCTGGCGGCTGCGCAAGGATGGCACGCGCTTCTGGGCGAGCGTCGTGATCACCGCGATCCGCGATGCCTCAGGCGCCCTGGTGGGCTACGGCAAGGTGACGCGCGACCTCACGGAACGCAAGCGCGCGGAGGACGAGCTGCGCGCGGAAGTGGCGCAGCGCCGCGGGGTCGAGGAGGAGCTGAGCCGGGTCAACCGCGCGCTCGAAGACATCGTCGCGGAGCGCACGCGCGACCTGCGCGCAGCCAACGCGGAGCTCGTCGCGGCCAAGGGGCGGCTGCAGGACCTCTCGACGCGCCTCATCAGCGCGCAGGAGGACGAGCGCCGGCGCATCTCGCGCGAGCTGCACGACGAGACCGGCCAGGCGCTCACCGGCATCCGGCTTCGCCTGAAGGACGCCATGGGCCACGACGGCCATCGCGCGCGCCTCGAGGAGTGCGTGGCGATCGTCGACCAGGCGGTGGCGCATATCCGCAACCTCGCGGTGAGCCTGCGCCCGCCGATGCTCGACGACCTGGGCCTCGCCGACGCGCTCGAATGGGCGCTCGACCAGCAGGCGAAGGCCGCCGGATGGCGCTCGAGCCTCGAGGCCGACACCACGCCGGTCATCGACCCCGACGTGCAGACGGCGTGCTTTCGCATCGGGCAGGAGGCGCTCACCAATGCCGCGCGCCACGCCGAGGCGAGCGAAGTGCATGTGATGTTGCGGGTGGGCTCGGGACGCCTCGAGCTCGACGTGGTGGACAACGGACGCGGATTCGACCTCGAGGAGTTCATCAGCCCGCAGGAGCGGCGCAAGCACTTCGGGCTCGTCTCGATGAACGAACGCGCCGTGCTCGTCGGGGGAAGCGTCGAGATCGACTCGGTGCCCGGGCAGGGCACGCGCGTGCGTGCCGTCTTCCCGCTGCCGATGGCCTGCTAGGCCTTCGCGCGCTCGATCACGAGCTGCTGGTAGAGGCCGCCGTAGCAGGTGGCCTTGCGGATGGAGCCCACGTCCGGCGGCAGCCATTCCTCGACCGGGTGCGCCCAGAGGTCCATGGCGAACGGCTCGAAGGTGCGCAGGATCCAGCGCATCACGCCGCGCAGCGGGTGCCAGCTCTCGGGGCGATGGTAGTCCACGATCACGAGGCGCCCGCCGGGCTTCACGACGCGGATGGCTTCGGCGAGCGTGCGCCGGCGCACCTCCAGCGGCATCTCGTGCAGCAGGAAGAAGAGCACGGCGCGGTCGTAGGTGCCGTTCGCGAACCCGAGCTGCGATGCGTCGCGCTGCAGCAGCGCCACGCGGGCGTCGCCGTCGAGCTTGCGGCCCAGGTTGGCGAGCTGGATGGGAAGGACGTCCACCACGTCGAGGGTTGCTTCATCGGCAAGGCGTTCGGCCACGCGGCGCGTGAAGTCGCCGTAGACGCAGGCCACTTGCAGGGTGCGCCCCGGCAGCGAGGCGCCGAGCGCGTCCAGCGCCGCGTCGCGCAGCCGCGCGAAGTTGCCCCACAGGATCACGTTCACCAGCCATTGCCGCTCGAAGAGCTTGACCGCGTTGGGGTGGACATAGGCCCACCAGTAGGTCTCCTCGAGATAGTCCGGGACGGCGACCGACGGCTGCATGAACGTCTCCCTGGGCACGATGGCGCCGACTATGCGGGAACGGTTCGCGGGACGGGTTGATCGAGGTCAATCCGGGCGAATCCCCGCGGCCTCGCAGCCTTGCCATGGTGGTAGATTCGACCGGTGGAAAAGCTCAACATCGGCGCGGCCGCGGCCGCGAGCGGCGTGTCGCCCAAGATGATCCGCCACCACGAGGAGATCGGGCTCGTCCCGCGCGTCCCGCGAACCGCGTCGGGTTACCGGGTCTACGGCGAGCCCGAGCTGCACGTGCTGCGCTTCGTGAAGCGCCTCGCGATGCGGCGCACGCTCGCGAAGCTCGCCGACCACTGCCACGGCGACCACCGGCCGGGCTGCCCGATCCTGGACGACCTCGCCGCTGACTGAAGCGCGGAAGGGTTGCCCCGCGTCAAGGGGCCGTGCCATGGCGGGCATAGATTGGACGCATGGATGACGGCGTCCAACGCGGTTCGTTACCCTTGACCTTGCCATCGGGGCAAGGTGCAGGCTCGGGCATGGCTACCCACATCGATCCCATCTGCGGAATGACCGTCGCCGACGACTCGCCGCGCCGTTTCGAGTTCGACGGCAAGACGTGGTTCTTCTGCAGCGACCACTGCCTGCGCAAGTTCTCGGCGGATCCCGCCCGCTATGCCACCCCCGTGAAGACGGGGGTCCAGCCTGAGGCTACCTACACCTGTCCCATGCACCCCGAGGTGCGGCAGCAGGGACCGGGCACGTGCCCCAAGTGCGGCATGGCGCTCGAGCCGGAGATGCCTTCGCTCGAAGAGGCCGAGAACCCGGAGCTCGTCGATTTCTCGCGCCGCTTCTGGTGGACGCTGCCGCTCACCGTCGCGACCTTCGTGATCGCCATGGGCGGCCTCGCCGGCGGCCCGGTGCAGCTCGTGCTAGCCACCCCGGTAGTGCTGTGGGCGGGGTGGCCCTTCCTCGAGCGCTGGGCGGCGTCGATCCGCACGGGCAATCCCAACATGTGGACGCTGATCGGCACGGGGGTGCTGGCGTCGTACCTCTACAGCGTTGCCGCCACGCTCTTTCCCGGCATGCTGCCTCACGAGGCTTCCGGGCACGGTGCGGTGTATTTCGAGGCCGCCGCCGTCATCATCTCCCTCACGTTGATGGGGCAACTCCTCGAGCTGCGTGCGCGCGCGCGCACTTCGGCGGCGATCCGCGCGCTGCTGGGCCTCGCGCCGAAGACGGCACGCCTGGTGCGCGACGACGGATCCGAGGAGGACATCGACCTCTCCCATGTGCACGCCGGCAACCGGCTGCGCGTGCGCCCGGGCGAGAAGGTGCCGGTGGACGGGGTGGTCCTCGAGGGCCGCTCCAGCGTGGATGAATCGATGCTCACGGGCGAATCGCTCCCCGTCGAGAAGGGCCCCGGCGACAAGGTCGTGGGCGCGACGATGAACGCGACGGGCAGCCTCGTGATGCGCGCGGAGAAAGTCGGCGCCGGGACGGTGCTCGCGCAGATCGTGCAGATGGTCGCGCAGGCGCAGCGCTCGCGCGCCCCGATGCAGCGCATGGCCGACGTCGTCTCGTACTGGTTCGTGCTGGGCGTGGTGGGCGTGGCGGTCGCGACGTTCATTGCGTGGGCCGCGTTCGGGCCGGAGCCGCGCGGGCTCCACGCGCTCGTGAATGCCGTCGCGGTGCTCATCATCGCGTGCCCCTGCGCGCTCGGGCTCGCCACCCCGATGTCGATCATGGTGGCCTCGGGCCGCGCCGCCGCGAGCGGCGTGCTGTTCCGCGATGCGGAGGCGATCGAGGCGCTGCGGCTCGTCGATACGCTCGTCGTGGACAAGACCGGCACGCTCACCCTGGGCAAGCCCGCGTTCCACTCGGCGCGCGCGGTCGAGGGGACCGGCGAGGACGAGGTCGTGCGCATGGCGGCGAGCCTCGAGCAGGGCAGCGAGCATCCGCTCGCCGACGCATTCGTCGCCGAGGCGCGAAGGCGCGGGCTCGTGCTCGCGAAGCCGCTCGAGTTCGAATCGAGCACCGGCCAGGGCGTGCGCGGGATGGTGGACGGCAAGCGCGTCGCGCTCGGCAACACGATGATGATGATCGAGTCCGGCGTGGACGCTTCGCCCCTGCTGCAGGCCGCCGAATCGCTGCGCGCCGAAGGCGCGAGCGTGGTGTTCCTCGCAGTCGATGGCCGGTTGGCGGGCATCGTCGCCGCTTCCGATCCGATCCGCGAATCGACGCCGGAGGCGATCCGCGGATTGCGCGAGGCGGGTCTCGAGATCGTGATGGCCACGGGCGACGGGCTCGCCACGGCGAAGGCGGTCGCGGCGAAGCTCGGCATCGCGCAGGTGCATGGCGAGGTGACGCCGCGCGACAAGCTGCGGCTCGTGGAGCGCCTGCAATCCCAGGGACATCGCGTCGCCATGGCGGGCGACGGCATCAACGACGCGCCGGCGCTCGCGAAGGCCGACGTGGGCATCGCCATGGGCACCGGCACCGATGTGGCCATGGCGAGCGGCAAGGTCACGCTCGTGAAAGGCGACCTGCGCGGGATCCTGCGCGCGAGGCGGCTCTCCGAGGCGACCGTCGCCAACATGAAGCAGAACCTCGCCTTCGCGCTCGTCTACAACGCGATCGGCGTTCCCATCGCCGCGGGCGTGCTCTATCCCTTCACGGGGCTGCTCCTGTCGCCGATGATCGCGGCGGTGGCGATGAGCTTCAGCTCAGTGTCGGTGGTGAGCAACGCGCTGCGCCTGGGGAGGGCCGCGTGACGCAAATGCGGCTGCGGTTCAGACCGTGTGCGCGGGCGCCTGGTGGCACTCCATGTCGCCGTATTCCACCTGCACGGTCACGTGGCAGATCGAGTATTTCTCCCGCAGCTCGACGCAGAGGCCGTGGAGGAAGGCATCGTCCGCGGGCGGCCGCGGCATCACGAGGTGGACGGTGAGCGCGCACTCGGTCGTGCTCATGCCCCACACGTGGAGGTCGTGGACCGCGCGCACCCCGGGCAGCGCGCCGAGGTAGGTTTCGACTGCGTGGATGTCGATGTTCTCGGGCACGGCATCCATCGCGAGGTCCAGCGCTTCGCGCAGCAGGCCCCATGTTCCCCAGACGATCAGCGCCGCGATGACGAGGCTCGTGAGCGGGTCCAGCCACTGCCAGCCGGTGGCCTGGATGGCGATGCCGGCGACCACCACGCCCGCCGAGATCGCGGCGTCGGCCGCCATGTGCATGAAGGCGCCGCGCACATTGAGGTCGCGCTTGCGCCCCGACATGAACAGCAGCGCGGTGGCGGCGTTGATCACGATGCCCGCGGCCGCGACCCAGATCACGACGTTCGCCTGGATCGGTTCCGGCTCGTGGAAGCGCACGACCGCCTCCCAGGCGATCGCCCCCACGGCCACCAGCAGCAGGATCGCGTTCACCAGCGCCGCGAGGATCGAGGAACGCCTCAGCCCGTACGTGCGCCGCTTGGTGGGCGCGGCCTTCGCAAGGCGCAGCGCCCCCCAGGCAACCAGCAGGCCGACGACGTCGCCGAGGTTGTGGCCGGCGTCGGAGAGCAGGGCGAGCGAGTTCGCGCTGATCCCGTAGGCGACCTCCGCGACGACGAAGCCGAGGTTGAGCGCCGTGCCGAGCCCGAAGGCGAGGTTGTCGCTCGGCGGCGCGTGAACGTGAGGGTGCCCGCCGCGGTGGCCGTGGCCGTGATCGTCATGGCCGTGGCCGCCGGGGTCGTGTTCGTGGTCGTGGTCGTGCGCGCTCATCGGCCTGCCCGGGGGATGACCCCATTGGAAACCCTGAAGCCGCTTCAAGGTCAACGCCTATAATGATGCGCGAATCGGGCACGGAGGAGCGCATGAAGATCGGGGAGCTGGGCCAACGCGTCGGCGTCGACGGCGCCACGATCCGCTACTACGAACGCGAGGGCTTGCTGCCGCCGCCGCGCCGGTCGGCGAACGGCTACCGCCACTATGGCGATGGCCACGCCGAGCGGCTCGCGTTCATCCGCCACTGCCGCGCGCTCGACATGCCCATCGCGGAGATCCGCACGTTGCTCGCGTTCGCCCAGTCGCCCGGCGTGAGCTGCGCCCGCGTGAACGCCCTCATCGACGATCAGCTCGCGCGGGTGCACGCGCGCCTCGAATCGATGCGGGCCCTCGAGCGCCAGCTTCAGGCGCTGCGCAAGCGGTGCGGCACTGCGCGCGCGCGCGCGCATTGCGGCATCCTCCGGGAGCTGGTCGCTGCCGCCCACGGCGAGCACTGCGCCTGCCACTCGCCGGCGCCCGGCCGCCGATGACCGTAGCGTCCGGGCCCCAAAGGCGCGCCGTCCTGGCCGCGCTGGGGGCGGCCCTGCTCTTCGGGGCCGGCACGCCGCTCGCGAAACTGATCCTGGGGCGGGCCGATCCGTGGATGGTGGCGGGCCTCCTTTACGCCGGATCGGGCGTGGGCCTGCTCGCGTATCGAATGGCCACGCGCTCCGCGCGCCCCAAGCTCACCCGTGCGGAAGGGGGATGGCTCGCCGCCGCCATCGCCACCGGGGGTGTCGTCGGACCGATCCTGCTCATGTACGGCCTGGCCGGCATGCCCGCCGCGGGCGCCTCGCTGCTGCTCAATGCCGAAGCGGTCTTCACGGCCCTCATCGCCTGGTTCGCCTTCCGCGAGAACTTCGACCGGCGCATCGCGCTCGGGATGGCCCTCATCGTCGCCGGCGCGGCAGCCATCGCGTGGCAGGGGGACCTCGACTTCGGCGCCCTGGCCCCGTCGCTCGCGGTGCTGGGCGCATGCCTCGCCTGGGCCGTCGACAACAACCTCACCCGGAAAGTCGCGCTCGCCGACGCCACGTTCGTCTCCATGAGCAAGGGGCTCGCGGCGGGCGGCGTGAACGTGGCGCTCGCTTTCCTCGTGACGAGGGCCGAATGGCCTGCGCTGCCGGTGATCGCGGCCACGATGGCGCTCGGCTTCGCGAGCTACGGCGTGAGCCTCACGCTCTTCGTGCTCGCCCTGCGCGGCCTGGGCACGGCGCGCACCGGGGCCTATTTCTCGGTGGCGCCCTTCGCCGGGGCGGCGCTTGCGATCGCGCTGCTGGGCGAGCCCGTCACGGCCAACCTCCTGGCGGGCGCCTGCCTGATGGCCGCGGGGGTCTGGCTGCACCTCGCCGAGCGCCATGAGCACACCCACACGCACGAGACGATGGTCCACACGCACGAGCACGAGCACGACGAGCACCACCGGCATGCTCACGGCCCATCCGATCCGGCGGGCGCGCGGCACAGCCACGAGCATGCCCACGGGCCGCTCACCCACTCCCACGTCCATTATCCGGACGCTCACCATCGCCACGGGCACGGCGCGGGCTAGCGCCCGGCGGATCGTGCCGCCCTCACGGGGATTGCCCCTGGGCCGCAAAGCGGTGTACAACGCCGAGGTTCACTCCAGAACAGGGAGCTCGCCGTGCAAAAGAGCGAGAACACCATCGTCCGCGAGTTCCGGCACATGCTGCTGTGGCCCCTGCAGCTGCGGCGGCTTTCGCGCGACGGGCCGCACCACCACCATTGGGAAGCGTTGCGCGCACGACCTGGCCCGTGGCGGGAGGTGAAGGACAACCTCCTGGTGGACGACGAGACCTGCCAGCTGGGCTATCGCGAGTTCGTCTATTTCCTTCCGTACGTGCAGCGGTTCCTCTACGGCTTCGGCGAGTCCGATGCGCAGACGCCATCGTCGCTTCACATGTTCAGGCGAACCGACATCGCGAAGGCGATCGTGCGGCTCGCGGAGGACGCGCCCGCCCTCGAGCTCGACGTGGAGCGGCTGCGCCTCACCTTCTTCTACGACGTGGACATCGCGCTCCTCACGTGCGAGGTGGTAGCCCGCGACATTCCGCTCGCCGACGCGGTCGAGATCATCGACCGGTTCGGGCGTCCCTACCCGCCTTCCTGGGACGGCGCGCAGCAGCCGCACCATTGCTCGTGGCAGGTCGAGTTCCGCGACGTCCAGGGGCGCCTTCTCACCGCCTCGGACTACGGCGACCGCGACAAGTACGTGGGCCTGGTGCGCGACATCAAGCAGACGCCGCTCTCGCTGCACTGGGAGAACCTGCTGAAGCCGCTGGTGCCGGCCTACCTGGGCGGCGGCCAGGTGCAGTACTACCAGATCGAGAACAAGCGCATCCCGATCATGTCGTACCTCGCCTTCGACGACCCCAACCAGCTCACCCGCGGCGACCTCGCGCGCATCTGCTTCGCGGCCAAGTGGGGCGAGCCCGACACGCTGCCCTTCTCTTCGAATTTCCTCGAAGGCTTCGAGGAGCGGTATTGCTACGACCGCTTCTGGGACCCGGCCTCGCCGGAGCTGAACACCCGCTACACGATCTGCGGGCCGGCCTTCGCGATGATCACCAAGCACGGCGAGGAGGAGCGCGTGCAGGCCTTCCGCCACCAGTTCTACCAGATCGGCATGATCGTGAACTTCCACAAGGGTGCGCTGCTCAACCTCTCGAACCGCTTCTCCATCGCGGTCGAGCGGCTGCGCGTGGGCGACTACGACAGCGTGCGCCTGTTCAAGCGCTCGGTGCGCGAGGCGCTCGAGCTCTTCCTGCGCTTCAACCACCGCTACTGGTTCACGGAGATCTCCCACCAGGTGCTGGCCGACGACTTCTACACGCGCTGGTCCGGGGAGCTGCGCACCGACAAGATCTACAACGAGGTCCGCGAGGAAGCCCGCGACATCAACGAGTACCTGGACGCCGACCGCACGCGCCGCTTCTCCAACAACGCCCAGCGCCTCACGGTGGTGTCGGCCTGCGGCATGGTGGGGACGGTGGTGACGGGGTTCCTCGGCATGAACCTCTTCGCGCACGCCGACCTCGGCGGATGGGAGAAGACGGCCATCTTCGTCGCGGTGTTCATCCCGACGATCCTCATCACCGGCTATACGGTGATGATCTCGCATCGCCTCGCGAACTTCATGGAGGCGCTGGCGAGCGAAAGCCTCACGTGGGCGGAGAAGAAGGACGCATTCCGGCAGATCTGGATGCATCCGTCCCGCGCGCGGTTGAAGCGCGTCGCGGGCGGCGACCATCCGACGCGGCGCTCGGCGAGGCGCGCACCGCCCGACGCCGTGGCCTCCTCGGACTGACGGCTTGCCGGGCCCGCAGGAGGTCCTCGACTTCTGGTTCGGGCCGCCCGGCGAGCGCGGCCCGGCGCGGCCCGAGTGGTACCGCAAGGACGAGGCCTTCGACCAGCGCATCCGCGAACGCTTTGGTGGCTTGCTGGAGAGCGCCGCGCGGCGCGAGCTGGAGGCATGGCGCGCCGATCCCGAGTCCAACGTGGCGCTGGTGGTGGTGCTGGACCAGTTCCCGCGCAACCTCTTTCGCGGCGATGCGCGGGCGTTCGCGCAGGATGCCTACGCGAGGCAATGCGCGCGCGCGGCCATCGCGCGCGGCGACGAGGCGAAGCTCATCCCCGTCGAGCGCCAGTTCATCTACATGCCCTTCGAGCACAGCGAGGACCTGGCCGACCAGGAGCTCGCCATCGATCGCATGCGTTCGCTCGAGGCCTATCCGGAGACGAAGGGCCTCACGCAGTGGGCGGAGCGCCACGCCGCGGTCATCCGCCGCTTCGGACGCTTCCCCCACCGCAACGCGGCGCTGGGCCGCGCCTCGACGCCCGAGGAAGCGGAGTTCCTCAGGCAGCCGGGGTCAAGTTTCTGAGCGCTATTTCTTCCCGCCCGCCGCCTTCTTCTTCTTTCGCGGCCGCGTCTTGCCGTAGCTGCCCTTGAAGACCTTGCCCTTGAAGCTGCGCTTGTCGCCCTTGCCCATCGGTCGTCCCGTGTGGTCGAGAAGCCGCGATTATGCGCCGCCTCAACCGCGCGGCGGCGGTGGCGCGGGCATGCCGGGCGGCGGCGGCGCGGGAGGCGCGGGTGGCGTGGGCATCGCGCGGCGCGTTTTGACCGCGTAGTCGGCGGGCACCTTGAAGAGATCCGCCGCGGGCTCGGCGCGCTTCACGGCCGCGAGGCGGTAGATCGACTCGCCGGTGCGCGGGTCGTTGTAGCGCGAATAGACCGTCACCTGCAGCTCGGGCGAGGTCCACACCTCGCGCGTGATGTTGATCGGGTTGCGGTTGCCGATCTTGCCGGCGGGAATGGTCCAAGTGGTCGACGTGCCTTCGGCTTTGACGCCGTCGAAGTCGCGCGTGCCGAGCGCGTTCTTCGTGCCCTTGCCGAGCATGGCCGTGCTCTCGAAGCGCAGGCTGTGCACGCCGGGCATGTCCGGCATCGGCGTGGGCGCGATGTCGAGGTCCGGAGGCAGGGGCGGCAGCGGCGGGACGGGCGGCAGCGGTGTGACCACGGCGGAATCGGGATCGCGGTCGTCGTCCACGCGGAAGGCCTGCACGCGGACCTCCTGCTTGGTGCCCGGGAGCCCGTCGTCGTCCACGCGGATCACGACGCGCCGGTCCTCGTCGCGAACGACCGACGCGCCCGACGTGTGATCGTGCTCGCCGCGCGGCGCCCGCGGCGCGGGCGTGGCAGGCTTCGGCGTGGCGATGGCGATCTTCTTGCGGGGCAGCAGCGCATACGAAGTGCCCGCCACCGGATCGGAGATGTACACCGAGCGCAGCTCGCCGTTGCGATACGTCTCCTGCCGCACGCGCCCCGCGCCGTCGCGATAGACCCGGTTCACGTTCTTGTGCGAGATGACGTTGCCATCGGAGAGCGCCCGGTTGCTCTCGGTCACCACCTCGGCGGAATAGGGCGCGCCCTTCACGAGCTTCGCGCTGCCCACGCGGTCCGAGAACATGAGGGCCATCGAGCCTTGCATCTCCGCCTCGAACTCCTCGGACCACTCGTGCATGCGCTCGCCGTACTCGCGCCACTGGTCGGCTTCCCGCGTGGCCATCTCGACGTAGCGTTCCACGGCCGCGGGCGTGTCCATGTCCTGGGCGGTGGCGGGCAGGGCGAGGGCCGCGGCGAGCGGCAGGAGGATGCGTTTCATCGTCGTCTCCGTCAGTTGAGCAGCCGCACGGCGAGCGGTTCGCCGTCGGCCGAGTAAAGGGTCTGGGCCCGCACGGGCTCCGCGGCGCGCTCCGGCGCCACGGGCAGGCCCCAGTCGGCGAGCAGCGCGCGGGGAAACTCGCTCGTGCGCACCGTCGCGCCGCGCGCTTTCGCGATGCGGTCCAGCGGCTGCAGGGCGAGGAACGGTGAATCGGTATCCGCGCTCGCGGCGAGCGAAACCAGTCCCTCGTTGGGCGGGACGGGCCCGCGAATCATCCACGCCACCAGCGCGATGGTCGCGGCAAGCGCCAGCGGCGGCATCCACCACAGTCCCGGCCGGTCCGCGGGCCGCGCGGCGCGAAAGCGCGAGACGAGCTCGGTTTCGAGCGCGGCGGGCGGCGTGAGCGTGGCGAGCTCCGCGCGCAGCGCATCGAGCTTCAGGTCGAGCAGCGTTTCCTGCCCGGGTTCGAGGCGTTCGGTCATGAGGTCACCTGCCTTGCGCTGCGCTCGAACGGCGCGAGGCTTTGCGCGAGCCGGGCCCGCGCGCGCGAAAGCCGCGAGCGCACGGTGCCGATGTCGATGCCGCAGAGCTGGGCGGCCTCCGCGTACGAGAGCTCCGCGAGCTCGCAGAGGATCAGCACGTCGCGGTAGTGCGGGGCGAGGGCGGTGATGGCGCGGCGCACCTGCTCGGCTGTCTCCGCGCGCAGCAGGCGCTCGAGCGGGGAGTCAGGGTCGGATTGCGCGCCCGATTCGCCGTCCTCGAGCTCGGCCGGGTCGGTCGCCTCCTCGCGGCCGTCCGCGCCCTTGCGCGCGAGGTTGCGCGCCACGCCGCACAGCCACGCGCCGAGCGCGCCGCGCGCGGGGTCGAACTGGCCGGGGCGGGTGATGAGGTGCATGAAGGTCTCCTGCGAGATGTCCGCGGCCTGGGCCGCCGATCCCGAGTAGAGCAGCGCGAGGCGGTACACGCGGTCGCGATGGCGCCGGTAGATCTGCACGAAGGCGGCCTCGTCGCCGGCCTTCATGCGTGCGAGGAGCGCGATCTCCGGTTGCGGGTCTTCGGGGGGCATGGGCATGGGGTCGCTACTGCCTATTGCCTCGAGAGGCCCGGAAAGTTCCCGGGCAGCTGCGCCTACTCCGCGTCGCGCTGCTTCTCCGGGCGCGCCGCATCGAACGCCGGGTGCGCCAGGCACGCCTCGTTCACCGCCCGGATGCGTGGGTACGGCTCCATCGGCAGCCTCACGCGCCCGGCGTTGGCCACCTGCGGGACGATGCAGATGTCGGCGAGCGTGGGCGTATCGCCGAACGCATAGCGCGTGGCCGGGCGCTCGGCGAGGCGCTTCTCGATCGACTCGAAGCCCAGCCGGATCCAATGCCCGTACCAGGTGTTGCGGCCGGCTTCATCGAGGTGCAACGTGCGCTCGAGATACTGCATCACGCGCGTGTTGTCGATCGGGTGGATGTCGCAGGCGATCGTCATCGCGATGGAACGCACCCACGCGCGGTCCTCGGCGCCCTCGGGCAGCAGCGGCGGCAGCGGATGCTTCTCGTCGAGGTACTCCATGATCGCGAGCGATTGCGTGAGCACCGTGGGGCCCACCACGAGCGTGGGCACGAGACCCTGCGGGTTGATGCCGAGGTACTTGTCCGCGTGCTGCTCGCCCTTGCGAAGGTGCACGGAACGGTGCTCGGCGACGAGGCCCTTGAGGTTCAACGCGATCCGCACGCGGTAGGCGGCGGAGGAGCGGAAGTAGTCGTACAGAATCATCGCCGGGCCCCCATATCCTTCCTTATACTGGCACATGACCCCGATCGCCGTGCAGAGCACTTTCACGCTGCCCAGCCGAGCGGACATCGTCTCGCGCCTGGCCTCGAGCCCGCCGCTCGAGGAGCTGCTCACCGGCGACGACCTCGAAAGGCAGCACCAGGCAAGGAGCGCGCCCTTCACGCCCGCGGCGGTGCTGCTGCTGGTGGTGAACCACCCCGCCGATCCCACCGTCGTCTTCACCCAACGCACGGCGCACCTCGCCGACCATGCGGGGCAGATCAGCTTTCCGGGCGGCCGCGCGGAAGAGGGCGACGAATCGCCCGAGTCCACGGCCCTTCGCGAGGCGCGCGAGGAGATCGGCATCCAGCCCGAACGCATCGAGGTCCTCGGGCGGCTACCCGAATACCACACGTCCACCGGCTATCGCGTGACCCCCGTGGTGGGCTGGGCCGAGCCGCCGCTCAAATACGATCCCGATCCCCACGAAGTCGCGGACGTGTTCGAAGTGCCGCTCGCGTTCCTCCTCAATTCGGGCAACCATCGCTACGAAAGCGCGTTCTTCAAGGGCCGCATGCGCAACTACTGGGCGATGCCCTACGGCGAGCGTTTCATCTGGGGAGCCACGGCGGGGATGCTGGTCACGTTCCACCGGATCCTGATTCCCAAGCCGGTCCCGCGAACCGACTTCTGACCGGACTTGTATACTTGACAAACCCAAGGCAAAATCCCGGCTGTGACAGGCCGGAGGACCCGATAACCCCCGCTATGCTGGACGCGGGGGTGTCTGCGTACTTTGGGTGGGATGACGCCGACGATCCATCAAAACTAGTTGTCGCCGTTTATCGTTCGATGCTTGAAGCGCGTTGTCTACGATCGCACCAAGCTCAAACGTCGCGGCAATAGCTTCTTCTACGAACTGGCGATTCTCGGTAACAAGATGGTCGGTGAGGTAGGGGCATTCGGGATTGACCGCCCGGAAGACTGGATATGCCTCGGGGTCCGTTATGTCATCGCGTGTTCCGCGGACTAGTTGAATCCGCACTTTGCGATTCTCGGGGTCCCGAACGAAGATGCAATGAGCGAACATGTTTCTCGCCCGCTCAGCGCGGTCTAACTTCCTCCCATAGTTGTTGAGAGGGAAAACCGAGTCTGGAACATAGATGTGGTGAAAGCTCAGCAGGGCGGCAATGTCATTGGGATATTGCTTGGGACGGGACAGTTTTACCGCGACTCGCCCCTGCTTGATTGAGATTTGCATAATGGCGTGCACGAGGTTTGATTGGACCCACTCCAAATAGGAGTGTCTTGCGATAATGTGTCCGATCTGCGCCGCCATCTTTTTGGACGGTAGTACGGGCTTCCCCATCTTCGCGTTTGAGTAGATAACCACCTTCGTTTTCTTCACCATGGCTAAGCCTCTCAAGAAGGAAGAGCTGCAAGAGAAGGACGAGCGCATCCCCTTTGATGACGCTCTGAGGCGGATATTAGCCGCGCCGCCGCACCATCGCGTGGCGAAGAAGCCAGCCAAGAAGAAGAAAGCCCG
>DATIWC010000080.1:0-11343 GCA_035519515.1 Usitatibacter sp.
AGCAGGTAGCGCGAGAAGTAGGTGCGCAGCCCCCCGAAGCCGCGCAGCGGATTCCACAGCACCGCGAGCACGAACAGCGCGCCGCCGAAGCCCAGCACCGTGAGCGCCACCGACGCGAAATACGCGTCGTCGGTGTAGCGCATGAAGGCGACCGAGCCCAGCACGAGCACCACGCCCAGCTGGAACACCAGCACCGCGTAGAAGAAATCGAACACCGCGTTCGCCGCGCCCTCGTCGGTGGACAGCGGCAGCACCGCGAGCGGCACGAGCACCACCGGCAGCCCCCAGCGCAGCGCGGTCTCCATGGACAGGCCCAGCTCCTGGTCGCCCAGCACGAGGTCGGGGACCGCGCGCAGCAGCATCACCGCGAGCACGTAGCCGAACGCGATCAGGTAGAACCTGTTGTGCCGCTCCGCCTCGCGCACGGTGAACACGCGCCCGCCGAGGATCCCCAGCAGCACCAGCAGCCACGCGACGATCATCCATCCGGCGAGGAAGTAGAGCGTGATGGCGGTGATGCCCAGCAGCATCGCGCTCGAGAACATCTCCAGCTCGCGCTCGGCGGCGTAGAACGGCTGCCAGAGGAGGAAAAGGCCGAAGTGCACCAGCAGCCAGATGCGCTGGAACTCGCCTCCCGCGTCGGAAAAGAGCGCCGCATGCAGGGCGAGCAGCATCGCGAGGACGACCCAGCGGCGGCGCGCGGCGATGCGGGTCGCGAGGCGTTGGGGCGTGGAGGCGGTGGCCATGATTTGCGTCGGAAAGCCGGCAGCCCCTGTCGGAAGGCCGGACAGTTTCGCATCGCGAGACCGGCCGGAAAAGTCCAGCGTAAGCCGAATAATACTGAAAAACAATAGCTTATTGCATGTGGCCCATGTCTTGCACTATGATGCGTACCACAAGAGACCCCCCGGGGGAGAAACGAATATGAGAAGGCAACAGTCAGGCTTCACGCTGGTCGAGATCGCGATCGTGCTGGTCATCATCGGGCTGCTGCTGGGCGGCATCCTGAAGGGCCAGGAACTGATCAACAGCGCGAAGGTGAAGAACCTCGCGAACGACTTCCGCGTGATTCCCACGTACATCTACGCGTACCAGGACAAGTTCAAGGCGCTGCCGGGCGACGACGCTGCCGCCAACACGCACATGGCGGGTCCGCCTGCCGCGACGGTGGCCTCGACGCCGGCCGCCAAGCAGGGCAACGGCGTGATCGACGGCAACTGGAACTCGACGACCAACACCGACGAGTCGTACCTGTTCTGGCAGCACGTGCGCATGGCCAACCTCGCGGCCGGGCCCACGGACGTCGCGGATCCGACCTACATCCCGACCAACGCGGTGGGCGGCAAGCTGGGCATCTCGAGCGCGGCCCCGGCACAGGTGCAGATCACGGGCATGACCGGCACGTACCAGGTCTGCTCGCAGGGCGTCCTGGGCAAGTTCGCCAAGCAGCTCGACATCCAGATGGACGACGGCAACACCGCGACGGGATCCCTGCGCGTGACCGCCGACGCCCCGGCCGGACCCGGCACCGCCGCGATCGCGACCGCCTCAGTGGACGACGCGACGAGCTACACCGTCTGCATGACGTTCTAGAGAGGGTCAGAGCCCTTTTCTTGAGGTAAAGGGGACAGATCACGACGGCCCGCTTCGGCGGGCCTGCCTCATCACCTCATCGTGCGAGGCAACGATCGCCAGCCGATCTTCTTCTCCGATTCGGACCGGCTCTTTTTCCTGGATCGGCTCGCCGAGGCTGGCGCAAGGCGCGATTGCGATATACACGCCTTCGTCCTGATGTCCAATCACGTACACCTGCTCGCCACGCCCCATGCGGAGCACTCGACATCACTCGCGATGCAGGATCTCGGGCGCGCCTACGTGGCGCGCGTCAACAAGGTTCATGGGCGGACGGGGTCGCTGTACGAGGGCCGGTTCAGGTCGAGCATCGTGGAGACCGCCCGCTATTTTCTCGCGTGCATGCGATACATCGAAATGAATCCGGTCCGTGCGGGGATGGCGCGTTGGCCCGGCTCGTATGAATGGTCCAGCTACGGACAGAACAAAACCGGCGAGCCCACGGGCCTCATCACGCCGCACGCGGAATACCTCAACCTGGCGCGCGAAGCGGCCGAGCGTGCGCGGGCCTATGCCCGTCTGTTCGAGGCCGCGCAGAGCGACGAAGAGCTGGAGGCCTTCCGGAAAGGCGCGAGGCAGGGCAAGGCGGTCGGAAGCGAATCGTTCCGCCGTGGACTGGAGGGCTTGCTCCGCAGGCCGGTAGCTTTCGTGCCACGGGGACGGCCTCCGAAGTCCCGCGTTGTGTCCCCTTTTTTCCCGATAAAGGGCTCTGACCCCTAGCCTTGCAGCAGGCGCATCTCCGCTCGCGCGAGCGCGTCCTGGGCGCCGAGCAGCACGACCACGTCGCCCGCGCGAAGCCGCGTCTCGGCCGACGGATTGATCGCGCGATCGCCCTGGCGGCGGATCGCGGTCACCTGCACGCCCATGGAATCCAGGTTGAGGCTGGAGAGCATCATGCCGGCGCCGGCGGCCTCGGGGCCCAGCACGACGGTGCGAAGGCGCGGCTGGTCCTCGTCCCCGCCGATGGTGTCGGTGGCGCCGGGGAAGAAGCCGCCCGAGAACGAATAGCGTTCCGTGCGCACCGCGCGCACCGCGCGCAGCACGCGCGCGAGCGGCAGGCCCAGCTGCATCATGGTCTGCGTGGCCAGCATGAGCGAGCCCTCCACCACCTCGGCCACGATCTCGGCCGCGCCCGCGGCCTTCAGCCGCCCCACGTCGTTATCGTCGAAGGTGCGCACGATCACCGGCAGCTCCGGGCGCACCGCGTGCACGTGCGCGAGGATCGAGAGCGCCTTCGCGGTGTCGGCGAAGCTCACCACGACGGCGCTCGCGCGCGAGAGCGCCGCGGCCACCAGCACCTCGCGCCGCGCCGCATCGCCGAACACGACGGAATCGCCCGCGGCCGCCGCCTCGCGCACGCGCTCGGGATCGGAATCGAGCGCGATGAGCGGGATCTGCTCGCGCTCGAGGAAGTGCGCCAGCGCCTGGCCGCTGCGCCCGTAGCCGCACACGATCACGTGGCCCTGGGTGGACATCGACTTCACGGCGACCGAATGCAGGGCGAGGGCGCGCTGCGTCCATTCGCTCTCGATCACGTAGAGCACGATGCGCTCCATGCGGGCGAGGATGATCGGCGTGGAGAGCATGGAAAGCAGCGTGGCCGCGAGGAGGACCTGAAGCGCCTCGTCGTCCATGGCGTTCTCGCGCGCGGCGAGCGCGATCAGCACGAAGCCGAACTCGCCCGCGGGCGCCAACGCGAGCGCCTGGCGCAGGGCCCCGGGCTTGCCCGAGCCGAACGCGCGGCCGAGCCAATAGATCACGACGAACTTCACGAGGAGCAGCGCCGCGAAGACGCCGGCGATCGCGAGGAAGTGCCGCTCCAGCACGCGCGGATCGAGCAGCATGCCGATCGTCACGAAGAACAGGCCCAGCAGCACGTCGCGGAACGGCTTGATGTAGTCCTCGACCTGGTAGCGGAACTCGGTCTCCGAGATCAGCATCCCCGCGAGGAAGGCGCCCAGCGCGAGCGAGAGCCCCGCCTGCTGCGTGACCCACGCGAGGCCGAGCGCCACGAGCAGCACGAAGAGCACGAAGAGCTCGGAGGATTTCTGCTTCGCGACGAGCGCGAAGAGCGGCCGCATGACACGCTGCCCCACGAAGAGCACGAGGGCGAGGATCACCGCGGCCTTCACCAGCGCGAGCCCGATGGCGCCGGCCATCGCCTCCTTCGAGAGCGCGAGGGCCGGGATGAGCACCAGCAGCGGGATCACCGCGAGGTCCTGGAACAGCAGCACGCCCATGATCGCGCGCCCGTAGTCGGTGTGCAGCTGCAGGCGTTCGGCGAGCATTTTCGAGATGATCGCGGTGGAGGACATCGCCACGACGCCGCCCGCGATGAGGCCCTCGCGCCACGTGAGGCCCAGGGCCACGGAGGCGGCCACGCCGATCGCGATCACCACCGCCACCTGCGCGCCGCCGAAGCCCAGCACCGCGCGGCGCATGGCCATGAGCTGCGGCAGGCTGAACTCCAGGCCCACGGAGAACATGAGGAAGACCACGCCGAACTCGGCGAGGTAGCGCTGGCTTTCGGTCTCGGGAACGAAGCCCAGGGCGTGCGGCCCGATGCCGGCGCCCACGATGAGGTAGCCCAGGACCGCGGGAATGGAAAGCTGGCGGAAGGCAACCACCACGACCACCGCGGAAGCCAGCAGGACCAACGCGACGGGAAGGGCGTCGTGCATCATGGCGCGCGGCGGCGTCCTGGGGTCAATGGATTTATACTTTGTCGCGTGACCAATTTACTACAACCCCACCCGGTCGCCGACGCGGAGCGCTTCCTCGAGCTCGCGCGCAACGTGCTCGACATCGAGGCCGATGCCGTGCGCGCCTTGAAGAAGCGCCTGGGCGAGCCCTTCCTCGCCGCGCACCGGCTGATGCTCGAGACCAGGGGGCGCGTGGTGGTCACGGGCATGGGCAAGTCCGGCCACATCGGCCGCAAGATCGCTTCCACGCTCGCCTCCACCGGCACGCCCTCGTTCTTCATGCATCCGGGCGAGGCGAGCCACGGGGATCTCGGCATGATCACCGAAGACGACGTGGTGGTCGCGATCTCGTATTCCGGCGAATCGGACGAGATCGCGAAGATCCTTCCCCTCATCAAGCGGCGCGGCGCGAAGGTGATCGCCATCACCGGCCGCGCGCAATCGACGCTCGCCACGGAAGCCGACGTGCACCTGGACGCGGGCGTCGAGAAGGAAGCCTGCCCGCTCAACCTCGCGCCCACGGCGAGCACCACGGCCACGCTGGCGCTCGGCGACGCGCTGGCGCTGGCCCTCCTCGATGCGCGCGGCTTCGGCAGCGAGGACTTCGCCCTGCACCACCCCGGCGGCTCGCTCGGGCGAAGGCTCCTCGTGCACGTCTCGGACATCATGCGCAAGGGCCCGCAGCTGCCGAAGAACTCGCCCGAGACGCTGCTGCCCGAGGCGATCCTCGAGATGTCGAGGAAGGGCATCGGCATGACGGTCGTCGTGGACTCGCAGGACAAGGTGCTCGGGATCTTCACAGACGGCGACCTGCGCCGCACGCTGGAAAAGCACGACGCCATCCGCAACGTGCGCCTCGCCGACGTGATGACGCGCAACCCGCGCACCATCGCGCCCGAGAAGCTCGCGGCGGAAGCCGCGCAGATCATGCAGACCAACCGCATCGGCGGGCGCATCGTGGTCACGATGCCCGACGGCGCGCTCCTCGGCGTGGTGACCTTCAACGACCTGCTGGCCGCCGGGGTCGTCTGACCTTGGATGCCGTCATGCAGCGCGCGCGCGCCGTGCGCCTCGCCATCTTCGACGTGGACGGCGTGATGACCGACGGCACCCTCTTCATCGGAGCGCAGGGCGAGGCGTTCAAGGCGTTCAACATCCAGGACGGCCACGGCGTGAAGATGCTGCAGGCCGCCGGCATCGCCACGGCGATCATCTCGGGCCGGTCCTCGGAGTCGGTCCTGCGGCGCGCCGCCGAGCTGCACGTCGCGCACGTCGTGCAGGGCTCGAGCGACAAGGCGCGCTCGTTCGACGAGCTGATCGCCTCCCTCGGGGTGGAGGCCAACGCGTGCGCCTTCATGGGCGACGACCTGCCCGACCTTCCGGTGCTGCGCCGCTGCGGCTTCGCGGTGGCCGTTGCGAATGCGTGCGATGCGGTGAAATCGGCCGCGCACTACGTGACGCGCGCGAGCGGGGGCAAGGGCGCGGTACGCGAGTTCTGCGATCTCGTGCTGCGTGCGCAGGGCCGCGCCGAGAGCGAGGCCGCCCTCTAGGCGCCCCATGATCCGCCCCACCACCTGGCTGCCGCTGGCGGCCCTCGCGCTCCTCGCGGGCCTCACGTGGTGGCTCAACCAGCTCGTGCAGCCCCCGGTTGCGCGCGCCGACGGCTCCATGCGCCACGATCCCGACCTCATCGTCGAGAACTTCAACGCGAAGAAGCTTGCCGAGGACGGCAACGTCCAGTACACGCTCGCCGCGAAGAAGATGGTACATTACCCCGACGACGACTCCGCGCTCCTCTCGGATGTCCGTCTCGAAGCTTTCGAGCCGAAGCAGCCGAAGATGACCCTCACCGCGGACCGCGGCCGGCTCGAGCAGAAAGGCGAGCGCGTGCTGGTGAACGGCAACGTCGTCATCACCCGCGACGCGGATCCGAAGACCGAGGCGCTGCGCATCACCACCGACCACATGACCGTGCTGCCCGACGACGGCATCGCGAGCACCGACGCAGAGCTCACGATGCAAAGCGCCTCCTCGCACGCCGTGGCGCAGGGCGGGACCCTCAACAACCAGGACCGCACGCTCGAGCTCGACTCGGTGCGCGCGACCTACAAGCCGCAACGCTGATGCGCGCCGCCGCGCTCGCCCTCGCCGCCGCGATCGCCCTCGCCGCCCACGCCGAGCGCGCCGACCGCGACAAGGAGATCGTCGTCAACGCCGACAAGCTCACCGCCGACGACGCCAACCGCACCAGCGTCTTCGAGGGCAACGTGGTCATCACGCAGGGCACCATGCGCATGACGGCCAACCGCGTCACGGTGCGCGAGGATCCGCTGCGCCACAAGTTCTACGTGGCCTACGGCGCGCCGGTGACCTTCCGCCAGAAGCGCGACAACGTGGACGAGTACGTCGAGGGCTACGCGCAGCGCGCCGAGTTCGACGACCTGAACGACATCGTGAAGCTCTACGAGAACGCGCGCGTGAAGAGCAACCAGAACGAGATCACGGGCAACTTCATCTCCTACGACGTGAACCGCGAGCTCGCGCAGGTGACCGGCGCGCCGCCGGGCACCGCGCCCCCGCCCAACTCGCGCATCAAGATGACCATCATTCCCGCGAAGAAGGAAGAGGCGGGCAAGCCGGGCGCTGCGCCGGGCAAGGCGGGGGCGGCCCCGCAGGAGGCCGCGCCGCCCGTGGCGCTCAAGCCCGACGCCGGGCCGGGGACGCGCTAGGGATGTCGGCCAAGCCCGCCGCGGCGCAAAGGCTCACGCTGGTGAGGCCCGAGCCCAGCTCCTCGGTGCTGCGCGCCGAGGGGCTCATGAAGCGCTACCGCAAGCGCACCGTGGTCTCCGACGTCTCGCTCACCGTGGAAAGCGGCGAGGTGGTGGGCCTGCTCGGCCCCAACGGCGCGGGCAAGACCACGTGCTTCTACATGATCCTGGGCCTCGTTCCCATCGACAGCGGCTCGGTCACGCTCGACGGGCAGGACCTCACGCATCTGCCGATCTTCCGGCGCTCGCGCCTGGGGCTTTCGTACCTGCCGCAGGAAGCGTCGATCTTCCGCAAGCTCACGGTCGCGCAGAACATCCAGGCGGTGCTGGAGCTGCAGGGCGTGGAGGCCGACGAGATCGAGCCGCGCCTGGAGGGCCTGCTCGACGACCTGCACATCGGCCACCTGCGCTCGAGCCCGGCGCTTTCGCTCTCGGGCGGCGAGCGCCGGCGCGTCGAGATCGCGCGCGCGCTCGCCACGAGCCCGCGCTTCATCCTGCTCGACGAGCCGTTCGCGGGCGTGGATCCCATCGCGGTGCTCGACATCCAGCAGATCATCCGGTTCCTCAAGGAACGCGGCATCGGCGTGCTCATCACGGACCACAACGTGCGCGAGACGCTCGGCATCTGCGACCACGCCTACATCATCAACCAGGGCAGCGTGCTCGCGTTCGGGAAGCCCCAGGAGATCATCTATAATGAGGCCGTGAGAAAGGTGTATCTGGGGGAGAACTTCCGCCTCTAGCGGAGTGTGCGTTTTCCCGGATACGGCCAAATGAAGCACAGCCTCCAGCTCAAGCTATCGCAGCATCTCACGCTCACCCCGCAGCTCCAGCAGTCGATCCGGCTGTTGCAGCTGTCCACGGTCGAGCTCAACCAGGAATTGGAGCGTTACCTCGCGGAGAACCCCCTCCTCGAGCGCTCGGACCTGGGCCCTCCCGACGAAGCGGCGATCGCCGTTCCCCAGCCGGGCACGGAGGCGGCCGCCGCCGCGCGCGAGAGCGAGGCGCGCGAGGAGCCGCGCCGCGAGGAAGAGCCCGCGAGCTTCGCCGAGGAGCACGGCTTCGGCGAGGAGCACTCGGGAACCGGCGGCTCGCGCCGCGACGACGACGAGCGCGACGACTTCACGCAGTTCGCGGCCGCGGAGCCCACGCTGCACGAGCACCTGCTCGCGCAGCTCGCGCTCACGGGCCTCACGCAGCGCGACAAGAAGGTGGCCGCGCTCATCGTCGGCCAC
Source organism: Usitatibacter sp. (assembly GCA_035519515.1). Taxonomy (GTDB): domain Bacteria; phylum Pseudomonadota; class Gammaproteobacteria; order Burkholderiales; family Usitatibacteraceae; genus Usitatibacter. The sequence continues at coordinate 8,338 of DATIWC010000080.1, forward strand.
CTCGACGAGGACGGCTACCTCAAGCAGGATCTGGAGGAGCTGCGCGAGTCGGCCCTGGCCGGCATGCCCGACATCGAGATCGAGGACCTGCAGATCGCGCTTCGCCACGTGCACAACCTCGAGCCCGCGGGGGTGGGCGCGCGCGACGTGGCCGAGTGCCTCGAACTGCAGCTGAAGGCGCTGCCCGAATCCACGCCGCACCGCCAGGCGGCGATGACGCTCGTCACGCGGCACCTCGACGTGCTCGCCGCGCGCGACTTCAACCGGTTGAAGCGCCTGCTGGGCGTCTCGGAGGACGAGCTGCGCGAGGTGCGCGCGCTCATCCTCTCGCTCGATCCGAAGCCCGGCCGCGCGTTCGGCGTGGGCGACGTGCGCTACGTGGTGCCCGACGTGGTGGTGCGCAAGGTGGGCGGCCGCTGGGGCGCGGCGTTGAACCGCGACGCCATGCCGCGCCTTCGCGTGAACAAGATGTACGCCGAGATCCTGCAGGCCTCGCGCGAGAACGGCGGCAAGCACCTGGCGGGCCAGCTGCAGGAGGCGCGCTGGCTCATCAAGAACGTGCAGCAGCGCTTCGACACCATCCTGCGCGTCACGCAGGCGATCGTGGACCGCCAGAAGAACTTCTTCGAGCACGGCGAGGTGGCGATGCGCCCGCTCGTGCTGCGCGAGATCGCCGAGGCCGTGGGCCTGCACGAATCGACCATCTCGCGCGTGACGACCCAGAAGTACATGCTCACGCCGCGCGGCATCTTCGAGCTCAAGTATTTCTTCGGCAGCCACGTCTCGACGGATACGGGCGGCGCGTGCTCCGCCACGGCCATCCGCGCGTTGATCAAGCAGCTGGTGGCCGCCGAGGACGCGCGCAAGCCCCTGTCCGACCACCGCATCTCCGACATCCTCGCCCAGCAAGGCATCCAGGTCGCCCGCCGGACCGTGGCCAAGTACCGCGAGGCCATGCACATCCAGCCCGCCAATCTCCGCAAGTCGATCTAGCGCAAGAAGGGAGTCCCTGATGAACCTGCACCTCACCGGCCACCACGTCGACATCACGCCCGCGATCCGCGATTACGTCGTCAGCAAGCTCGCGCGGATCAACCGGCACTTCGACCACGTGATCGACGTGAACGTCATCATGACGGTGGAGAAGCTCGACCAGAAGATCGAGGCGAGCGTGCACCTCTCGGGCAAGGACATCCACGTGAAGGCGAACGACGGCGACATGTACGCGGCCATCGACGGCCTGATGGACAAGCTCGACCGCCAGATCCTCAAGCACAAGGAGCGGTTCCAGCCGCGCCACCCCGAAGGAATCAAGCGCCTGCCGCAGTAGGCCGCGCGCGGGCTTACAATGCGCCCTCCATGAACCTCGTCTCGCGGCTGCTGCCCGTCAACCACGTCGTGCTCGACATGGACGTGAGCAGCAAGAAGCGCCTGTTCGAGCAGATCGGGCTGCTGTTCGAGAACTCGCGGCAGATCCCGCGCGCCCGCGTCTTCGACAGCCTGTTCGACCGCGAAAAGCTGGGCTCCACGGGCCTGGGCTGCGGGGTCGCGATCCCCCATGGGCGCATCAAGTCGCTCAAGGAGCCGGCATGCGCCTTCGTGCGCACCGCTTCGGGCATCCCGTTCGAATCGCCCGACGGCATGCCGGTGCGCCTGGTCTTCTCCATCCTCGTCCCCGAGCACGCCACCGAGGCCCACTTGTCGCTCCTCTCGGAGCTCGCCCAGATGTTCAGCGACGCGGGCCTGCGCGAGGCGCTCTCGACGACGCAGGACATCCAGGCGGCCCACCGGCTGATCACCGAGTGGTCGCCCTATGCCCCGGCTCAGCGTTCAGCGGCTGTTTGACGAGCGCCGCGAGCGCCTCGGCCTCGCGTGGGCCGCGGGCACCGCCGGCGCCGTGCGCGAGTTCACCGGCGAGATGCTGCGCAAGCCCGGCGTGGGGCTCATCGGGCACCTGAACCTCATCCACCCGCTGCTCGCGCAGGTGCTGGGCCGCCGCGAGGTCGAGTACATCGCGGCCCTCGACCGCGCCGCGCGGGAGGAGATGATCTCGCACCTGTGCGGCAGGGAGACCGTGTGCGTGATCGTCTGCGACGGGATCGGCGCGCCGGCCGCGCTCGCCGAGGCCGCGAACAAGTCGAGCGTGGCGCTGCTCACCTCCACGGAACCCAGCCAGCACGTGATCAACATCCTGCGGCCCTACATGCAGCAGGAGCTGGGCGAGGTCACGGCGCTGCACGGCGTGATGCTCGACGTGCTCGAGATCGGCGTGCTGATCACGGGCGAGTCGTCGGTGGGCAAGAGCGAGCTCGCCCTCGAGCTCGTCTCGCGCGGCCACGGGCTCGTCGCCGACGACGTGGTCGAGCTCCAGCAGATCGCGCCGGATACCGTCCAGGGCCGCTGCCCGCCGATGCTGCGCGACTTCCTCGAGGTGCGCGGCCTGGGCGTGCTCAACATCCGCTCGATCTTCGGCGAGACCGCGGTGCGCCCGCGCAAGGTGCTGCGGCTCATCGTGCACCTGGAGCTTCCCGACGCGGGATACAAGGCCGAGCCGCGCGACCGGCTCGCCACGCGCTCGGGCACGCAGGAGATCCTCGGCGTCGAGATCCCCACGGTCACGCTCGCGGTGGCCCCGGGGCGCAACCTCGCCGTGCTCGTCGAGGCCGCGGTGCGCAACCACATCCTCCTCACGCGCGGCATGGATTCCACGCGCGAGCTCATCTCGCGGCAGCAGGCGGCCATGAACGCCGCCGAGGGCGAGGGGGAAGCGCCCTGATGCACATCGTGCTGCTGTCGGGCGTGTCGGGGTCCGGCAAGTCGGTGGCGCTCAAGGCGCTCGAGGACGCCGGCTACTTCTGCGTGGACAACCTGCCGGCCGACCTCATCGGCGCGCTGGTGGAATACGCCATGGCGCGCGGCGAGCCGAGCGTGGCGATCAGCGCGGATGCGCGCAGCCGCGACGGGCTGGGAAGCCTGCCCGCCATCGTGGACCGGGAGCGCGCGCGC